>NZ_JBEGGO010000001.1:0-791523 GCF_052112345.1 Pseudomonas sp. SAS7 | reverse complement strand
TGGGCGAAAAAAATCCGGCCCTGCCCGAAGCCCTGTAGGAGCAGCCTTGCGCTGCGAAGAGGCCGGTAAAGCTAAAGATTATCTTCGCCTGCAATGGCCTCTTCGCAGCACAAGGCTGCTCCTACAGGGGCCGCGGCAACAGGTCAGGATCATGAAATGTGCGTCATCTATGCCTGATGAACCGTAGGGCAATGCTACGCTCGCGGAAATACTCAGCACGGATACCCACCATGGACATGAACTGGCACCAGGCCCTGCAGGAGAGCCTGAGCTGGCTGGCAATCGCCTCGTTCATCACGCTTGTTTGCTTTACCGCTGCCGCGACCCTGGCTGTACGTTGCACGCGCTGGGGCAGCCAGTTCTGGCAACTTGCCGGGCCCTATTTCAATTTCAGGCGCAGTTGGCGGCCACTGTTAGTGTTTGCGCTGCTGCTGGTGTTGACGCTGTTCTCGGTACGCCTGAACGTGCTGTTCTCGTTTTGGTACAACGGCTTCTACAGCGCCTTGCAGGGCCTTGACCAGGCCGCTTTCTGGTACATGCTCGGCGTCTTTGCCGTGTTGGCCACCATCCATGTGCTGCGCTCGCTGTTCACCTTTTATGTAACCCAGGCATTCAGTATTCAGTGGCGGGTCTGGCTCACCAAGCGGCTGACAAACGACTGGATGCATGGCGATGCCTACTACCGGGGTCAGTTTCTCGCCGAGCCGGTGGACAACCCTGACCAGCGTATAGAGCTGGATGCCAATGCATTTGTCACCAACTCGGTAACCCTGGCCCTGGGCGCAGTCAGTGCGCTGGTGTCGCTGGTGGCGTTCACCGGGATCCTCTGGTCGCTGTCGGCACCGCTGGCGGTTGCCGGTGTGGAAGTCCCCCGCGCGATGGTGTTTGCCGTGTACCTGTATGTCATCGTTGCCACCTGGATTGCCTTCCGCCTGGGGCGCCCGTTGATCCGCCTGAACTTTCTTAACGAGAAGCTCACCGCCAACTTCCGTTACGCCCTGATGCGCCTGCGCGAGAATGCCGAGAACATTGCCTTCTACCAAGGCGCCTTGGTAGAGCGGGGCACGTTGCTGGGCCGCTTTGGTGCCTTGATCGTCAATGCCTGGGCGCTGGTGTTCCGGAACCTGAAATTCAGTGGCTTCAACCTGGGGGTTAGCCAGGTTGCCGTGGTGTTCCCGTTTATCCTCCAGGCACCACGCTTTTTCAGCGGTGCGATCAAGTTGGGAGACGTGATGCAGACAGCCCAGGCCTTTGGCCAGGTACAAGATTCGTTGTCGTTCTTCCGCGAATCTTACGACGCGTTCGCTCAATATCGGGCGACCCTCGACCGCCTGACCGGTTTTCTCGATGCCAACGAGCAGGCAAGCGCTTTGCCGCGTATTACCACCGAGGCTCAGGAACATTCGCTGGAAATCACGGATCTGCAGGTGCTGCGCCCGGACGGGCATCCCCTTGTCACTGATCTTGGCCTGAGCCTGCACGCCGGCCAGGCACTGTTGATCAAGGGGCCGTCGGGCAGCGGCAAAACTACCCTGCTGCGAGCGTTGGCGGGCCTTTGGCCGTACGCTGCAGGTGAGGTCAAGCGCCCGCTAGGCCATCAGGCGTTGTTCTTGTCGCAGCGTCCCTACCTGCCGTTGGGCGACTTGCGGACGGTCATCGCCTACCCGGCAGCCAGCAAGGCCGAGGACGAAGGCCGGATGCGGCAGGCCCTGCGCCAGGTCAATCTGGCTCATCTGGCCGATCGGCTGGAGGTCAGTTGTGACTGGTCGCACATTCTTTCGGTGGGCGAGCAGCAGCGCCTGGCGTTCGCCCGGGTTCTGTTCAACCGGCCCCAGGTAGTGTTCCTTGACGAGTCCACCTCGGCAATGGACGAAGGGCTAGAGCACGCCCTGTATTCAATGTTGCGCACGGAAATGCCGGGCGCGCTGCTGGTCAGTGTTGGCCATCGCAGCACACTGGCGGGGTTCCATACTCACCGGCTGGAGGTGGATGGGCACGGGGGCTGGTCGTTGCTCAAGCAGGAACCGGCGTTGGCGTAGTCCGGTGTGCTCAACGTAACAGCATCACCCCCACCAGGGTGGTGCTGGCAAGCCCTGCACCGACCAGGAAGGTTGCCTGGAACCCCGCACCATCCCACAACAACCCTGCCACCACGCTGGCCGCCAGCAGTGCTACCCCGGTCAGCAGGTTGAACAGGCCGAAGGCGGTCCCGCGCAGGTTGGCGGGTGCGCTGTCGGCGATCATGGCCGCGAAGATGCCTTGGGTGAAGCCCAGGTGCAGACCCCAGGCGGCAACCCCCAGGGCCAACCCCGCCCAGCCAGGCAGCAGGGCCAGCAACAGGTCGGCGGCGATCAGCATCCCCAGCCCCGTCATCAGCACGCCGCGGCGCCCCAGGCGGTCCGACAGCACCCCGGCAGGGTACGCGGACACCGAGTAGGCCAGCGCCATCAGCACCAGCACCGCCGGCGCCCACATTGGTGCCAGGCCCATGTCCTGAGCGCGCAGTAGCAGGAAGGCTTCGCTGAAGCGGGCGAGGGTGAATACGGTCGCCAGGCCGATCAACCGCCAGTAGGCGGGGCCCAGGCGCACCAGTTCGTGCACCGCCAGCGGTGCGCGCACGGGCCGTGTGCTGGCCGGCGCTTCAGGTTCGCGCACGAAGGCGATGAGGATGTACACCGCCACGAACGCCGGGATCACCGACACCCAGAACACCATCTGGAAGTGGCTCGCGGTCAGCCACATCAGCACGATCGCCAGCAATGGCCCGAGGAAAGCGCCAACCGTATCCAGCGCCTGACGCAGGCCAAAGGCTGCACCACGCAACGCGGGGGGCGTGACATCAGCCACCAGCGCATCACGCGGCGCCCCTCGGATGCCTTTGCCGACCCGGTCGACGAAACGTGCTGCGATCAGCCACTCCAGCCCGGAGGCCATGGGGAATACCGGCTTGGTCAGCGCGCCCAGGCCATAGCCGAGCACGGTCAGCAGTTTGCGCTTGCCCAGCCGGTCGCTGAGCGCACCGGAAAACACTTTGGTGATCGACGCGGTTGCCTCGGCGATACCTTCGATAACGCCCACCGCCACCACCGAGGTGCCGAGCACGGTGACCATGTAAAGTGGCAGCAGGGCGTGGATCATCTCCGAGGAAATGTCCATGAACATCGACACGAAGCCCAGCGCCCAGACACTGCGCGGGATCTTTGGCAAGGTTCGGCTGGCATTAACGGCGCCGCTTTCTTCATTGCTGCGCATCTGGGTGCTCGTCAGCGTTGCTACGTTCAAACTGTAGGAGCCCACGCGCAGGATGCAAACCGGAACCACGACCGCTCAGGCCAACATGCGTACCCGCCGCCAGACGGTACTGCGGCTGACCCCCAGGCGCCGTGCGGCCTCGCCCATGTCGCCGTCGCAGCCGTCCAGCACCTGACGCGCATGGGCCGTTTCGGCTGCTTTGCCCAAGCTACGCAGGTTGTCGGTGGCGGCAAGGGGCCGCTTCGGCGCTGCAGCCACGCCGGCCTCGAAGAACTCCGGGAACAACGTGGCCAGGTCGAACTCGTCATCGTGCTCCTGCGTACTCAGGCACAAGGCCGCGCGCTCGGCGATGTTCTCCAGCTCACGTATGTTGCCGGGCCAAGGGTGTCGCAGCATCAATGGCAGAAGGTGTCCCACGTGTTCGTCACTTGAAGACGGCAAGCCACTGGCACGGCAGTGGCGCGCAAGCAGGGCATTGAACAGCGGCAAGATGTCTGCAATCCGCTCGCGTAGCGGTGGTACGGCCAGGCGCAGGATGTTCAGGCGGTAATACAGGTCTTGGCGAAAGCGCTGGTCGGCGATACGCGCGGGCAGGTCGCAATGGGTAGCGGCAATCACCCGGATATCTACTGCCTTCGGCTCGCAGGCGCCCAAACGCAGCACCTCGCGCTCTTGCAACACACGCAGCAGGCGGGTCTGCAGCGCCACCGGCATGTCGCCTATCTCGTCGAGGAACAAAGTGCCGGTGTGCGCCAGCTCGATCAGGCCGGGCTTGCCGCCTTTGCGCGAACCGGTGAAGGCACCGTCCTCGTAGCCGAACAGTTCACTTTCAAGCAGCGACTCGGGCAGCGCCGCACAGTTGATCGCCACGAACGGCCCCTGTTGGCGCGGGCTGGCATGGTGCATGCTTTGCGCCAGCAACTCCTTGCCGGTACCGCTTTCTCCGGTGATCAGCACCGTGGCGTCGGCCTTTGCGTAGCGCTGAGCCAGGCTCAGGATGGCGCGAAATGCCGGCGCGTCACCGAGCAGTTGCTCGAAGCGATGGCGCGCCTTGAACGGGCGCTTCTCGGGCTGTTCACGGCTGCGCCTTGGCAGGCGGCGTGTGGGGGCGCCATCAGCCTTGGCACTCAGGGTCACCAGGCTGTCGAATGTATGGCGCAGGCTTTCGGCATCCAGCGCCAGCACCCCTTGGGCACCTGCTGCGTCGGCCAACTGGCATACCGTTGGCGAGCCGATGATCACCTCGAAGCCATCCGCGACCAAGCGTTCGACCTGATCCCGGGCCTGCTCCAGGCTGGTGTAGGTGTGCTCGCGAATCTGCAGGGTGAACAGCGCCTGCATCGCCGCCAGTTCCGGATACGGCTGGCCGAAACTGAGGATACCCACCCGGCTGGCCCGGTCGCGGGCCAGCATCAGGGCACGGATCAGGTCGAATTCGCCCAGGTGCAGGGTCCGCACCGAGGTACTCAGGTGCTGCCGCAAGTAATCGGCGGCAGCCCCGGAGCACAAAATGACGTCTGCCTGCTGATGGCTTTCCAGCTCGCGCGCCAGTGGCAGCAGGTCGGCCAGGGTGGTTTCGATGACCTCTATACGGGCTTGTTGCCGGTAGTCGGCGCTTACTTGCTCGATCAATTGCGCCATGCGGCTGGGGGCGGCGGGGCGATGCAGGTGGGTAACCAGCGCAACCACGCGGGGCAGGTAAGCGGTGACGGGCATACAGGCTCCTTGTCTACAGCAATTGGGGCATCACAGAGGGTTTACCAGGTGCCCGCCATCCACGGCCACGATGCTGCCGGTCATGAATGCACCGGCATCACTGGCCAGCAACAGCAAAGGCCCGTCCAGCTCGTGCAGTTGCCCCAGGCGGCGCATCGGCACGTGGTTTTTGATGTAGCCCTGGCCGTCCTCGCTGTCGAAGTAGTCTTCGTTCATCTCGGTCCTGAAGTAGCCTGGCGCAATGGCATTGACGCGGATCCGGTAGCGGGCCAGCTCCAGTGCCATGGACTTGGTCAGTTGCACCACGGCGGCCTTGGCCGTGCAGTAGTGGCTCAGGCCGCTGCCGACCCGCAGGCCGAGGATCGAGGCGATGTTGACGATGCTGCCTGGCTGCCCGGCCTTGACCAGGCGCTGGGCTGCGCACTGGGCAACATGAAACACACCGTCGAGGTTGGTCGAGAGCATGCGTTGCCAGTCCTGCTCCCTCATATCGAGAAAGCGCCCGGGGTCGCCGATACCGGCATTGTTGATGATCACGTCAACCACGCCAAAGCGTGCCTCGGCTTGGTCGAAGGCCTGTTCGACGCTGTCGCGGCGGGTCACGTCCAGTGCCACGGCAAGTGCTTCACCGCCGTTGGCCTGCAGTGCTTCGGCCAGCACCTGCAGGCGCTCGACCCGGCGCGCTGCCAGCACCACCCGGGCGCCAGCAGCCTGGGCCAGGCGTGCGAAATGCGAGCCCAGGCCGCTGGAGGCCCCGGTGACCAGCACGGTCTTACCAGCCAGGGAAAATGTATTTGCAAGCATGCTGTCTGCCCTTGGTCAAAGTACTTCGAACAGGCCGGCGGCACCCATGCCACCCCCCACGCACATGGTCACCACCACGAAGCGCACCCCGCGCCGTTTGCCTTCGAGCAAGGCATGCCCGACCATCCTTGCGCCGCTCATGCCATAGGGGTGGCCGATGGCGATGGCGCCGCCGTTGACGTTCAGCCGCGCGGGGTCGATGCCCAGCTTGTCGCGGCAGTACAGCACCTGGCAGGCGAACGCTTCGTTGAGTTCCCACAGGCCGATGTCGTCCACCTTCAGCCCATACTGCTTGAGCAGGCGCGGCACAGCGTACACCGGGCCAATGCCCATCTCTTCCGGGGCCAGGCCGGCCACCCCGATACCCCGGTACAGGCCCAGCGGCTCAAGATTGCGCTGCTCGGCCAGGCGCGCGTCCATCAGTACGCAGGCGCTGGCACCGTCGGAAAGCTGGCTGGCATTGCCGGCGGTGATGCAGCCGCCTTCGAGCACGGGTTTCAAGCCGGTCAGGTCTTCCAGGCGTGTCTGCGGGCGGTTGCCTTCGTCCTGCGCCAGGGTCACCTCGCGGTAACTGACCTCGCCGGTCTGCTTGTCTTTGATCAACTGCTGCGCTGTCACGGGCACGATCTCGGCCTCGAACAGCCCGTTGCGCTGGGCGGCGGCGGTGCGCAGCTGTGACTGCAGGGCGTAGGCATCCTGGGCGTCGCGGCTGATGCCATAGCGCTTGGCCACGTGCTCGGCGGTCTGCAGCATCGGCATGTAGGCGTGTGGGACACGTTGGATCACGCTGCTGTCCTGCTCGGCCAATGCCCATTCCAGGTTGCGCGCCTGTACCGCGCTGATGTTTTCCTGGCCGGCGCCGACGGTCACCTGCATGCCATCGACCATGATCTGTTTGGCGGCGGTAGCGATTGCCATCAGCCCGGAGGCGCACTGGCGGTCCAGGGTCTGGCCGCTTACCGACACCGGCAGGCCGGCGGCCAGCGCGCTCATGCGGCCCAGGTTCCAGCCAGCGGTGCCGGAGGGCATCGCGGTACCCATTACCAGGTCTTCGATTTCATCACCGGCGATGCCGGCGCGGGCCACTGCCGCCTGGATGGCGTGCGCGGCCAGGCTCGGCGAGCGGGTGTTGTTCAGCGCGCCGCGAAAGGCCTTGCCGATCGGGGTACGGGCGGTGGAGAGAATGACGGCTTCTTTCATGTCCTGGGTTCCTTGATGAACAGGGTAGAACGGCTCAGAGGCCGGCAGTGCGCAACTTCGCACTGGATGCCAGGCGCCGCAGCAACGGGGCCGGCTGCAGCCACATGTGGCCATAGGCGCCGAGCGCTTCGCGCTGTTGCTCGATGCCCGCCAGCACGTTGTCCAGGCCCAGCTCGCGGGCATAGTGCAGCGGGCCCCCACGCCAGGCCGGGAAGCCGTAGCCGTTGGTCCACACCAGGTCGATGTCGCCACTGCGCAGGGCAATGCCTTCATCGAGCAACTGCAGGCCCTCGTTGACCAGCATGAACAGGCAGCGGTCGTGGATTTCGGCGTCGCTGATGGTGCGCCGGGTGATGCCCAGCCTGGCCGCCAGTTGCGCCGCAATCTGTTCCACTTCCGGGTCTTCGATGCGTTCGCGGCCTTCGTAGCGGTAGAACCCGCGCCCGCTCTTCTGGCCGTAGCGGCCCAGGCTGTAGAGCTCGTCGGCCAGGCGGAAGTAGCTCGGGTCGTGGGCGATTTCACTGCGCCGTGCCTGGCGCACCAGGTAGCCGACATCGATGCCGGCCAGGTCGTACATGGCGAACACGCCCATGGCCAGGCCCAGGCCGGTGAGCACCTTGTCCACCTGGGCTGGCGAGGCGCCTTCAAGCACCAGGCGGTGGGCTTCGCGGGCATAGGGTTCGAGCATGCGGTTGCCGATGAAGCCAAAGCACACGCCCGACACCACTGGCAATTTGCCGATGCGCTTGGCGACCTGCAGCGTGGTGGCCAGCACGTCGGGCGCCGTCAGCCGGCCGCGTACCACTTCGAGCAGGCGCATGACGTTCGCCGGGCTGAAGAAATGCAGGCCGACCACGTCCTGCGGTCGGTGGGTACAGGCGGCGATGCGGTCGACGTCCAGGGTCGAGGTGTTGCTGGCCAGAATCGCGCCCGGCTTGCACACCCGGTCCAGGGTGTGGAACACCTGCTGTTTGATCGACAGGTCCTCGAACACCGCCTCGATCACCAGGTCGGCGTCGGCCAGGTCGGCGTAGTCGAGGGTGCCTTGCAGCAGGTTCATACGTTGTTCGAGCTGCCCGGCGCCAAGCTTGCCGCGCTTGATGCTGCCTTCGTAGGTCTTGCGGATCTGCGCCAGGCCCCGGTCCAGCGCTTCGGGCTTGAGCTCCAGCAGGCGCACCGGGATACCGGCGTTGATAAAGTTCATGGCGATGCCGGCGCCCATGGTGCCGGCGCCGATCACTGCCACCCGGTCAATGCTGCGCAGCACCGTGCTGGCGTCGATGCCGGGTACGCGCAGCGCCTCGCGCTCGGCGAAGAACTGGTGGCGCAGGGCGGTGGCCTGTGGGTCTTGCAGGGCTTCGCGGAACAGTACCTGCTCGCGGGCCAGGCCCTCGGCCAGGGGCATCTCGCAGGCGGCGCGGACCGCGGCGAGCACGCGCAGGGGCGCGTTCTGGCCGGGCTTACGGGCGATCAGTTGTGCCTCGCGGCTGGCGAAGAAGTCGCTTTCCAGGCCAGCGGCCAAAGGTGTTGCAGGGGCGCTTGGCAGGGCCGGTTGGGCCAGTTGCTCGCGAGCCAAAGTGCAGGCTGCTTCGAGCAAGTCCTGCCCGCTTTCGACCAGGCGGTCGATCAGACCCAGGGCAAGGCCCTGGCGGGCATCGATCGGGTCGCCGCTGAGCATCATCTCCAGCGCCGGGGCCACGCCGATAAGGCGCGGCAGGCGCTGGGTGCCGCCAGCACCGGGCAGCAGGCCCAGGCGGACTTCGGGCAGCCCCAGGCGTGCGGTGGCGGTAGCCAGACGATGGCTGCAAGCCAGGGCCAGTTCCAAACCGCCGCCCAGGGCCACCCCGTCGATGGCGGCAATCAGGGGTTTTTCGATGCGGGTCAGGGCATCGAGGAGTTGGGGCAGTGTAGGTTCCCCCCAAGTGCGTGGGCTGCCGAACTCGCTGATGTCGGCACCGGCACTGAACGGTAGTTGCTGACCGTGCAGGATGATGGCCTTCACTTCGGGGTCAGCAGCTGCCTGGCTGCAGGCGTGCATCAGTGCCTGGCGCAAGTCATGGCCAAGGGCGTTGACCGGCGCGTGGCGCAGGCCGATCAGAGCCAGTTGGTTTTCGCGGCGATAGTCGATCAGCTGCATGGGAGGGAACCTTCTTGTTATTGGGTCGGGTGTGAGGGGCAGGTTTACCCGCGAATAATCCAACGCGGTGCATGGCACCGGCTGTGCCGGTGTTCGCGGGTAAACCCGCTCCCACAGGGAAGTCGCTAAATTGGAGAGTTATCAACCAGCGATCACCTTCTCGGTGGTATCAGCGGGCGAATGCTGCCTCGCTGATGTCCATCAGGTTGTCGCTGCCGGTGCGAATCAGTGTTTCATGCAGGTTGGCGCGTGGAAGAAGGCGCTGCAGGTAGAAGCGCGCGGTCTCGCGCTTGCCCTGGTAGAACGCAACCTCGTCGCTGCCGGCGGCCAGTGCCCGTTCGGCCACGCACGCAGCGCGCAGCCAGAGGTAGCCAAGCAGCGTGTAACCGCTGAGCATCAGGTAGTCGTAGGCGCTGGCGCCGATCAGGTTGGCATCGGTTGCGCTGGCGTCACGCAGCCAGGCACTGACTTCGCGCCAGGCAACCACTTGCTTGAGCAGGGCCTGGGCCAGGTGGGCCGGAGCGTTGGTGCTCTGGGTGAAGTCTTCGATTTCACCGAGCAGTTCGGCCAAGGCCTCGCCGCCATCGGCCAGCACCTTGCGGGTCAACAGGTCGAGGCCCTGAATGGTGTTGGTGCCTTCGTAGATCGCGGTGATGCGCACGTCGCGCGCGATCTGCTCCATACCCCACTCGCGGATGTAGCCGTGGCCACCGAATACCTGGATGCCCAGTTGCGCGGCCTCGTTGCCAGTTTCTGTGAGGAAACCTTTTGCAATGGGCGTGAGCAACGCCAGGCGGCGCGCCGCAGGCTCGCGCACGCCGGCGCTGGCGCCGTGGTGCAGCTGGTCGACGCCCTTGGCGCAGGTGTAGGCGAGCATGCGGCCGCCTTCGGCATAGGCCTTCTGGGTTAGCAGCATGCGCCGCACATCCGCATGGCCGATGATCGGGTCGGCTGGCTGGTCACTGCGCAGGCGTGGCGTGGCGCGCATCTGCACGCGGTCGCGGGCATAGGCCAAGGCACCCTGGAACGACGCTTCGGCGTGGGCCTGGGCCTGCTGGGACACCGCTAGGCGCGACTCGTTGATGTAGGTGAACATGGCGTTCAGGCCACGGTTGGCCTCGCCCAGCAGGTAGCCTGTGGCGCTATCGAAGTTGAGCACGCAGGTAGCGTTGCCGTGGATGCCCATCTTGTGTTCGATGGAGCCGCAGCTCACGCCGTTGGGCGCGCCAAGCTGGCCTTGGGCATCGACCTGGATCTTCGGCACGGCGAACAGCGAAATGCCTTTGACCCCCGCGGGCGCGCCTTCGATGCGCGCCAGCACCAGGTGGATGATGTTCTCGGTCATGTCGTGTTCACCGGCAGAGATGAACATCTTGCTGCCGCTGACCTGGTAGCTGCCGTCGGCCTGGGGCCTGGCGCTGGTGCGCAGCAGGCCAAGGTCCGAACCGCAGTGGGCCTCGGTCAGGCACATGGTGCCGCCCCAGCGACCGGCGATCATCGGTGGCAGCAAGCGCTGCTGCAGGGCTTCGTCAGCGTGCTCGCTGAGGGTACTGATGGCGCCCCCGGCGAGGTTGCCGTACATGCCCCAGGCGTGGTTGGCGCTGCACACCATCTCGTAGTTGACGAACCCCAGCGACGGCGGCAGGCCCTGGCCACCGAAGGCCGGGTCCTTGTCCAGGCCAAGCCAGCCGTTGTCGGCGAAGCGTTTGTAGGCATCGGCAAAGCCGGGCGGGGTGGTGACCTTGCCGTCATGCCACTGGCAGCCGTGCTGGTCGCCCACGGCGTTGAGCGGGGCCAGCTGCTGCTCGGCGAATTTGGCGCCTTCTTCGACGATGGCCGCGAAGGTAGCCGCGTCCGGGGCTTCACAGCCAGTCAGTTGTTGGTAGTGGCAGCTCAGGCCGAGCAGCTCCTGGGCAACAAAGGTGATATCGCGCAATGGGGCGGTGTAGCTGGGCATGCCGAACTCCTGGCTGGGTGGACTCGGCATGTTGTAACAGGCAGGCCCGGGCACCGCGTCCACCCCCCGGGTGGAATGGCGGGTGGAATCGCGGCGAGGGCCAGGTGGAGGTCAGCCCAGCAGTTGCAGTTCGCGCGCCGAACACAGGGCGCTGTCGCGGTCGGCCACGTCGAGCTTGCGGAACAGGTTGTTGATGTGGGTCTTGACCGTGCTCAGGCTGATGAACATCGCCTCGGCGATCTGCCCGTTGCTCTGCCCGCGGGCCATGCGCTGCAACACTTCCAGCTCACGGCGCGAGAGCGGCACGATCAGGGCGCTTTGCGCGTTTTCCTTGTTTGCCAGCAATGGCCGGAACAGGGCATTCAGTTGCTCGCGCGAGGGCGCTGGGGCCTTCAGGCCCAGGCGTTCGCGCACCTGGGGCAGCAGCAGTTGGCGCAGGGACTCCAGGCAGGCGTCACCTTCGTACTGCAGCAGTTGGCCGAAGCCGTAGGTGCAGGCCAGTTGCAGCGCCTGTTCGAGGCTGGGCAGGGCGTCGTCGCGGACGCCACGGTCCTGTAGCAGGGCAGCGTCGAGCAGCAGTGCGTCGAGCAGCAGGCGGCGGTTACCTTGGGCCTGCGCTTGAGCCTGCAAGCTCTGCTGGATCTGCCAGGCCTTGTCGCGTTGGCCGAGGTGGCGTTGCACCCAGGCATAGGCAAGCCACTCTTCCGGTAAGAGTTGCTCGCCATATTGGCGCCGGCACCAGTGCCATTGGTCGAGCCAGTCGGGCAGGTAGTCCTGATCATTGTCGCGCAATGCCAGGCGCGCGAGCCAGGCGCCGGCCTGGCGGTAGAGGGTGAGCAAACGGTTCTGGCGGGCCAGCCGGCGTACCTCTGCCCAGCGTGCCTTGGCCTGGCCGGTCTCGCCCAGCGCCCAGTGCAGGCATGCCTGGTGGTGGAACACCCAAGGCAGCGCAGCGCTGTGGGGGAAGCCCAGTGCCAGCACCTCGGCCTGGGCCAGGGCTTGGCGTGCCTGGGCCAGGCGGTTGGCCTGCAACAGTGCCAAGCCTTTGCCAAGGTGGCGGAACAGTTCATAGAAGCGCCCCGAACTGCCGGCGGCAGGCAGCTCGGCCATGCCTTGCAGGCGCGCCCACGCAGCATCGTTGGCGCCCTGGGCCAGTTCGATCTGCGCCAGCAACAGTTGCAGCAGGTTGGTGTAGCCGCTAAGGCCAAAGCCCTGCAGCTCGCGCAGGGCGCGGCTACCTTCGGTGTGGGCCTGCTCCAGTTGGCCGAGCGCGGCCAGGCAGTTGGCGCGGTCGAAGTACAGCACCGAGCGCGCCGCGTTGTGCTGGGGAAACTGCTGCAGTGCCCGCGCCGCGAGGGCCAGCGCGTGCCCCAGATTGCCCCCCAGGTAGGCCAGGCGGCTGCGCAGAAACATCACCGTCTGCTGTACCCGCTCGGGGTGCCGCGGCACTGCCTGGCGGCGCTGCAGGGCATAGAGCTGGTGCAGGCACTGGCAGGCCTGGGCGATATCGTTGGTGACCATCACCGTGGAAGCTTCGGTCATTGCCAAGGTGAAGCTGTCGTTGCCGGCGTGCCCGGCGACCTCGTCGAGCACATCGACCAGGGTGTTGACCTTGCCCTCGCGCAGCAGCTCGAAAGCGTGCCGATCGACGATGTTGAGCACGGCGTCCAGGTCGCGGGCGCGGCCGAACTGGTAGATCGCCTCGGTGTAACGGCGCTGGGCCAGCAGCCAGTTGGCAGCCTGGCGATGCAGTTGCCGCAGGCGCTGGGGATCGCGCTGTTCCAGGCGGTGGTAGAGGCTGTTGCGCAGGGCCGGGTGGTAGCGGTATTCGGCGTGACTGCCTTGGGGGACTTCGATGATCAGGCCCAGGCGCTGCAGCTGGCGCAGCGCGGCGGGCACATCGGCATTGGCGGCCAGTTCGCTGGCAAGGCCTGCATCGAACACCTGGGCCACCGCGGTGTGTTCGAGAAATGCGCGCAACGGCAGGGGCAAGCGCTGCAGACGTTCCTCTTCGAGAAACTGCCGGGCATGGGCATAGGCCTGGCGGGTGATCGGGCGCAGGTCAGCGGGGGCCTGGCCGGTGCTGTGCAGCGCCTCGCGGTAGGCCTCGAACCAGAACAGCACACCGCTGGGCCAGCCTTCGCTGCCGGCGCGCAGCTGGTACAGCGCATCGCTGCCCAGGTTGACGTCCCGGGCCTGTGCCAACTGGCGCGTCTCTTCGCTGTCCAGGGCCAGGTCACGGGCGCCCAGCACAGTCAGCCGACCATCGCGGCGCAAGTGGGCTAGCGGCAGCGGGGGCGGCCCTTCGCTGGCGGCGACCAGGCGCAGCGCAGGCGGCGGGTAATGCAGCAGCGTGTCCAGGTACTGCCAGGCGGGTGCGGCGTTGAGCAGGTGGAGGTCGTCGAGGAGCAGCGTCAGCGGCGCCTGACGGGCCTCCAGGTCGGCCAGGATCAGGCTCCACAGGTGCTCGGCCTGGGGTGTGTCGCGTTGCTGCGCAGGCAGTTGCAGCGCCGCGTGCAGGTGCAGCAGCAGGGCCAGTGGCTGGTTCTCGGCACGGGTCACACGCAGCCATGCCCAGGCTCCCGCCAGGCTGCGGGTTAACTGGCCGAGTAGCGTGCTCTTGCCATAGCCCAGCGGTGCTTGCAGTAGCACGACGCTGCTGTTGTCCAGGGCGGTGGCCAGTTGCTCGAGCAGCCGCGCTCGCACCACCCCTTTGGTCGGCTCGGCGGGCGGGCGCAGCTGGTTCGGTTTGAGCGCGGGAAGATGCATGGCTAGCAGGTTCCATCGGTTTGGCCAGACATCCTAGCCGAGCGCACGCCCGGCGCGGGGAAATTCTGCGGGGGAGGGCAGTGGCTTGCTGTGCAGAATTGAACGGCGGTTTCAGCTGTGCGATGGCGCTGTTCAAGTTTGATTTGAATCGCGTTGAGTACGCCGGGAAATTAGATTCAACTCATTGATTATTAAGCGAATATTTAAATCATAGGAAGCTGGCAACCATCTTGCTTAGAGCCACGGCACTCGTGAACAGTGAGTTGGACCGACCATGCCAAGCAGCCATTTCGCGCAGCAATCCAGTGCTCGCATCGACGTATCAGACGCCCATGAGGTGCTGTCTGCCTATCTACAGCAGCGCCTGCACGGCCAGCCGGTGCGCATCACCCACAGTGAGCGCTTGTCAGGCGGCGCCATCCAGGAGAACTGGTTGATCAAGGCCGAGGTTGCCGGTGTGCCGCAGCGTTGGGTACTGCGCACCGATGCGGCTTCCGCCGTGGCCGCCAGCATGAGCCGCGAGCAGGAGTTCGCCGTGCTCAGCGCCGCTCACCAAGTGGGCGTGAAGGTGCCCGAGCCACTGTGGCTGTGCCAGACGCCACAGGTGATCGGGCGCGATTTCTTCATCATGCAGGCCCTGGCCGGCCACGCTGGCGGCCACCGCTTGACCAGCAGCCAAGGCGCCCCCGAGGGCAACCCGGGGCTGTGCCGGGCGCTTGGGGCCAACCTCGCACGCTTGCACCAGCTGCGCCCACCGCAAGCGGCGCTGGCGTTCCTGCCTGCACCGGTGGCCGACGCCGTGCAGGCCAGCGTCGACCAGTACCGGCTGTTCCTCGATGCTTTGCCGGGCAGCCACCCGATCATCGAATGGGGCTTGCGCTGGTGCGAGCTGAACAAGCCAGCGCCCCTTGCCACCTGCCTGATCCATCGCGACTACCGCACAGGCAACTACATGGTCGAGGGAGGGGAGCTCTGCGGCGTGCTGGACTGGGAATTCGCCGGCTGGGGCGACCCCCGCGAAGACCTGGGCTGGTTCACCGCACGCTGCTGGCGCTTCGCCCGGCCGGATCTGGAGGCGGGCGGCGTCGGCCGCCTGGACGACCTGCTCGCCGGCTACCGCAGCGTCTCGCCACTCGACCTGGACCGCGAAACGCTGCGTTTCTGGCAGGTCATGGCCCACCTGCGCTGGGCGGTGATCGCCCTGCAGCAGGCCGAACGCCATGCCTCAGGCCAGCAACGTTCGCTGGAGCTGGCGTTGACCGGGCGCATGGTCAGCGAGCTCGAACAGGAACTGCTGTTGCTCACCCAAGGAGGCCGCGCATGAACCAGCCCGATGCCCAGGACTTGCTGCTGACGGCGCGTGACGCCGTGCTCAAGCAGTTGTTGCCCGCATTGCCGGCGCACTTACACTACGAGGCGCGGATGGTGGCCAGCGCTCTGCTGATCGCCTGCCGCGAGGCTGCCCAGGGGGTGGCCTGTGCCAACATCGAACGCCAGGCCATGGCCGGGCTGCTACAAGACCAGGCCTCGTCCGAGCAAGCCCGCAGCGAGCTCGCCCAGCGCATTCGCCAGGGGGCCTACGACCATGCCGGTGAGCCCCGTGCCCGCCTGCTGGCGGCACTGCGTGCCATCAACCGCGCACAACTGAGCATCAGCAACCCCAAGGCACTGATCCATGACTGAACAGCCTGCCCAGCCCGTGCGCCGCCGTCGTTGCTACCTGGTGCGCCATGGCCATGTTGACTATTTCGATGCCAGCGGCCGGCCCCTCGACCCGCGCAGCGTGCCGTTGTCGCCCAAGGGCGTAGCCCAGGCCCAAGCGCTGGGCCAGGTGCTGGCGCAGACACCCTTCGACCGCGCCGTGTGCTCGGACTACCCGCGCACCCGGCAAACACTCGACCAGCTCCTGGACGGCCGCGTCCAGCCTGTGGAAGAGCACGCGGGGTTTCGCGAAATCCGTGCCGGCCGATTGAGGGAAATCCCCCGCGAATGCCTGCACCGCGAAGTGGCCCAGGCCTACCAGCTCGCTGATCGCGCCGACGCAGCCTTCTTGCGCGGTGAGCCGTGGGTTGCTTTCCAGCAACGCGTGCTGGGCAGCTTCCAGCAGTTGCTGGAATCGCCTGACTGGAGCGCGCTGCTACTGGTCACCCATGATGCGGTCAACCGCATCCTCCTGGCCTGGGCCTGCGGCGCCGGCCTTGGTGCCTTGGCTGCCTTCGAGCAAGACCCGGCCTGCCTGAACATCGTCGACATCGACATGGCTGGCCCGCGGGTGCTGCGTGCCTACATCCGCACCCTCAACTACTCAGCCTACGACCCTGCCAAGGCAACGATCGACCAGACCGTCATGGAGCATGTGCACGCCTCCATCGACCCACGTCGCCTGCTCGCCTGACCCTGATGACCCTGCTAAGGAATACCGCCATGCATTTCGCCCTGTCTGCCGAGTTGACTGCCCTGCAAGCCAAAGTACGGCAGTTCGTCGCTGACCTCGTCATCCCCCTGGAGCGCGACCCGCGCCAGACACCCCACGGTCCATCGCCCGAGCTGCGCCAGGTGCTGATCGAGCGCGCCCGTGAACACGGCCTGCTGACTCCGCATGCCTCGCGTGAAATGGGCGGGCTGGGCCTGAGCCACATCGAGAAGGCGATCATCTTCGAAGAGGCCGGTTATTCGCCGCTTGGGCCGGTGGCCCTGAACATCCATGCCCCCGACGAAGGCAACATACACCTGATGGAACAAGTGGCAACGCCTGCGCAAAAAGACCGCTGGCTCAAGCCGCTGGTGCAGGGCCGGGTCCGCTCCTGCTTCGCCATGACCGAGCCAAGCCCGGGCGCCGGCTCCGATCCGTCGATGCTCACCACCCAGGCCGTACGCGACGGCGACGACTACGTCATCAATGGCCAGAAGTGGTTCATCACCGGTGCCGAGGGCGCGCAAGTGGCAATCATCATGGCGCGCATGGAAGACGGCAGCGCGACCATGTTCCTCACCGACACCGACCGCCCCGGTTTCATCCTCGAGCGCATGATGGACTCGCTCGACAGTTGCTTCGCCGGCGGCCACGCGGTGCTGCGCTTCGACAACCTGCGCATTCCCGCCAGCGATGTGCTTGGCGAAGTGGGCAAAGGCTTCCGTTACGCCCAGGTGCGCCTGGCCCCGGCGCGCCTGACCCATTGCATGCGCTGGCTCGGCCAGGCCCGTCGTGCCCATGACGAAGCCTGCCGCTACGCAAGCCACCGGGTGTCGTTCGGCAAGCCGCTGGGCGAGCATCAGGGCGTGGGCTTCATGCTCGCCGACAACCAAATGGACCTGCACACCACGCGCCTGTCGATCTGGCACTGCGCGTGGGTACTGGACCAGGGCGAGCGCGGCAATTTCGAGTCGAGCATGGCCAAGGTGCTCAGCTCCGAGGCCATCTGGCGGGTGATCGACCGTTGTGTGCAGGTGCTCGGTGGGCAGGGCGTTACCGGCGAGTCTATCGTCGAGCGGATTTTCCGCGATGCGCGCAGTTTCCGCATCTATGACGGCCCGAACGAAGTGCACCGCATGAGCCTGGCGAAGAAGATCCTCGCCCGCACAGCGCCGGGGGTGGCCGGATGAACCTGGACAGCTATCGCAACCAGGTGGTGATGATCACCGGCGCCGCCAGCGGTTTTGGCGCGTTGTTGGCCGAGCGACTGGCCGGGTTGGGCACCCGCCTGGTGCTCGGCGACCGCAACGTCACGGGCCTGGAGCGGGTGGCCGGCACCCTGCGCGAGGCCGGCGCCACAGTGCTGGCGGTGCCGTGCGACGTGACCCGTGAGGTGCAGGTCAAGGCGCTGGTGGACGCGGCCATGGCCACCTTCGGCCGCCTCGATGTGGGGGTGAACAACGCCGGCATCCTTACGCCGATGAAGCGCTTCGTCGACACCACCGAAGAAGAGCTGGACCGCAGCCACGCGGTCAACACCAAGGGCGTGTTCTTCTGCATGCAGCAACAGCTCCGCCAGATGTTGCCGCAAGGCGGCGGGGTGATCCTCAACATCGCCTCCATGGCCGGGCTTGGCGGTGCGCCCAAGCTGGCCGCCTATGCCGCTGCCAAGCATGCAGTGGTGGGGCTGACCCGAACTGCGGCGGTGGAATACGCCCGCCGAGGCATCCGCGTCAATGCGCTGTGCCCGTTCTACAGCGCCACGCCCATGGTTACCGGGAGCGCTGTGGGCGAGCAGCAGGCGTTTCTCGCCCAGGGCTCGCCGATGAAGCGCCTGGGTACCCCCGACGAAATCGTTGCGGCCATGCTGATGCTGTGCGCCCGTGAAAACAGCTACATGACCGGCCAGGCGATCGCCGTGGATGGTGGTATTTCGGCGTTCTGAGCCATGCCAGCCGCGCCCCGGCACTGAAACCGGGGGCGCTGTCATGAACTGAAAAACCGTTGTCGTCCGATGATAAGCGGCGTATTGCGCAACGGCCTAAATTGCCCTTCAAGACGAATGTTGCTATTCACCAAAAACTACAAGAAGGAAGATTGGCATGGCCAAAGCGGTACGTTTCTACGAAACCGGAGGGCCTGAGGTCCTGCGCTACGAAGACGTCGAAGTCGGCGAACCGGGCCCTGGGCAGGTGCGCCTGCGCCACGTGGCGGTCGGCCTGAACTACGCTGACACCTATTTCCGCAACGGCACCTACCCGATCCCGCTGGCCAACGGCATGGGCGTGGAAGCGTCCGGCGTGGTCCAGGCGGTGGGCGAGGGTGTCAGCCACGTAGCGGTCGGCGACCGGGTGACCTACACCGGCTTCATGAATACCCTCGGCGCTTACAGCACCGAGCGCCTGATCCCTGCCGCGCCGCTGATCAAGCTGCCGGAAACCATCGCGTTCGAAACGGCCGCGGCCATGACCATGCGCGGCCTCACGGCCTCGTACCTGATGCGTCGCCTGTACGACTTCAAACCAGGGGACAGCATTCTGCTGCACGCCGCTGCGGGTGGTGTCGGGTTGATCGTCTCGCAGTGGGCCAAGCTGCTGGGGCTGACCGTGATCGGTACCGTGTCCACCGACGCCAAGGCCGAATTGGCGCATGCCCATGGTTGCGACCACACCATCAACTACAGCCACGAAGACGTGGCCAAACGCGTGCGCGAGCTGACCGACGGGGTTGGGGTCAACGTGGTCTTCGACAGCGTCGGGCGCACTACCTTCATGGGCTCGCTGGACTCGCTCAAGCGCCGTGGCCTGATGGTCTGCGTGGGCACCGCATCCGGCACCATCGAACCGTTCGACCCGCAGATTCTTGCGATGAAGGGCTCGCTGTTCCTGACCCGCCCGGCGCTGGCTGATTACATCGCCGACCCGGCCGAGAAAGCCGCCCTGGCAGGCGAGCTGTTCGGCCATGTGGGTAGCGGCCGTATCAAGATCGAAATCAACCAGCACTACGCCTTGCAGGACGCAGTTCAGGCGCACCGTGATCTGGAGTCGCGCAAGACCACCGGCTCGTCGATCTTCGTCATTTGAGGAGGGCACTGCCATGCAAGTCGAACAATTGACCTGCGCCATCGGTGCCGAACTGCTTGGCGTCAGGCTGGCCGATGCGATCCATGATGACGGCCTGTTTGCCGAGGTGCGTGCCCAGTTGCTCAAGCACCGGGTGCTGTTCCTGCGCGACCAGGACATCAGCCGCGCCGACCACGTGGCGTTCGCCCGCCGCTTCGGCGAGCTGGAGGACCACCCCGTGGTCGGCAGCGACCCGGACCACCCGGGCCTGGTGCAGATCTACAAGTCGCCGGAAACGCCGGTTGACCGCTATGAAAACGCCTGGCACACCGACGCCACCTGGCGTGAAAAACCGCCGATGGGTTGCGTGCTGCGCTGCGTGGAAAGCCCTATGGTGGGCGGCGACACCCTGTGGACCAACATGGTGCTGGCGTACGCCAACCTGCCGACCGAGATCAAGACGCGTATCGAAGGGCTGCGGGCGCGACATAGCATCGAGGCCACGTTTGGCGCGGCCATGCCGATCGAAAAACGCCTGGCATTAAAGGCGCGCTTCCCGGATGCCGAGCACCCGGTGGTGCGTACTCACCCGGAGACCGGCGAGAAGGTGCTGTTCGTCAATGCCTTCGCCACCCATTTCAGCAACTATCACACCCCCGAGCGGGTGCGTTTCGGCCAGGATGCCAACCCCGGCGCGGGCGAATTGCTGCGCTACCTGATCAGCCAGGCCTACATCCCCGAGTACCAGGTGCGCTGGCGCTGGAAGCCCAACAGCATTGCCATCTGGGACAACCGCAGTACCCAGCATTACGCCGTCATGGATTACCCAGCCTGCCACCGCAAGATGGAACGCGCCGGGATCATGGGGGATGCGACTTTCTGACCCGCCAGACACGTTGGGGCCGCAATGCGGCCCCAATCGCTACGCGATAGCCTGTAAGCAATAACAACAAAAAAAACTCAGATATCCGAGGAGGCAGCATGGCCACCTATCACGCCAGTGCGGCAGAACCAGGCACTGATACTTCGCTCGGCATTCCACGGCGCTACGCCTGGATCGTTTTCGCCCTGACCTTCGGCCTGCTGATTTCCGACTACATGTCGCGGCAAGTGCTCAACGCCGTATTCCCGCTGCTCAAGCAGGAATGGCAGCTCAGCGACAGCCAGCTCGGGCTGCTCAGCGGCATCGTCGCGCTGATGGTCGGTTTGCTGACCTTCCCCCTGTCGTTGCTGGCCGACCGCATTGGCCGGATCAAGAGCCTGACGTTCATGGCCGTGATGTGGAGCCTGGCTACCTTGGGTTGCGCCCTGGCGGAAAACTACCAGCAGATGTTCATCGCGCGCTTTCTTGTTGGTGTCGGCGAGGCGGCCTACGGCAGCGTCGGTATTGCCGTGGTGGTGGCGGTGTTCCCGCGTGAGATGCGCGCCACACTGGCGGGTTCGTTCATGGCCGGCGGCATGTTCGGTTCGGTACTGGGCATGGGCCTGGGCGGTGTGATGGCCCAGCACCTGGGTTGGCGCTGGGCATTCGCCGGCATGGCCTTCTTCGGCCTGGCGCTGGCGCTGCTGTATCCGCTCATCGTGCGCGAGGCGCGCATTGCCCCCAAGGGCCTGGCGGCAACGCCCGACAAGGCTGCGCTCAAGGCAATGCGGCCACTGCGTACCCTGTATTCAAGCCGCTCGGTCATCAGCGCCTATGTCGGCAGCGGTTTGCAGTTGTTCGTCGGTGGCACGGTGATCGTGTGGTTCCCCAGCTACCTGAACCGCTACTACGCCATGAGCACTGACCGCGCCGGCGCCGTGGCTGCGATTATCGTGCTGTGCAGCGGGGTTGGCATCGTGCTGTGCGGCATGTTTTGCGACCGCATGGGGCGCAAGCGCCCGGACCACAAGATCAGCCTGGCCATCGCCTACTGCCTGGGCAGCTGTGTGCTGCTGTCAGTGGCCTTTGCCTTGCCGCCGGGCATGCCGCAACTGGTGCTGATTTGCCTGGGCATGATGATCGCCGCCGGCACCAATGGCCCATCCAGCGCCATGGTCGCCAACCTCACCCACTACACGGTGCACGGCACCGCGTTTGCCACGCTGACCTTGTGCAACAACCTGCTCGGGTTGGCCACCGGCCCGCTGATCACCGGCAAGGTGTCTGACCTGATCGGCTTGCAGTCGGCATTCCAGCTAGTGCCGTTGATCAGCATCGGCGCTGCAGCGGTGTTCATTTATGCCAAGCGTCACTATCACTTGGACATGGCGCACCTGCAGCTCGGTGAAACCGCCCAGGCACCTGTCCAGCCAGAACTGGAGGCCCGTTCGTGAAGCGTTCGTTGTCGATTGATGTGTACTTCGATTTCATCTGCCCGTGGTGCTTGATAGGCCGCCGGCAACTGCAAGCCGCCCTGGCGCAGTTCAAGGCAGCGCAGCCAGAGGTCGAGGTCAACCTGGCCTGGCAGGGCGTGCAACTGTTGCCTGAGCTGCCATTCGATGGCCAGCCGTTCGCTGAGTTCTACCGGCGACGCCTGGGCAGCGATCAGGCGGTGCGGCAGCGTCAGGCCCAGGTGCGCGAAGCGGCCAGCGCCGTCGGCGAGCAGATCGAGTTCAGCCGCATCGAGCGCATGCCCAATACCGCCGACGCTCATCGCCTGTTGCTTCACGCCAGTGAGCTGGGCAGTGAAGCACAGGTAGAGGCACTGCTGGAGCGGTTACTGGCTGCGTACTTCAAGCAGGGTGAGGACTTGGGCGACCGCGCTACGCTGTTGCGCATCGCCGAGCAGTGCGGCTTTGCCCCAGAGGCGCTGGCCGGAAGCTTGCGTGGCGATGGCCTGCCGTTCGTCAGCGCCAGCGCTGACATCGCCGGCCGCGGCGTGCCGTGCTTCGTTTTCGATGACCGGCTGCAAGTGGTTGGCGCGCAGCCGGCCGAGGCCTTGCTGGAGGCCATGCATCTTGCGGTGTCGGGCCTGACGGAGAGGGAGGCATGAGCACGCTGGCGTTTGCCCAGGTCAACAACCGGGTGCGCGACCTGGCCCTGGGCCTGATCGTCAGCTTGATCGCCGCGGGTGCGGCGAGTTTTCTGGCCGAACACTGCCATGGTTCGCGGTCGGCTTCCTGATCCTTGTCTGCGTCAACAGCACCGGCTGGGTGCCGCTGGCTGTGCAGCGCAGTATCAACGAACTGTCGCGTGGGTGCCTGGTGGTATCGATCGCAGCCCTGGGCATGAAAACCCAGCTCAAGGAGCTGGCCGCCGTAGGCATCAAGCCGATTGTGCTGATGGTGGGCGAGACGGTGTTCCTGGTGCTGCTGGTGCTGGGCCTGATGCACGTCGGCATGTAGCCCAGAGGCCAAGGGCCGTCAGCGTGCGCTGGTGGTCGCCTGGGCGGCGCTGCGGTTGCGTCTGGTTTGTGTGTGCGGCTCATGCTGCGCACGCCAGGTGGCTGGCGGCTGGCCGAACTGGCTGATGAACCAACGGGTGAACGAGCTGTGCATGGAATAGCCGAGCATGTCGGCGATGCGCCCCAGCGAATAGCCAGGGCTTTCCAGGTAGCGCACCACCAGGTCGCGGCGTACGCCGTTGACCAGCTCGCTGAAGGTCGCGCCTTCTTCTTCCAGGCGCCGCTGCAAGGTGCGCACGTTCATGCCCTGGGTCTGGGCGATGTGCTCGATGGTGGCGCGGCCCATGGGCATCAGCAGGAAGATCGCCTTGCGCACTTCCAGCGTCAGCGATGGCAGGTTTTCGTCCTGCAGCAACCCCACATAACGTTGCGCCAGCCGCGCCATGCCTGCGTTGGCCTGGGGGTTGGCGGTGTCCAGGTCGGACGCCGAGCAGACGAGGCCATTGAAGTCGGTGTTGAACTCCAGCTTGCAGCCGAAGATGCGCCGGTGGATGGCCAGGTCAGCTGGGGCGGCGTGGGTGAAGTTGGCGCTGATCGGGTGCCAGTGCGAGCCCAGTAGCGCCGAGCAGAAGCGGTGCATCACGCCGATGGCCAGCTCGATGGCCTGGCGGCTGTGCATCGGCTGGTCGGTGATGACCTCCTGGCGGATGATCACCGTCTTGCCGATTTCCTCGATGTGGATGGCCAGTGCGTTGTTGAGCAGGTGGCGGTACTGCACGATCACCTGCAGGGCGTCACGCAGCGAGTGCTGATGGCTGATCAGCAGGCTGACCTGGCCAAAGTCCGACAACTGGCGCAGTTCGGCCATGCGCAGGCCGAAGGCTTCGCAACCGCTCAGCCGCGCCGACTCCTCCAGCACGTTGATGGCGGCGGCCACCGGGATGCGTTGATCAGGGGTTTCCAGCAGCGATGCACTGAGGCCGGCCTGAGCCAGCAGGCCATGGCCGTTGAGGCCCAGATGGCGTGAAACTTCCAGGTAATTGGTGAGGGTTGCAGCACGGGCGAGCACGGTCATTTTATTGTTTTCCACGTGATCTTGATGAGCTTCCGCTGCGCTGGCGGGTGGTCTTTTATAGCGGTTGTGTCGTCAGATGCAAAGCCATTTCCGAGCAGCGGAGCCCGGGGCCGGGCGGCACAGCAGCCGTGTCATCAACTGAAAAGTTCGTGACGCGCAATGTAAAGCGGCTGGCAGGGCGACTCTTTACTCTGGCTTCAAGCAGTCGGCAATCGACCGAGTTGACCAGAGCAAGGGCCCTGACGTGGAAAAACTGCAAACCGCCGCAACCGTGCTGATCGTGCCTGGCTTGCGCGACCATGTACCCGAACATTGGCAAACCCTGCTGCAAGCGCGCCTGGGCAAGGTTCGCTCGGTACCACCGCTGGAAACCGACAAGCTCAGTTGCAGCGCGCGCGTTGAAGCGATCGAGCGCGAACTGGCCAGCATCGACGGCCCGGTGATCCTGGTCGCGCACAGCGCCGGTGTGCTGATGGTGGCGCACTGGGCCGCCCGCTACCAACGCCCGATCAAGGGCGCCTTGCTGGCCGCCCCACCGGACCTGGATACCAATTGGCCGGCCAGTTACCCCACCCCCGACACCCTGCGCGCCAACGGCTGGGCGCCGCTGCCAAGCGGCCGGCTGCCATTCCCGAGCCTGGTCGCGGCCAGCAGCAACGATCACCTGGCGGGTTTCGAAGCAGTCGCCCGCATGGCCGACGAGTGGGGCAGCGAGCTGGTCGATCTCGGCGCCGTTGGCCACCTCAACCCAGCCTCGGGCTTCGGCCCATGGCCACACGCCGAGGCCTTGATCCAGCAACTCGACCGCTAAACCGCGCGGGGCACGCGCACTCAGGGTCAGGCCGGCGCCCGATCGTTGCTGGCACCTTGCACATCCCAAGCAGAGATACCGCATGAACAACAATAAGAACGTTCTCTTCTGCCTTCACCGCCGCAATCTGTTGGCCACGCTGGTGCTGGTCGCCGGCGCGCCGGCTGCCCAGGCATTTCAGCTTGACCTGGCCGACCCTGACTGGAACGTGCGCTTCGACAACACCGCCAAGCTCAGCTACGGCCAGCGGGTCGAGGGCCAGAACGCCAAGGTCGCCCGCACCGCCAACCTCAACGACGGTGACAAGAACTTCAGCGTCGGCAGCGCGGTGACCCAGCGGGTCGACCTGCTGACCGAACTGGACGTGGTGTACCAGGGCAACATGGGTATGCGCGTCAGTGCTGCGAGCTGGTACGACCACGCTTATGACGACGTGGGCTCCAACTCCAACCCGTTTCCCGGCCAGGCGGGCAATGCCGGCAACCTGGTGCTGGCGCGCCCGGCCGGTGGCCTGCCGGCCGGCACTGTGCTGCAGGGCGGCCCGTCCAGGCGCCATGGCCTGAGCAATTACAGCGACCGGTACTACAACGGCCCGTCTGGCGAATTCCTCGATGCCTTCGTGTTCTACAGCAGCGAAATCGGTGACGAGTCGATGCTCAGCGGCAAGCTCGGCTGGCACTCGGTGTACTGGGGCGAGACCTTGTTCAACGCCGCCAACGGCATCAACTATGGCCAGTCGGCACTGGACCTGGCCAAGCTGTACAACGTGCCCGGCACCGAAACCAAGGAACTGTTCCTGCCGCGCAAGCAGCTGTCGCTGAGTTACACGATCACCCCGGAACTGACCCTGGCGGCCCAGTACTTTCTCGAATTCGAAAACTCGCGCCTGCCTGAAGGGGGCACCTACATGGGCGCCTACGACATGCTTGGCGACGGTGCCGACATTTTCTGGCTGCCGGTGCCCAACGCCGTCGGCGGTGCCGGTGCCTTCTATGGCGCACCCCGTGGGCATGACATCCGCCCGCACAACAGCGGCGACTTCGGTGTAATGGCCAAGTGGAGCCCGGAATGGCTCGACGGCACCCTGGGCTTCTACTACCGCAACACCTCCGACCCGACCCCCGCGGTGCTGATCAATGCCCCCAACCTGCACACGGGCAGCCTGGAAGGCACCAGCTACATGACGGCCTATGCCGACGATATCGATATCTACGGCATCAGCCTGGCCAAGAGCGTCGGCCCGGTGAGCGTGGGGCTGGACGTCAACTACCGCGAAAACATGCCGCTGATCAGCAACTTCACCACGATCAACGGGCCGCTGTACGAGGCGCTGGCTGGTACCGCCGGCGGCACCAACCTGATCGGCGAAGTGCCAGGCCACGGTGAAACCGGGCTGGCCCGCGGCAAGACCTTGCATGTGGTACTCAACGGCCTGGTGTCGTTCGGCGCCACGCCGTTGTGGAACGCTTCGTCGCTGGCCGTGGAAGGCGCCATGACCCATCTGGTCAGTGTCGACAAGGGCGAGCAGACCTTCAAGGGCGACGCCAGCTACGAAGGTGTCGACAAGGTCACCACCAACGCCTACACCCTGGCGGTCAACTTCACCCCGACCTGGTTCCAGGCGCTGCCAGGGGTCGATATCACACTGCCGCTGTCCTACAACGTCGGCCTCAAGGGCAACTCGGCCGTGCAGCTGGGCGGCAATGAAGACTCCGGCAGCTACTCGATCGGGATCGCCGCCGACGTCTACCAGAAGTACAAGTTCGACCTGAAGTACGTCGACTCCTTCGGCAAGTTCGATACCTGCGAAACCGGCACCGACAACAACACCCCGGGCACCAACGGGCGTTACCAGTGCATCCCCGGGCAGATCACTTCGCAGGCAGGGCTTGCACCGCTGCTCAAAGATCGCGGCATGGTCACGGCCTCGTTCAAGACCACCTTCTGAAGCTCCTAGTACAACAACAAGCGGAGAAACGCGATGAAGTATCTCAATAGCCTGCTGTCGGCCTCGCTTGCGGTCGTTATTGCCGGTAATGCCCATGCGGCCGCCCCGGCCCAGGACGTCGCCCGGCTGGGCAAGGACCTGACCCTGGTCGGCGCCGACAAGGCCGCCAGTGCCGACGGCGCGATCCCGGCCTACCAGGGTGGCCTGAACACCCCGCCTGCCGGCTTCAAGCAGGGCGATACCCTGCGCCCGGACCCCTTCGCCTCGGAGAAACCGCTGCTGGTGATCGACGGCAAGAACGTCGACCAGTACAAGGATTCGCTGACCGCTACCACCGTAGAGCTGGCCAAGCGCTTCCCGAGCTTCCACATCGATGTGTACCCAAGCCACCGCACCGCGGCGTTGCCCAAGGTGCTGCTCGACAACACCCTGAAAAATGCCGCCAATGCCAAGTCCCTGCAGGACGGCATGGCCATCGAAAATGTGCTGCCCGGCGTGCCGTTCCCGATCCCGCAGTCGGGCGCCGAGGCCATGTGGAACCACCTGCTGCGCTACCAGGGCGTGGCACAGAAGGCCAAGTATGACTCCTGGAACGTCGACTCCGCCGGCGTCGCGGCCCTGGCCACCACGGGCCTGGCGTACAACGCCTACCCGATCTACGAAGAGCTGAACAAAGTCATCGAGCCCAAGGACATCTACTTCCAGACCAAGCTGTACTTCGAAGGCCCGGCACGCCGCGCCGGTGAATCGATGATGCTCAAGGACGCCGCCAACCCGCTGGTACAAGAGCGACGCGCCTGGCAGTACCTGCCTGGGCAGCGCCGGGTGAAGCTGGCGCCGAACCTGGCCTACGACACACCCAACCCAGGTACTGCAGGCTCCGGCACCTTCGACGACGTGTACGTGTTCAACGGTGCGCTGGACCGATACGACTGGCAGCTGCTCGGCAAGAAAGAAATGTACGTGCCGTACAACACCTACAAGCTCACCTACATTCACGACCCGAAGTCCCTGACCACGCCGAACCACCTTTCGCCCGACCAGGTGCGCTGGGAAAAACACCGTGTCTGGGTAGTGGAAGGCACCCTCAAGGGCAATGCCCGCCACATCTATGCCAAGCGCCGCTTCTACCTTGACGAGGACAGCTGGTTTGCGCTGGCTTCTGACCAGTACGACGCCCGTGGCCAGCTGTATCGCGGCTCGTTCAGCTTCTTTACCCAGAGCTACGACGTGCAGATTCCCAACAACAACCCGCACGTGGTCTACGACCTGGTCGGTGGCACCTACAACGTCAACGGCCTGATCGGCCCGCATGGCGGTATCGAGTACATCGCCCCTCTGTCCAAGGCGCAATGGTCGCCCGAAGCCCTGGCCGGCGCCGGCATTCGCTGACCCCGACGACCCGTCTGACGGCGGCCCGCACGTGGCCGCCGTCAGGTTTTGCAGAGGATGTGGCATGGCTTCTTTGAACAAGTATGCGCCGTGGGCGCTGGCAATCACGCTCGCCCTGGGCGGCAGTTGCGGTGTGGCCCAGGCGGCCTATGTCGATGTGCTGGACCTGCCGGCCGAGCCTAGCGCGCTGGCGGTGCACAGCGCCTTGCGCGATGTGGTGCGGGCCGGTGAGCGGCTGGTCGCGGTGGGGGCCCGTGGCCACATCGTGTATTCCGACAACCAGGGCCAGGACTGGCGCCAGGCCAGCGTACCGGTCAGCGCCGACCTCAATGCCCTGGCGTTTCCAACCCCCCAGGAGGGTTGGGCGGTAGGCAACGATGGCGTGGTGCTGCACAGCCGTGACGGCGGTATGAACTGGGCCGTGCAGCTCGATGGCCGGAAGATCGGTGCACTGGTCACGGCCCATTACCAGGCCTTGGCACAGGCCCACCCCGACGATGCGCAATGGCCGCAGTTCGCCGCCGAAGGCCAGCGCCTGGAGCAAGAGGGCGCCGACAAGCCGTTTCTGGGTGTGTGGTTCACCGACGCCCGGCACGGCTACGTAGTGGGTGTGTTCAACCTGATCTTGCGCACCGACGATGGCGGCGAAAACTGGGTGCCGATGCAGGACCGCACCGACAACCCGCAAGGCCTGCACCTCAATGCCATCCGGGCGGTCGGCGATGACCTTTATGTGGCCGGCGAACAGGGCCTGCTGCTCAAGTGGAACACCGGGCAGCAGCGCTTCGTCGCCCTGCCTGGCCCTTACCAGGGCACCTGGTTCGGCATTCTCGGCAAGCCCGGCGAAGTGCTTGCCTACGGCCTGCGTGGCCATGTGGCACGCAGCCTCGACGGCGGCCAGAGCTGGACCAAGGTGGACACCGGGCTGGGCCAGAGCATCACCGCCGCCAGCCTCGACAGCCAGGGTGACTACTGGCTGTTCAGCCAGGCCGGGCATGTGCTGCGCAGCCACGACGGCGGCCAGAGCTTCGCCTTGCAACCGCAGGTGCCGCTGGCACCCGTGGCGGCTGCCCTGCAAACCCGCGGCAACGGCACGGTGCTGGTAGGTGAGCGCGGCGTGCGCGTGCTGCCAGCCCGCTAAGACCCACAAGAATTCCAAGAGAGCCTCGTGATGGCCAACATCAAGCAAGACACCATGCCGGTGATCCGCGACCTGCGGGATTTCGATCCACGTTCCGGCAACCTGCTCGAACGCATGGTCTTCAACTATCGCCCGCTGTTCATGCTGTTCATGGTGCTGGCCACGCTGGTGCTCGGCTATGTGGCGGTCACCCGCCTGGAACTGCGGCCCAGCTTCGAGAAAATGATCCCGCAAAGCCAGCCCTACATCCAGAACTACCTGGACAACCGCAAGTCGCTGCGCGGCCTGGGCAACTCGGTGCGGGTGGTGGTGGAGAACACCCAGGGCGATATCTTCGACCCCGAATACCTGGACGTGCTGAAAAAGATCAACGACGAGCTGTTCCTTGCCCAGGGCGTCGACCGTGCCTGGATGAAGTCGTTGTGGAGCCCTGGCGTGCGCTGGACCGAGGTCACCGAAGAAGGCTTCCAGGGTGGCGCGGTGATGCCCGATGACTACCAGGGCAAACCGGCCGACATCGAGCAGCTGCGCCAGAACATCAACCGTGCCGGTATCGTCGGCAGCCTGGTGGCGAGCGACTTCAAGTCCAGCATGCTGGTGGTGCCGCTGCTCGACCACGACCTCGCCACCGGGCGCGGTATCGACTACCGGCAGTTCTCGCAAATGCTCGAACAGCAGTTGCGCGACCAGTACGAATACGGCGGCGACAGCAAGGCGCGCGCGTCTGGCAAGGAAGGCGAGGGCAAGTACAAGGTGCGGGTCATCGGGTTTGCCAAGCTGATGGGCGACCTGATCGACGGGCTGATCCAGGTAATGATGTTCTTCGCCCTGGCAGTGGTCACCTCGCTGGTGATCATCTTCCTGTACACCCGCTGCGTGCGCAGTACCCTCTTGGTGGTGTTCTGCTCCCTGGCGGCGGTGGTGTGGCAGTTGGGCATTGTCGGTTGGCTGGGCTATGCCATCGACCCGTACTCGATCCTGGTGCCGTTCCTGATCTTTGCCATCGGCGTGTCGCACGCGGCGCAGAAGATGAACGGCATCATGCAGGACATCGGCCGTGGCACCCACAAGCTGGTGGCGGCGCGCTATACCTTCCGCCGCCTGTTTGTGGCCGGGGTTACGGCGCTGCTGGCGGACGCCGTGGGCTTTGCCGTGCTGATGCTGATCGACATCCCAGTGATCAAGGACCTGGCGATCACCGCCAGCATCGGCGTGGCGGTACTGATCTTCACCTCGCTGCTGTTGATTCCGGTGTCGCTGTCTTACGTTGGCGTTGGCCGCAAGGCATCCGAACGTGCCTTGCGCATTGACCAGCGTGCCGCCGAGCACCGCGGCTTCGGCAAGCTGTGGGACGCCCTCGACCGCTTTACCACGCGCAAGTGGGCCACCGGCGCGGTGCTGGTGGCCACGTTGCTGGGCCTGGGCGGGTTCTGGGTGAGCCTGCAGTTGAAGATCGGCGACCTCGACAGTGGCGCGCCGGAGCTGCGCGCCGATTCGCGCTACAACCGCGACAACGCCTACATCACCAGCCACTACGCGCTGTCCAGCGACCTGTTCGCGGTGATGATCAAGACCCCGCCGGAAGGCTGCCTGAACTACAAGACGCTGATCCTCGCCGACCGCCTGGCCTGGCAGTTGCAGCAGTACCCCGGCGTGCAGACCACGGTGTCGCTGGTCAACGCCGTGCGCCAGATCACCGCAGGCTCCTTCGAAGGCAACCCGAAGATGAGCAGCCTGCAGCGCAACCAGGACATGCTCAACTACGCCGCCCAGCAGGCCTCGGTCAACGCCCCGGAGCTGTTCAACACCGATTGCTCGATGATGCCGGTGATCGCCTACCTCAAGGACCACAAGGCCCAGACCCTGGACGACGTGGTGGCCATCGCCGACCGCTTCGCCCGCGAAAACAGCACCCCCGACCGGCAGTTTCTGCTGGCCGCCGGCAGCGCCGGTATCGAAGCTGCCACCAACATCGTGGTGCGCGAAGCCAACCGCACCATGCTGCTGTTTGTCTACCTGGCGGTCACGCTGTTCTGCCTGATCACCTTCCGCAGCTGGCGCGCGACCTTGGTGGCGCTGCTGCCTCTGGTGCTGACTTCAGTGCTGTGCGAAGCGCTGATGGTGGCCATGGGCATTGGCGTGAAAGTGGCCACCTTGCCGGTGATCGCCCTGGGCGTCGGCATCGGCGTGGACTACGCGCTGTACCTGCTCAGTGTGCAGCTGCACTACCAGCGGCAGGGCCGCACCCTGGGCGAGGCCTACCAGAACGCCGTGGCCTTCACCGGCCGGGTGGTCGGGCTGGTGGGTATCACCCTGGCCGCCGGGGTGGTCGCCTGGGCGTGGTCGCCGATCAAGTTCCAGGCCGACATGGGCATCCTGCTGACCTTCATGTTCCTCTGGAACATGCTCGGCGCACTGCTGCTGATCCCGGCCCTGTCGCACTTCCTGCTGCCGGACAAGCGCTTTGTCGCGGCGGCCCCCGCGCATTGCGAAGCCGCACCACAGCCCTGTGAGAGCGCCCTGGTACCACGCGCGCAAGCGCGGGTGCAGGCGTAGTCAGCTCTTAGTCGATTCGAACATGGAAACTGGAACCAACGTCATGGCCAAGACAAAAATAATGCCGCCGGCAGCCGGCGCCTATGCCTACCCCTTGCTGATCAAACGCCTGCTGATGTCGGGTGTGCGGCACCAGCCGGACCAGCAGATCGTCTACGCCGACACGCTGCGCTACAGCTACCGCGAGCTCGAGCAGCGGGTGCGGCGCCTGGCCAACGTGCTGCGCGCGGCCGGCGTGCAGGCCGGTGACACTGTCGCGCTGCTGGACTGGGACAGCCACCGTTCGCTGGAATGCTTCTTCGCCGTGCCGATGATTGGCGCGGTGCTGCACACAGTGAACATTCGCCTGTCGCCGGAGCAGGTGGCCTACACCATGAATCACGCCGGGGATGACCTGGTGCTGGTGCATGACGACTTCGTGCCGCTGCTGGAGCAGCTGCGCGGCCAGCTGGGCACGGTCAAAGGCTACCTGCAACTGACGGACGGGGAGGCTGCGGCCACGTCGCTGCCGGTGCTCGGCGAATACGAAGCGCTGCTGGATGCAGCCAGCCCCGAGGCCGAGTTCGAGGACTTCGACGAGCAGTCGGTGGCCACGCTGTTCTACACCACCGGCACCACCGGCAACCCCAAGGGGGTGTACTTCTCGCACCGCCAGCTGGTGCTGCACACCCTGAACCAGTTAGGCACCTTCGCCGCCTACGACGGCCAGCCGTTGCTGCGTTCCAGTGACGTGTACATGCCGATCACCCCGATGTTCCATGTGCACGCCTGGGGCGTGCCCTACACGGCCACGATGCTGGGCATCAAGCAGGTGTACCCGGGCCGCTACGAGCCGGACAAGCTGGTGCGCCTGTACCGCGATGAGGGGGTGACGTTCTCCCACTGCGTACCCACCTTGCTGCAAATGATGCTCGACAGCGAGCAAAGCCGGCACATCGATTTCAGCCGCTGGAAGATCCTGCTCGGCGGCAGCGCGCTTACCCACGGCCTGGCGCGCCAGGCCAGCGAGCGCGGCATGCTGATCTTCAGCGGCTACGGCATGTCGGAAACCTGCCCGCTGCTGACCTTGACCCACCTGCGCGACGAAGACCTGGCCTTGCCCATGGGCGAGCAGGTAGCGCAGCGGATCAAGACCGGCGCCCCGGTGGCGATGGTCGACCTGCGCATCGTCGATGCGGCGGGCGTGGAGGTGGCCCACGACGGTGAGTCGCTGGGCGAGATCGTGGTGCGTTCGCCGTGGCTGACCCAGGGTTACCTGCACGAGCCGGAAAAGGGTGCCGAACTGTGGCAGGACGGCTGGCTGCACACCGGCGACATGGGCTCGATCGACCGTCACGGGGTGCTGGAAATCAAGGACCGGATCAAGGATGTGATCAAGACCGGCGGTGAATGGATCAGCTCGCTGGCGCTGGAGAACCTGATCAGCCAGCACGCGGCGGTCAATGCCGTGGCGGTGGTGGGCATTCCCGACGAGCACTGGGGCGAGCGGCCGATTGCGCTGGTGGTGTGCACGCTGGGTGGCAGCCTCGACCAGGTAGGGCTCGAAGCGCACCTGAAGCAGTTTGTCGACAGTGGCCAGATCAACAAGTGGGCGATTCCCCGTCAGGTGCACTTCGTGGCGGACATACCCAAGACCAGTGTCGGCAAGATCAACAAGAAGCTGATCCGCGAGATGCATTGCTGAAACCCGATAGCCGTCGGTCTGTACCGACACTTTTCCAATAATCACAATATAAGGAACACCCCCATGAACTTCCTTGATGGCCACCTGTTCACCGAGAACCAGCAGCCGTTGATCATCACCGCAGCGCCCTATGCGCCTTCCTGGGTGCCGTCCGACTTCCCCGAGGACATTCCGGTGACCATGGCCGAGCAAGTACAAAAGGCCGTGGATTGCTACAACGCCGGTGCCACGGTGCTGCACCTGCATGTGCGCGAGCTGGATGGCAAGGGCTCCAAGCGCCTGTCCAAGTTCAACGAGTTGATTGCCGGTGTGCGTGAAGCGGTACCGGAAATGATCATCCAGGTGGGTGGCTCGATCAGCTTTGCCCCTGAGACCGAAGGCGCCGCGGCCAAGTGGCTGAGCGACGACACCCGCCATATGCTGGCCGAGCTCGACCCCAAGCCCGATCAGGTCACCGTGACGGTCAACACCTCGCAGATGAACGTGGTCGAGCACTGGGGCTACCAGGATGTGCGCGGGACTTCGATGGAAGACCCGGCGGTGTATGAGGCCTACAAGGAAATGACCGTGCCCGCGCAGCCCGGCTGGGTCGAGGAGCACGTGCGCCGCCTTAGCGCCGCCGGTATCCAGAGCGCCTTCCAGTGCTACAACCTGAACAGTTTCGAGTCGGTCGAGCGCCTGATGCGCCGTGGCATCTACAAAGGCCCGCTGGTGATGAACTGGGTGGCCATCGGCGGCGGCATGGACGTGCCGAATATCTACAGCCTGGCCAACATCGTGCGGGCCGTGCCGGACGGCGCCGTGCTCACCGTGGAAAGCTCGATGCGCAACGTGCTGCCGATCAACATGATGGGCATCGCCATGGGCCTGCACGTGCGCTGCGGTATCGAGGACAACCTGTGGAACCAGGCGCAGACCGAGAAGATGTCCACGGTGCAGCAGATCGAGCAGCTGGTGCGCATTTCGCGCGAGTTCGGTCGGCCGATCGCCACCGCCAAAGAGGCTCGTGAAATCAGCAAGATCGGCGTGTTCTACGACACCGTCGAAGAGAGCCTGCAGGCCAATGGGTTCGCGCCAAACCGCAATGGCGGCCAGCAGGGTTTCTTGCGCAAGACGGCTGAAACCGCTGACGGCAATTGAGTATTGGTTGAAGAGAGGTTTTGCGCTGGCTGAAGCTGTGCTCCAAGGATTGGAGCCAGCTGCTCGGCAACCTCAAAAACTCAACCACAGTGCCAGTGCCGCCAAGGTCGCCAGCAGCACCGGCACGGTCAGCAGTACGCCGACCTTGAAGTAATATCCCCAGCTGATCACCACCCCTTTGCGCGCCAGCACATGCAGCCACAGCAACGTGGCCAGGCTGCCGATCGGGGTGATCTTCGGCCCCAGGTCGCAGCCGATGACATTGGCGTAGATCATCGCCTCGCGCACCACGCCCTGGGCTTCGCTGGCATGGATCGACAAGGCGCCGATCAGCACACTGGGCAGGTTGTTCATCAGCGACGAGAGCAGCGCCGCAATCAGCCCGGTGCCCAGCGTAGCTGCCCACAACCCATGCCTGGCGAGCCAGTCCAGTACCCCGGCAAGGGCGTCGGTCAGGCCGGCATTGCGCAACCCGTACACCACCAGGTACATCCCCAGCGAGAACACCACGATCTGCCACGGTGCTTCGCGCAGCACACGGCGGGTTGAAATCACGTGGCCGCGGGCGGCCACGGCGAACAGCACGGCGGCGCAGGCCGAGGCCACGGCGCTGACCGGGATGCCCAGCGGCTCCAGCACGAACAGCGCGGCCAGCAACACCACCAATACCACCCAGCCCGCACGGAACGTGGCGCGATCGCGCACTGCCAGGGCAGGCAACTGCAGGTCGTCGGTGGCGTACCGCAGCGGGATGTCGCGGCGAAAATACAGCCACAGCACCAGCAGCGTGGCCGCGACCGCCACCAGGTTCACCGGCACCATCACGGCGGCGTAGGCGTTGAAGCCGAGCCCGAAGTAGTCCGCCGACACGATGTTGACCAGGTTCGATACCACTAGCGGCAGGCTTGCGGTGTCGGCGATAAAACCGGCGCCCATCACGAAGGCCAGGGTTGCCGTGGGGGAAAAGCGCAGCGCCAGCAGCATCGACATGACGATGGGGGTGAGGATCAGTGCTGCGCCATCGTTGGCGAACAGCGCCGATACCGCTGCCCCCAGCAGCACCATGAAGGCAAACAGGCGACGCCCGTCGCCTCGGGCCCAACGCGCCACATGCAGCGCCGTCCAGGCGAAGAAACCGGCTTCGTCCAGTAACAGGCTGATGACGATCAGGGCGATGAAGGTGGCGGTGGCGTTCCAGATGATTGCCCAGACGGTGGGGATATCGTGCAGTGACACCACGCCGCACAGCAGGGCCAGAAGTGCACCGAAGGTGGCACTCCAGCCGACGCCGAGGCCTTTGGGTTGCCAGATGACCAGGGTCAAGGTGAACAGGAAAATCAGTGCGGCTGGGAGCATGAACAGGTGGCTCGGGTCAGGAGAGGGCAAGTGTAGCCAGTGCAGGAGGCAATTACTTCAGCGTCCCGTTCATTCCGTGCAGGCGAGAAGGCAGCGCTCTACGCCGCGGTTCAGCAAAGTTCCGTTACAAACATGTAAACTTCGTAAATACGATTTACTCTCATTTGCGATTCCCTATATTTACCACCCCTGTTGGCCACCAGACTGTGTTTGCGAGGCCGGTGGGCGATGGCCCCCCGGTTTCCGACAGGGATGTGCCGTTTCGCTCATGAATCGCAGGAGATGTACCCATGCAGTGCAGAACTTCACCCAACAGCCTGGCCTTGGCGTTCGTCGCACTGGCGTCACCGGCCATGGTGGCCACCGCGGCCCAGGCTGAAGAGCAGCGTACGGGTGAGGTGCTGGAAGTGCCGGTTGCCGACAACGCGCTGGTGATTCAGGACACGCTGATCACCGCCGAGCGCGAGGCGCGCCAGGCCTTGGGTTCGTCGATCATCACCGCCGACGACATCAAGCGCCACCCACCGGCCAATGACCTGTCCGATATCATCCGCCGCGAGCCTGGCGTCAACCTGACCGGCAACAGCGCCAGCGGCGCACGCGGCAACAACCGCCAGATCGACCTGCGCGGCATGGGCCCGGAAAACACCCTGATCCTCATCGACGGCAAGCCCTCCAGCGCCCGCAATGCCGTGCGTTATGGCTGGAACGGTGACCGTGATACCCGGGGTGAAACCAACTGGGTGCCCGCCGAGGCAGTCGAGCGTATCGAGATCTTGCGTGGCCCGGCCGCCGCTCGCTACGGCTCCGGCGCCATGGGCGGGGTGGTGAATATCATCACCAAACGCCCCACCGACGAGCTCAAGGGCAGCGTCAGCCTGTTCACCCAGTTGCCGGAGGACAGTGCCGAGGGTGCCAGCCGCCGCGCCAACTTCAACCTCGGTGGCGGCCTCACCGATAACCTTGGTTTCCGCCTGTTCGGCGGCTTGGCCAAGACTGACGCTGACGACCTGGATATCAACGCCAGCCACGCCAACAGCGCGCTGGTTGCCGGGCGTGAGGGTGTGCGCAACAAGGACATCAACGGCCTGCTCAGCTGGAAGCTGAACGACGAGCACCGCTTCGAAGCCAGTGCAGGCTACAGCCGCCAGGGCAATATCTACGCTGGCGACACCATGAACAGCAACGGCGGCAGCGACGTCGCACTTATTTCCAGCCTGTATGGCCACGAAACCAACGTCATGCAGCGCAGCACTTACGACCTGACCCACCTGGGCGACTTCACCTGGGGTACCAGCAAGACCACCCTGGCTTACGAATACGTGCGCAACTGGCGCCTCAACGAAGGCTTGGCCGGTGGCCCGGAAGGGGCGATCAACGACAGCGGCGCGGCGATGTCGCGGTTGCGCAACACGCGTTTGAACAGTGAGGTCAACTTGCCGTTCGCCCTGGGCAGCACCGAGCATGTGCTGACCCTGGGGGGCGAGTACCTGTACGAGTCGCTCAACGACCAGGGCTCGTTCCGTCCGCAGAGCTTCGACCCGAGTGGATCGGGCAATGACGCGATCAGCGGTTTCGACCGCAGCGAATCGAAGATGACCGCCAGAAGCTACGCGTTGTTCGTCGAGGACAATATCGTCATCGGCGACACGACGGTGACGCCTGGCTTGCGTTTTGACCATCACGAGATGTTTGGCGACAACTTCAGCCCCAGCCTGAACCTGTCGCACAAGCTCACCGAGGCGCTGTCGGTCAAAGGCGGCATTGCTCGCGCCTACAAGGTGCCGAACCTGTACCAGTCCAACCCCAACTACCTGCTCTATAGCCGCGGCCAAGGTTGCAGTGTGGAGCAGACCAACTCCGGTGGCTGCTACCTGCAGGGTAACGCCGACCTCAAACCGGAAATCAGCGTCAACAAGGAGATTGGCCTGCTGTACGACCGCGGCACCTGGCGTACCAGCGCCACCTACTTCCGCAATGACTACAAGAACAAGATCATCGGCGGTACCGATGTGCTCTATGCCATCAACAGCGGCCGCCGCGTGACCCAGTGGGAAAACGCCGGCAAGGCGCGGGTGGAAGGTATCGAAGGCAACTTCTTCATCGAGCTGACGCCAACCCTGGACTGGAACACCAACCTGACCTGGATGCTGGACAACGACAATCGCGAGACCGGCGAACCGCTGTCGGTGATCCCGGAGTACACCGTCAACACCACCCTCGACTGGCGCGCCACCGAGCAGCTGTCGTTCCAGGTGGCGGGTACTTACTTCGGTAAACAGAAGTCGCCGACCTACAACTACCGCACCCAGGAAAACTACGACCAGGCTGCGCAGCAGGACGTCGAGGCCTATGGCCTGGTGGACGTGAGTGCCGGGTACAAGTTCAACGCCAACTACGACGTGCGGGTGGGGGTGAACAACGTGTTCGACAAGCAGATCCTGCGTGGCGGCAACGCGAGCAGTTCGGGGGCCAACACGTATAACCAGCCGGGCAGGGCGGTGTTTGCTGCGCTGAATATCAACTTCTGACAGCGGGGGCCGCTTTGCGGCCCGATCGCGACACAAGGCCGCTCCTACAGGCGATTCGCGCTCCCTGTAGGAGCGGCCTTGTGTCGCGATCGGGCTGCAAAGCAGCCCCAGATGCCCTACCTGGCTATGCAACGGAGCCCCCGATGATCAAAGCCCCCGCCTGGCTACAACTACTCTCCCGCAGCGCCGCCGCGTTGCTCGGCGGCTACGCCCTCAGCTACGCCGCCAGCGCCTGCCTGGCGCGCATCCTGCCGCTATCTGCCGCCGATGCAGTCATTGTCGCGACCCTGCCGGCGTTCATTTTTTACACCGTCGCCATCCTCTGGGCCTTCGCCTGCCGTGATGCCCTGCGCGCCTGGGCGCCGCTGGCACTGGCTGTGCCCCTTGCCCTGATCGGCTTCTGGCCGCAGGTAATGGAGCGGCTGGCATGAAGAACACCTTCACCCAATCGATGGCCTGGCTGCACACCTGGGCCGGGCTGATCTTCGGCTGGCTGCTGTTCGCCATCTTCGTCACCGGCACCCTGGCGGTGTTCGACAAGGAGCTCAACCACTGGATGCAGCCGGAAATCCCGGCCACCCAGGTGTCCCAGGCCGACGCTGCCCGGCGCGCTATCAACTACCTGCAGGCCCATGAACCAAAGGCTGGCAACTGGGGTATCAGCCTGCCGAGCGAACGCGCGCCAGGGCTGCGCGTTTCTACCGGCGAGCGCCGCCACGGCGGTGGTGTACATCTCGACCCGCGCACCGGCGAGGCCATCGAGGTGCGCGACAGTGTCGGCGGCAACTTCTTCTTCCGCTTTCACTTCACCCTCGACCTGCCACGCAACTGGGGTATTTTCGTAGTCGGTGCGCTGGCGCTGGTGATGCTTGCGGCACTGGTGACCGGCATCGTCATCCACAAGAAGATCTTCAAGGAGTTCTTCACTTTCCGGCCTAACAAGGGCCAGCGCTCGTGGCTGGATTTCCACAACGCCAGTGCGGTGTTGTTGCTGCCGTTCCACCTGATGATCACCTACACCGGCCTGGTGATCTTCATGCTTATCTACATCCCCGCCGGGGTCGATGCGCTCTTTGCCGGCGACGCCCGCGCCTACTTCCAGGCCCAAGGCAATGCTCGCGTGGAACAGCCCCGTGGCCTGGCCAGGCAGCCGGCCGCGCTGGTGGATGTAGCACCGCTGTTGGCCCAGGCCGAGGCGCGGCTGGGGCCGATTGGCGGCTTGAATATCCGCAACCCGAACACGGCGGCGGCGCGCGTCGAAATCCGCCCCGAACTGGGCAATCGCATGGCGCTGGCCAAGGGGCAGGCCATGGTCTTCGATGGCGTCAGCGGGCGACTTCTCAGTGACGTGCCTGAATGGCGCGCGGTGCCTTTGACCCAGCGGGTCATGGTCGGCCTGCACTTCGCCCAGTTCGGCGGCTATCCGATGCGTTGGCTGTACTTCGTGTGCGGGCTGGTCAGCTGCCTGATGATCGCCAGCGGCCTGGTGCTGTTCTGCGTGAAACGCGGGCGCAAGTATGCCAGCGCCACTGCTGATGCTTCGGCACGGCGCTGGTACCGGGTGGCCGAGGTATGCAACGTGGGCTTCATCAGCGGTTTGCTGCTGGCGTGCGTCGGGCTGCTGTGGGCCAGCCGCTTGTTGCCGGTGGAACTGGTACAGCGGGAGAGCTGGGAAGTACGTGCGTTCTTTGGTGTATGGCTGCTGGCGCTGTTGCATGCGGGTATCAGGCCGGCACGCCGTGCATGGGCCGAGCAACTGTTGCTGACGGGGTTGCTGTGCATCGGGCTGGGTGCGTTTGGCGGCCTCGAAGACGCCATGCGCCTGGGGGTAGCGGCCTGTGCGCTGGTGCTGGGCGTGTTGGTTGGGCTGGTGGCCTGGCGGGTGCGGCAAGCACAACCGGTGCAGCAGAAGGCCCGGGCAGGGCGCCAACAGGAGGCCGAGGCATGATGATGTGGATTGCAGGCGCAGTGCTGTTCGCTTATGCCGGTATGCTCGGGCTGTGCCAGGGGCTGGAGCGGCATTATAAACAGGTGTGGAATCGCACCTGCCCGCGCGTGTGGAGTATCAGCCTGCGCAGTGCCGGTTGGTTGGCGTTGCTGGCGAGCCTGACGCTGTGCGCCCAGGCCTGGGGCTGGGCCATGGGGCCGGTGGCCTGGTTCGGCGTGCTGTCGCTGGCGGGGTTGGTGCTGGTGATGTTGCTGCCGTACTGGCCGCGGCTGGCGGTGGGATTGGTGGGGGGGCTGCCGGTGTGGGGTTTGGTGCAGGTGGTTACCCATCTATGAACTGAACGCGGACTGTGTAGGAGCGGCCTTGTGCCGCGAAAGGGCCGCAAAGCGGCCCCGACGATATCCGCTGCGAAGCCGAAAATCTGGGGCCGCTTTGCGGCCCTTTCGCGACACGAGGCCGCTCCTACAAGGGATGCGCGTTTGTTAATCCGGCGACATTGTTGCAGCCAAAAGCCTCGCAGCATGCTAAACCATGGGCCCCTGCCTGCTGCGAGAGAGCCCCGGTGAAAGCCGTCCGCCTGACCCTGATCTGCCATGCCCTGACCCAGGCCCAGAAGACCGGGCGCTTGCACCGTGCAGATGACGGCATCTTGCCGTTGACCCAACACCCCGACGCCATCGTGCCTGGCATGCAGGTGCTGACTGCGCCAGAGCGGCGAGCCTGCGAGACGGCGGCGTGGTTGTCGGGGCCGGCGCAGATCGAGCCGGCATTGGCCGATTGCGACCTGGGGCGTTGGCAGGGTTTGCCGTTGAAGCAGTTGCAAACCGAACAACCGCAGGCGTTGGCAAACTGGCTGCAGGACCCGGCCAGTGCGGTGCATGGGGGGGAGTCGTTTGCTGCGCTATGCCAGCGTGTGGCCGCCTGGCTGGCGGCTTTCGACACGCCGGGTGAGTGGCTGGCAGTGACTCACCCGATGGTCATGCGCGCTGTACTGGTACAGGTGTTGGGGTGTCCGATGCAGGCCAGCCAGCGTATCGACGTGCTGCCGCTTTCGCGCCTTGAGCTGAGCTTTACCGGGCAGTGGCGCCTGCGCCTGGGCTGAAGGTCAGAACGCCAGCTTGTAGCCGATCAGCAGCAGCATCGCTGCCAGGCACGGACGCAGTACGCGGTCGGAGATCCGCCCGGTGAGGTGGCTGCCCAGGTAAATGCCCGGCAGCGAGCCCAGCAGCAGGTAACCCAGCAGCGACCAGTCCATGTTGCCCATGCCGGCGTGGCCCAGGCCTGCTACCAGGGTGAGCGGCACGGCGTGAGCGATTTCGGTACCGACCAGGCGGCGCGTAACCAGAAACGGGTACAGCAGGAACAGCGCCACCGTACCCAGTGCGCCAGCACCGATGGAGGTGAGGGTGACCATTACCCCAAGTACCACGCCAGTAAGCACGGTAAGGGTGTTCAGGCTACGGTCGCTGAGGTGGTAGTGGTCACCGGCATGGCGGCTGGCGAAAGCCTGCAGGCGCGATTTGAACAGGATGGCCAGCGCGGTCAGGATCAATACCACCGCCAGGCCTTGCTTGATGATGGCGTTGAGCGCCGAGGTGTCGGTGTGCAGGGTGCTGAGGAACCACAGCGTCAGCGCTGCGGCGGGCACGCTGCCCAGGCTGAGCAGGCCGGTGATCTTCCAGTCGATGTTCTTGTGGCGCGCATGTACCCAGACGCCACTGGCTTTGGTAATTGCCGCATAGAGCAGGTCGGTACCGACGGCCGTCGCAGGGTTGATGCCAAACCACAACAGGATCGGGGTCATCAGCGAGCCGCCACCGACGCCGGTCATGCCGACGATGAAACCCACGACCAGGCCAGCAATGGTGAAACCGAAAGAACCTACATCCATACGCTACTCGACTGCCCATCTTTGCCCGTTATCGGATGCAGCCAGCATATAGATTTTTTTATAGCCAAATAGACTTGTTCGTTATTAGGTTATAACCGGTCGCATTCAGCGATCGGTCATCACCACCATCACATGCGCATCCCCGCCATCCTCACTTTCCGACAGGTAGATGTGCCCCACCTGGCTGTCGAAGTACGCGGTTTCCTGCGGCCCGATGCTCACGGCTTCACCGGTTTCGAACTCGATGCGCACGCGCCCGCTCAGCACCAGGGCGAACTCTTGCCCGGGGTGGCGGATAAAGTCGTCGAACTGGCCCCGTTCGCGGGCGATGATGCGGGCATAGGCCGGGGTCATGCGCCGCTCGGGGAAGTCGCCGGCAATGGGGTGGTAGTCGTAGGTGCCAGTGGAGTATCCCGCCGCCGCAGGTAACGAGTCGACCACCACCGTCACAGGTACCGGCGCGCTGACTGTAGCGCTGGCGCGGAACAACTGGGCAATGTCGACATTCAGCGCCCGGGCCGCGGCGGCCAGCTTCTCATAGCTGACCGAGACTTGTGCCAGCTCCATCTTCGACAGGGTGGACACCGGCACGCCACTGGCTTCGGATAATTGCTTGAGGGTCATCTGGCGCGCCTTGCGCACCTGGCGCAGGCGCTGGCCGACTACAGTGCGGTCAAGCAGGGGTAGGGCAGCGGGCATTCAGGGCTCTCGGCATACGGCATTGGTCGGGCATCTTACCTTGGACACTTGCGTATTTCTAAATTCTCATATATTAGAATTCTCATAAATGATAATAAGCCTGACAGGAGCGTGCATGACCTCGACCTACGACACCCTGATCATCGGTGCCGGCATTGCTGGTGCGTCGTTGGCCTATCGCCTGGCTGGCGAGCAGCGGGTGCTGGTGCTGGAGCGCGAATCACAGCCTGGTTACCACTCCACCGGGCGTTCGGCGGCCATGTTCATGGAGGCCTACGGCACCCCACAGATCCAGGCACTGACGCGCGCCAGCCGGGCCTTTTACGAAACGCCGCCGCATGGCTTCTGTGAGCATCCGCTGCTGGAACCGCGTGGCTGCCTGTATGTGGCCAGCGTGGAGCAGCGCGAGCTGCTGGAGCAGACCCACATGCAGAACCTGGCCAATGGCACCGAAGTCAGCCTGCTTGACCGTGACGCCGCCCTGGCCCTGGTGCCCAGCCTGCGTGGCGAAATCCTGGCCGGCGCAGTGCTTGAACCGGGTGCCATGGACCTGGATGTTCACGCCTTGCACCAAGGCTTCTTGCGCGCTTATCGCGCCGCCGGCGGAGAGCTGCGCTGCAACGCCGAGTTGATCCAGGCCTGGTACCTGGACGGCCTGTGGCAGGTGGAGCTGGGTGACGGCAGCCGGGTGCAGGCCCGTCAGTTGGTGAACGCTGCTGGCGCCTGGGCTGACCGCGTGGCCGAGCAGTGCGGCGTGGCGCGCATCGGCCTGCAACCTTGCCGGCGCAGCGCGTTCACCTTTCCCGGCCCGGCAGACCAGGACTTCGCCCGCTGGCCGGCAGTGATCGGCGTCGACGAAAGCTTCTACTTCAAACCCGACGCCGGCCAGTTGCTGGGGTCGCCCGCCAATGCCGACCCGGTCGAACCCCAGGACGCCGCGCCCGAAGAGCTCGACGTCGCCTTGGGCATCTACAACATCGAAGCCATGACCACCTTGGCGATCCGCCGCCCCAGCCACACCTGGGCCGGGCTGCGCTCGTTCGTCGCCGACGGTGACCTGGTGATCGGTTTCGATGCGCACGTACCCGCGTTTTTCTGGCTGGCGGCGCAAGGTGGCTATGGTATCCAGTCGGCCGCCGGCGCCTCGCGCCTGGCCGCCGACTTGCTGCTTGGCCAACCCCTGTGCCCTAGTCTTGTCAGCCAGGGCGTGGCGCCCGAGCGCCTGTCCCCGGTCCGTTTCCAGCAACCCTGAAAGGAGCATCCCATGAGCAATGACATCCAGCGTTTCCCCAGCAGCCTGCCGTTCCCGTTTTCCCGTGCGGTGAAGGCGGGCGGTTTCCTGTTCCTCTCCGGCCAGGTGCCGATGAGTGCCAGCGGCGAAGTGGTGCGCGGTGATATCCAGACCCAGACCCGCGCCGCCTGCGAGCGCATCGCCGAAAGCCTGGCAGCGTGCGGCGCGCGTTTCGACCAAGTGGTAAAGGCCACGGTATGGCTGTCGGACATGAGCCATTTCGCCGGTTTCAACGAGGTCTACAAGGAGTTCTTCGGCGCGGCGCTGCCGGTGCGTTCGACCGTGGCCTCGGCCTTGGCACTGGGGGTGGATGTGGAGATTGAAGTGCAGGCGTTTATCGGCGACGAGTAACCGAACGCAAAGCTTCTGTAGGAGCAGCCTTGCGCTGCGAAGAGGCCAGTAAAGCCAAAGCGCTTGCAACGCCTTACCGGCCTCTTCGCAGCGCAAGGCTGCTCCTACAAGAGATATGGGGTGGCATTAATACAACAACAATAAATCCAGAGGTTCACATGCAAGAGCAACTGAAGATTGCCGGCGCATTTGTCGGCGTGATCGTGGGGGCAGGGTTCGCTTCAGGGCGGGAACTGTTGTTGTTCTTTGTCGACTTCGGCGTGTGGGGGTTGGTCGGCGCACTGGTCAGCGCCGCCCTGTTCACCTTCCTCGGCATGGCCCTGGCGGCGTTGGGCAACCGCCAGCAGGCCACCTCGCACAAGGATGTGATCCAGGCCATCTGCGGCCGCCACCTGGGCCTGTTCGTCGACTGGCTGATCACCTTTTTCATGTTCGCCGTCACCGTGGTCATGCTGGCCGGCGGTGGTGCGCTGCTGGAGCAGCAGTTCGGCATTCCTGCACTGACCGGCAGCGTGCTGGTAACGCTGGTGGTGGTGGGCATCGTGTGCCTGGACGTGCGCAAGGTGATCCTGGCCATTGGCGCCATCACCCCGCTGTTGATCCTGGTGGCGTCGGCAATCGCGTTGTACGCCGTGTTCACCCGCGAGCAGAGCTTCGCCGCGCTGGATCACCTGGCCAGCCAGCAACAAGCCGGCACCCGGCACTGGCTGCTCGGTGCGTTCCTGTATGTGTCTTACAACATCGTGGCCGGCGCGCCGATCCTGGCCATTCTGGGCGGTTCGGCCAAGGGCGAGAAAACCGCAATGTGGGGTGGCCTGCTGGGTGGCGCGGCGTTAGGCGGCCTCATGCTGGTGATGAGTGCCGGGCTGTTGTCGCGCCTGGACAGCGTGGCCGATTTGCCCATGCCGATGCTGTCGATTGCCAACGAGGTGTCGCCGCTGCTGGGGCTGGTGATGTGCCTGATCATCTTCGGCATGATCGTCAACACTGCGGTGGGTACGATGTTTTCGTTTCTTTCGCGGCTGCTGCCGGCGGGCACGGCGAAGTTCCGCTGGGGCTCGGTGGTTACCGGGGTGGTGGCGTTTGGTTGCAGCCTGGTGGGGTTCATCAGCCTGGTGGGGGAGGTGTACCCGTTCTTTGGCTACCTGGGGTTCGTGCTGATGGCGGCGGTGTTGCTGGCCTGGGTGCGGCGGGGCAGGGCCGCGAAAGCGGCGGTCATTGCTGACGCATGATCTGCTGTTGACGCGATCCCCTGTAGGAGCGGCCTTGTGTCGCGAAAGGGGCGCGCAGCGGCCCCAGATTTTCAGCTACGCCGCAGAAATTGCCGGGGCCGCCCTGCGGCCCTTTCGCGACACAAGGCCGCTCCTACAGGGGGTGTGCGTTCCGGTTTAAATCCTGAAGCTGCCCACCAGTTGCTTCAAGCGCCCGGCCTGCTGGGCCAACTGGTCGCAATGGCGCAGGGTGTCGTTGAGGTTTTCCACACCCTGCTGGTTCAGGGCGTTGATCTGGGTAATGTCCAGGTTAAGGCTCTCGACCACGGCAGTCTGTTCTTCGGTGGCGGTAGCCACCGACTGGTTCATGCCATCGATTTCGCCAATGCGCTGGGTCACGCTGGCCAGGCGCACACCGGCCTGGTTGGCCACCTGCACGGTCTGCTCGCTGGAAACCTGGCTGGTGTTCATGGTGTGCACCGCTTCGCGCGAGCCTACTTGCAGGCTGGTGATCATGCGGTGGATCTCTTCCGCCGATTCCTGGGTGCGGTGCGCCAGGTTGCGCACTTCGTCGGCCACCACGGCAAAGCCACGGCCAGCTTCACCGGCACGGGCCGCCTCGATGGCGGCGTTCAGGGCCAGCAGGTTGGTTTGCTGCGAGATGCCCTTGATCACGTCGAGGATCTTGCCGATTTCGTCGGTGCTGGCGTTAAGCGTTTCGATCTGCGCGCAGGATTCGCTGATGCGCTGCGACAGGGCGGTCATGGCGCTGATCGCTTCCTCGACCACTTCACGGCCGCCGTGGGCCTGCTCGCTGGCGCCGCTGGCATGCTGCGAGGCATCGGCGGCGTTGCGGGCGATTTCCTGGGTGGCGGCACCCAGCTCGTTGATGGCCGCGGCCACGCTGTTGGTGCGCATGCTCTGTTCTTCAGAACCGCTGATCGAGGCGTTGGACGCGTTGACCACTTTTTCTGACAGGTCATGCACCAGGCGGGTGGCCGAAGACACTTCGCTGATCGAGGCATGGATGCGCTCGACAAAGCGGTTGAACGAGGTGGCCAGCTCGCCGAACTCGTCCTTGTTCTGCACGGTCAGGCGGCGGGTAAGGTCACCTTCACCCTCGGCGATGTCGCGCATGGCGCGGCCCATGGTGGTCAGCGGGCTCATCAGCACCGGGATCAGCAGGCCCAGCAGGCCGGCGATGGCCGCCACGGCAATCAGCATGGCGATGATCGCCGAGGTGCGGAACTGGCTGAGCGCGGCGTAAGCCTTGTCTTTGTCGATCGACAGGCCGATGTACCACTGCGCCGACGGCAGCCCGGCGACCGGGGCGAAGGAGATGATGCGGTCCTGGCCGTTCAGGGTGACATCCTGCATGCCGGCGGCAACCCGCAGGTTGCTGCCGGGGTAGATGTCCTTGAGGTTCTTCATCACCTGGTCTTTGTCTGGGCTGACAATCACCTGGCCGTTGGCGTCGGCCAGGAAGGCGTGGCCGATGCCGCCGAAATCGACCGAGTTGATGATTTCGACCAGGGTGTCGAGGGTCACGTCACCACCGACCACACCCAGCAGTTCGCCATTGCTCTTGCTCTTCACCGGGGTGGCGATGGTCACCATCAGGCCACCGACGGCGCCCTGGTACGGGGCTGTCAGCACGGTTTGCCCGGCGTTGGCGGCGGCGCCATACCACGGGCGCTGGCGGGGGTCGTAACCGGCAGGCATCTGGGTGTCGGGGCGCTGGGTGAACACCCCGTTGGCCTGGCCCAGGTAGGTAAACAGGAAATTGCGCGTGTAGGAAGGCTGCTCGATCAGCCCGGCCAGGGTCTCGCCGGCACCTTGCTGGCCGATGTCCTGGGCCAGGTTTTCCAGCACCAGGATGCGCCCGCTCATCCAGTTTTGCACGCTGCTGGCGGTCAGTGCACCGGACTGCTGCACCGAGGCTTCGATGTTCTGGCGGATAGTGTTGCGTTGCAGGTAGTCGTTGTAGAGCGTGAACAGGGCAAATGCCAGGACCACGACGCCGCAGGCGCTGAGCAGGATCTTGTGGCGAAATTTCAGGTTCATGTTTCGAGACCTTGAGCCAATGAGGGGAGGGCGCAGCACGCTCATGACGCGATGCGGGGCCTGTCGACCGGGATATCGGCCCAAGGGGTAAAAGATTGAAGCACTTACAGTAATTTCTTAGTGGCGTTTCGACAGACGGCAGTCACTGATTCGCCAGCTGTTCGATCAACAGCCGTGCAGCCTGCTGCAGCGGTTGTTGTTTGCGCCAAAAAATGTGTACCGGCAGCTGCAACTCGTTGCGGGTATTGCGAAAATCCAGGCGTACCAGGCGCCCGCTGGCCAGTAGCGGCGCGACCCGCGACAGCGGCAGGTCGCCCCAGCCCAGGCCGGCTTCGACCATCTGCAAGGCCAGGTCGAAGCTGTCGGTGGACCAATGCGTTGCACCAATCAGCGGGCGCGGGTCGGCCAGTGGCAGGTCGCGGCTGCGTACAAGAATCTGGCGCACCCGGGTCAGGTCTTCGAGGTAGTGGATGCGCCCCGCGCGCAAGGCTGGGTGGCTAGGCGACAGGGTGGCCACCAACGACTCCATGCCGATGTGCTGGAAGCCTCGGCGGCCATCGACCTGCAGGCCGGCAAAGGCCACACAGAGGTCGGCCCGCCCGCTGTCCAGCAAGTGCAGGGCTTCTTCATGCGGGGCGCTGAGCAGGGCGATATCCAGCAACGGGTGGCGCTCGCCCAGGCGGGCGATGGCCGCCAGCAAGGGGCGGTGATCGATGTCTGGCACAACGGCCACGCTGAGGCTGCTCTCCAAACCCTGGGACAGCTCCAGGGCATGAACCTGCAGCAGCCCCAGTTGTTCGGCAATCAGCCTGGCATGTGGCTCCAGGGCCAGGGCTTGTGCGGTTGGGCGAACTTCACGCGAGCCACGTTCGAACAGGCTGTAGCCAAGTTCGGCCTCAAGGTTGCCGATGGCCATGCTCACGGCCGAAGGCACCCGCTGCAGTGCGCGTGCAGCGGCGGAAAACGAGCCGCGGTCGAGCACGGCGAGAAACAGCTGGATGTTGTCGCTGGAAAAGTTCATGGCAGCCTCCTGTCAGTAGATCTGACAGCTGCTGACTTTTGCTGTCAAGCACGATGAAGCATGATTGCGGCCCATCGCTTTTGTCATTGGAGGAAATCCCGGGTGCAGGGACTGAAACGCAAACTGGTCTACGTGACTTTCTATGAACTGATCGGGCTGTGCATGTCGACCCTCGGGCTGGCCTACCTGTCGGACACCCAGGCGTCGCATACCGGGCCACTGGCGGTCATGATCACCACCATCGCCATGCTCTGGAACCTGGTCTACAACACCCTGTTCGAACACTGGGAGAGCCGCCAGGCCAAGCGCGGTCGCAGCGTGGGGCGCCGAGTGGCGCATGCCATCGGTTTTCAGCTGACCCTGGTGGTGTACCTGATCCCGCTGATTGCCTGGTGGCTGGACATGACGCTGGTGGAGGCGCTGCTGGTGGACATGGCGTTCATCATTCTGGTGCCGTGCTATACCTTTGCCTACAACTGGGCGTTCGACCGGGTGTTTGGGTTGCCTAGCTCGGCCATGGCTACCGCCTAAGGCGGCAGGCGGATGATCAAGGGTTCTTGCTGCTGCTTCACCTGCTGCTCCGCCGGTTGCTCGACTGGCCGCGGCATGCTGGCCAGCAAGCTGTCCTCAACTTGCCCCGACAGGTAGTACACCCCCGCCATTGCCCCGCTCTGGCGGTTCTCCATCAACTCCTGCCATTCCTGGTTCAGCGCCACGTTGAGGATCACCCGCAACTGCTCGACCATCTGCGGCTGTTCGCGGTCATGGGTCATCATGCCGTAGCCGGCCGCAGCGATCGAAATCATCGCCCCTGCCACTTTGCCGACTGCCGATGCAACGGCGCTGGCGATACCGCGCGGGGCCAAGGTAGCGCCGAGCTTGTCGCTCGCCTGGGTGGCCACAGAATTCAGCCCGACATCGGTCCTGCCGGGGCCTTTGCTGGCCAGTTGGTGAAGGTGCTGGCGCATGGCTTGCCAGGCCGGCTGCTGGTCCAGGGGCTTGGCCCGTAGTAGTTGATACAGGCTGGCATTGCGGGCATCCGGTGGCCCCAGGGCGATGGCGGGGATCCGGTTGAGGCGCTGGCTGAGCTGCTCGGGTGGCGCGTTGTAGCGGCTGATGATGGCTGGCAGCTGCTGGCCGAACAGTTGCAGGTACAGCTCGCAGGCGCGGTCGCGGATGCCCTCGGGGTTGATCTGTTCGGCCACCGGCTCGATCACCCGCTCGTGGTACTGCTCCTGCAGGTACAGGGCCAGGCGCTTTTCTACAGGCTCCCGGCCTTTGCCACTGTCGAGTTTGTACCAGGCCACCTTGAGGGTCAGCCACTGCTGGGTCCAGTAGCCGGTGAACCAGGGGATGAAGTCACTTTCAGTGCGCTGTTGCACCTGCTCCCGCCACACCCGCATGGAGCGCCGCGCATAGTCATTGGCCGAGCCAGCTGCACCGACCGAGGCGTCGATCAGTTCCTGGTCGATGCGTTGCCAGGCGGCGGGCGTGAGCACCGCAGGGGGTGGCGGGGCAGGCGGGCGCTTGCCTGCGCAACCGGCGAGCGCCAGCAGAAGGCACAGCAGCAGAGGGATTCGAGAGCTCACGCAACCGCCTCCCTGGTAGAGGCTCGGGTGGTTCTTGCAGTATAGGGTCGGGTTATTGGGGCTGCTGTGCAGCCTATCGCCCGGCCATCGCGGTCCCTGTAGGAGCAGCCTTGTGCTGCGAAGAGGCCGGCAAGGCTAAAGATTATCTCCGGCTGCAATGGCCTCTTCGCAGCACAAGGCTGCTCCTACAGGGACCGCGTCAGCATTGGCGGCTATTTCAGGTCGAGCTTTTCTTCCAGGCGGTCCAGGTGCTTGTGCATCAGCCCGAGTGCCGCCTCGGCATCGCCTTGCTCCACGGCATCGATGATCGCCGCATGTTCCTGCCAGGCGCAGTGGTCGCAGCACGGCGATTCGTAGCGGGCGATGATCAGCGAGGTCATGGGAACCAGGCCATTGAGAAACCGCGCCAGTGGCGCATTGGCTGCCACCTGCGCCAGCTTGAGGTGAAACTCGCCGCCCAGGCGGATCGCCGCGCAACGTTCGCCGCTTTCATGGTGCTGGCGTTCGCGGTCCACCAGTTGCCGCAGCTGGCGCACCTGCGCCGGCCGGGCGCGCTGGGCAGCCAGGGTGATCAGCGTGGTTTCGGCCAGGCGCCGGGCACTGAGCACCTGGCGCGCCTGGTCCGGGTCGGGTGCGGCCAGGTGCGCGGTGTGGCTGGGGCGCTGCACCACCACCTGCTGGTCGGACAGGCGCCCAAGTACACGGCGTATCACGGTGCGGCTGACACCAAAGGCATGGCCCAGCGCCTGCTCGGGCAACAGGGCCCCCGGTGGCAGGCGCTGTTCGAGAATGGCGTCGAACAGCCGAGGGTAGATCTGCTCGGCCGACAGGCGGGTTTCGCCAGCAGCCAGCAGGGCTGGCAGGTGGGGGGCGGCGTTCATGGTCGCTCTCCTGGGGTCATGGGCGCGGGTGGTCGTCCGGGATGTTCAACGGGATGCCCATGCGCTGGCCTTCGGCCAGAATGTGCTGGCGCATCTGGGCGCTGGCCTGGGCACTGTTGCGTTCGCGAATGGCGCGTACCACGGCTTCGTTTTCCTTGAGCCGCGCGGCCAGGTGTTCCGGCGAATTGCGCAGCATGTCGGCACTTTGCTTCAAGGCATTGCCGGTCTGCTGCACCACGCTCTGGAAGATCGGGTTGGTGGTGAGGGTGAACAACGCCTCATGGAACGCGATGTAGGCTTTTACCCCGGCTTCGCTGTCATCGGCCTCCAGCGCTTCACGCATGTCCATCAAGGTGAGGCGCAACTGGCCGACGTCCTGGCTGTTGGCCGACTGCGCCACCAGCCCGACGATGAAAGGTTCGAGGGTGTAGCGCAGCTCCAGCACATCGGCCAGGCTGGCCGCGGCGCTGGTGTCCATGCCTGGTTCCAGGGTAACGGCGTCGGCATCCAGCACCAGTACGCCCTTGCCCGGCAGCGAGCGCACCAGGCCCAGGGTTTCCAGTACGGTCACCGCTTCGCGCAGGCTTGGGCGGCTGATGCCCAGCTGTTCGGCCAGCTCACGCTGGCCCGGCAGCATGTCGCCGGTGCGCCATTGGCCCCGGGCCAGGGCCTGGCGCAGTTTTTCCACCACTGAGGTGACGACGGTCGATGAGCTGATCACGGTTCGCTCCTGCAAGGGCCGGCGTCATCGCCGGCCACTTTCGGTCAAAATTCCTGTTGATGGTGCGTGTTGGGCTGTTTGCGCGGCGTCGGGGTAAAGCCGAGCTTGCCGTCGAGCACGTTCTGCGCGCGCTCCAGGTCAATGTCCTTTTCCCAACGGGCGATGGCCACGGTGGCCACGCAGTTGCCAATCAGGTTGGTCAATGCCCGGCCGATGCCCATGAACCAGTCCACCGCCAGCACCAGCACCAGGCCCACCACCGGAATCGCCGGCACGGCTGTCAGGGTGGCGGCAAGGATCACCAGTGCCGAGCCTGGGATGCCGTGAGCCCCCTTGGAAGTCACCAGCGACACCAGCAGGATGGTCAGCAGGTCGGTCATTTCCAGCGGCGTGCCGGTGGCGTTGGCGATGAACACGATGGCCAGGGTCAGGTAGATGGAGAAGCCGTCGAGGTTGAACGAGTAGCCGGTGGGGATGACCAGGCCGACCGTGGAGCTGCCAATGCCCAGGTGCTCCAGCTTGCGCATGATTTGTGGCAGCACGGCGTCGGAAGACGCGGTGCCAAGGACGATGGTCAGCTCTTCACGCAGGTACTTGATCAGCGGCAACAGTTTCAGCCCCGACAGGCGCATCACCGTACCCAGCACGATCAGCACGAAGCCGGCGCAGGTCAGGTAGAACAGTGCCACCAACCCGCCCAGGTGCTGCAGCGATTCCAGGCCGTACTTGCTGGTGGTGAAGGCGATGGCGCCGAACACGCCGATGGGGGCCAGGCGCACGATCATGCCCATGATGCGGAAGATCACGTGGCTCAGTTCGTTGATCAGCCTTGAGATGCCGGCGGCCGAGTCACCTACCAGGTTCAGGGCGCTGCCGAACAGCACCGAGAACAGCAATACCTGAAGAATGTTGTTGTCGGCGAAGGCACCCACCACCGAGGTGGGGATCAGGTCCATGAAGAACGCCGTGGCGCCATGGATGTGTTGGCCGCGCTCGGCCAGGCCGTTGGCATCGGCGCTGGACAACTGGTCCAGGTGGATGTTGGCACCGCTGCCGATGCCACTGCTGAAGGCGAACACCAGGCCGATCACCAGCGCCAGGGTGGTCAGCACCTCAAAGTAGATCACCGACTTCAGGCCGATGCGCCCGACCTTTTTCAGGTCGCCCGCGCCCGAGATACCGCTGACCACCACGCAGAACACGATCAGGCCGATGAGCATCTTGATCAGCTTGATAAAGCCGTCGCCGAGGGGTTTGAGTTGCAGGGAAAGGTCGGGAAAACTGAGACCGCAGGCGATGCCGAGGGCAAGGCCGAGCACGACTTGCAGGAATATCGAACGCGAGCACCATTTGAGCATGGGGGGAGTCTCTGATCGGTGTCCTTGCTTCGGTAGCCGCACGGGGCGAAAGAGCGCAGGACTTAATTATTGTGGTCTTACCGGTTTGTTCAGCGCGAAGCCATAAAAGCGCGAAAAATCTTACATTGCAAGGGTTTTTGGCCTTACCGGTCTGACCAGTTGTGGGGCATTTTGGCTTGCCAGGCTCTAATTCGGTGCGTGCGATGTGGAGGGCTCGTACGAATTTGTGCAGGACCTGGCCAGTGCCTGGAATACCGCTGCAATCAGCTTGCCAAGCAAGGCAGCAGGCGTTGGATCATGAATAACTCCATGATCCGTAAGGATTATTTGCTTTATGTGGCGGGGCTCGTAGAATCCGCGCCTGACTAGGCAGTCACCAAGCAGGTGTTTGCAGGAGCATTTATCCCGCAAAGCGCTCGGCAGCGCGCGCCTGGTACCCCCATGAATGGAGTCTGATTGTGCGTCTCAACCTGCCGGTAACTCCGGTCGAGCAACGTTTTCCCTCTGATCAGCGGCTCATTTCCGCTACCGATACCGCCAGCCTGATCACCTATTGCAACCCCGAATTCGCCGCCATCAGCGGCTACAGCGATGCTGAATTGATCGGCAGCCCGCACAACCTGGTGCGCCACCCGGACATGCCGCCGGCGGTATACGAGTTGATGTGGCGCTACCTGAAGGCTGGCAAGAGTTGGATGGGCATCGTCAAGAACCGCTGCCGCAACGGCGACTATTACTGGGTCAACGCCTACGTCACGCCTATCCTCGAAGGCGGGCGGGTGGTCGGCTACGAGTCGGTGCGGGTATGCCCCACGCGGGAGCAGGTGGCCCGTGCCGAAGCCCTGTATGCGCGGCTGCGCAATGGTCAGGCTGCAATGTCGGCGCCGCGCCGGTTGAACGTGTTGGCGCAGTGCCTGGCCCTGCCACTGATGGGTGGGCTGTTGGCGCTGGGCGCCAACCAGTTGTGGCCTGGCTTGGTGGGGCAGGGGCTGACCTTGGGGCTGTTCCTGGCCTACGGCCTGTGGGCGCGCAACGCCCTTGGGCGGCAATTGCGGCAGGTTGTGCAGGGTGCCGAAGGTGCTTTCGCCGACCCGGTCGCAGCCTTGACATACAGCGACCTGCCCGGTGCCGCCGGGCAACTGCAACTGATGCTGATCAGCGAAGAGGCGCGGCTGCAAACCGCGTTGACGCGGCTCAGCGACCTGGCCGGGCAAATGGCCGTGGCGGCCCACGATGCCGGGCAGTTGTCACGCGGCACTGAGGCAGCGTTGCTGGAGCAGCGCGCAGAAACCGACTTGAGTGCCACGGCGATGAACCAGATGGCGGCTTCCATCGGTGAAGTGGCCAACCACGTGCAGTTGACTGCGGCCGAAGCCCACACGGCGCATCAGCTTGCCGAACAGGGCAGCCAAGTGGCCGATGCCAGTGGCGCGGCCATCCGCACCTTGGCCGGCACCGTGACCCAGATCAACCAGGCGGTCAGCCACTTGGCCGGTCAGACCGGTGCCATCGCCGAGGCTGCCGGGATGATCCGCGGTATTGCCGAACAGACCAACCTGCTGGCGCTCAATGCAGCCATCGAAGCCGCGCGTGCGGGCGAACAGGGCCGTGGTTTCGCCGTGGTCGCCGATGAGGTGCGGGCACTGGCTGACAAGACCCGCCAGTCGACCCTGCACATCCAGGCCATCATCGACACCTTGCGCAGTGGCGCCGAGCAAGCTGTGGCCATTGCCAGCCAAGGCATTACTGGCGCCGAGAAGGGCGTCGCCCAGGTACAGGAGGCCCGGCACGCCTTGCATGGCATTCGTGACGCGGTGCAGCGTATCAGCGACATGAGCCAGCAGATGGCTACCGCCTCGCAGCAGCAGTCAGCGGTGGCAGAGGACGTTTCGCGGCAGATCAACGGCGTAGCCGGTATTGCCCGGCACAGCGCCCAAAGCGCCAACGCCGCCGCCTCGCGCGGCGCCGAACTGGAACAGGTGTGCGTCGGATTGCGCGCCCTGGTGGAGCGCTTCAACCGCTAAGGCAGGATGCTCATGGATGATAACTATCGCGCGGCCGTGGACGCGGCCGCGATTTTTTCCGAAACCGACCTGCGTGGCAACATCACCTACGTCAACCAGCAGTTCTGCAGCATCTCGGGCTACAGCCGTGAAGAGCTGCTGGGCGCCAACCACCGTATCCTCAACTCCGGCCTGCACGAGCCGGCGTTCTTCGTCGGCATGTGGCGGGCCCTGACCGCCGGGCAAGTGTGGAAGGGCGAAATCTGCAACCGGTCCAGGGACGGTTCGCTGTATTGGGTCGACAGCACCATGGTGCCACTGGTCGACCCGCTGACGGGGCATGTGCGCAAGTATGTGTCGATCCGCTTTGACGTCACCGAGAAGCGCCAGCTGTTGCATACCTTGCAGTGGCGTGTGGGTCATGATGTGCTCACTGGCCTGCCCAACCGCGCCTACCTGTCCGACCTGCTGAACCAGGCCCTGGCCTACTCGCGCCGCGAAGACATTTCGCTGGCTGTGTGCATGCTCGACCTGGATGGCTTCAAGGCGGTCAACGACGGTTACGGGCATGCCGTGGGCGACCTGCTGCTGGTGGAAGTGGCGCAGCGCTTGAAAAGTATCTTGCGCGGTGCTGATGCCGTGGCCCGGTTGTCGGGTGACGAGTTCGTGCTGATCCTGCGCCATGTCGATGACGAGCGCCACCTGCATGCAGCCCTGAGGCGGGTGTTGCGGGCATTGGCGGCGCCTTGTGTGATACGCGAACACACGCTGTCGCTCAGCGCCAGTATCGGCGTGACCCTGTACCCGCAGGATGACGAAGATGCCGATACGCTGGTACGCCACGCCGACCAGGCCATGTATGTGGCCAAGCAGCGCGGGCGCAACCGCTATCACTTGTTCGACGTATCGCAGGAGCAGGAGCTCAAGGCCACCCACCAGACGGTGGCGCGGGTGCGACGGGCCCTGAACAACCGCGAGCTGTGCCTGTATTACCAGCCCAAGGTGAACCTGCGCACTGGCCAGGTGCTGGGCTTCGAGGGCTTGCTGCGCTGGCAGCGGCCAGGCCGTGGCCTGGTGCCGCCCGGCGATTTTCTGCCCTGGGTTGAGCAGACCGACCTGATCGTCGAAATCGGCGAATGGGTGATCGGCCAGGCGCTGAGCCAGCTGCAGGCCTGGGGGCGCCAAGGGCAGCCCTGGTCATTGAGCGTGAACATCGCCGCACGGCATCTGCAGCGCGGTGACTTTACCGAGCGCCTGCAGCAGCTATTGGCAGAGTACCCGCAGGTGGACCCGTCGCGGCTGGACCTGGAAATCGTCGAGTCAGTCGCCATCGACAACCTGCAGCACGTCAGCCGCTGCCTGGACGCCTGTCGTGCGCTGGGCGTGCGCTTTTCGCTGGACGATTTCGGCACCGGATATTCGTCGTTGAGTTACCTGAAACGCCTGCCGACCCAGACGATCAAGATCGACAAATCGTTTGTGCGCGACATCCTGCACGACCAGGACGACCTGGCCCTGACCAGCGCCGTGATCGGCCTGGCGCGAGCCTTCGGCCGCGAGGTGGTAGCCGAGGGGCTGGAGAGTGTGGAGCATGGGCGGCTGCTGATGACGCTGGGCTGCGAGCTGGCGCAGGGGTACTGCATTGCGCCACCGATGCCCGCCACCCAGGTGGTGCAGTGGGCGGCGGGCTACCGGCAGCCCGGTGAATGGAAGGATGCCTGAGCCGTTCAGGCGAGCGTGTTGGCCAAGGCCTGCGTCAGGCTGCGCAGCAACGCCTGCTCCGCCGCCCTGCGGGTACTGAGCAGCAGGGCGCTGGCGCGCTGGTAAATGGCGCTTTCATCGGCATAGCGCCCGGACACCAGGTCGACCCGTTGCACGGCGTCATTGCGCCGCCAGTGCAGGCCCTCGATGTGGCCCAGTTCCCGCTCCAGCGCATCGATGTAGGCGGCCGGTACGCCGGGGCCGGTGTAGTCCCCCAGGTTGTCCGTGGCTTCGGTCAGTTCGCTGTGGTACTCGCTCGCGGCGTCCCAATGCCTGGCCAGCGCATCGAACTCATCTGCATGAAGGCGGCGTAGCCAACTCTGCCAGAACCGCTGTTCGCATGCCCACTGGCTGAACAGAGAGGGGGTGACCTCCGACCTGACGACAATCCCCAGGCGGTTTACGGTCGCAGGGCTCAGGCGAGCCAAGTAGTCGAACATGATCTGTTGTGGTTGAGGTGGCAACCCAAGCGATTCGCGCAGCTGCATGCGCGCGTGCAGGGCCATCTCGATCTCGTCTATGTGGTAGTCGGGTTCGATCAGCGCTGCGTCGTTGAGGTCGTCGTCGGCATCAAGGGGCGGTGCGGCGTCTCGTGCTGCGGCGTCAGGCGCTTCTGTCAAAGCCCGGCGCCTGGCCACACGGGCGTTGTAAAGGGTGCCCACGCGCTCGTCGAGGCGCTGCTGGCGCAGCAGCCCGGCGGCGCTATGCAGCGCTACTTGCCCGCTCTGCGCATCGGGCGCTGCGGTATTGACCGCATCCCACAGCATGACATCGGTTTCGATTTGCTGGAACAGCAGGCTGGCCTGATCGACACAGCCCTCGGTGGCATGGTTGATTGCCTCCATGACCTGCTCGTGCAGTTGCGCAAGCCCCCACCCGCCGCTGTCTGCTTCGCCCGGGGTGGTGCTGAGCGTACGCAGGACATGCTGCATGCGTGACCGCAAGTAGGCCGGCTGGCTGAGGTAGTCGGCGGTTTGGGTCAGCCGTTCGAACAGCAGGTACAGCGGCTGCCAGGAGGGTTCATTGGCGGTCAGTGCCCGGTGCTGCTGCAGTTCGTCAGGCCAGTCGGCGTACCACGGGGCTTCGGTATCGCCGACGCTGATCGCTGGCAACCCGGCTTCGGTCAGGTGTCGTTGGGCTTGCTCGCTGAACGGGTTGTTGTCGAAGTCGAAAAATGCCCGTGGCTGGTCTGTATTCACTGCTTCGGCGAAGGCACTGCCTTGCAGCACGGGCACATCGCTGAGCTGGTTCTCGCTGAGGTCCAGGCTCAGCAGCTGCAGGGGGCGCTGGTTCAGCAGTTCGGTAAGGCCGTTCGGCCATTCGCCGATGCCGGTCTGCTGCAAGTCAAGTGCCTGCAATCGCTGCCAGCCGCTGACGTCGGGCGCCAGGTCCAGCGGGTTTTCGCTGATGAGCAGTGCGTGCAGGCGGTTCAGTCGGGCGAGGGCGGCCCGGCTTTGCTCGGTCAGGGTGATGTCGTTTCCGGCCATGCTCAGCTCGGTCAGGGCTGGGCACCGCTCCAATGCCTGGAAGTGCTCGGTGGTCAGGTTCAGGTCATTGCTGTCGATCGCCAGCATCGCCAGTGACGGCAGGTTCGCCAGCCGCTCCAGTGCAGCGACCGGGAGTGCAGGCAGCGTGTTGCTCAGGTTCAGACTGTGGAGGTTGCTGCGCCCTTCCAGCAGGTCGAGGGTGCTGCTATCGCTCAGATCCAGGCCATTGCTCGAAAGATCGAGGCTTTGCAGTTCGGCCATGTGCCCGATCGAGGGTGGGATGTGTTCAAGCATGTTGCACTCCAGATCCAGGGACCGCACCTCCTGGAACCCGCCGAGGAAGCTATCCAGGCTGGCATGCGATGACTCGGACAGAAAGTTGACGCTCAACTGGCGGACATGAGGCATTGGCGCAGGCAGGGTGGGCAGTGCACCGAGGTTGCGGCCGTCGAGGTCGAGAATCACGTGCTCGAGGGTGCTGGCGGGGTTGGTCGATTCCCTGCGCCATGCCATGCGCAGGCGCCTGGCTGCTTCTGCCCGGGCCGCGCATTGTGCGGTGAACGTTCCACCGCCGACGACATGAGGGCTGTCAACCCACTGCTGCAGAGTGCTTTCAAGCTGCAGGTACTCGCTTCGGAGGCGCTCGAGCAAAATGCCGAAAGGTTGATCGCCGGCTTGCTGAAGCAGGCGTTGACGCAGGACGATGCGGGCTTGTGGCTCGGTCGAAGGGAACAACCGGTTGAACAGTTCATCTTCGGTCATCCAGCCTCGGCCGCGCCCGCTCAATGGGTAGCCGATCTGGCCGCCAGGCAGCCGTCGGGGCAAACGGTAGAAGGGTCGCACTGGTTGCATGCCCAGCAACCGCGCCGTTGCGGGGCGGTTGCTGGCAAGCTTGTCGAACAGGGCATCGAGGAGCCTGTCGGGTTCATGGATCTGTAAACCCAGGGACGTTCTTTCACTGTCGGGCAGGGCGTTCAGGATCGCCTGGAAGATATCGACCCGGTTGGCCAGTGTTCCCCCTTGCTCATTGCGTGGTTCATAGCTGTTCTCGGTACGAATGACGTATTTTGCAGGCAGTGGTTGCTTGCCGCAGGCATGCAGCAGGCGGCCGGAAACCGAACCGTCGCGCAGTTCGATACGGGCCTCGCCGGTCCAGCCGGGTAACTGTTCGAGGGCAGCAAATACTAGCGCATCGCGATCTGCGACCGGGCCATGGGACTGGTGGAAACGTGCCAGGGCACGGCTGATACGGGCCTCCCTCAGGTACAGGCGCGCGGTTTCGGCCAGGCGCATGGGCAGGCGCTGGGTGCGTTGCATCTGCAACAGGTCCGCGGGACTTGCCTGGTCGAGTATTTCGCCTTGTGCCCTGGCACTGAGGGAAGGGAAATCCCGAGCAAGCGGGTTGCCATCCGTTGCTTGCAGCTGCGGCTCAGGCACGTTGCCGCCTAGCATTTCCAGGGTGTCCAGGAGTAACGCCGGGGCAGGCTCACGGTCGACCATTACCCGGCGCAGCATCGCTTCGTCGTAGCCGCTGCATTGCAGGGCACGCTGCAGTGCAAGGTGATCCACGCCGGTGGCGCTATCGGCCAGTCGCTGCAAAAGCTGTGCGTGATCCCAGTGCAGCGGTTGTTCATGAGCGAAGATCCACGGCCCGGGTTGACGACCCTGCAACGCCGGCTGGATTCGTTGTCCAGGGCTGGCAGCCAGGCGCCGGCTGCCATTGCTGCGGCTTTCCAGGGGATAGTGTTGTTCCTGAAGCTTCAGCCAGGCGCGCCCCTGTGCCTGGTACAGGCCATCAGAACCGGCTCCCAACATCGGAGGTGCTTTGTGCTGGAAGGGCTTCAGGTCGCCGTGCCATAACCGCGGGCCGGCCTCACTGTCGATCAGGTGCCAACCCTGCAATGGCCCGGCGGGCGGGTGCAATCCCTCTACGGTGCCCAGGGCCGCGAATTGCACCAGGCTCTCGATGACGCTGAACAGGTGGGCGATGGCCTCGTCGCTGTCCTGCTGGTTGGCGGCGTGAACACCTTCGAGGAATTCATCGACGATCTGCGCGCCCCCTACCACCAGCATCAATTCGGCAAGGCCCGGTACAAAGAAACTGGCCAGGTTCAGTACCGTCAGCCCAGCGCTCAGCCAGCTCTCAAGGTGCTGCAGTTGCGCGCGTGCATCGAGTTGGTGGACCGGTACGGCCACGCTCGCGGCATCGAGGAACTTGCGCTCTACCAGGGTTCGCGCTCGTGCCCTGAAGCAGTTGCCGGGCCATGGCTCCAAGGTCAACGGCAGCCTGGCGTTCTTGTCGCGTGTTGCCTGCCAGATGTCTTGAGGCCCTGGAAACGCACGCTTGAGCCAGCTGACTCGGTCGCCCTTTTCCAGCACCGGGGTCGTGGCTTGCAGGTCGGCATAGGGATAGAGCGGATACAGGGTTTCTCGCAGGCATTGCATAAACCTGGCCTGCTGGGCCAGTGGTAGGTGGCGGATGAAGAAGGCGCGGAAATCGTGATCGGCCAGGCGGTTGGTGAGGTTGGTTTTCAAGCTGCCCAGCGAGGCATGCTGGTGCAGTGCACCCTGCGGATCACCCGGTAGATACAGCAGGCAAGGGTCGCCGGCTTCGGCGGCGTGCAACTGGATGACCAAAGGGCCGTTCAACGGGGTGCCGAACAGGCTGACGAACTGGCACAGCACGTTTCGGCGGCCCATTTCGGTAGTGATCTGCGCCTGGTTGTCGAGCGCGGCCTGGGCCAGCGCCGCGCCGCAGCTGTCAATGTGACCCCGCAGGCGTGCCATGGCCAGTTCGGCGCAGAATGCGCTGCGGTCCTGGGTTTCGAGCAGCTCGCGAAAGGTATCGTTATCGACGATGTCGCCCAGGTGGGAACGGTAGCGCTGGCCCAGGTCCAGGTTACGAATGCCCTGGATAAAGGTCGCGGCATCCACCGTCAGGGGGCTGAGGTCCGCGGCGAGCAGGCTGACGGGGGTATGGGCTTCGGCATTCTGCAGGGCGGCTTCGAGCACCGACATGCGCCTGGGTGGCGTTGCGCCGGTGAACACAACGTGTGCGTGCAGCAGTGTTGCCACTGGGGTGTCCGGGAACCAGTGTGCCAGTGCTTGCGTCAGCAGCGGCAGGCAGAAGGTATCCACGGGTTGCAAAGGTGCCATGGCCTGTTTCAGGCGTTGCGTCTGGCGCTCGCTGTCGCGGATCAGCAGGGCCAGTTCAGCACGCCGGGCTGGGCTAGCCTGGCTTAACCATTGTGGGATCTGACGCCGGACAAGGGCGAGATGGGAGTGATGTGCATGTGTCATCGGCAGGTCCTGCTGGAAGGGAGCCAGGAGCCTAGCGATGGCGGGGACAGGTGGGCGGGTAGATAGACACTACCTGGCTGAAGGCTATGGGTGAGCCCAGCTTGTCGATGGGTTCATGACCATCAGCGCGCACGCAACCGCTTGTACAGGGTGGTGCGGCTGATCCCGAGCCGGCGTGCGACCGCCGACAGGTTGCCGTTGGCTTGCTCGACCAGCATCTGCAGGTCCGTCTCTTCGGCCGCCACCAGCACCGCCATCTGCGACTCGGCCAGAAAGCCCGCAGGCAGGTGCTCGACGCCGATAGGCTCGTTGCCCGCCAGGGCCAGCGCAACTTGCAGCACGCTTGCCAGTTCACGCAGGTTGCCAGGCCAAGGGTGTTGATCCAGCAGGTCGATAATGGCCGGGGACAGCCGCGCGGGTTGCCCTGGGTCGCGAAAACGCGCATGCACCTGCTCGATCAACTGGTGCCGGTCAGCGCGCTCGCGCAGCGGCGGCAATACCAGCGCAAGGCCGGCGATGCGGTAATACAGGTCCTGGCGAAAGCGCCCGGCGCGCACTTCTTCGGCCAGGTCGCGGTTGCTGGCCGACACCACGCGGATATCCACTGCCACCGGCTCGCCACTGCCCAGCGGCTGGATGCTGCGCGACTGCAGCACACGCAGCAGGCGTGCCTGGGTGGGCAGTGGCATGTCGCCGATTTCATCGAGGAACAGGATGCCGTGGTCGGCCTTGCGGATCAGCCCCAGGTTGCCCTTGTGGTGCGCGCCGGTGAAGGCGCCTTTGTCGTAGCCGAACAGCTCCGACTCCACCAGTTCGGCCGGGATCGCCGCACAGTTGACGGCGACCAGCGGCTGGTTGGCGCGGCTGCTGGCGCGGTGCAGGCTGTCGACGAACACTTCCTTGCCGACGCCGGTTTCACCTTGCACCAACACCGGGATGTCTTTTTCAAGTAACAGGCCGGCCTGTTGCAACGCTTTTTCCAGGCGCGGCTCGCCACTGTCGGCCTCGGGGCGGCGAGCGGTTTTGCGTGGGGGGTGCCACTGGCAATGAAAGCGATTGCGCCCGGTGGCTTGCAGGGCAAATGCCTGTTCTCGGGGATGACTGAGCAGCTGTTGCAGGGGCAACTGGAACAGCTGCTCGATGTTCTGCCGCAGCGGATTGCTGCCGAGCAGGCTGTCGGCCCGGTGATTGGCGGCCAGCACCTGCCCTCGCTCATCGAATACCAGAAGGCCGGCCCAAGGGCTGTCGAGGTTGTCGGACGCGCTGTTGAAGATCAGTTGCGCATGCCGTTCGGCATGCTCGGCGAGGATCAGGCGGTTTTCCAGGCTCTGGCCCATCATGCGCACCAGGCCAAGCGTCTGGCTGGCCGGCAGGTAGCCGTCGCTGGCAACGTCGAGCACCCCGACCAGCTGCCGCGCGGCGTCGAACAGGGGGGCGGCTGCGCTGGACATGTAGCGGTTCTGGCGCAGGAAGTGTTCGTCCTGGCCCACGTGAATCGCCTGGGCGCAAATCAGCGTGGTGCCCAGGGCATTGGTGCCGACGCCACGCTCAAGCCAATGGGCACCGGCGCTGAATCCCTGCTGGTGGTTCGGCTCGATGAAACGCCGTGAACCCCAGCTATCGAGTATGCAGCCGCTGGCATCGGCCAGCATCACCAGGTAGCTGGCGTTGCCCAGCAGGTGTGTGTATTGCGGCAGCACTTCCTCGCGGGTCAGGCGCAGCAGGGCCTGGCGCCGTTCCAGCAGGGCGCTGAGCTCGGTGCGGGTCAGGCAGTCGAAATCCGGCGCGTGCTGCGGCTGCAGGCCGTGATCGCGGCAGCGTGCCCAGGAAGCCTGGATCAGCTGGGCATGGGTCGAAGCGGATGCGGCCATGGGCCTGTCCTTCGGGTTGTTGTTATGGGCCGACCGCTGTTCAGTGTTGTCCACGGGTGTTCATTGTCAAACCGGCAAGTGTTCAGTTGTTCAGTGATTGTGTTCACGTGTGAAGCCGCGATTTGCCAGCGCTGCCACCCAGGCCCCGGACCAGAGCACCGGGGGGCGACTGGCACGGAACTGGCTGTGCACCGCAGACAACAATCACAAGAAGGCCACGCCATGTCCCTTGTGCTGGAGCAGGTCAGCCGCAGCGTCGATAACCAGCCCTGGATCGTCGAGGCCTCGCTGCGTTTCGAGCCCGGTTCGTTCAACGTGCTGCTGGGCCGCACCCTCGCCGGCAAGACCAGCCTGATGCGCCTGATGGCGGGGCTCGACCGCCCGGACCAGGGCCGGGTGCTGATGGATGGCCAGGACGTCACCGGTGTGCCGGTACGCCAGCGCAACGTGTCGATGGTGTATCAGCAATTCATCAATTACCCGACCTTGAGCGTGTTCGAAAACATCGCCTCGCCGCTGCGCCAGGCGCGCATGGCCGAGGACCAGATCCGCCGGCGGGTGCAGGAAACTGCCGAGATGCTGCGCATCGAAACCTACCTGCAGCGCCTGCCGCTGGAGCTTTCCGGCGGCCAGCAGCAACGCACGGCGATGGCCCGGGCATTGGTCAAGGATGCCTCGTTGATCCTCTTCGATGAGCCGTTGGTGAACCTCGACTACAAGTTGCGCGAAGGCCTGCGCCAAGAACTGCGCGAACTGTTTGCGGCGCGTCATTGCATTGCCGTGTACGCCACCACCGAGGCCAACGAGGCGCTGGCGCTGGGCGGCACCACCACCCTCGTGCACGAAGGCCGGATCGTGCAGAGCGGGCCCACCGCCGAGGTGTATCAGCGCCCGGGCAGTGTGCTGGCGGCCGAGCTGTTTTCCGAGCCGCCGATAAACCTGGTGGCGGGCCGTATCAGTGGCAACGAGGTGAGCCTGGCCCAGGCCGTGCACTTTGCCCGCAATGCCGACTTGCAGCCGCTGGCCGAGGGCGACTACCGCTTTGGCGTGCGCCCCAGCCATATCACCCTGGTGCCGGCCCATGACGATGACCTGGAGCTGGCGGTGCTGGTGGAACTGGCAGAAATCAGCGGTTCAGAAACCTTCCTGCATGTGCGCAACGAATACTGGCGCATGGTCCTGCACCTGCCCGGGGTGCACGAATACCAGGTGGACACGCCGATTCGCGTGTTCATCCCCACGCACAAGCTGTTCGTCTTCGACAGCGCCGGGGCGTTGGTGCAGGCCCCGGGGCTGCGCCAGGCAAGGAGAGGATGATGGCCGAAATCCGCCTGCGCCAACTGGCGCACAGTTACAGCCGCCAGCCCGCCAGCGAGGCCGACTATGCCCTGCACGCACTGGATCACGTGTGGGAGCAGGGCGGTGCCTATGCCTTGCTCGGGCCATCGGGCTGCGGCAAGTCGACCTTGCTCAATATCATTTCCGGGCTGCTGACGCCGTCCCATGGCGAAGTGCTGTTCGACGGCAAACCGGTCAACCAGCTGTCACCACAGGCGCGCAATATCGCCCAGGTGTTCCAGTTCCCAGTGGTGTACGACACCATGACGGTGTTCGACAACCTGGCCTTTCCCTTGCGCAACCAGGGGCTGGATGAAGCCCGGGTGCGTGCCCGGGTGGAAGAAATTGCCGAGGTGCTCGACCTGGCTGGCGTGCTGCGCAAGAAGGCGCGCAACCTCAGTGCCGACGAAAAACAGAAGGTCTCCATGGGGCGCGGCCTGGTGCGCGATGACGTGTCGGCGATCCTGTTCGACGAGCCGCTGACGGTGATCGATCCGCACCTGAAGTGGAAGCTGCGGCGCAAGCTGAAACAGATCCACGAGCAGTTCAACATCACCATGATCTACGTCACCCACGACCAGTTGGAGGCTTCCACCTTCGCCGACAAGATCGCGGTGATGCACGGCGGGCGCATTGTCCAGTTCGGCACCCCGCGCGAGCTGTTCGAGCGGCCGCGGCATACCTTCGTTGGCTACTTCATCGGCAGCCCGGGGATGAACCTGATCGACGTGCGCGCCAAGGCGGACGGGGTGGTGTTCGGCGATGTCCACCTGGCGCTGCCCGATGGCCTGCGCGAGCGCCTGGCGGCAACGGCGGGTGGGCGACTGCAGGTGGGCATTCGCCCGGAGTTCGTGCAGCTGTGGGATAGCCCGTTCGAGAGTGCCCACCCGGCACGGGTGCTGGATGTCGAAGACCTGGGCACCTACCGCATCGTCACCCTCGAACTGGGCGGTGTAGCGCTGAAGGCGCGGCTGGGCGAGGACCGCCCGTTGCCGGTGGAGCAGGCCTGGGTCAGCCTGCCGGCGCAGTGGCTGATGTTGTACGTCGACGATGTGCTGCTGGAGGCCGGGCCATGAGCAACAAGGTGCAGAACAACAAGGCCTGGTGGCTGGTGCTACCGGTGTTTCTGCTGGTGGCGTTCAGCGCAGTGGTACCGATGATGACGGTGGTCAACTACTCGGTGCAGGATATCTTCGATCAGTCCAACCGCTACTTCGTCGGTGCCGACTGGTACCGCCAGGTACTGCGTGACCCGGCGCTGCACGATGCGCTGCTGCGCCAGTTCATCTACTCCGCCTGCGTGCTGCTGATCGAGATCCCGCTGGGTATCGGCATTGCCCTGACCATGCCGACCAAGGGTCGGATGGCCTCGGTGTGCCTGATCATCATGGCGATCCCGTTGCTGATCCCGTGGAACGTGGTCGGCACCATCTGGCAGATTTTCGGCCGTGCCGACATCGGCCTGCTCGGCGCCACCCTGGCCAAGCTCGGGGTCAGCTACAACTACGCCGGCGACCCGTTCGACGCCTGGCTCACCGTGCTGGTGATGGATGTGTGGCACTGGACCTCACTGGTGGCATTACTGTGCTATTCGGGGCTGCGCGCCATCCCCGACGTGTACTACCAGGCTGCACGCATCGACCGTGCCTCGGGCTGGGCGGTGTTCCGCCATATCCAGCTGCCCAAGCTGAAGAACGTGCTGCTGATCGCGGTGATGCTGCGCTTCATGGACAGTTTCATGATCTACACCGAGCCATTCGTGCTGACCGGTGGCGGGCCGGGCAACGCCACCACGTTTCTCAGCCAGACCCTCACGCGCATGGCCGTGGGGCAGTTCGACTTGGGCCCGGCGGCGGCGTTCTCGCTGGTGTACTTCCTGATCATCCTGCTGGTGTCGTGGCTGTTCTACACAGCCATGACCCATGCCGACAAGGACTAGGCCATGAGCACGCGCAAATCGCTGGCCCTGCTGCTGTACTTCTTCTTCCTGCTGGTGCCGATCTACTGGCTGCTGAACATGTCGTTCAAGAGCAATACCGAGATCCTGGGTGGCCTTACCCTGTGGCCGCAGGCGTTCACCCTCGACAACTACCGGGTGATCTTCACCGATGCCAGCTGGTACAGCGGCTACATCAACTCGCTGTATTACGTGTGCCTGAACACGCTGATTTCGCTGCTGGTGGCGTTGCCGGCGGCGTATGCCTTCTCGCGCTACCGCTTCCTCGGCGACCGCCACCTGTTCTTCTGGCTGCTGACCAACCGCATGGCGCCACCGGCGGTGTTCCTGCTGCCGTTCTTCCAGCTGTACTCGTCGATTGGCCTGTTCGATACCCATATCGCCGTGGCCCTGGCCCACTGCCTGTTCAACGTGCCGCTGGCGGTGTGGATCCTGGAGGGGTTCATGTCCGGGGTGCCTAAGGAAATCGACGAAACGGCCTACATCGACGGCTACAGCTTCCCGCGCTTCTTCGTGAAGATATTCATTCCGTTGATTGGCTCCGGCATCGGCGTCACGGCGTTTTTCTGCTTCATGTTCTCCTGGGTCGAACTGCTGCTGGCGCGCACCCTGACCTCGGTGAACGCCAAGCCGATTGCTGCGGTAATGACCCGCACCGTGTCGGCATCAGGCATCGACTGGGGTGTGCTGGCGGCGGCGGGGGTACTGACCATCTTGCCGGGCATGCTGGTGATCTGGTTCGTGCGTAACCATGTGGCCAAGGGCTTTGCCCTGGGCCGGGTGTGAGGAGGGCAATGCATGGAGTGGATGGCCTGGACCATGCCAACGGCGCTGTTCTTCGTCGCCGTTGGCGTGCTGCTGGTGGGCATGACCCTGCTTGAACTGCGCCGCCCCTGCGTAGAGCGACGGGGCTTCTTGCCGCTGGTCACCAGCCGTGGTGACCGCTTGTTCATCGGCCTGCTGGCCAGCGCCTACCTGCACCTGCTGGTGGTCGGCGTCAGCGACTGGCCTTTGTGGGTGGCCTCGCTGCTATCGCTGGCGTGGCTGGTGGTGGTGCTGCGCTGGGGCTGAGCGAGCGGCCCTGTGGGATAACTGAAACGGGAGATCACAATGTTCGATAACAAGCACAGCAGGCGACATTTGACCCTTGCCGCATTGCTGGTACTGGCCAGCGCGCACGGCGCTGCCTGGGCCGACCAGTACGAAGATGCAGCAAAAAAATGGATCGGCAGCGAGTTCAAGCCGTCGACCCTTACCCCTGAACAGCAACTGGCAGAATTGCAGTGGTTCATCAAGGCCGCCGAGCCGTTCCGTGGCATGAAGATCAATGTGGTGTCGGAAACCATCACTACCCATGAATATGAGTCCAAGGTGCTGGCCAAGGCCTTCAGCGAGATCACCGGCATCCAGTTGACCCACGACCTGCTGCAGGAAGGCGATGTGGTGGAAAAACTGCAGACGCAGATGCAGTCGGACAAGAACATCTACGACGGCTGGGTCAACGACTCCGATTTGATCGGTACGCACTTTCGCTATGGCAAGGTGGAATCGATTACCGACCTGATGGCCAACGAGGGCAAGGCCTACACCTCACCGACCCTCGACCTGAAGGATTTCATCGGTATTTCCTTCACCACTGCGCCGGATGGCAAGGTCTACCAGCTGCCCGACCAGCAGTTCGCCAACCTGTACTGGTTCCGCGCCGACTGGTTCGAACGGCCGGAGCTCAAGGCTAAATTCAAGGAAAAGTACGGTTATGAGCTGGGCGTGCCGGTGAACTGGTCGGCCTATGAGGACATTGCCAAGTTCTTCACCGAAGACGTCAAAGAAATCGACGGCAAGCGCGTATACGGGCACATGGACTACGGCAAGAAAGACCCCTCGCTGGGCTGGCGCTTCACCGATGCCTGGTTCTCCATGGCCGGTGGCGGTGACAAGGGCCTGCCGAACGGCTTGCCGGTGGATGAATGGGGCATTCGCGTCGAAGACTGCCATCCTGTGGGTTCCAGCGTGACCCGCGGCGGCGACACCAACGGGCCGGCGGCCGTCTATGCCACGCAAAAGTACGTGGACTGGATGCGTGCCTACGCGCCCAAGGAAGCCCAGGGCATGACCTTCTCCGAAGCCGGCCCGGTACCGGCGCAAGGCAACATTGCCCAGCAGATATTCTGGTACACCGCGTTTACCGCCGACATGACCAAGCCTGGCTTGCCGGTGGTAAATGCCGACGGCACGCCGAAGTGGCGCATGGCGCCCTCGCCGAAGGGGCCGTACTGGGAGGAGGGGATGAAACTGGGCTACCAGGACACCGGCTCATGGACGTTCTTCAAGTCCACCCCCGAGAAGCAACGCCTGGCGGCCTGGTTGTATGCCCAGTTCGTCACCTCCAAGACCGTGTCGCTGAAAAAGACCATCGTCGGCCTGACGCCGATTCGTGAGTCGGACATCAACTCCCAGGCCATGACCGACCTGGCGCCCAAGCTGGGCGGGCTGGTGGAGTTCTACCGCAGCCCGGCGCGGGTGCAGTGGACGCCGACCGGCACCAACGTGCCGGATTACCCGCGGCTGGCGCAGCTGTGGTGGAGCCATATCGCCGAAGTGGCCAGTGGCGAGAAGACCCCGCAGGAAGCCCTGGACGGCCTGGCCCGCGACCAGGACCGCATGATGGAACGCTTGCAGCGCTCCAATGCCCAGGCGACCTGTGCACCCAAGATGAACCCGGAGAAAGACGCCCAGTACTGGTTCGACCAGCCGGGCGCACCGAAACCCAAACTGGCCAACGAAAAACCCAAGGGCGAGACAGTCAGCTACAACGAACTGCTGAAGTCGTGGGAGGCGGCGAGGAAGTAAACTACCCACAGGAGCTGCGCAGTGTGTGTAGGAGCGGCCTTGTGTCGCGAAAGGGCTGCGAAGCGGCCCCAGAGTTTCAGCTTCGCAGCTTATATTGCCGGGGCCGCTGTGCGGCCCTTTCGCGACACAAGGCCGCTCCTACATCCGACCGAATTAACCGGATCAGGTGGGGCGGGTGCTCCCTTGAAGAGATCGGGTCAGCCATCGACAAAATTCAGGCAAAAAAACGGCACCTCCCAGAGGTGCCGTTTTCGCATCGCGCACTATTACTTGTGCAGCTCTTCAGCGGCATACAGCGTGTTTTCCAGCAGGCACGCCCGGGTCATCGGCCCGACGCCACCCGGCACAGGGGTGATCCAGCCCGCGCGCGGTAGGGCGGTCTCGTAGACCACGTCGCCCACCAGCTTGCCGTCTTCCTGGCGGTTGATGCCCACGTCGATGACGATGGCGCCTTCCTTGACCCACTCGCCCTTGACCAGCCCCGGCTTGCCGGCAGCCACGACCACCAGGTCGGCACGCCCGACATGACCGGCCAGGTCCTTGGTGAAGCGGTGGCAGACGGTCACGGTGCAGCCGGCCAGCAGCAGCTCCATGGCCATCGGGCGACCCACGATGTTGGAAGCGCCGACGATCACCGCATCCATGCCATACAGGTCCTGACCAGTGCTTTCCAGCAAGGTCATGATGCCTTTCGGTGTGCAGGGGCGCAGCAGCGGAATACGCTGGGCCAGGCGGCCTACGTTATACGGGTGGAAGCCGTCCACGTCCTTGTCCGGGCGAATGCGCTCGAGCAACAGCGAGGCGTCCAGGTGCTCCGGCAGCGGCAGTTGCAGCAGGATGCCGTCTACAGCCGGGTCGTCATTGAGGCGATCGATCAGCTCGGTCAGAGCCTGCTGCGAGGTTTCGCTGGGCAGGTCAAATGCCTGCGAAATGAAACCGACCTCTTCGCAGTCCTTGCGCTTGTGCGAGACATAGACTTGCGAGGCGGGGTCGGTGCCGACCAGGATCACTGCCAGGCCGGGCGTACGCAGGCCTTGCTGGCGACGCTCCACGACACGTTGAGCGATCTGCTTGCGCAGGTTGGCGGCGATCGCCTTGCCATCGATTAGGTGTGCAGTCATAGACGCGTGATTAACCATCGAGAAGGAAACAATAAAGAGCGCGTATTCTCGCACGACACGCGCCAAGGGCAAAGGCGGGTGGTCGGGCAAATCCCCTAACCCCTTAAATAATTTAAATTTTTTTGAAAAAGGTGTTGACGACTTTCGGGGTCGCCTATAAGATTCGCCGCACTTGTCGGGCACAGCCTAGCACTGGTTGGCTAAGTCGGGCAGAATGAGTGGTTTAGCAGTTACCTGTTAATGACTCGTTCGGTTAGGCTTCAAGCTTAAGCGCCCGTAGCTCAGCTGGATAGAGCATCCGCCTTCTAAGCGGATGGTCGCAGGTTCGAGTCCTGCCGGGTGCGCCATTAGGCAGCATGGGCAAGCAAGTAAGGCTGTAATGCAATATGGTGGGCGTAGCTCAGTTGGTAGAGCGCTGGATTGTGATTCCAGTTGTCGTGGGTTCGATTCCCATCGTCCACCCCATATTCTTCAAAGGCGCCTCGATAGCTTCTGGCGCCTTTGTTTTAAGCGTTACGCGGACGTGGTGAAATTGGTAGACACACTGGATTTAGGTTCCAGCGGCGCAAGCTGTAAGAGTTCGAGTCTCTTCGTCCGCACCACGAATTAGAAAAAATCTCCCCGAATTCCTGAAAGCCACACGGCTCAAGGGTTCGGGGATTTTTTTCGCCTATCACTTGCACGAACGATACCTTTTCACTTATAATCTCATTCTCAGCAAAGAGAGCAAAAGGGACACTTTTGGGACACAAAGGCCCTTTTTGACCTCTTCTGAGCCCCTCATCCACTGAATCCCTAACTGACCGTTCGTCGGACTTTACCGGCTGACACTGGCCCCTTTTGACCGGGGAAAATCCAGTGCGGGAGAGTGCTGCCCGCGTCAAGTCATGGGACCACACTATGGCTGCCAGTTTTTGCCTGGAGGGAGTAGCTACGCCTGATGGTTCTCTCGGATGAGACTGACTCATTCACGAGACTTTCCCGCTTAGGGAGGGCCACCCAGGGCCGCGCCAGGGCGCTGTGGGAGACCACATCCAGAGTCGCGGACCCACAATTGGATTCCTTAGCGATGCCCTCTGAGATGACCCTTAGAGACATCCTTAAAGACATCCTTAGAAATGATTACTTAATGATGATTACTAAGAGATTCCCTTTATGACTACCTCTATGACTCCTCTAGTTGGCCGCCTGGATGGTGAAGACCTCATCGCCACCCAAGTTCGTCTGGAAGAGGAGATGACCCAGCGCGGGGTGAGCCGTTTCCAGCGCAACGTAGAGGCCGCCCGCAGGATGGGCGCTGAGGATGGCACCGAGTACGGCTCCATCATCGTCTCCGGCCGCATGAAGGCGCTCGCTGAGGCCATCAAGGCGTGGATGGATGAGTCTGAGGCCGGTGTGTCGTCCCGCTGGGGCAGCGCATACAAGCTCCTCCGTGGCTACGATGCGGATGTCCTGGCCTACCTGACCCTCAAGCACACCTTGGCTGGCATCTCGCAGCCCCGCACGCTCCAGCATGTGTCCGTCTCCATCGCTCAGTCCGTGGAAGACGAAATGCGCCTGTCCGGCATCCGCGACAAGGAGCGCAAGAAGTACGACCAACTGGTAGAGCGGGCCAACAAGCGGTCCAGCCAGCGCCACAAGCACATCTACGCCACCCGTGTGGCCTCTGCGCTGGACACCTGGAGCAACTGGAGCAACAACGACCGCATCCACGTAGGGACCAAGCTCCTGGAGCTGCTGATGAACTCCGTGGGGCTGATCCACATTGCCACCAACGGCGAAGGCACGGAGAAGGCGCTGAAGTACGTGAAGCCGCTGGAGTCCACCCTGGAGTGGATCGCCCGCAAGAACAACGTCACGGCCATGCTGCGCCCCGTGTATGAGCCGATGGTTGTCCCGCCACGCAACTGGACCTCACCGACCGATGGGGGCTACCTGTCGTCCAGCCTCAAGCCGCTGCGCATGGTGAAGACCCGCAACCGGGCATACCTGGAAGAGCTGGGCAACGTCGATATGCCGATGGTCTACACCGCGCTCAACGCCATCCAGGCCACCGCGTGGCAGATCAACACGCCAATCCTGAACATCATGACCACGCTGTGGGAGCAGGGTGCCACCTGGTGCGGCCTCCCGCCCCGTGAAGGCATCCCCCAGCCAGTCAAACCGTTCGACATCGACACCAACGAGGTGGCCCGCGCTGCCTGGCGTAAAGCCGCATTCAAGGCCCATTCGGACAACCTGGAGATTCAGGGCGCCCGCATCAACGTCTCCATGTCCCTGGATATCGCGAACCGCTACTCCCCGTTCCGCAAGATTTACTTCCCGTACCAACTGGACTTCCGTGGCCGCATCTACGCGGTGCCGCACCTGAACCCCCAAGGCGCGGACCACACGAAGGGCTTGCTCCGATTCGCCTACGGCAAGCCGCTGGGCGAGCATGGGGCCAAGTGGCTGGCAATCCACGGGGCGAACGTGGCCGGGTACGACAAGGCCAGCCTGGAGGACCGCGTGAAGTGGGTCCACGATCACCAAGCGGAAATCCTGGCGATTGCTTCTGACCCGTTCCAGGCACGCGGTTGGGCTGACCACGTAGGCGCGCAGGCTATCGACAAACCATGGCAGTTCCTGGCGTTCTGCCTGGAGTGGAAGGGCTACTGCGAGCACGGCGACCGCTTTGTGTCGAAGCTCCCGATTGCTATGGACGGCTCATGCTCCGGCATCCAGCACTTCTCCGCGATGCTCCGGGATGAGGTCGGTGGCGCAGCCGTGAACCTGGTCCCCAGCGACCTCCCCGCAGACGTGTACGGCCTTGTAGCCAAAAAGGTCATCGAGCGGGCCATCTACGATGCTAAGCACGGCACCGAAGACGTCCTGAAACATGACGCTGACGGCAAGGCATACGTCCAGGAGGGCACGAAGAACCTGGCCCAGCAATGGACCCGCTTTGGCATCAACCGCAAGGTGACGAAGCGCTCCGTGATGACCCTGGCCTACGGCTCCAAGGAGTACGGCTTCAAGGACCAGGTTATGGAGGACATCCTGGACCCGGCACGCAAGAAGGCCACCGATGCCGAAGGCAACGTGGACGCCCGCCACTTCCCGTTCACCGGGGATGGCTTCCGGGCCGCTGGCTGGATGGCGAAGGCCATTTGGGAAGCAGTGAATCAGGTTCTGGTGAAAGCTGGTGAGGCTATGAAGTGGCTCCAGGACGCTGCAACCCTGGCCGCGAAAGAGGAGCTGCCGGTGTGCTGGACCACTGCCGTGGGCTTCCCGGTGATGCAGGCGTACAACTCCGTGGTAGCTCGCCGCGTCAAAACGGCCATCAACGGGGCCCGTGTGCGCCTCCTGATGAACGAAGAGCAAGACGCCCTGGACAAGCGTAAGCAGTCGCAGGGGATCAGCCCCAACTTCGTCCATAGCTGCGATGCGGCCCACCTCATGCTCACCGTAGTGCGTGGCGTGGAGTCCGGCTTGAAGAGCTTCGCGATGATCCATGACAGCTTCGGCACCACCGCAGGGGAGACCGAGCTTTTCTTCATGACTGTCCGCAAGGCGTTCATTGAAATGTACGAAGAGACCGCCGTACTGGAGCGCTTCCGGGATGAGCTGGCCGCGCAACTCAGCGATAAGGCGCGGGCCAAGCTCGCAGAACTCCCGAAACGCGGCAGCCTGAGCCTGGCAGCCGTAGCAGAGTCGCGCTTTTGCTTTGCCTGATCGTTCTCATTAATGGAAATAAACCATAAAAGCAACGTTTTCATGAGTGAACGGTTCTGAATGGCCCCCGGTGATTCCCGTGGGGCCACATTCGGATAACCGAGCCGCATCCCTCCGCCAGAGCCTCCACCGTGCCAGTGCGACCCCCCCGCTCATTTCTGAGCTGGGCCCGAGGGACCACATTCGGATAACCAAGCCGCAACACCCCAGTCTCCGCCCGAGCCTCCACCGTGCCAGTGCGCCATCCGCTCATTTATGAGCCGATCCTGAGACCACCCCCAATTCCCCATTCATCCGCAGCAGCAGCCATAGAGCCTCCACCGTGCCAGTGCCACAACGCCTCGGATGAACCAGCAACACCTTCGCAACACCTCTACGGACCACCCGCAACTCCCCCTGACCTTTGCCATAGAGCCTCCACCGTGCCGGTGCAGAGGGACGGGAAACGTGCGCCTGGGCCCCGTAGGCAACCCCAACGGACAACCCAGGCCACAACCCCGTGGCCGTATTGAGAGAACCGCAATGAATCGCTTCGGCACCGCAGACAACCAACGCAACGAACCCGAGAACTACGACTCCGCCCTGGGCCGCGCTATCGCGCTTTGGGGCATGGGTCGCTCCATCTCTATGGCCCTCGCCGCTGAGTTGATTGAACAAGGCTTTGACCTTCCGTCCCTGGAAGCGCGCCACAGCCGCTAACACGCACACACAAAACGAGTCCCCAAAATGTCCTATCAGAAACGCCCAAAGAACGTAACCATGACCTCGCCGCGTGGCATTTTCCGCTACCCGGCACTGACTAAACCCGACTTCGGCACCGATGAGTACCCGAAGCCGGACGGTGAGTACAAAGTCACCCTGATCCTGACCCAAGAAGAGGCCGCGCCTCTCCTGGCGAAGCTGGAACCACTGCACGAAGCCGCCATCGAGAATGGCCGTGAAGAGTTCAAGAAGCTCAAGATCGAAGCCCGCAAGAAGCTGAAAGACGTGACCGTGCAGCCACTCTTCACCGAGGAGTACGACAAGGAGACCGAGGAGCCGACTGGCCGCCTGTTCTTCAACATCAAAATGGCCGCCTCGGGCAAGTCGAAGAAAGACGGCTCCGTCTGGACCCGCAAACCAGCCCTGTTCGATGCCAAGGGCAAGCCAATGCTGAAAGTCCCGGACATCTGGGGCGGCACCGAAGGCAAGGTGAGCTTTGAAGTGGCCCCTTACTTCATCCCAGGCACCGCCCTGGCCGGTATCAAACTGCGCCTGAACGCTGTCCAGGTCATCGAGCTACGCAGTGGCGGCAACAAGTCCGCTGGCGAATACGGCTTCAGTGAAGAGGAAGGCGGTTTCGATGCTGAATCCGTAGCCGAACAAGAACAAGAAGAAAAAGACGAGTTCGAAGAAGAGGAAGAAGGTGGCGAAAGCAACACTTACGAAGACGACTTCTAAGACGCCTCTGGATGCCGAAAAGGTGGGGCTCAAGTATGGGTTCCGCTCCGGGCTTGAAGAACGTGCCGCAGACCAACTAACGGCTGTCGGCATGGGCTTCACCTTCGAAAGTCTGGTAGTTCCATATACCCGACCTGCGAAAGTTCACAAGTACACCCCGGACTTCGCACTAGCGAACGGCATCATTGTCGAAACTAAGGGCCGCTTTTTGACCGAGGATCGCCAAAAGCAACTCTTGGTCAAAGCGCAGCACCCTGAACTTGATGTGCGCTTTGTCTTCTCCAACTCAAAAACAAAAATAAATAAACGCAGTACCACCACCTACGCGGATTGGTGCAGCAAGAACGGCTTCCAGTATGCCGACAAGTTGGTTCCCCATGCCTGGCTTAACGAGCCGATCAATGAAGCCTCCCTGTCGATCATCAAGGGCCTCAGCAAAGAAAAATAATAATGACCTACAACGCTGGAACGAAACCCCGCGCTGAGACGGACTACCTGGTAGTTCACTGTAGCGCCACGCGACCATCACAGGACATCGGGGCCGCTGACATCAACCGCTGGCATCGCGCCAAAGGTTGGCGGTGCATCGGCTATCACTTTGTCATCCGCCGCAATGGCGTGGTGGAGAAGGGCCGCGAGCTGGATCAAATCGGCGCTCACGTAGAGGGCCACAACATCAACTCCGTAGGCATCTGCATGGCCGGTGGAGTCACCGAGGCGGACATCAACGTCCCCGAAAACAACTTCACGCCCGAGCAGTTTGCAAGTCTCAAGCACCTGCTGGGCGAGCTGAAAGAGAAATACCCCAACGCGACAATCCAGGGCCACCGGGACTTCCCGAAAGTAGCCAAGGCTTGCCCGAGCTTCGACGTTAAACCGTGGGTAGCGGCCAACTTATAAGAGTCGTGGGCCCTCAGTTGGATATGGCAGCCGCCACGTCTATCACTCAACTCTGATAAAGGGCTGGCCTTCGGGCTGGCCCTCTTTATTGCCCATGAAAAATCGAAAGCATGAAACAGAGAGTGAGTTCGTGCGCCACCTGCCCTGTGAAAACTGTGGTTCAAGTGATGCCAACTCTATCTACACCGACAACCACCAATATTGCTTTGCCTGTGAGCACTACGTTCACGGCGATGGCGAAACCCCAACTACTGGAGGGCGAACAAAACGAATGGAAGGTTTAATCTCCGGCGAATTCAAGCCGCTGATGAAGCGCAAACTAACCCTGGAGACTTGCCGCAAGTTCGGATACTTCGTCAGTGAGGTGCGTGGCAGGCTAGTTCAAGTTGCCCCGTACTTCGACAACAGCGGTGTGATGGTCGCCCAAAAATTGCGCGATCAGGATAAAGGCTTCGCCATCCTGGGCGATGGTGCAAAGTTGACCCTCTTCGGCCAGAACCTTTGGGCGAGTGGGGGCAAGAAGATTGTTGTCACCGAAGGCGAGCTGGACGCTATGTCTGTCTCCCAGGTGCAAAACAACAAGTGGCCCGTGGTGTCGCTCCCGAACGGGGCTCCGGCAGCACGCAAAGCCATCCAGCGAAACATCGAATATCTGGAGAGCTTCGAAGAAGTCATCCTCATGTTCGATATGGACGAACCGGGCCGCGAAGCAGCGCAGGAATGCGCAGAGCTATTCAGCCCAGGCAAGTGCAAGATCGCCACACTATCCATGAAGGACGCCAACGAACTTCTGGTAGCGGGCCGTGAGCAGGAAATCGTCACCGCCATCTGGAACGCCAAGCTGTACCGGCCTGATGGCGTAGTGAACGTCCGAGACCTCCGCGAAGAGATTCGCAAGGCCCTGGTCATGGGCTTGCCGTGGTTCCTTGATCCACTCACCCAACTCACCTATGGACGCCGCTACGGCGAAGTCTACGGGCTGGGCGCTGGTACTGGTGTGGGCAAGACCGACTTCCTCACGCAGCAAATCGCATACGACACCCAAGTCCTGGGCGAGCGTGTAGGCACCATTTTCCTGGAGCAGAAACCGACCGAGACCGCCAAGCGCGTGGCCGGGAAGATCGCCGGGAAACGCTTCCACGTTCCCAAGGAAACCGCTGGCTGGACCGATGAGGAGCTGGATGCAGCCGTAGATGCGCTGGGCGAAAACCTGGTCATGTACGACGCATTTGGTGAAACCGAGTGGGACATTGTGAAGCGCAAGGTGCGCTACATGGCTGTTTCCGAGGGCATCAAGCTTATCTACATCGACCACCTCACTGCGATGGCTGACACCGCAGATGAGAAGGGCTCACTTGAGCAGATCATGAAAGAGATGGCGGGCCTGGCGAACGAGCTGGGAATCATCATCACGTTCATTTCTCACCTGACCACCCCCGAGGGCAAACCCCATGAGGAAGGCGGGCGGGTAACGATTCGCCACTTCAAAGGCTCCCGAGCCATCGGCTTCTGGAGCTACTTCATGTTCGGCCTTGAGCGTGACCAACAGGCCGAAGACCCCGTGATTCGCCAAACCACCACCTTCCGCATCCTCAAGGACCGCTACACCGGCCAAGCGACCGGGGAAGTGCTGTACCTGGCATACGACCGCGACACCGGATTGCTCTCGCTCACCGAAGCGCTCGAACCGTCCTCACCCTTTAAAGATGAATCCGAATTCTGACTGGAGATACCCCATGTTGAAACGACTGCTGGCAAAAGTGTTCCCGCAAACCACCGCGTCCGCTGTATCCGACCTGGAGCGCACCCTGGACAAGCTGAGCCAGGCCGAAGCCTCCCATAGCGAAGCTGCACGCCAGGCCCGGCAAACCGCCTGCAATCTGCACGACCACGCCGATATGCAGTACGCCCTGGCTGACCGGGCTTCGATGATCCATTCCCGTATCTCCAAACTCCTGGACTGAACCATGCGCAAGTTGATCTTCGCGGCTCTGGCCGTCCTTTCCCTGGCCGCCTGTGAGCGCCACTCCTGCTACAGCCCAGCCGTTGTACAGGCCCCAGTAGTCGAAGCTCCGGCCCCTGGGGTTGCCGCTCCAGTTGTCCAGGCTGCCCCGATCGTGCAAGCGGCGCCAGTGGTCGCAGCCCCTGTCGTGGTCCAGGACAACTCCAACGCCATGCTCACCGGCATGATGATGGGTCACATTTTGGGCAGTGCTTCGGCATCGGCCCCGGCTGTCCATAACACCACCATCGTGAACAACACCACGACCAACACCCGAGCGACCACCGTGGCTCCGCGTCCGGCCTATGTGGCTCCACGCCCAGCCTACGTTGCACCGCGAGCCAGCTACTCGGCACCGCGAGCCAGCTACAGCTATCGCACCAGCAGCTTCTCTAGCTTCCGCTCCCGCAGGTAAGCCATGACGACTCCAGCCCAACGGCCTCCGCGCCTGAAAGAACTGTCCTTGCGCATTGAGCGTGTGGACAACGGAGTCATCGTCCGGTCCCGAGACAACATCCTGGGCCTGGCAAACGAAGGTGACTGCAACGTGTTCACCAATCGCTACGAACTGAGCAACTACCTCAACGCTTTGCTGGACGACTTCCGGCTGTAGCAGATGCACCACCACACGGGCCCCAAGCGGGCCTTTTTTTGTGCCTGAGAGAAAACCATGCCTCTGATTCTGACCTACCTGTTTGTCGTTTTCTGCCTGTGCTTCGGCTGGGTTTACAACGTTGTCTGGACCTTCCACCAGTGTGGTGACGCCTTGCTCCTGGGCATTGTCGGCATCGCCTTCCCACCGATTGGGGCCATCCACGGCCTCATTGCGTTCTTTTAAGGGGAGGGCTGATGAGTGATGCCAACTACTACCTCTTCTTGCTCTTCATCGTCGTGTTCGTCCTTGCCTGAATGGAAGCTTCCGGGCCACCTCCAGCCGCTCTTCGATGACGCGCTGGAATTGGTGCGCTGGGAGTTTCCTGGCTCGCACCCGGTCATCGGTGGCGGTGCCATCCGGGACGCCCTTCTGGGCCGACCGATCAAAGACATCGACGTGTTCATGCGCAGCATTGACCACAACGAGCTGGACTCCGAACTCACCGTGAAGGTGAAGCAGCCCGCGTTCCTCGCCCTTTATGGTCGCAAGGATATGCACGGTGCCTGGGACTTGCTCCAGGACGTACAGGGCTTGCCCGTCCAGTTGATCCTGGCCGACTTCATGACCCCGCAAGAGCTGGCCGATTCGTTCGACCTGAACCTGTCCCGCGCCACGTATGACGGCTACTCCCTGCACGTTTCCGCGGCCTTCGAAGAGGGCGTGCGGGACAAGGCATTCCGAATTCTCCGCTGCGAAAGCGACCTGGAAGAACGACGCTCATTCAAGCGCGTATCTCGCCTGCAAGAGAAGTACCCCGAGTACATCCACGACGAAACCACCCTGGAGCAAATCCGTGTCCACTGAATCCGACCTGCGCCCGTTCTGGCTCAACCGCTACCCGCTCACCCGAGTCATGATCGCGCTGCCCCTGGTTCCAATCATGATCCTGGTCGAAGCCCTCAAGGGCCTGTACCTCGGCTTTTGTGATGCCCTGGCCGATACCGGCACGCTCTTCCGAGAGCTGTGGCATACGCCGACCCCCTGCTGATTGGGGGACCAATGCAAGAACCCCTTCTGTTCGACCTCGAAACGAATGGGTTCCTGGAGGCAGTCTCCGTCATCCATTGCCTTGTCATCGAAGACACGGCAACTGGGGACGTTAAGAAATTCCCGCCTGGCCTCATCGCCATGGGAGTCAAATGGCTCCAGGAGCAACATTCTCAAGGCCGCTTCATCGGCGGCCACAACGTCATCAAGTACGACATTCCCGTCATCCAGAAGCTGTACCCCGGCTTCATCGTGAACCCCGCGCTGGTCATCGACACCCTTGTTTGCACCCGACTCATCTGGTCGAACATCAAGGACACCGACACCGGCCTCCTCAAGAAAGCAGTCCTCCCCGGCAAGCTCTTCGGCTCCCACTCCTTGGAAGCCTGGGGCTACCGCCTGCGCCTGATGAAAGGCGAGTACGCAACCGAGTTCAAGGCGCGCATGGGCGATGCCTACGTGGACGGCATGGAGTGGCTGGAGTTCTCGCAAGAGATGCTCGACTACTGCGTCCAGGACGTTGTGGTCACTTCCGCACTGTGGAAGCGAATCCTCGGCAAGAACTACTCGGCACGGGCCCTGGCTCTGGAACATCGGGTGGCCTGGCTCATGGCCGCCCAGGAGCGCAACGGATTCCACTTCAACCGCGAGAAGGCAGCGCTCCTGTACGCCAAATTGGCGCAGCGCAGGGGCGACCTGGAGCGCGAGCTGAAAGAGTTCTTCAAGTTCTGGCACGCACCGGCAGGCGAAGTGCTCACCAAGAAAACCCGGCGAGTCTTTATCGAAGACCCACGGGGCAACACTGAGCGCCGTGTGAAGCTGAAGGGCCAGCCCGCGTTCAACCAAGTGGGCTGGTTTGAGAAGTACACCGAGGGCGTCCGGTACACCAAAGTCAAGATTGTGGAGTTCAACCCGTCCTCACGGGACCACATCGCTGACCGGCTGACGGCCCTGTACGGCTGGGTTCCCGAGAAGTTCACCAAGGGCGGCAAGCCCCAGGTGGACGACGAAGTAATGTCCAAGCTGAGCTACCCACCGTGCAAGCTCCTGACGGAATACCTCCTGGTTGCCAAGCGCATCTCGCAACTCGCCGAAGGGAAGCAGGCGTGGATGCTGGTGGAGAAGCAGGGCCGCATCCACGGCTCCGTGAACCCTAACGGTGCCGCCACCGGGCGAGCTACTCACGCTTACCCGAACGTGGCTCAGGTGCCGGCATCTGGCTCCCCCTACGGTAAAGACTGCCGCGAACTCTTCACGGTGCCCCTCGGCTGGCTTCTGGTCGGTGCCGATGCCTCGGGCCTGGAGCTGCGCTGCCTGGCTCACTTCATGGCTCGCTACGATGGCGGCAAGTACGTGGACATCCTCCTCAACGGGGACATCCACTGGGCCAACGTCCAGGCCATGGGCATCACCAGTGAGAAGCGTGACGACCACAACACGCTGCACAAGCTGTACCGCGATGGTGCGAAGACCTTTATCTACGCCTTCCTCTATGGGGCCGGTGATGAAAAGGTCGGGACCATTGTGTTCGGCATGGTTGCCAAGGCCAAGGCGCTGGGTCTCGACTACCAGCACCTCCTGGACGTGTTCTTCAACGGGCAAGACAACCCGGACGAAGAGGCGCTCAAGGCCGCTGGCAAGAAACTGAAAGCAACCTTCCTCCGCAAAACCCCGGCCCTGAAAAAGCTGGTCAAGGCTGTGAAAGAAGCCGCCAAGCGCGGCCACCTGGTCGGCCTGGATGGTCGCCACGTTCACGTCAAATCCGCCCACGCGGCACTCAACTACCTCCTGCAAGGGGCCGGTGCGCTGGCCTGTAAGCAGTGGCTTGTGTTTCTGGACGACGAACTCCAGGCACGCGGGCTGAAACACGGCTGGGATGGCGACTACGCCTTCTGCGCCTGGGTCCACGACGAAGTGCAGATCGCCTGCCGTAACGAAGCCATCGCGGCCATCGTTCGGGAAGCGGCTGAGGCGTGCGTGGCGAAAGCAGGTGAAGCCTTCAACTTCCGGTGCCCCCTGGCCGGTGAATCAAAAATGGGCCTGAACTGGGCCGAAACCCACTAACGAGTAAACGCAATGACTAAAGACCCTGTTCTCCTGGAAGTCCTGTACGAAGCCTTCAAGAGCCCTTTCAAAATCCAATCGGACTTCGCTCGCTTCGAAGCCCAGGCAGTAGCATCGCTGGCATCGCTGGGCTTGCTCAGCACCCTGGAAGGTCACGGCCAGTATGGTCGCAAGTGGCGTGTCACCGGCACCGGCCTTGACCTGCTACGGGAAAACGATTACCTGTGACCCCATCACTTCACTAAGTCAGAGAGGCACTCCCATGTTGAAACCCTGGACCATCACCATCGACGTGAACGGCACCAAGCACGCATTGGAGTATCCGGCACGTCCGCTTGATGCGGAACTGGGCGCTGACTTAGTGAAGCTCTTCGGCCAATACGGCTTCATCTTCCAAGAAGACCTGACAGAGATTCGCGAGTGCGCAGAGTTATCATCGACGCCGATGTCCTATCCGTCCAAGCAGCAGTAGTAAACCAGAAAGCCATCCGCTGGGGAGGCGATGAGGAGGGTGAACGAGCCCTCTGGACCCTCCACGCATTTGAAGAGGATGGCGAAGCCACCTTCACCGGGATGGTGCAAAACTTGATAGACAAGACAGGGGCCGATGAGGCCCTTCTTGTTTTCTCGGACAAGGTGAACTGGCGCAAGACCGTTCTCCCGACCTACAAGCACAACCGTAGCAAGACCGTCCAGCCGTTGCTCCGCTCCCACCTCACGGCCTGGGCTCAAGAAACCTTCCCGTCCATCTCCAAGCCCACCCTGGAAGGCGATGACGTGTGCGGCATTCTCCTGACCCGAGCCCGAAAGTTCGGTGAGGAAATCGTGGTCGCGTCCATCGACAAGGACTTTAAGACGGTCCCCGGCCACCACTACAACTTCAACACAGATACGTTCTTCGAAGTGACCGAGGAAGAGGCCGACTACTGGCACCTCTACCAGACCCTCATGGGCGACACCACGGACGGCTACTCCGGCTGCCCAGGTATTGGGCCCGTGGCTGCCAAGCGGCTCCTGGACAAGTCACCCACCTGGGACACTGTAGTGGCTGCCTTCGACAAGGCCGGTCTCTGCGAAGAGGAAGCACTGATTCAGGCCCGTGTGGCCCGCATCCTTCGTGCCTCGGATTACGACTTCAAGAACCGGAAGGTGAAGCTGTGGACCCCGTGATGAACTGCGCGTCCTGTGCAAACCTTGCTTCGACTGAACCCAATGTGTGCAAGGGCTGTGGCCCTTTTTACAACCTATGGAAACCGCTATTCATGTCCCCAAGCCAAAAAGAATCCTCCACCCAGCTCACTCAGGTGGGGGGCACGCACTACCTTCGCGAAATCCAGCCGTTTGACATCGTCAAAGCGTGGGATTTAGGGTTTTTTCGAGGAAACGTTGTCAAGTATGTTCTCCGGTGTACTGCGAAAAACGAAAAGGAAGATTTGTTGAAGGCGCGACACTACCTAGATCACTGCATCGAAAACTACGATGCGCTCAATGCCTTAGGCGCTTTCTAAGGCCTGAGCTAACCCTTCTCGACTTGCAGGCAGCAGGGCGCTATCGTATTGCCACCTTACCTTGCCTCAAGGGAGATGGCATGCAGAAGCGTTATCAAGTTTTTATTAGCTCAACCTATACCGACTTGAAGGAAGAGCGTGGACAGGTTAGTCAGGTCTTGATGCAGATGGATTGCATCCCTGCTGGGATGGAGTTGTTTCCCGCTACGGATGAAGAACAATTTGAGTTCATAAAAAAAGTAATAGATGACAGCGATTACTACCTTCTGATTATTGGTGGTCGCTACGGTTCTGTTACCGAAGAGGGCGTCAGCTATACAGAAAAAGAATTTGATTACGCTATAAGTCAAGGGATTCCTGTCATTGCCTTGCTCCATGGAAGCGCAAGTTCATTGCCAGTGTCTAAGTCTGAACTTGATCCTGAAATGCGTGAGCGCCTAGAGGCGTTTAGAGCCCGTGCCTCAACGGGGCGGCTAGTGAAGTTTTGGAACACTGGCAGCGAGCTGGCCGGGCAGGTTGCTGTCAGCATGGCGATGACAATGTCCCGATTCCCGCGAGTAGGATGGATTCGAGGATCCAATGCCGCTAGTGAAGATCTTTTGCGCGAAATTAACGATCTCCGTAAGGAGAACGATGCATTAAAGAAGGCAGTTCCTTCATCTGCACAAATTGATTTGACTAAAATTTCACCAGCCGATCTCGATGCAGTTCAGACGATTCGCGGCACATACTGGTCAAACAATGCTAGGCAGAAATGGTCGGCTAATCTGACGTGGCGTGAGGTTTTCTTCTTGATCTCGCCCTATTTGATGAAGCCTACGAATGAAGACACCATCCGTACTCACCTTCACTTGGGGGTGATTGAAAGCAGAGGGATTAATAAGTTACGCAACACGCTAAACGATCAAGACTTTCAAACTGTCGCGATCCAGATGCGGGCCTTGGGGCTTGTTTCGGTCCAGGTCCCCGATAATCCGAACCATTCATCAGTATGGCGCCTGACTCCGAAAGGCGAAGCGCTCATGTTTGAGCTGAGAGTTAAGACTGATTAGCTTCGAAAAACGCGGGCCCATTCGTGGGCCCACAGTAGGATTACTGAGCCGTGAAAACGGAAAGATTCCCCAACGTTCCCCGTGAGCTGCTGGTGGAGCTGGAGAAAAGATTCCCCAACGTCCTGCCTGTAGACCCTCACATCACCATCACCGAAGTGAACATCCGTCAAGGACAGCAAGAAGTCATCCGACTCCTGCGAAGCCGCTTCGACATCCAAAACACTACTGTTCTGGAATCACATTAATGTGTTCGCACTCAAGCACACCTAAGACGACTGTAGCGGCCCCAACGCCTGCCCCAGCCGCACCCACGGTGCAGTCCGCGCCTGCGACAAGCAACACCGCAGAAAGCACCGACACCCAACAGGCTCAGTCCGCAGCGAATGGGCGCAAGTCCCTCCGCATCGACCTGACCCAAGCATCCACCGGGAGTAGCTCTTCGGGGCTGAACATCCCTCTATAACGAGACCCCATGGCGAAGACCGAGCAAGAACCCGAACGGGGCCTTGCCGCAAGTCTTTATGCCAAGCTCGAACCAGACCGCGAGACCTTCCTACAGAGGGCGCGGGACTGTTCCAAATACAGCATCCCCACCCTGATCCCGCCTGCCGGTCACGCAAGTGGCACGAAGTTCTACACCCCATGGCAAGCGGTGGCCGCCCGAGGCGTTAACAACCTCGGAGCAAAATTGCTCATGGCCTTGCTCCCGCCGAACTCCCCCTTCTTCCGCCTGGAAATCGACGAGTTCACCGAAGAGAAGCTGACCAGCAATCCGCAGATGCACGCTGATGTTCAAGCGGGTCTAGCGAAGATTGAGCGCGCGGTGCAAACCGAGATTGAAACCACCGCCATCCGTGTGACTGGTTTTGAGTTGCTCAAGCATTTGATTGTTGGCGGCAACGGCCTTGTGTACCTGCCCCAGCAGGGCGGCATGAAGTTCTACCCCCTTGACCGCTACGTGGTCCGGCGTGACCCAATGGGCAACGTCCTGGACATCGTGGTCAAGGAGGAGGTCTCCCTGGCGGTACTGCCAGAAGAGGCCCGGTCATTAGTCGAGCCTGGCGATGACTCCGGCGACACCCCCCGAGACCATAACAAGAACGTCTCGATCTACACCCACATCACCCTCAAGGGTGAGACCTGGAACGTGTATCAGGAGGTCAAGGGCCAGATTGTTCCCGGCTCCCGAGGCACGTACCCGAAAGACAAGTGCGCCTGGCTCCCGATTCGATTCGTCAAGATCGACGGTGAGAACTATGGCCGCTCCTACGTGGAAGAGTACCTGGGCGACATCAAGTCCCTGGAAGGTCTCTCCCAGGCCATCGTGGAAGGCTCCGCAGCCTCCGCGAAAGTCCTGTTCCTGGTGAACCCCAACGGGGTCACTAGCTCCAGCGAGCTGGCCGAAGCGCCGAACGGCGAATTTGTGGATGGCGTGGCATCTGATGTCCAGGCCCTCCAGCTTCAAAAGTCCGGTGACTTCCGTGTGGCACTGGAGACCATCAACACCATCACTGAGCGCCTTGAGTTCGCCTTCATGCTGAACTCCGCGATTCAGCGGAATGGTGAGCGCGTGACAGCCGAAGAAATCCGGTACATGGCCGGGGAATTGGAAGCCGCCTTGGGCGGTGTCTATTCCATCCTCAGCCAAGAATTCCAGCTTCCGCTAGTCAACCGCATCATGTTCTCGATGCAGCGCCGCAAGAAGCTCCCCGAACTGCCCAAGGGCACCGTTAGCCCCACCATTGTGACGGGTATGGAGGCCCTTGGACGTGGCAATGACCTGACCAAACTGGACCAGTTCATCTCCACCATCATGCAGATTCCTGATGCCGCCTCCCGGATCAACTGGGGCAACTACATGACCCGCAGGGCCACCGCCCTCGGGATCGACACAGACGGCCTGGTGAAGACCGATCAAGAAGTCCAGCAGGAACAACAACAGCAACAGATGCAGCAGGCAATGCAGTCGGGCGTAGCCCCGGCAATGCAGGCCGCTGGTCGCATGATGGAGAAAGGCCAACCCGATGGCAGCCAAGCGCAAAACTAAAGAGCCCGAAGAGGGCGCAGTAACAGAGCCCCTTGTCGAATACTTCGGTGAGGGCGCAGAGCAAGTTCAATTCAACATCAACCCCCAGGCCAAGCGATACCGCGTGTTCGCTAATGGCCGCGTTCTCGAAGACCTTTAATGGAAAGCATCGAAATCGTATCCCCGAACCCGTCTGCCCCCGAAGGGCATGATGAGGCAATGATTGCCGCCATCGACAAGGCCAATGCTGGCCCGGTAGGCGACAACATCACGACCCCTGCTGAAACCGTAGAGCGCCCCGAGGGCTTGCCCGAAGGCTTCGATTCCTGGGACCAACTGGCGAAAGCCTACGCCGACCTCAAGGCACCTGCCCCCGAGACTCCAGCAGCGACCGCAGAGCCCGAACCCTCTACGGCCACCCCGGATGAGGCGAGCAAGGCCCTGGAGTCGAAAGGCTTGGACCTGGATGAGTTCTCCCAGGAGTTCGACCGCACGGGCGCATTGAGTCCCGAAAGCTACGACCGCCTGGCAAAAGCGGGCTATCCGCGTGGCGTGGTCGACCAATATGTGGCGGGCCAGCAGGCTCTGGCAGACCAGCACATCTCCGCAATCAAGGGCGAAGCTGGCGGTGCCGATGAGTACGCAAGCTTGGTCACATGGGCCAAGGCCAATCTGGCACCGGCTCAAATCGAAGCCTTCAACACCGCAGTAAATGGCAGCCTGGAGCAAGCGAAGCTGGCCGTGAACGGCCTCAACGCGCAGTACCGCTCTGCCATTGGCAGCGAGCCAAACCTCATTGGCGGTGGCAAAGCAGCCGCAGCCGATGTCTTCGAATCCACCTCCCAGGTGACTGAGGCGATGAGCGATAAGCGCTACCGCAGTGACCCGGCATACCGTGCCCGAGTCCAGGCCAAGCTCCTCCGTTCCAACGTCTTCTGACGCCTGGCCGCAATAAGAAAAACAACAATGAGCGGCTTCACCGACGAACACTTCTCCATCAAGTGGATGGAGGAAGTGGATGGCGTGGACTACTGGGCATCTTCGCCTTTCCGCTACTGGGCCGGTCCCGAAGGGACTGGCCGGTACGTGGATGTCCCCGCTGGCTTCATCACTGATGGAGCTTCTGTACCCCGTCCGTTCTGGTCACTGATTCCCCCATGGGGCACATACGGCCAGGCGGCAATCGTCCATGACTACCTGTGCGAGACCCTCACCGTCCAACTGGATGGCGTGCCTATTCGCATCACCCGAAAAGAATGCGACCGGATCTTGCTCCAGGCCATGACCGACCTTGGAGTTCCCCTGTGGAAACGCTCCGTAATTTATGGGGCCGTGCGTGCTTACGCATTGGCCGCAAACGTGACCCAGCCGTCCGGCCTGGTCCACCTACCCAACCCACCCCAATAAAAGGAAACACCCCATGAGCTTTCTGAAAACCGTAGCCGTAGACGCTGAGTCGTTCCTGGCAAAAGTCCTGGCAAACCTGGTCTCCGAAGTCGCCGCTGACGGCACTGTGACCAAGGCTGATGCAATCCAGGCGGTGGCATCTGCCGCTGTTTCGACCCTGGCGAGCGCCACCAGCGCCTCCGCTGCATCCGGTGCCGTTGTCGCTGACAACTGATCCACCCGGCCTGGCCCGTAGCCGTTAATACGGGCCGCCTCAGCACCTTGAGAAGCAACAGAAAAGTCCAGCCGCACTGCGCCCCTGCGCGGTGGCAACGCGGGCCTCGGGATTCCTCCCGGCTCGCTCCATCGACTTTTTCTCAAGGATTCACCCCCGCAATGTCTGATGCAAATGTTTCCCGCCTGGGCCAAGCAAACCTGAGCGGCGATGCCAAAGCGCTCTTCTTGAAAGTGTTCTCGGGCGAAGTCCTGACTGCCTTCCAGGAGTCGTGCGTCACCGCTGACAAGCACCTGGTCCGCACCATTACCAGCGGCAAGTCTGCCCAGTTCCCAATCCTGGGCAAAATCTCGGCCCAGTACCACACTCCGGGCGCTGAGATTGCTGGCCTGAGCGTTCCTGCGAACGAGCAAGTTATTACCATCGATGATTTGCTCATCTCGCACGCCTTCATCGCTTCCATCGACGAAGCCATGAACCACTACGATGTCCGTGGTCCGTACTCGACTGAGATGGGCCGCGCTCTGTCGTACACCTACGACAAGCACATCCTGCAACTGGGCGTCCTGGCTGCCCGCGCATCGGCCCCGGTCTCGACCGAAGCTGGTGGCGGTTCGGTAACTGACTCCGCGCTGCTGACCGATACCACTGGCGAAGCCCTGGTAGCTGCACTGTTTGCAGCCGCGCAGAAGCTGGATGAGAAATTCATCCCGGCTGATGAGCGTTACGCCTACCTGACCCCAGCGGCGTACTACATGCTGGCTCAGAACACCAAACTGATGAACTCCCTGTGGGGCGGCCAAGGCAGCTATGCCAAGGGCGAACTGCCACAAGTGGCGGGCATCAACCTGGTGAAAGCTGTCCACGCTCCGTTCGGTTCCAACATCGCCACCGTTGCGAATGGCGGCACCGCGCTGACCGCAGGCACCAGCGACAAGTACGCTGTAGATGCCACCAGCACCGCAGCCCTGGTCATGCACAAGGCCGCTGTGGGCACCGTCAAGCTGATGGACCTGGCGATGGAGTCGGACTACGACATCCGCCGTCAAGGCACGCTCATGGTCGCCAAGTACGCCATGGGCCACGGCATCCTCCGCCCAGCAGCCGCTGTAGAGCTGAAAACCGCCTAACCACCAACCTAGCCTCACTCAAGGACTTCCTTGTGTGGGGCTTTTTTTTCGTGCCTAGAAAATGAAGACACTCGCCCAAACGACCGAGCTAGATGCCGTAAACATCATGCTCAATACCATTGGCGAGTCGCCAGTCAACTCCCTGGATGATGGCCTTCCCGTAGCGGATGCCGCCATCGCCCGCTCAGTCCTCCGCGAAGTCACCATCGACGTGCAATCGCCTGGATGGCAGTTCAACACTGAGCGCAACTACAAGCTGACTCCGGCTCTCCTCACGAAGTACATCACCGTCCCCGGCAACTGCCTGGAGGTCACGCCTAGCGGCAAGAGCGCCACCCTGGATATCACCCTCCGGGGCACGCGCATTTACGACCGCCAGAACCACAGGTATGAGTTCGGCTCCTCGATCACCGTGGATATGGTCGTTCTCCTGGACTTCTCAGAGCTTCCACAATCGGTGCGGCACTACATCACCGTCCGGGCCGCCCGAGTGTTCCAGCAGCGGAATGTGGGCTCCGATGTCCTCAACGGCTTCACCGAGAAGGACGAAACGCGGGCCCTGATCGCCATTCGCAAGTACGACTCGGAGACCGGAGGCTACAACGTGCTGACTGGCAACTACTCCGTCATGCGGGTACTTGACCGATAGCCTATGTCCTTAATCTCATCCTCCATCCCGAACTTCGTTAACGGCGTCTCACAGCAACCATTCACCCTCCGCCTGGCCTCCCAACTGGATGCCCAGGAGAACGGCATCTCGACCGTCTCTGAGGGGCTGATGAAGCGCCCTCCAACCACCCACCTGGCCCGAGTGACAGCCTCCCCATTGGAGTCGGCATTCGTCCACACCATCAACCGCGATGCCAGCGAGCGCTATCAAGTGGCGATCACCAACGGCGGACTCCGTGTATTTGCCATAGACGGCACTGAGCGCACGGTGTCTTTCCCGGATGGAACCGGCTACCTGGCCGCAAGTGACCCGGCAAGCGACTTCACCGCGATCACCGTGGCGGACTACACGTTCATCGTGAACAAGGCCATCACCGTGGCGAACCGTACAGCCGTGAGTGCCACCCGTGGGCCCGAGGCACTCATCAGTGTCATCCAGGGTAACTACGGGCGCACCTACGGGGTCATCCTCAACGGCGTGACCGTGGCTACATACGCGACTCCAGATGGGTCCGATGCCACGAAAACCTCCCTGGCCTCCACGGACTACATCGCCACGGAGCTGGTGGCGGGCATCCAAAGCGCGGGCTTCACATGCGTGCGGGCGGGCTCCTGTCTGTACATCACCAGCACCGCGGACTTCACCATCGACTGTTACGATGGTTTCAACAACAACGCCATGAAGGCGTACAAGAAGGTAGTCCAGTCGTTCTCCACGCTGCCTTCCAACTGCACCCAGGCCGGTGGCTGCCTGTTCGAAATTACCGGCGACCCTGGCGATTCTTCGGACGACTACTACGTCTACTACGATGTCGGTACTGACAGCACTGGCGTATGGCGTGAGTGTGTAGGCCCTGGTGTGGCACTGGGCCTGGACGGCTCAACCATGCCGCACACGCTGGTCCGTAACGCGGACGGCACCTTCACCTTCCAGGCAGCCACCTGGACGGACAGAGTGGCAGGCGATGCGGACACCAACGAAGACCCGTCCTTTGTGGGCCGGACAATCAACGATGTTGTCTTCTACCGGAACCGCCTGGGATTCCTTGCCGATGAGGCCGTGATTTTCTCGGAGTCGGGGAAATACTGGAACTTCTACCGCACCACTGTGACGGAGCTTCTGGACAGCGATCCTATCGACGTGTCCAGCACGTACACCAAAGTCGCGATCCTCAAGCACGCGGTGTCGTTCAACAAGCAACTCCTGCTGTTCTCCGATGAGGTCCAATTCCTGATCGACAACGGGGACACCCTCACGCCCAAAACCATCTCCATCAAGCCGTCCACGGAGTTTGTGTGCAACGCCTTGACCACTCCCCAATCCGTGGGCAAGAACGTGTACTTCGCCTCTGACCGGGAGAACTGGACGGCCATCCGGGAATACTTCACGGACACCAACGATGTCTCCAACGACTCCACGGACGTGGCTTCGCATGTTCCCCAGTACATCCCTTCGGGCGTGTTCAAGATCGCCTCATCCAGTTCTGAGGATATGTTGTGCGTCCTCACCACCGGGGACCGCCATTCGATCTACGTGTACAAGTTCTATTGGGACGGTGACACGAAGGTGCAAAGCTCCTGGAGCAAGTGGACCTTCCCGGACACCGATACCATCCTGAGCGCGGAGTTCCTGGACTCCGAAGTGTTCCTGGCGATCAACCGCGCCGATGGCTTGTACTTCGAAAAGCTCACTGTAGCCACGGACAGCCTGGGCACCAATGAGCCGTATCTGGTTCACCTGGACCGAAAGCAGTACGTCACGAAAGACACCCTGCGTTACGCGGATGGCTACACCACCATCCCGCATTCGTGGGCTATGGATGACGGCACGTACATGGCCGTGACCGCCACCGGGCAGACCCTCAAGCCTGGCGTGGTCGCTGAAATTGTGTGGGATGGGACAACAGCGAAGGTGAAGGGGAATTACACCTCCTCGGACCTTATCGTCGGTCGGCGGTACGTGTTCAGCTTCCAGCTAAGCACCATCACCGTGAAGACCCAAAGCGCAGGCGGGGGCACCAAGAGCGACACCGAAGGCCGCCTTCAGCTTCGCAAGGCGTCCGTGAACTTTGCCAGCACCGGGTACTTCCAGGTGAAGGTGACGCCACGTTACCGGGACACTTACACCTATACCTACTCGGGCAAAGTACTGGGCACCCCAAGCGCCACATTAGGACAGGCAGAGCTAAGCACCGGCAAGTTCACGTTCCCCATCATGACGCAGAACACGGACGCCACCATCGTTATTCAGAACGACTCCCCGATGCCTTCGGCCTTCCTGAGCGCGGACTGGGAGGGCTTCTTTGTCAAACGCAGCCAGGCTGTCTGAGGTCGCGTGGGTACTTGAGACGACACCGACACACTGCCATGAGCTGGCCGCCAACATGCGGGAGGAGGACCGGGACGAAATCTGGAAGTCCTCCCGCCTGCAACCCCTGGAAGCATTGCTCCTTGGGCAGATGGATTCCCTGCGCACTTGGACCTTCCTGGTTCATGGACGTGTGGTCGCCATCTTCGGTGTGGCTCCGCTGACAGATATGGTCGGCGCTCCCTGGATGCTCGCTTCCCCTGAGCTTCCGCAAGCCCGCAAGACATTCCTGGCTCACTGCCGGGACTACATCAACCAAATGCACGAACTCCGTCCGGTCCTCATGAACCGGGCGTGGACGGGCAACCCTGTTCATCTCCTGTGGCTCCGCTGGCTGGGCTTTGAGTTCTGCGACCCGGAACCCTTTGGCCCCGATGGCGAAGCCTTCCAGGAATTCCAGAAGGTCCAATTCCCATGTGTACCATCGTAGCAGCAGCGTGGGCCGCAACGGCCATCGCAGCGGCTGGCACCACCGCGTCCGTGGTCCAGCAGAACCAGCAAGCGAAATCGACCGCAGCCTATGAAGAGCAGCAGTCTGAGAACGACTTGAAGGCGTATCAGGACAACCAAGCGCAGACCGGGTATGCGAACGAGCAAGCCCGCCAGTCTGCATCTCAGCAGGAATACCAGAACAACCTCAAGGCCCGAGCGGCTATGTCCACCGCGCGCGCCCAGGCGAGTGAAGCGGGCGTAGAGGGCAACTCTGTGGATGCGCTCCTGGCCGACCTCTCGGCTCAGCGCGACAACTACAACCAATCCGTAGAGCAGAACTACAGCACGACCGTAGCGAACAACAACACCCAGCTACAGAACAACTACTACGACACCCAAAGCGCGCTCAACTCCCTCCGCTCTGTGGACTCCCCGAACTACCTGGAAGCGGCCAGCCGCCTCGGCTCCAGCGCTCTCGGGGCCTACAGCACCCAACTCCGGGCCAACTCCGGCTCAACCACCGTCACCCCTAATGGCTCATAAGGAGGCCCCATGCGCGGACAAGTGAACTATGACCCTGGCGTCCAGGGCATGGAACAAGTAAACCCAATCGCCTTCCAGCCAGTCCGGGCACACCTGGATGACACGGCTGGATTGAAGGCGAACCAGTTGGCCCAGGCACTGGGCTCCTCAGCGATCCCCCAGGCGCTCCAGCAGTTTGGCTCCGCTGAGGACCAGCAGGAGCGGCAGAAGGCCCAGGACACAGCCGACTCCATGACCGTGGGCGAGCTGGGCCAGAAGATCAAAGACGGCTCTATCCTGGCCTCCCAGTCCCCAGCCTTCCAGGGCACGCTCCAGCACATCTACGGTGAGAACCTGATGCAAGGCATGGAGCGGGACACCATGTCGAAAATTCAGACTGGCGAACTCCAGTTCACCGACCCGCAGCAGGTGGACGAGTACCTCACGAAGAGCCGCAATGAGGCACTTGAGGGGCAGAACCAGTTTGCCGTGGCGGGCTTCGACAAGGGCTATAACGCCTTCCGCATGAACGTGTTCGACACGAACGCACGGACGATGAACGCCAAGGCCATCACCGAGGGCATCCAGCAGTCCAGCGACAACCTCATGAACGTGGTCGGGGATGTCACTGGGAGCCAGTTCAACGGCACCACTGACCAAGCCGCCCAGGCCATCGCCAGTCGATTCAACCTTCTGTCGTCCACCTCGCTACTCCGGGACGATGCCCGCAAGACCACCTTGAACAACACGCTGGTCCAGATCGCGCAGACCGGGAACAAGTCCCTGGTGGATGCGCTCCTGGCTCAGAAGTTGTCATCCGGTGCCACTGTGGCGTCCACGCTGGGCGGCACCACCGCTGCCGAAGTGAGCCTCCACGCGCAGAGCATGGATGACCAGAACCAGCGCAAGCGTGTGGATGATGAGATTCGCCCGTTCCTGACCCAAGCGGATGCCGGTGAACTGGACCAGAAGGGCTTCAATGACTGGGCGCAGAAGAACGAACGATGGGTCACAGCCAGCACCTGGAACGCTGTCATCAACCATAGCCAGTCTCAGTTGAATCAGCGGCAGAACAACATCAACCGCTTCCAGCTCCTGTCCACCGCCCAGCAGTCCATGGCGAACGCCCAGCAATCCACGCGGGTAGCCATCGACCAAGGCAACCTGGCGTACCTCCAGCCCCAGCAGGTGATGAGCCCCGAAGGCAAGATGAAGGCTTTCGAGACCGAGCAGTACGCCCAGCAGTACATGGCAAACCGTGTCCAGCAGGAGCAGATGCCGTTCGACAAGCAGGTGCAGTTCTACTCCACGAACAAGGTGGATAACCCGCAGTGGAAGAGCATTCTCCAGTCGGGTCTCACCAACCTGGCGTCCCTCGGCTGGACCCCGGACGGGAAGCAGCAGGGCCAGCTAAACCAGCAGGGCCAGGGCGCAATCGACACCTTCAACCACATCAACGCGGTGAACCCCGCTTACGCCCAGCAGCTTGCCGGTGGGGCATACCAGAAGCTCTCCGACATCCAGTTCCTGATGGAGAAGGGCGGATTCCCCGATGCCAACTCAGCGGCATCCCTGGTCTATCAGGGCGGCAACTCCGGTGTCACCGAGGCCGATATGGGGGCCATGAAGGCCAACGTAGCGAGCGCTGTGAATGACGTGGTGAACCCCGGCTTCCTATCTCGCTCCGTCCACTGGGCTGAGGGGCTTTGGGGCAATGACCAGACGAACCTCACGGCAGTCCAGGCGGACATCCGGCGAAGGTCGGAACTCCTCCTCAAGTCCGGCCAGGTGCCCGATGCGGCCAGCGCAGTGAAGGCCACCGTGCAGTATCTGCAAGACCCGAATGTCTCCACGAACATCAACAACACCCTGTACCTGAATAAAGACCTACCTCAAGTCCCCAAGGGAGAAGACCGGGGGAAGTGGGTAGAGCGCTTCATTGACGAGGTGCCAGGGAAGGTCGCGTATGACCAAGACATCGGCAAGGGGAACATCCGCATGGAGCCCAATGACCGAGGCGGTTACACCATGTGGACCGGGGGAGTGCCCCTCACAGACGTGAATCACCAAGTCCTCAACTACTCCCGCCAACAGGTGGAGAAGTGGATCGGCAACACCTACGCCGCAGACCTCAAGGCCAAGACAGCCGCAGCTAATGCAGAACATGCCGCCGAAGTGCAGCGTGCGCTGAATCCTATTGACCCGCAGTACCTCCAATAACAAAGGTAAGTAATGACTCAAATTTCTCTGGAAGATGCCCGGAAAATCACTGATTCGACCGAGCAACAATATGGCCTCCCTCAAGGGACGCTGTTCAAAATGAGCGGTGAGGAATCATCGTTCAACCTCGATGCCGAAAGCGGCAAGGGCGCCGAAGGTCCGTTCCAACTGATGCCCGCCACTCAAAAGGCATACGGCGTCACTGACCCCCACGACTACACCCAGGCCGCTGATGCCGCTGGGCGCTACATGCGGGACAGCCTGGCTAAGTACAACGGCAACATGAATATGGCCCTGGCCGACTACAACGGCGGCCCTCGGGCTGCCAAAGCGCTGGCCGCAGGGAGTCCCTGGCCGGAAACACGGGACTACCTGAGCAAGTTCAACGGCACCGCCCCCGCAGCAGGGCAGACCCCCTCGGGAAAGCCTGACCCCCTGTCCTCCGCTTTCACCTCCGGCGATTCGGTCAACCCGGATCAGAGCGCTTCCGCCTCGGACCTGGTGCAGATGCAGGCCCAGCAGCGGGCAGAGAACGGGGGGCTCATCAACAACGTAGAGAATATCCCCCAAGCTCTGGCCCTGGGCTTCGCCTCGGACAACTCCGTGGTGAACTGGTGGCGGGACAGGGGCACCCAATCGACGGACTGGAATTTCTCCTGGGACAACGACAAGGCTGGCAAGTACCTGGAGGGCATTCCCGAGAAGAACTGGGACTACATCCTCCAGGCCACAAGTGACTCCGATGCCGACTTCCGGCGCTCCCGTATGCAGCAGTCCATGCAGGATGAGCAGAAGCTGTCTGAAATGGGAGTCGCAGGCTTCGGGAGCCGTTTAGTCGGCGGTCTGGTGGATTTGCCCACGCTCATCGGATTTGTCCCCGGTATGGGCGGCGAAGGCTTACTCACGGCTGGCTCACGGATTGCCAACGCAGTCCGCATGGGCGTGGTCGGGGCTGGGACCAACGTGGGCTATGACGTGCTGATGAACCGATACAACCCGCTCCGCACGGATGACGACTTGTACATCTCCGCTGCGATGGGCCTTGGCCTCGGGGCCATTGGCGGTAGCCTCGCTCACGTAGAGGGGCCGCTGGCTGAGGAAAACGCCCGCCTGGCCCAGTGGGGCCGCCAGGAGTCCGGCAAGGCGCAAATCAAGGAGCTTACCGATTCGGGCCTCATGCGCCCCGGTGAAGGCGCGCTGAGCCAGCCTGAGTTTCTCCGCAGGTTCGGCCACGACGTGGACACGAAGAATACCCCTGGCAACGCCATTATCTGGCGGACTGAGGACGGAGGCTCCGCCCGCATCCACTCGCCGGGGGAGGAACCCAAGACCGTGGACTTGCCGCCCGAGGAGCCACGGGCACCAGAGGAACCACCGGCAGCGGGTGAGCCACGTGATGAGCCGCAGGAACCATCAGTGGGTACACCTGGGCGCAAGCAGCCTTGGAGCGAAGAGTGGGACACCCCCCGCTACGAAGCCAGTGGCGGCCGGGATGACAACCTGATCCTCCCCAGTGGCGTCAACCGCGTGAGCCAGTTGGCCGATTACGTCCGGGCGTACTCAAAGAACCCCGAGACGGTCAAAGTGCTGAACCGTGTTCTCAAGGCTGTGGACCTCCGCAAGATGAACTTCAAGGTCATCGAAAAGGGCCAGAAGTTTGGCAATGCGGCGATGGACGCGGTAATTAAAACTGCTAAGGGCGCGGTTCTCACCCCGCACCAGTCCACCGGGGATGGCATTCAAATGTTCCTCCGGGGCCATTCCTACATGAGCCCCACCGGGCGTCTGTCGGACCTGTCCGGCCTGAATGAAGAAACCTTCGTGCATGAGCTGGTCCACGCAGCCACCGTGTACAAGATGCACGCCACCAGCGACCGCCTGATGTCCACGGACCCGCAGATCAGCAAGGCCACTACGGACCTCAGCACGCTGCACGGCTCGATGCTCAAGGCTGCGCAGAGTGAGTTCGGGGAACACTGGAAGAGCGCTCTGGAGGGTCGCCTGGGGATTAACCTGGACAACCCCAAGGAAATGATCGCCTACGGACTGACTAATGCCCGGTTCCAGCAGTGGCTCAAGGAGAAGGCCCTTCCAGGCAAGCCCGATGCTTCCTTGTGGGACCGCTTTGTCGGTGGCCTTCGAAAGTTGCTAGGAATCGGCAAAAACGAACACAACGCCCTGTCCCGCCTGGTGGAGCTGGCGAACCCACTTACCCGCCCAGGAGGCGTGTCCAGGACGGTGCGCAGTCCCGCATTGGAAGGCAGCGTGGATGCTCAGGCCGCGAAGGCTGCGCACATCCCCGAAGTGTTCGGCTGGGGCCTCGGCCTGGAAAACAAGCTTGGCAAAGCTGACTCTCCAACTGCAGTCCGTGCGCTGGCCGCCAAGCTCTTCGGCACGTCCATTGGCTACAAGGACCATTCCGTGGTCGGGCCCAATGCCTGGGACGACACCACGAAGTGGGCAGAAGGCTGGGCCACGCAGATGAAGAAAGCCTCGCTCCCGCAGTTCCAGAAGTGGTTCCAGGCCAACGGCTTCAAGTGGCACCAGAAGGCTGAGGCATTTGACCACTTCGGTAGCCTGGTGTCGGACTTCATCCGGGGCCGGGATGCTGACTTCCCTGATGAGGTAGTGCGTGCTGGTGAGACCATCCGAAAGACCCTGGACCATGTGGCGGACTACATCAACAACCCGCTCAAGGATGAAGGGCGGATCAAGCTGGGCCTGACTGAAACGGAAATCCGTGACTCCGACACGGGCGCTACCTCCGTGGTCGGCACCCTGGAAAAGAACCCGAACTACCTCCCGCGAAAGCATGACGTGAACAAGTGGAACTCCATGGTCAACACCTGGGGCCACGAAGCTGTCACTGGCTGGTGGGCTAGGGCGTATCAGGGAGCCCGTGAGGGCATCTCGGATGAGGCCGCCAATCGCTGGGCGAAGTGGTACGTTCGGACTGTCGAAGAGGCCCATGCGAACCGCACGCAGGACGCGATGGGTTCCATGATGATGGGCACCGACCGGGAAGCCTTGAAGCACTCGCTGATGCTCAATGGCGGTTACTCCGAAGAGGAGGCCGTCCGGGTCATGGACGATATGCTGCCCACGAAGGGGACTGATGCGGGGCGTACTGCCGCAAGCCTCAAGAACCGGAACTCCGTGAACGAGCTGCACACCGAGACCTGGACAGGTGCCGATGGGACGAAGAGCGCTGTTTCTCTCAACGACTTCATCCACACCAACGCCTTCGAAGTAGTGGAGCCGTACCTGCGCCGTATGGCAGGGAGTGTGGCCCTTGCAAAACACCTGGACGTGTACAAGGGGCAGGACATCGAAAAGGCCATCATGGCCGCCACGGAGAACAAGTTCGGGGAAGGGATGCGCCCAGGCGCGAACGTGGCCGGTATGCGAAAGGACTTGAAGTTCGCCTTTGATCGCATCCAGGGCCTCCCAATGGAGGAGTTCTCCACGCTCAACAAGAGCCTGGAAATGTGGCGTAACTTCAACGTCATCCGCCTCATGGGCGGGGCGGTATGGAACCAAGTCTCCGAGCTGTCGCAGATCACTGGGTCCATGGGATGGAAGGCCACGCTCCAGGCCGTGCCCACTCTCCGAGCATTGCGCCGTGACATCGCCACCGGCAAAGCCCCTGATGACCTCCTGGACCACCTGGAGAACACAATCGGAGGTGCCGGGGCTGACTACGTGGCCCGCCTGAATTTCAGCGCCAAGGACGATTGGGTTCGCCATAACGGTGACACCGCGTTCAACCGCAAGCTGGATGCCGTGGACAACGGGCTACGCAAGGTCGCCAAAGGCGTCCTGGACTACACCGGCATGACACCGCTTATGATCCAGCAGAAGCGCATCCACGCTATCGCCCTGGTGAATCACTGGGTCAATCACGCCAATGGTGCGGCGTCCAAGCTCCTCACCGATGACCGACTGGCCTGGATGGGGATGAGCATAGAGCAAGCGAACGGCGTTCTGGCGGACCTCAAGAAGTACAGCACTCCCCGGAATGGTGCCTTCGGGCCTTCCCATAAGCTGGACTTCGGGGCCTGGGTTAAGGACTCCCCTGAGAACTACTCCAGGTTCATGACTGCGATGCATCGTGAGTCTCGCCGTGTCATCCAGGAGAACGACCTTAGCTCCATGATTCCACTCATGGGGACCACACTAGGAAAAGCCATGTTCCAGTTCATGGCCTTCACCATGCACGGCTGGAACAAGTCCATGCTCTTCGCCGCGAACCACCGGGACTGGGCCACGTTGTCCACTGTCCTGCACGGGGGATTCCTGGCGAGCCTGACCTACATGGGCCGAACCATGCTGGATTCCATGGGGATGAATGAGGAGAACCGCCAGAAGTTCCTGGACCAGCGTATGGCCCCCGGCCAGATCGTGGCCAACAGCTTCGGCAAAATTTCCCAGGCTTCTCTTCTGCCAAACCTCTATGACACGGTGTCTCCGTACCCGCTGTTCTCGGGGATGCGGACCACTAGCGACCTGTCCAGCTTTGTCTCCAACCCAACCTATCAGGCCATCAACGGCCTCATCTCCATGAAGAAGCTCGTCAAGAACGGGCTCTCTGATGACTCCCAAACGTCCGCTTCGGACATCAAGAACTGGGCTCGCCTCCTGCCGCTGAACAACGTAGCGCCCGTTAGCACCATGTTGAACATGATCGCCAACGACTACCCAACCGGCTCGAAGCAGCACTGACATAACCACCTCAACGGGAACCCCGGCTTCGGCTGGGGTTTTCTTTTTTTGGAACCCTCTATTTGGCTTACACACCCTACAGCTACGTCCAGTTGAAAGCGGACGGAGCAACCACAAACTTTCCCTTCAACTTCCCCTACCTGGACACCGCCCATATCCAGGTGTCCGTGGACACAGTGGTCACGGACTTCACCTGGGTAGATTCGTACACTATCAAGATCGCCTCCGCGCCTGTCGCTGGTGGCGTGGTCGAGATTCGCCGGATCACTCCCAAAGATTCCGCCATTGTTTCTTTCCAGGATGGCTCCACGCTCCTGGAAGCCGACCTGGACCTGATGGTCACGTACAACCTGTACTGCGCCCAGGAGGCGTATGACGGCACCCAGGCGAGCATCCACCTGACCGCTGATGGCGTTTGGGATGGGCAGGGCGTCCGTGCCACTGACTTCGCAGACCCTGTGGATGCGCAAGACCTGATGACGCTCAACTACATGAACGTCAACTTCAAGAACACCATGCTTGCGATTGAGCAGGACTCCGTCGACAAGACCACTGCTATCCGTACAGCCGCCAACAGTGACCTGGAGGCGATTCACACGACTGCTGTGAACGACCTCAACACCATCACTCAGGCCGCAGAAGCCGCAACCTCAGCTTCCCAAACGGCTGCCAAAACGAGCGAAACCAACGCCGCGAACTCGGCAGCCGCAGCTTTGGCATCGGAGACAGCCAGTGCCGCCTCTCAGGCCGCTGCGAAAACCAGCGAGACCAACGCTGCAACTTCTGAGCAGCAGGCGGCCGGGTACGCTGCGAGTTTGAATCTGCCAGTCGCCTCCGGTGAAGCGCTCCAAGCTCTTCGGCAGAACTCGACGGAAACAGGGCTGGAATACTTTCCGTCACACCTGGCGCATGGTCTGGGGGCTGTGGTGGACTTCCGAAGCACCGCCATCGCGGCTGCAACCCCAGCGGACTTGTACGGCACAGGCACCCAGGTGGGGTTCATCTCCGGGGGGCCAGCAGGGTTAGCTATCCCAGGTCTAGGCGACCCTACCTACGGCGTCCTAGTGAGTCATGCGCAGTGGAAGGACTCATCAGCGCTGACCGCCATCTGCCAGGAGTTCTCCTCGGGCACTGAGCGCTTCTTCCGTTACGCCACGGCAGCAACTACCTGGTCTGGCTGGCTCACGGTGTACAACAGCGCACACTTCGCGATATCTGACTACCTCAAGGCAGGCTCGACGCACGACACAACGGGGATGCGCTTTGCATCAGGCAACCCGCCCGCCATCGCCAACATCACCTCCACTGGTGCCGCCAATGCTCTCACCATCGGTAACGGCTCCAACGACTATGCCTCCGCCGTCATGGCATTCATTCGGGAGGGGCAGTACGCCTGCTACCTGGGTATCGACACGGACAACGTGTTCAAGGTCGGTGGCTGGTCCATGGGGGACGTGTCCTACCCAATCATCCACGCCGGCAACTTAGGGGCGTACACCGGCCAGCTCGCAGTGGGCGCGGTCGGCACCTACGCCTTCATGTGGGCGAACGGCAACTACGCCCCAGGCACGCTCCTAGCGGGCTCTGCCATCTACTACGGCTCCTACAACTACCAATCTTCCGTCACGGCATCCGGCACCTGGATGGTGTGCGGATACCTTTCCTCCGGCTACAAGGCCACCGTTATGTTGCGAGTAGCGTAATGACTGATACCAGCACCACCAGCACCACTCCAGCGGTGTACACCACAGCTTCGGGCCCGGCCTATGCCAACGCTGACAAAACCGCCGTGACCCTCACTGTCACCTTCACGGGGATTGGTGAGGCCCCATTCACGGCCAGCCAGGACGACACTCACGACTACGGGCGCGAGCTATTCACACGCGCAGTAGCGGGGGACTTCGGGACCGTAGGAGACTTTGAGGTCTCCAGCTCCACCACACGGATGGAGTTCGTTCTGAGCCGCTCCGATGCCGTTGCAGCCATCACAGTAACCACCACCGCAGGTAATACCTTCAACGGCGATGAGGCCAGCCAGAACCGCATGGCTCGCTCCATTGTTGCCCTGAGCGACACCGATACCATCATTTGGGTACTTGCGGACAACAGCACCATCCAGGCCACCAAGGCCGAACTCCAGGAGGCGCTCAAGCTTTCCGGGGAAGCCCAAACGGCCCTGTGGGTCCAGACCACCACAACCTCTTAACTGATTCGCCCTCGGGAGACCGGGGGTCACCACTTGGAAAACAACAATGAGCGAAACAATCGACCGCCGCGTGACCCGTCTTGAGGTCCGCGTGGAGGCGCAAGAAAAAGAACTTGGCGTGGTCCAGAAGATGACCGAAGCCTTGAATGAGGCCCTGAACAACATCCAGGACAACCTCACTCAAATCAAATGGCTCGCCTTGGGCGTAGCTATCACCATGGCCGTGAACTACCTCGGCTTCCCTAAAGCACTCGAAATGGTGGTCCACCATGTCCTCGGATAGAGCAACCGAAAAGGAACTTGCAGTAGTCCACAACGAGTTCGCCGTGTGGTGCCTCGAAATCATGCGGGGTGTCCCCGTGACCATCGACGGCGAAGGCGTGATGGAGGATGGCAAGCTAGTGCGCTCGCCACCTGCACCGGCCTATCTCAACGTCATCCGCCAGTTCCTGAAAGACAACAAGATTGAATCCCTGGCCCCCAAGGGCACCACAATGGGAGACCTTAGCGACCTCCCAGTTTTCGACGACGAAAACGTTATCGCTGTTAAGTTTTAGGTTGGGAGAACCGGACGCAATCGCTAAAGCCGTCAAGCTCCTGAGAATTTGTGTTTACCCCAAAGGACTGAAGAAACTTCTTCGCAAACACATCCTTGGGGCCCTCGGCACCTTCACCCTTGTTTAAGTGTCGAGAGATAGAGCTTACAAAAAGGTCCGCAATCTGCATGAGTGGGGAACGCTCAGAGTTCTCGGCTGCAACAACGTCCACATAAAGACGATCGTTGAAAACAGATTTGGCAGCATTTTTTAGTTGAAGCTCGATCTCCATGATTGACAGCTTGTCCTTGGACTCTTCCTCGGAGTCTTTACGGAACTGTAGGTTTCTTGGTAGTACGGCTCGTCCTGACTGGTTCTCCTCTTTTATGCCTTGGATAACCATATGATAGAACAACCTGTCGAGCGTGGCGTCAAGGTTTGTCAGCCCGCTCCTGAGAACCCCAATTCCCTTAAAAGAAAGTGAAGATGAGTTCTCAATGATGGCGTTCAAAAGCTCGCAGTAGAGCTCTAGATTGCCCTTGTTGATGTCTTTGAAGTGCATCTCGCCTTTGAAGCCAATAGATTGCTTCTTCTGATTAATTGCGTTCGTGATCTTAATCGTCTCATAACTGCGCAGTACCCACACACTACCCACCATGAGGTATTTGCTGGTTTTACCGCTTTCGTCCGCATAAACGCAGTAGATCGGGAAGGTGGGCCGCTCTTCAAGGGCGCGCTGCTTTTCCTCTTCTTCTAATTTTCCTCTGCGCTTTCGAACCTCAGGGGAAGCGACGAACATCTTAAGATCATTCTGTACCCTTGCTCGCGCCCGTGTAATGTTGTTAAGACGCTCCAGTTTTGGGTAGTGCTCTTGCAGGATGTTACCACCGCTATAGAGATCACCCTGGAAAGTTCTCCAGTAATGAAGTTGACACGCAATATCAGAGTCGCGCGCATTAGTGTAGTGATTCAAAATCCAAGCAACTCGGTCTAGCAACCGTTTGGGGCTGTTGCCGGAAATTGCCGAGAGTACCCGCTGCTTTTCAGCCTCGAAGTTTTTTGTTGTGGTGGGTTCAGCTTGATCTAGCTCTTCTACTTCTTCGGGAATAGCTGCGATGTCGTTCATCTGGAGTCCTTCCGGCAGCGTTGCATTGGCTATTGGCCAGCATTGCCTGAGCGCTGCACGGCGTCAACTACCGTCCCTCTAAATTTCAATCCTTTTTCCTCAATTACAGGTGCCCCCAGGCGCGTCCTGGGCGGCCTTGCGGCTACGCCTCGGCTCCCTCCTGCGTGGGCCCAAGGAGTTCCTTTGCTGTATGGCTGATCGCGTTAAAGTCCACCCCGCCCAGGAGGATTTTCGAAAGTTTATCTACCTGGTGTGGAAACACCTCAACCTTCCCGAACCCACTCCCGTCCAATACGACATTGCACGATACCTGCAACACGGTCCCCGGCGATGCGTCATTGAAGCCTTCCGAGGTGTGGGCAAGTCATGGGTAACAGCCGCGTTCGTGTGCTGGCTCCTGTGGCGAAATCCCCAGCTCCGCATCCTGGTAGTGTCCGCCTCCAGTGCACGCGCCGATGCGTTCTCCACCTTCGTCAAACGCCTCATCCACGAAATGCCGTTGCTCCAGCACCTCAAGCCTGGGCCGGATCAGATCGACAAGATGGTGGCCTTTGAGGTTGCCCCCGCGCTGCCTGACCAGTCCCCTTCGGTTAAGTCCGTGGGCATCATGGGGCAGATCACTGGTTCCCGTGCTGACATCATCATTGCGGACGACATCGAAATCCCGAACAACTCTGCCACGCAGATGATGCGGGACAAGCTGTCCGAGGCCGTGAAGGAATTTGATGCGATCCTCAAGCCGCTCCAGTCGGCACGCATCATCTACCTGGGCACACCTCAGTGTGAGATGTCCTTGTACAACCGGCTCCCCGAACGCGGCTATGAAATCCGTGTGTGGCCCGCGCTGTACCCGACACTCCAGAAGGTGCCGCACTACAAGGGCAGTCTGGCCCCATTCATCACGCAAGCGATGGAAGCGGACCCAACACTTTCAGGCAAACCCACGGACCCGCGAAGGTTCGATGAGAAAGACCTGATGGAGCGTATGGCCTCCTATGGCCGCGCTGGCTTCGCCCTCCAGTTCATGCTGGACACCAGCCTCAGTGACGGTGACAAGTTCCCGCTCAAGGTCCAAGACCTGATGGTGATGAACCTCAACCCGATCATGGCTCACGTCAAGTTGGCCTGGGCTGCATCGCCTGAACTCTGCATCAATGATATGCCTACTGTTGCGCTCACCGGCGACCGCTTCTATCGGCCCATGTGGCACGCCAGTGAGATGAGCGAGTACACCGGATGCGTGATGGCTATCGACCCCTCGGGCCGTGGTCAGGACGAGACCGGCTATGCCGTGGTGAAAGTCCTCATGGGCAACCTGTTCCTGGTGGCCGCTGGTGGCCTCCGTGGTGGCTACTCCGATGAAACACTGGAGACTCTCGCCAAGATCGCCAAGGCGCACCAAGCAAACCACATCATCATCGAAGCCAACTTCGGTGACGGCATGTACACGAAGCTCTTCCAGCCGATCCTGCAGAAGCATCACCGCTGCCTGGTCGAAGAGGTAAAGCACTCGCAGCAGAAAGAGCAGCGCATCATCGACACCCTGGAACCCGTCCTCACGCAGCACCGTCTCATCGTGGACCAGAAACTGATTGAGCGGGACTTTGAGTCGGCGCAGGCAGACATCAAGTACAGCTTGTTCTACCAGCTCACGCGCCTCACACGCGACCGCGGAGCTCTGTCACATGATGACCGGCTCGATGCCCTGGCGATGGCCGTTGCGTACTGGGTAGACCACATGGCTCGGGACAACGACAAGGCTGTCCAGGAGATGCGGACCAAGAACATGGACGCCGAATTGAAGAAATTCATGGGCCACGTACTGGGCCGCGCTCAGCGCAACAAAGGCTGGATGGGAGGTAATGCGGGGGCCCGGTGATCTTCTACACTGCCCGCGCTATAGTGCCCCTCATTCCCGTAATCATGGACGCCCCTAGAATGAACTTGTTCTCTCCCAATGCAGGCCAGGATGTCATTTACATTGATCGCAATGGTGATCGCCAGGGCCCATACAAATGCCGCTTTGCCAGCCCTAAGATGAGCCTCTGGTACAAGGAGCTGGACATTGAGGAAGGCGACAAGCTCATCCGCGTTCTGCATGGGAAAGAGCAGGTCTACACGGTGCGGGAGGTTGGCTACAGCCATGGAATGGGCGGCCATATACCCGCGCATTACACGCTCAATTTGACCAAGGACACGGCCATCCAGCAGCAGCCCCGCAGCGCAACCACTAACAACTTCAACATCTCTAACTCTACTGGCATCCAAATCGGTGACCACAACGTCCAGCATTTAGAGGCCGCCATCAAGGAAGTCCTTGCCGCTATCGAGAAGGCACATGCCAGTAAAGATGAGAAGGAGGAAGCAAAGGGTCTACTCAGCAAATTCCTTGAGCACCCTCTGGTAAGTGCCGCTGTGGGGGCCGGCTTGCCCGCTGCTTTGGGGCTCATCGGATAAGTTACACGTTCCCTGCACGTTCGCCCCCAAGTCCCCAAGGGACCACAATAGGATGACGGAGACGTTCATCCGGGGGCTACATCACGGCTTACGTGGTGCCGGACACTGTTCGGACTGTAGGGAAACCTCAGTGTGTCCGTCATGGCTTGACTGCTGATGATGATGACCATTGGGAACCTTACCTCTCCACTCTCTTTATGGGGGGTAGGGGGGCTAACTGAGGTTTCCTAATGGTCTATCATGGAGATGCAGTCACTGATTCATTTCTAGTGGTCCTTAATAGAAGACCATCACCATCACCTTCCTTTATGAGCAGAAGATAGATGGGTCGCATCAGCCCTCAAGGTCATCAGCAAAGCCTCAGCGCCGCTGCCTACGTTGTTCAGTGGATTCTGTTTGCACCAGCGCTGTATCCAGAGGGTCCAGTCATCGGGGCCAGTCTTTTTGGTCACATCATCGGTGCCGTCCGTCACGTTGTTGTAGGCTGTGAAGTAGCCACTCAACCATATCCCTACGGCGTCCTGGATGATGTTGTCGTTAGCCGCACGGACAAACTCCCCGCATCCCATCGTGCCAATACCCACTTGTCTGAACCGCCCATTCACTGCGGCCTGGGCATCTGCGGCCCCAACACATAAAAGCAAAGCCATCGCTACAAATCTCACCTGCGTCCCTCTGAGTGGTTCCTAAAGGCCACCATAGTACCAGCGGGAGAGGCAAATGATTTTGTTGCAAAAATTTGAGAGCCCACCTCGAAACTGATAGGCCGCGACTACCCCCGGTGCCCCAGCGAGCGGCCAGAATCCGCCCTCTGAGAACCCTCCGGGCAGGCCCCAAGTGGCCCAGCGGCAGCCCAATGTGTCCCGGAATGTGTCCCACATGGCCGGAAACCCCAGTAAACACAGGGCCTGTCACCAGATTAAGAATCCCGCGCTCCACCTTTCCAGCCTCACAGGCGGCCATCTTCGGCCCTTTGTGGGGCTTTTTTGGGCCCTCAGCGGCAAATCCTAAGCGTGTGGACGTTCGGCTATCTGTTTTTGCGCAGAGGGCTACACACAGCTCCAATCGTGATGGCAAAATGCTGCCCACGTATCGCTAGCGGCAGAGAGCCGGAGACAGGGGAAGTTATGGCAGTTAATTCGTTTCGTCCGCGCAAATATGAAGATCATGAAATCGTCGATCCTGAGGGCCGAGTGGTCGGCCACATCCGCGTAAAGCCAAGCGGCGTGCTTTGGTCTCCTAAAAACGGCAAAGGCTGGTATGGCGTACGTCTCGAAGCGTTCGCAGAGTTTATGGAAGAAAACGGCGAGAAGCAGACCAAGTGAATGGTCCCTGGAGGCGAGTCATGGCTGTCGATTGGAAAGGATTTATTGCGGTCGGTGCTGTAGCGCTCACCCTCCCTTCTGGTGCTTGGGCGCAATGGCGAGACGTAAGTTACAACGGCGTCATTCCCGCAGACTATGTTTACTGCAACAAGCAGAGCGACCTTGACGCGTTCGGGGCCGTTGCCCAGGACGGCGATCAAGCGGGCGCTGACCGGCTTGTGAGCCAGGGTCGCTGCCACGTCAGTTCGGGGATGCGTGTGGAGGTGTTCCAACAGAATGAGTACGCGGTCACCTTCCTTTCTCCGAGTGGTCGAGCCTTCTACACCTACACCAAGTTCGTGAGGAAGCGCTGACGCAAGTCATACGCAATCACACCTCAAGGGGCCCAATCGGGCCCTTTTTCGCGTCTGTACGTCGATTCTGGAGAATTCGCAGGGGCTAAGCCCGACAGAATCCGCGTAGAAGCGCGCCAAAATTACGAAAACACGTCATTTCCACAAATGGAAATAAATCACTTGCATGGGGTGTCGTTACCACATACGATATATTCACACAGTCGGAAATGACTACGAACACACGCACTACCTGGAGCGACACAATGAAGATGTACGCAGCCTGCCTGGCCTCCTACAACAACGGCCACCTGCACGGCCGTTGGTTCGACCTGGAGGACTACGCGGACGCGGACGAGCTGAAACAGGCCATTGCGGTCTACGTCCTGCGCACCAGCCCATACCCTAACGTCACCGTTACCTGCCCAGCGTGCAGCGGTAAGAAGCCCGAGCAGTTCTTCTGCAGGTGCTGCGATAAGACCGGCCAGGTGGCTTCGGCAGAGGAATGGGCTGCACACGATTGGGATGGTGAGGGCTTGGCGACCTTTGGCGAATACCCGGACCTACAGCGTGTCTTGAACCATGTGGAAATGGTCGAGATGCACGGCGAAGCCTGGGCTGCCTTCACTGCCTATCATGGCGATTCTGTTACAGAAGATGACTTCCAGGCCGCCTACCGGGGCCATTACGACAGCGAAAAAGCCTTCGCAGAGGAGTGGTGCTGCGAGCTTCACGGCCTGAAAGGAGATGAATCTTTCTTTAACTGGATCGACTGGCGGCAGGCTTGGGACTGCGATCTGTCCCACACATTCGTCTATCAGGACGGCTACGTGTTCCATAGCTCCTGGTAATTGTGACGAACTCCTCAAAATCGTTTCAGCGCTGCCCTCGGGAACTACCGGGGGCTTTTTCTATCGCCGACGAAAAGTACTGTATGAATTTACAGTGTAGCGGTTTCGCATCAGGGTGTTGAGGCGTAGACTCCCCGGATTTTTCGATTTTGTCTCTGAGAAAGTATCTTCTAAGAGAAGTCGTTAGCCAGGCAAATGTCGCTTGAACAATACCTTTCCATTTGTGACAATTATCCGTCACAGGCTCACTAAAAGGATTCAAAGGCGTGTTTTTGACATTGTTCGGATGGGAATTCTTCCTCGAAACATATTCGCGTTCGGGAATGTTCCTTGACTATTACTTTTCCATCTGTGAGAATCATATCTGGCTCCTGGGCCTTCACTTGGTTTTCAACAAGGTGGTAGATAAGAAACATGGACAGCGCACAGATCACAAGCCTGGTCACGGCACTTGAGAAGTTCCACGACCTGGACCCCAAAATGCCGATTCGGCAAGTCATCTATTTGCTCACTCTTGCCCAGCAAAAAGAGCCTGTGGGCATCTCAGAAATGGCCGACTTGGTTGGGGTAGGTGTAGCTGTCGCATCCCGCTACGCTGCGAGCTATGGGCGTGGTGGGCGCACGGACGCTGGTTTGGGCTTCCTGGTCGCTAAGGAAGACCCGAACGATTGGCGTAAGAAGCAACTGGTGTTCACTGACGCCGGGCGCAAATTCATTGAAAGCTTGTTCGAATCAGAGGACAAAAATGCCCATATACAGGAAGGGAAATAGATACCTAGTTTCACTCGGGTCACGCAACGACCGCTACAGACAAACGTTCGCCACAGAGGAAGAGGCGAAGGCCGATGAGGCTAGAGAGCTAGCAAGGAGGGCCACGCTACCCAAGGCGGTACGTGGCGAAGGCACCGGCACCATCTCCCCGCTGAAATCCCGCAAGACCCTTCAAGAAGCCTACGACCTGACATTCCGCCTGGAGTGGAAGGGTGGCAAGTCTGAAAAAACGATGACACTCAATGGCGGCAACGTGCTGAAAGCACTTGGGGCCGACACGCTGCTGAGCGATATCACGACCGAGGCCATCACCGAAATGGTCCTGGAGTTTGAGGACTTGGGCAACTCTGGTTCGACCGTGAACCGCAAGCTGTCGCTTCTTTCTATGGTCCTCAAGACCGCTGTGAACCACAACTGGCTCCTCAGCGTGCCACGTATGATCCGCCGTAAAGAGGGCAAGCACCGTATCCGCTGGATGAACACAGAGGAGGAGGGCAACGTCCTAAAGGCGTGCCAGCACCTGGGGCTCAACTGCCTTCACGACTTCATCATTGTGGCGGTCGATACAGGGTTCCGCCGTGCTGAACTCCTCGGGCTCAGTGCTCCTGACTTCCAGGAAGGGATGATTCACCTGTACGCCGGACAGACCAAGAACGGAGACGCCCGTGCCATCCCGGCTACCAGTCGCGTGGCGCGCATCCTGCACCGCAGGCGGATGAACCTGACTACCTTTGAAGGGCTCACCGTTTCGTCTTTGCGTCACCAGTGGGCCACTCTGCGCGCCTACATGGGCATGGAAGAAGACCCGCAGTTCATCGTTCACATGCTTCGCCACACCTGCGCTTCGCGCCTGGTACAGCGCGGCGTCCCATTGGCCTCCGTCCAGCATTGGATGGGTCACAAGAACATCAACACGACACTCCGGTACGCGCATCTGGCACCGGAAAATCTGATGCAGGCGCGCAATGCGCTAGAGGCAGCACCGGCACAGCCGACCGCTTTTGAGTCGGTAGAGCGCGACACGTTCTTCAACTATGGTGAGGCTACAACGGCCTAGTTGGGACACATTTTCTGATTCGTGGCTCGGGCAGAGTAGGCCCTGAGCGGCGACCGTGGGCCCACCCAAAACGGGGCGGGACACACCGGGACACATGGGGACACTTGGGACACGAATTTAGCGTTGCATAGTGTGTCCCACCTGTGTAAGATGCGCGCCAAGCCCTTGTATCTAAAGGGTTTCGCGAATTGACCAAGCTCTGGCACCAGATTTAGGTTCCAGCGGCGCAAGCTGTAAGAGTTCGAGTCTCTTCGTCCGCACCATGCTTCTGTAAAAGCTGTACTGCAACACTGCAACACCGCAATATGGTGGGCGTAGCTCAGTTGGTAGAGCGCTGGATTGTGATTCCAGTTGTCGTGGGTTCGATTCCCATCGTCCACCCCATATTCCAGAAAAGGCGCCTTGATCGTGAGATCGGGCGCCTTTTTGTTTTGGGCCTAGATTAGTGGCTGCTCGCTTAGGCGGGGGCGCCCTCTGGTACCAGGCGCACCTCTACGCGTTGCCCGAGAGCACGTGCTGCGCTGGCCAAAGTTGCCAGTGTCATGCCGGGGTCATTCTGATCCAGTGCGCGGTCAACCGCGGTTCGGCTTGTGTGCATGCGCTCGGCCAGTGCCTTCTTGCTGACCTTCTGCGCTTTCATGGCTTCGGCGATTTGCCAGGCGATCACGCGCTTGAGGGCGGTTGCAGATACCGTTTCGGCAAGCTGCTCGTTTACCAGGAAATCGTCGAAGTCGGTGCCGATATGGGGATTCATTGCTGGTGCCTCTCTATGGCGGCTTTGCGCTGCCTGGCGGTGGCCAGGTCCGGTGCTGGTGTTTTCTGGCTTTTCTTGATGAAGCCGTGAAGCAGGATCATGGTGTTTCCATCCACGGTAAAAAGAACCCGGGCGGTTCGGTTTGCCAGGTTGACTCTTGCCTCCCATAAGCCTTTATCGAGCTTTCTGACAATGGGCATGCCTAGTGGCCAGCCAATTTGTATTGTCTTGATCTCGCTACCAATCAAGTGTTTGTCCGCGCGCTGGAGAGAAGTCAGCCATTCGCGCACGGGCTCATTGCCAGCTTCGGTGCGGAAGAAGCGGGCTTTCAGTGTTGGGTTGTTCCTGTCCATGGAAGTGTACCAAAAAAGGTGCTCCATTCAAGCTTGGGCTGCTCGCTCGTGCCATAGGGTTTTTCCTAAGATGTTGTAGGGCTGTTGGTCGGATGAAAAATCAATGTGTGCCGCCCCCTTGCAATCCTCTAGTGGCATCCCAATAAAAGCTGTTAGATTTCAGCCGGTTGAAACACCGGCCTGTTTTGGCCGGCAGAGGAACAGCCCAATGATTGCAAAAGAATCCCGTCAGGCCCTTGCGCTACAGCGCTTTGCCGAGGCCGACCCGCAGTTGCTCGAAGAGATCCGCGAGCTGGATGCGCGCGAGCAGGCCCAGCAGATCGAGTGGGCGTTCGAGGATGCGGCCGATGAGCAGGGCATTCAGCCCTGGGAGCTGGCGCTGCAATTGATTGCCGAAACCCCGGAGCAGCTGCAGGCCATGCGCCTGGAGACGCACCGCGAGGTGGCCGAGGCGCTGGGGATGGAGTGGGAAGAATATTGCCAGTTCAACGAAATCGAACCTGAATAAAGGAAGCGAATTCGCCACTGGCAGTTGTTTGACAAGGTATTTCGGCTGCAGGTCGCCCCGAGCGTCGTGCGGCCCTTATTGAAGCAGGCTCGGCGGTAAGCCGTGCGGGCCTTGAAAGTTAATCGACCGGCGTGGTTTCCCGTCGTCCCGAGTGGGGTGACTTCTGCTGCGCGACTCACTAGAATGCTTGCCCTTGATTCTGGAGTCGGGCTAACGCCGGCTAACGTCTGTGCAACGAGGAATATCCATGCAAGTTTCTGTTGAAAACACTTCCGCTCTCGAGCGCCGCATGACCATCGCCGTTCCGGCCGAGCGCGTCGAGAACGAAGTCAACAAGCGTCTGCAGCAGACTGCCAAGCGCGCCAAGATTGCGGGCTTCCGTCCTGGTAAAGTGCCGATGAACGTGATTCGTCAGCGTTTCGAAGCTGACGCCCGTCAAGAGGCTTTCGGTGACCTGGTCCAGGCTTCCTTCTACGAAGCCATCGTCGAGCAGAAGCTGAACCCGGCTGGCGCTCCTGCTGTAGAGCCAAAGTCCTTCGAAAAAGGCAAGGACCTGGAGTTCGTCGCCATCTTCGAAGTGTTCCCGGAGTTCACCGTTGCCGGCCTCGAGTCGATCAACGTCGAGCGCCTGAGCGCCGAAGTGGCTGACGCCGATCTGGACAACATGCTGGAAGTGCTGCGCAAGCAGAACACCCGTTTCGAGGCTGTCGAGCGCGCCGCGCAGAACGACGACCAGGTCAACATCGACTTCGTCGGCAAGGTCGACGGTGAAGTGTTCGCCGGTGGTTCGGCCAAGGGCACCCCGCTGGTGCTGGGCTCCGGCCGCATGATCCCGGGCTTCGAAGAAGGCCTGGTTGGCGCCAAGGCTGGCGAAGAGCGCGTTGTCAACGTCACCTTCCCAGAGGACTACCAGAACCTGGACCTGGCTGGCAAAGCTGCCGAGTTCACCATCACCGTCAACAGCGTTGCCGCCCCTGTGCTGCCAGAGCTGAACGAAGAGTTCTTCGCCCAGTTCGGTATCAAAGAGTCGACCCTGGAAGGCTTCCGCACCGAAGTTCGCAAGAACATGGAGCGTGAACTGCGCCAGGCGATCAAGACCAAGGTGAAAAACCAGGTCATGGACGGTCTGCTGGCCGCCAACCCGATCGAAGTGCCAAAAGCCCTGCTGGAAAACGAAGTCAACCGTCTGCGCGTGCAGGCTGTTCAGCAGTTCGGTGGCAACATCAAGCCTGAGCAACTGCCTGCCGAGCTGTTCACCGAGCAAGCCAAGCGCCGCGTAGTGCTGGGCCTGATCGTGGCCGAAGTGGTCAAGCAGTTCGAACTGAAGCCGGACGACGCCAAGGTTCGCGAGATGATCGAAGAAATGGCTTCGGCTTACCAGGAGCCTGAGCAGGTCATCGCCTGGTACTACAAGAACGACCAGCAAATGAACGAAGTGCGTTCGGTTGTGCTGGAAGAACAAGTTGTAGATACTGTTCTGCAGAAAGCGACTGTGACCGACAAGTCGGTCTCGTACGAAGAAGCCGTAAAACCAGCCGAGGCACCAGCCGAAGCCGAGTAATACGTTTTCTATCGTAGGAAACCCCCACAAGCCAGCCTTCGCGCTGGCTTGTGCGTATTCAAGCCATGACTATTTGGGAGTGAGCGCAGGACATGTCCCGCAATTCTTATATTCAGCAGAGCTCTGACATCCAGGCCGCAGGCGGCCTGGTCCCGATGGTTATCGAGCAGTCCGCCCGTGGCGAACGCGCCTATGACATCTACTCGCGCCTGTTGAAGGAGCGAGTGATCTTCCTGGTAGGTCCTGTAGAAGACTACATGGCCAACCTGGTAGTGGCGCAGATGCTGTTCCTTGAGGCGGAAAACCCGGACAAGGATATCCATCTTTACATCAACTCCCCAGGCGGCTCGGTGACTGCTGGCATGTCGATCTACGACACCATGCAGTTCATCAAGCCGGACGTCTCGACCATCTGCATCGGCCAGGCCTGCAGCATGGGTGCGTTCCTGCTGACCGCCGGTGCCAAGGGCAAGCGTCACTGCCTGCCTAACTCGCGGGTGATGATTCACCAGCCATTGGGCGGCTTCCAGGGCCAGGCTACCGACATCCAGATTCACGCCCAGGAAATCCTCAGCATCAAGGCGCGTCTCAACGAGCTGCTGGCCTACCACACCGGCCAGGACCTCGAGACCATCCAGCGTGATACTGAACGTGACAACTTCATGAGCGCCTCGCGCGCGGCCGAGTACGGCCTGATCGACTCGGTCTACGACAAGCGGCAACTGGCCTCCTGAACCGGAGTGCCAGAGCAGGTAGGTGGGCAAACCGCCTACCTGTGGACTTGAAAAAGCCCGCAATTGCCTTCATCTTGTGTTGCAAGCCTACCGGATTGGATCGATCGAATGACTGACACCCGTAACGGCGAGGACAGCGGCAAATTGCTCTATTGCTCCTTCTGCGGCAAAAGCCAGCACGAAGTGCGCAAATTGATTGCCGGGCCCTCGGTATTTATCTGCGACGAGTGCGTCGACCTGTGCAATGACATCATCCGTGAGGAGGTGCAGGAAGCCCAGGCCGAGAGCAGCGCGCACAAATTGCCTTCGCCGAAAGAAATCAGCGGCATCCTGGACCAGTACGTGATTGGTCAGGAGCGCGCGAAGAAGGTGCTCGCCGTAGCGGTGTACAACCACTACAAGCGCCTGAACCAGCGTGACAAGAAGGGCGACGAAGTCGAACTGGGCAAGAGCAATATCCTGCTCATCGGGCCGACCGGCTCGGGCAAGACCCTGCTCGCCGAAACCCTGGCACGCCTGTTGAACGTACCGTTCACCATTGCTGACGCCACCACCCTGACCGAGGCCGGTTATGTGGGTGAGGACGTCGAGAACATCATTCAGAAGCTGTTGCAGAAGTGCGACTACGACGTGGAAAAGGCCCAGATGGGCATTGTCTACATCGACGAAATCGACAAGATTTCGCGCAAGTCGGACAACCCGTCCATCACCCGGGACGTCTCCGGCGAGGGCGTGCAGCAGGCATTGCTGAAACTGATCGAGGGCACTGTGGCCTCGGTCCCACCGCAAGGTGGCCGTAAACACCCGCAACAGGAATTCCTGCAGGTCGATACCCGCAACATCCTGTTCATTTGTGGAGGCGCGTTCTCGGGCCTGGAAAAGGTCATCCAGGGCCGTTCCACCAAGGGTGGTATCGGTTTTGGCGCAGAAGTGCGCAGCAAGGAAGAGGGCAAGAAGGTTGGCGAGTCCCTGCGTGAGGTCGAGCCCGACGATCTGGTCAAGTTTGGCCTGATTCCGGAGTTCGTCGGCCGTCTGCCGGTGCTGGCTACCCTCGACGAGCTGGATGAGGCTGCGTTGATGCAGATCCTCACCGAGCCGAAGAACGCCCTGACCAAGCAGTATGCCAAGCTGTTCGAGATGGAAAGCGTCGACCTCGAGTTCCGCAGCGATGCGCTCAAGGCCGTTGCACGCAAGGCTCTGGAGCGCAAGACTGGCGCCCGTGGCCTGCGTTCGATCCTCGAAGGCGTGCTGCTCGACACCATGTACGAGATCCCTTCGAAGAAGGATGTCAGCAAGGTGGTGATCGACGAGAGCGTCATCGAAGGCACTTCGCAGCCGCTGATGATCTACGAGAACAGCGAGCCGCAAGCCAAGGCCGCGCCAGACGCCTGATTCAGGCAATGGCCGGTGACGGTTGCAAGCAAGAAGGGGGCCTACGGGCCCCTTTCTGCTTTTCCTGCGCTAGCGCTTGTAATTTCCCAAGCGTGCCCCCACATTAGGTCCAAGCATCATTTCCACCGGTTTCCGGCCATAAGGCCGCTGTAGAGGCGAAATCATGAAGACAACCCTCGACTTGCCTCTTTTGCCATTGCGCGATGTCGTTGTTTACCCGCACATGGTTATCCCGCTGTTCGTGGGGCGCGAAAAGTCCATCGAAGCCCTCGAGGCAGCGATGACGGGCGAAAAGCAGATCCTGCTGCTTGCCCAGAAAAACCCGGCCGACGACGACCCGGGCGAGGACGCCCTGTACCGTGTCGGCACCGTTGCCACCGTGCTGCAACTGCTGAAACTGCCTGATGGCACCGTCAAGGTGCTGGTCGAGGGCGAGCAGCGTGGCGCCGTTGAACGTTTCACCGAAGTAGAAGGGCACATCCGTGCCGAAGTCTCCCTGATCGACGAAACCGACGCCGCCGAGCGCGAGTCGGAAGTGTTCGTGCGCACGATGCTGTCGCAATTCGAGCAGTACGTGCAACTTGGCAAGAAAGTCCCTGCCGAAGTGCTGTCTTCGCTGAACAGCATCGAAGAGCCAGGGCGCCTGGTCGATACCATGGCCGCCCACATGGCCTTGAAAATCGAGCAGAAGCAGGAAATTCTCGAAATTGTCGACCTGACCACCCGTGTCGAGCACGTGCTGGCGCTGCTGGATGCGGAAATCGACCTGCTGCAGGTTGAAAAGCGCATTCGTGGTCGGGTCAAGAAGCAGATGGAGCGCAGCCAGCGCGAGTACTACCTGAATGAGCAGATGAAGGCCATTCAGAAAGAGCTCGGCGATGGCGACGAAGGCCACAACGAAGTCGAAGAGCTGAAAAAGCGCATCGAAGCTGCTGGCCTGCCCAAGGATGCCCTGACCAAGGCCCAGGCCGAGCTGAACAAGCTCAAGCAGATGTCGCCGATGTCGGCCGAGGCCACCGTGGTGCGTTCGTACCTGGATTGGCTCGTGCAGGTGCCTTGGAAGGCCCAGAGCAAGGTGCGGCTGGACCTGACAAAGGCCGAGGAAATTCTCGATGCCGACCACTATGGCCTGGAAGAGGTCAAGGAACGCATCCTCGAGTACCTTGCCGTGCAGAAGCGCGTCAAGAAAATCCGCGGCCCGGTGCTCTGCCTGGTCGGGCCACCCGGCGTGGGCAAGACCTCGCTGGCCGAGTCGATCGCTGCAGCCACCAACCGCAAGTTCGTGCGCATGGCCCTGGGGGGCGTGCGTGACGAGGCCGAGATCCGTGGCCACCGCCGTACCTATATCGGCTCCATGCCTGGCCGTCTGATCCAGAAGATGACCAAGGTGGGTGTGCGCAACCCGCTGTTCCTGCTCGACGAAATCGACAAGATGGGCAGCGACATGCGTGGCGACCCAGCCTCGGCACTACTGGAAGTGCTCGACCCGGAGCAGAACCACAACTTCAACGACCACTACCTGGAAGTCGACTACGACCTCTCGGACGTGATGTTCCTGTGCACCTCGAACTCGATGAATATCCCGCCGGCGCTGCTCGACCGGATGGAAGTCATCCGCCTGCCGGGCTACACCGAGGACGAGAAGATCAACATCGCGGTCAAGTACCTGGTGCCCAAGCAGGTCAAGGCCAACGGCCTGAAGAAGGACGAGCTGGAAGTCGACGTTTCGGCGATCCGCGACATCATCCGCTACTACACCCGCGAAGCCGGTGTGCGTGGCCTTGAGCGGCAAATTGCCAAGGTCTGCCGCAAGGTGGTCAAGGAACATACCGGGCAGAAGCAGGTCAAGGTCAAGGTGGCCAGCGAGCAGCTGGAGCATCTGCTGGGGGTGCGCAAGTTCCGTTACGGCCTGGCCGAGCAGCAGGACCAGATCGGTCAGGTCACAGGCCTGGCCTGGACTCAGGTGGGTGGCGAACTGCTGACCATCGAAGCCGTGGTCATCCCCGGCAAGGGCCAACTGATCAAGACCGGCTCGCTGGGCGATGTGATGGTAGAGTCGATCACCGCCGCACAGACCGTGGTTCGCAGCCGTGCCCGTAGCCTGGGGATTGCCGCCGACTTCCACGAGAAGCGCGACGTACATATCCACATGCCGGAAGGCGCCACTCCGAAGGACGGCCCAAGCGCGGGCGTGGGCATGTGCACCGCGCTGGTGTCGGCGCTGACGCAGATTCCGGTACGTGCCGACGTGGCCATGACCGGCGAAATCACCCTGCGTGGCCAGGTGCTGGCCATTGGCGGGTTGAAAGAAAAACTGCTGGCGGCACACCGTGGCGGCATCAAGACGGTGATCATTCCAGAGGAGAATGTTCGCGATCTGAAGGAGATTCCGGAAAATATCAAACAGGATCTTCAGATCAAACCGGTCAAATGGATTGACGAAGTCCTGCAAATTGCGCTGCAATACGCCCCGGAGCCCTTGCCAGATGTGGCTCCTGAGATTGTCGCGAAAGATGAAAAGCGCGACGGCGATGCTAAGGAAAGAATCAGCACGCATTAGTAGTTTTTGGCTGGGGGGCTTTCCTTGACAGTTTTTTCGGGCCCTTGCTATAAAGCGGCACGCTATTGTCATCAAGCCACCCAGCGCACGTTTCATAAGCTTTTCATTACATACTTAGAAACAAACTCAATAGAGAAATAAGGGGACTTAGAGTGAACAAGTCGGAACTGATTGACGCTATCGCTGCATCGGCTGACATTTCCAAAGCTACCGCAGGTAAGGCTCTGGACGCTGTGATCGACTCCGTAACCGGTGCCCTGAAAGCAGGCGACGACGTCGTTCTGGTTGGCTTCGGTACCTTCTCGGTCAAGGACCGCGCCGAGCGTACTGGCCGTAACCCGCAAACCGGTAAGGCGATCAAGATCGAAGCCGCCAAGGTTCCAGGTTTCAAGGCTGGCAAAGGCCTGAAAGACGCCGTCAACTAAGTCGTCTTTCAGCCGGACCTGGCTTTGCCGGGTCCGAGCACGCTGAAGGCGGGGCGCAAACGTTCCCGCCTGACACGTTTGCTAAGAAAAGGCGCATCCTCGGATGCGCCTTTCTTTTATCAGGATTCTACCCACGCTCCGCGGTTGTCGACGCAGTGGTACAGCCGTTTCTGGGGGACGCATGCTGCAAAATATCAGGGACAATTCACAAGGTTGGATTGCCAAGACCATCATCGGCCTTATCGTCGTCTTGATGGCGTTGACCGGTTTCGAAGCTATTTTCCAGGCCGCCACCCATAGCCAGGACGCCGCCAAGGTGAACGGCCAGACCATCAGCCAGAACGAGCTGGCCCAGGCGGCCGACATGCAGCGCCGTCAGTTGATGCAACAGTTGGGCAAGGATTTCGACCCAGCGCTGCTGGAAGACAAATTGCTGCGTGAAGAGGCGCTCAAGGGCCTGATCAGCCGCAAATTGCTGCTGCAAGGCGCCGAAGATGCCAAGTTTGCCTTCTCCGAGGCTGCGCTGGATCAGGTGATCCTGCAAACGCCGGAGTTCCAGGTGGATGGCAAGTTCAGCGCTGACCGTTTCGACCAGGTCATCCGCCAGATGGGCTACGGCCGCATGCAGTTCCGCGAGATGCTCGCCGAGGAAATGCTCATCGGCCAGCTGCGCACCGGCCTGGCGGGTAGCAGCTTTGTCACCGACCAGCAGGTTGATGCCTTCGCTCGCCTGGAGAAGCAGACCCGCGACTTCGCCTCCCTTACCTTCAAGGCCGACCCGGCTGCGGTTAAGGTCAGTGACGAAGAGGTCAAGGCGCATTACGACCAGCACGCCAAGGAGTTCATGTCGCCCGACCAGGTGGTGATCGACTACATCGAGCTGAAGAAGTCGGTGTTCTTCGACCAGGTCAAAGTGACCGACGAAGAGCTCAAGGCCCAGTACGAGAAGGAAATCGCCAACCTCGCCGAGCAGCGCCATGCCGCGCACATCCTCATCGAGGTCAACGACAAGGTCACCGACGCCCAGGCCAAGGCCCGTGCCGAAGAGATCGAGCAGCGCCTGGCCAAGGGTGAAGACTTTGCCGCGCTGGCCAAGGAGTTCTCCCAGGACCCGGGCTCGGCCAACAGTGGTGGTGACCTCGGCTTTGCGGGCCCGGGCGTTTACGACCCGGCGTTCGAGGATGCGCTGTACAAGCTGCAGGATGGTCAGGTTTCGGCGCCAGTGCGTACCGAGTTTGGCTACCACTTGATCAAGCTGCTGGGTGTGCAGGCGCCGGAAGTGCCGAGCTTCGCCAGCTTGAAGGACAAGCTGACCCGCGACCTGAAAACCCCGCTGGTCGAGCAGCGTTACGTGGATGCCAGCAAGCAGCTGCAGGATGCTGCCTACGAGGCTTCCGACCTGGCCCAGCCGGCCCAGGACCTGAACCTCAAGGTGCAGACTTCTGCAGCCTTCGGTCGCGAGGGTGGTGAAGGCATTACCGCCAACCGTTCGGTGGTGCAGGCTGCGTTCTCCGAAGAAGTGCTGGAGGAGGCTGCCAACAGCACCGCCATCGAGCTCGACCCGGAGACCACCGTGGTACTGCGCGTCAAGGAGCACCGCAAGCCAGAGCAACTGCCGCTGGAAGCGGTGGCCAGCAACATCCGCGAACACCTGGCCAAAGAGAAGGCGACTGCCGAGCTTAAAGCCAAGGCGGACAAGCTGATCGCCGGCCTGCGTGACGGTTCCATCGCAGCAGACAGCGTGCACGAAGGGCAAGGCTGGAAGGCCTATGAAGCAGTTACCCGTGGCGAGGACGGTATTGACCCGGCCGAGCTGCAGGCGCTGTTCCGCCTGGGCAAGCCGCAAGCCAAGGACAAGCCGGTGTATGGCAGCGTAGTGCTGCGTGACGGTAGCCTGGTGGTGCTGCAGCTCAAGGGCGTCAACGAAGGCGCTACCGCCACCGACGAAGAGAAGCAGCAGATCCGCCGCTACCTCGCGTCGCGTGCTGGCCAGCAGGACTTCGCGGCCTACCGCAAGCAGCTGGAAGCCAATGCGGATATCACCCGTTACTAAGGTGATCGCTGCATGAAGAAACAGGCCGCCTCGAGCGGCCTGTTTCGTTTCTGTCGCTTGTGCCGGCCTCTTCGCGGGTGCTACGACGCTTAGCGTTTCACCCCTTCATAGTTATCCAGCGTATCCCGCGCAATCTCCCGTCCCAGCGCAATCAGCTCGGGCGCTTTGTAGAACTCGAAGAACCGGCACACCCGCTTGGGCACGTTGATCAGCACATCCGGTGGATACCCGGCGATCTTGTATTGCGCCAGAGACGTCTGCATGACCTCGAAGCTCTGGTTGATCAAATCCAGCAGCGAAGCAGGCCCTACGTTATCGATGATGAACGAGCCGGTCGCCGACTTTGGCGCGCCCTCGCGTTCCGGTGCTGCCGCCGGTTGCTGGCCTTCCGGGTCGGCGGTATCTGCCAGCCACGGGTTTGGTGGTGCCAGGCCTTCGGCAGTTATTTCCTGCTCGATGCGCATCAGCTCTTCAGCCGGCTTGCGCCGGAACGGCAAGTGAGAGCCCAACGAGTTCAGCAAGGAGTCAAACCGCATCTTGAATGCTGCAGGGCGTTCGATCACCGGCAACTGGTACTGCTTCTGGTTGGTGGCGTTGAGGTTGACCGCGATGATCAGGTCGCAGTGGCTGGACACTACAGGCACGATCGGCAGCGGGTTGAGGATACCCCCGTCGACCAGCATGCGGTTGCCCTGCATGACAGGGGTGAAGAGGCTCGGGATGGCGGCCGAGGCGCGCATGGCCTGGTGCAGGCAGCCTTCCTGGAACCAGATTTCCTGTTGGTTGGTGAGGTCGGTGGCAACCGCTGTATAGGGGATGCGCAGTTGCTCGATGTTGATTTCGCCGACGATCTTGCGGATTTGCCCGAACACCTTGTCGCCACGAATGGCGCCGAGGCGAAAGCTGACGTCGACCAGGCGCAGTACATCCAGGTAATCGAGGCTCTCGATCCAGTTGCGATAGTCGCTCAGCTTGCCGGCAGCATAGATGCCGCCAACCACTGCACCCATGGAGCAGCCGGCAATGCAGGCAATGTCGTAGCCGCGCCGCTCGATTTCCTCGATCACACCGATGTGTGCATACCCCCGGGCTCCGCCTGAGCCCAGTACCAGTGCCACGCGTTTGCTCATGAATATTCCCCGTCCAGTGCAACCATGGTCCTACAATGCACCCATCACAGGCTGTGCTTCAATGTAGATCGCGCTGAGCTACTGTAATAAAGCTGGTCGGGCACCGTCGGCCAGACCGGGCACTTTTCAGCTGTCGGGGCGTCGAACAGCCAATGTTTTTTCCATTGAGGTATTACTGATGAAAGCCTGGATCTGCCTTCCACTGATTGCCTTGGCCCTTGCTGGCTGCGCGGGCAAGACGGCCTACCGTGACAGCTGCGCGACCCAGCTGGATGCCGCCTGGAAGGAACTGGACCTGGCCAAGGCCGAAGGCTTTGCCGGTGCTGTGAGTTACTCCAAGGCCTTGTCGCTGCTCACCGGGGCCAAGACCCAGCAGCAGTTCGAAGGTTACGAAAGCTGCACGCGCAAAGCCGAAAAGGCGCGCTTCTACATTGGTGAGTCGCGCGCCGGGCGCTGATCAAGGAGCGTCGTATGTCTGCCATGCTGGACCATGTCGTTGCCCAGATACTGGCCGTGCAGGTGCGCCTGCTGGCTTGCCGCGAACGCTTGGCCGCCGATACTGACAGCGAGGCGCTGCACGACCTGCGCATCAGCGTGCGGCGCCTGCGCAGCCTGCTGAGGCCCCTGCGCGGGCTGCCTGGTGTTGAGCAGTTGGAGGATGCTGCCCGCGCGTTGGGTACCCTGACCACGCCGCTGCGTGACCGCGAGGTGCTGGCAGCCGAATTGATCGGTCGCGGCTATACCGGGGCCGGGCAGCGCCGCCTGGAAGGGCGTGGCCGCACTTTCGCCAGCGTCGCTGCCAGTCCGCAGTTGACCCGGGTGCTGGCAATTGTTGACGCGTTTCCGTTGTTCCTGCGGGCGGCAGGCCGTGAGGGGCTGGTCAAGTCGCTGGGCAAACGCATCGACAAACGCCTGGTGAAACAGTGGCGCAAGTTGCACGAAGCCTTGCAGGACCCAACTCACGACCGCCACCGCTTGCGCTTGCTGATCAAGCGTGCGCGCTATGGCGACGAAGCCTACCCGCAACTCGACCACGCCGGGAAGAAACTACAGCGCCTGCTGAAAAAGGCACAGGCTGACCTGGGCGGCTGGCATGACCGCCTGCAGTGGTTGTTGCAGGCACGCGACCATGCTGACCTGGCCCCTTGCAAGGTCGCCTGGGAGCAGGAGCTGCACGAGGCCGAACGCAAGTCGGATGCGACGCTGGATGCCCTGCTGCAGGCGCTGGCGCGCCGCTAGCCCGAAAATTGACCGATATGCGGGCTGATCGCCCGCGGTTTGCTGGCTACGATGGGCAGACCTTTTCGCTGCGGGCAGGAGCCAGCCAATGAACTTCAACCAACTGCTCGACGCTGTGCGGGCCAACCCGGGCGCCGTCAGCATCCCGCCCAGCTGGGCCCAGGGCCGCGCTGCCTTTGGCGGGCTGATGGCGGCAATGGTTTATGAGGCCATGCGCCTGAAACTGTCCGACAGCCGCCCTGTGCGCTCACTGGCCATCAGCTTTGTTGCGCCTGCGGCAGCGGATGTGCCAATTCGTTTCGAGGTGGAGGTGCTGCGTGAAGGCAAGGCGGTCAGCACCTTGCTCGGCCGCGCCGTTCAGGATGGTCAGGTGGTGACCCTGGTGCAGGGCAATTTCGGTGCAGGCCGGCCTTCGGTGCTCGAGGTGCCAGCGTTGCCGGCGATGGAAATGCCAGCGCTCGACGACGCAGCGCCCGAGTTGCCCTATATCAAGGGCGTGACGCCTGAATTCATGCGCCATGTAGCCTTGCGTTGGGCGGTGGGTGGGTTGCCGTTCAGTGGCAATCAATCACGCAGGATGGGCGGTTGGGTGCGCTTGCGGGATGTGGCTGAAGAGCAGGTCAATGAGTCGCACTTGCTGGCGCTGGTCGATGCCTGGCCGCCGAGCCTGATGCCGTTTCTCAAGCAGCCCGCAGCTGGCAGCACCCTGACCTGGACCATCGAGTTCATCCAGCCCACGGCGAAGCTGTCGACCCTGGACTGGTGCCGGTACTGCGTGGACACCGAGCATGCGCGGGAGGGTTATGGGCATGCTGCTGCGGCGTTGTGGACGGCAGAAGGCGAATTGCTGGCCCTGAGCCGACAGACCGTCACCGTGTTTGCCTAACCCTCAGCCACCTCAATTCCCTGTAGGAGCGGCCTTGTGTCGCGATAGGGCCGCAAAGCGGCCCCGGCAATCTCTGCTGCGAAGCTGCGACACTGGGGCTGCTGTGCAGCCCTTTCGCGACACAAGGCCGCTCCTACAAGAGATCGCGGATCATCATTAGATCAATGGCGGTGTTTGTGCCGCTCCCGCCAGGCCTTCCACCAGGCCCCGCTCAGCACAAAGCGTGGAAAGGTGATGAACTGCTCAGTCAGCAAACGCTGCACGGCATCCTGGCGATTGGCGAACGGCTCAGGTTGTTCGGCCTCCAGACGATGGCCGTGGCGTTGCAAGCCAAGGCCGGCAATCAGGGCGATCACGCCAACGGCAATCTGGCCGAGGTCCAGGCCGAACAACCCCGACAGAATCAGCAGCGCGCCGAGGATGAACAGCGGCACGGCAATCAGGTGCAGCACCAGATTGGCCGGGTGGCGGTGATTATTGTGATAGCCGCGCCATTGCCAGGCGGGCAGGTTGGGCAGGCGTTTGCTCATGGGCATTTCCTCTCGGTCATGCTCAAAGCTTAGTGCGGCCCCCGGGCGGGGGCCAATCGAGGCTGGCTATGGTGACTATAGCTTGAGCTGGCCAATGGCCCTGTTCAGTTCGCCGGCCAGCGTCGCCAGCTCGCTGCTGGTGGTTGCCGAGCCCACTGTCTGTTGCACGGTCTGTTCGGTGACATCGCGGATGCTGACCACGGCGCGGTTCATTTCCTCGGCCACCTGGCTTTGCTGCTCGGCCGCCACGGCAATCTGGGTATTGCTTTCGCGCATCTGCGCCACAGCACCGGTAATCTCCGCCAGCGCCTCGCCGGCCTCCTGGGCCTGGCGGACGCAATCGTCGGCCTTGTACGAGCTTTCCTGCATGAATTCCACTGCATCGCGAGTGCCCGATTGCAGGGCAGAGACCATGGTGGTGATTTCGTCGGTAGAGGTTTGCACGCGCTTGGCCAGGTTGCGCACCTCATCGGCTACCACGGCAAAGCCGCGGCCCAGATCACCGGCGCGCGCCGCTTCGATGGCGGCGTTGAGCGCCAGCAGGTTAGTCTGCTCGGCGATGCTGTGGATCACCCCGACTACGCCGTTGATCTTCTGGCTGTCTTCGGCGAGTTGGCGAATCATTTCAGCGGTTTGCTGTACACCGCTGGAAAGCCCGGAAATCGAATCCTGCACCCGGCTGACCACCTCTTTACCGCTGCCGGCCAAGGTGTCGGCGGTTTGTGACAGGTCACGGGTGGCACCGGCATGCTGGGCAATGTGGTGCACCGTCGCCGACATTTCGTTGATGGCGGTGGCGGCCTGGTCAGTCTCGCTCTGTTGGCCGAGCATGCCGTGACGTACGTTGTTCATGCTGGCGGCCAGGCGTGCGGCGCCCGAGTCCAACTGTGCAGCGGTGTGGGCGACGGTGCTGACCACGCGGTGGTAGGTGGCCTGCATGGCATTGAATGCCCCGGCCATCTGGCCGACCTCGTCGCCGCAGGCCAGCGGCACACGGGCCGCCAGGTCGCCGGTCTTTTCCACGTGCAGCATCACATCCTTCAGGGTATTGAGCTGGCTGAGCAGGAAACGGATCAGCAATTGCGAGGCGCCGAGCATGGCCAGCATCAGGATCAGCACGCATACCGCGTAGTTGCTGAAGCGCTCGAAGAATACCTGGCGCAGGCTTGGCGACTGGGCGAGCACGGCCACCTGCTGGTCGCCGTGGCGCACTACCTGCGCCCCGCGCAGCGGGTTTTCGCCGAGGATCCAGGCGCTTGGTAGCTCTACCCAGCCCTGGGCGTTGCGCAGGCTATCGAGCGCCTCACCGGCGAAAGCCGGCGTTTGCCCGGCCGACCAGCTGATGACGTTGTCCGGGCGCGGCAATGCTTGCCCGGCAGGCCAGGCAGCCAGCAGCTGAGCCTGCGCTGCCGCCTGCGCCTGCGCCGCTTCGGCGCGGGCGCGTTGCTCCAGGTGCACGGCATAGAGCACCAGCAGCAGGGTCGTGACAAAGGCCACCGCATTGACGGCCCAGAATTTGTACTTCAGGGAAACATTGCTAAGCCAGGCACCCATGGGCAGGTCTTCTCTGAGTTGAGCGGAAACAATATTGGCAAGGTGCCATCATTGTGCCTGCACCTGCTCAGCAAGATGTTGACCCATATCAACAGCCCGCGCGCAGGGTTCAAGGGAGCTGGAAGAACGCCCGCGCCGTCGCGGTGGTATGCGCCGCCGTGTGCTCGGCCGATTCGCCCCGATGCAGCGCTACTTCGCGCAACACCTCGTGCAGAAACGCCGGCTCGTTGCGCCCGTTCTTCGGCTTGGGCCGCAGGCTGCGTGGCAGCAGGTACGGGGCATCGCTCTCCAGCATCAGCCGCCCTTCGGCAATGTTGCCCACCAGCGGGTGCAGGTGAGTGCCACGGCGTTCGTCGCAGATCCAGCCGGTAATGCCGATGTGCAGGTCCATGTCCAGGTAGGCGAACAACGCCTCGCGCTCACCAGTAAAGCAGTGCACCACCGCGCCGGTCAGGTGGTCGCGGTAATGCTTGAGGATCGCCAACAAGCGCTCGCTGGCGTCTCGCTCGTGCAGAAATACCGGCAGGCGCAGCTCTGCGGCCAGCGCCAACTGCGCCTCCAGGGCTTGTTCCTGGAGTGGGCGAGGGGAGAAGTCACGGTTGAAGTCCAGGCCACATTCGCCGACGGCGCGCACGCGTGGTTCATTCAACAGTTCGCGCAGCTGGCGTTCGCTGCCGGCATCCCAGGACTTGGCATCGTGGGGATGCACGCCTGCAGTGGCGAACAGGTGCGCACCGCTGGCGTCCAACTGCTGGCACAGCTCCAGCGCCTGTTCACTGACTGCCAGGCTGGTGCCTGTCAGCACCATTTGTGTCACCCCGGCCTCAAGGGCGCGCTCGACGATTGCCGCCTGTTGGTCGTGGAAACTGCTGTTGGTCAGGTTGACGCCGATATCGATCAGTTGCATGGTGCTATCTCGTGCCGCGGGGCGGCCAGCATAGCAAAATCCGCGTTTTTCTGAAAAAAACCAAGAACTTCATGCTGTTGCCGTGGTCTTTTACCGTCATTTCTCACCTGGCGGTTCAACCCATGGATGCCGCCCAACCACCACGGACACGTTTTTGCATGCTGCGATGCTGGCTTGTTTTTATGCTGACGCTCGGGCTGGGCCTTACCGGCCCGGCCCAGGCGCGCGTGCCGGGGCCGCAGCAGAACATACCGCCCGCCAAGGTGCGTGACCTGCAGCAGATTCGTACCAGCAAGGTGCTGCGGGTGCTGGTCAACCAGAGCCGCAACAGCTCTGGCGAGGTCAAGGGCGAGCCGGTCGGCATCGAGTATTATCGCCTGCGTGCGCTGGAGCACTACCTCAATGCCCGCACCGCCGACGACCAGCAGATCCAACTGAAGCTCATCCCGCGGGCCAAGGAGCAGCTGCTGGGCGCTCTGGCCCGTGGCGAGGGTGACCTGGCGGCGCCGGGCGAGCTGCTGGACCCTGGCACGGTACACGGCGTCAGCAGCACTGCGCCGATACTCGACCAGGTGCCGTTGATGCTGGTAGGGCGCAAAGGCGAGCGAAGCTTCAGCAAGGTCGAACAGCTGTCCGGGCGTACCGTTGCCTTGACCAGCGCGAGTGCCGCCGGGCCGCTGATCCAGCAGGCTAACCAGCAACTGGCACTGCGCAAGCGGCCGCCAATCAAGGTGGAGTGGGTCGACTCGACGCTGGCGGTGGAGGATGTGCTGGAGATGGTGCAGGCTGGCATCTACCACCTGACCGTGGTCGAGCAGCCAATTGCCCGGCGCTGGGCGCGGGTTATGCCACGCCTGCGCCTGGACAGCCGGGTGCGCCTGGGGGCGCCACAAGCCATGCGCTGGTATGTGGGGCATGATGCGCCGCAATTGTTGGCCACGGTCGATCACTTTCTGCAAGGTTACCGCGCGCCAGGCAATCAGGATGCCGCCTTCGAGCGCATCTACCGGCGCCAGTACCGGGTGCACAACCCGTTGGCCAGCAAGGATCGCCAGCGCCTGGCCGCGGTGCGGGCGGTGCTGCAGAAGCATGGCCAGGCGCAGCAGATCGACTGGCTCAACCTGGCCGCCCTGGCCTTCAAGGAGTCGACGCTCAACCCGGCTGCACGCGGCACGGGAGGCGCCCATGGTCTGATGCAAATTACCCCTTCGGCCGCTCAGCGCGTGGGAGTGAGCAACACCGCCACGGTAGATGGCAATGTGCAGGCCAGCGCACGCTACCTGGCGCTGATCCGGCGCAAGTTCTTTGCCAGCGCCAAGATCAACGAGCGTGAACGCATGGCCTTCACGCTGGCGGCCTACAACCTCGGCCCCGAGCGGGTCCAGGCCATGCGTGCTGAAGCGCGGCGGCGCGGGCTCAATGGCAACCAGTGGTTCTTCCAGACCGAACGCATCGCCATGGAGCAGGTAGGCATGGGGCCGGTCAACTTCGTCAACAGTGTCAACAAGTATTATCTGGCATTCAACCGCGAGCGGGCCGTGCTGGAGCGCGTAGCGAAGCGTTGATAAATCGATTTAATCGATTGTTATGTTGGGTTTTTTGCGGTTTTCATATCTATATAATTGATTATGATGGCGCCCATCTCAACGCAACTTCTTCGCTTCAAGGACGCTTCGACATGAACAACACTTCCCTTAACGCCCTGTTTTCCACCCGCGCCGGCGCTGGTCTCAGCGTTATCCGGATCCTGGTCGGCATCATCTTCATGGCGCATGGCGCGCAAAAACTGTTCGGCCTGTTCGGCGGTTATGGCCTGGAAGGCACTGGCCAGTGGATGGAAAGCATCGGCCTGGCCCCGGGTTACCTGATGGCCCTGCTGTCCGGTAGCGCCGAATTCTTCGGCGGCCTGGCCCTGGTAATCGGCCTGCTGGCTCGCCCCGCGGCTCTGGCGTTGTCTGTGACGCTGGTGGTAGCGATTTTCTCGGTCCACATTGGCAACGGGCTGTTCATGTCCAACAACGGCTATGAGTTCGCCTTGGCGCTGCTGGCCGGTACTGTTGCCGTCATGATCGAAGGCGCTGGCCGCTTCTCGCTGGACCGCCTGATCGCCCGGTAAACAGCTGCAAGCATTGAACTGCAAGCCGCAAGCAAGAGCGGGCCCGTACTCGGCCTGCTTTTGCTTGCGGCTTCTAGCTTGCAACTTGTAGCTCATCGCTCTAGCATACCGCCTGCGCCGATTTAAACAGCTACTTGCGGGGCGCAGGAAAGCCCCCCTCCGGGCCATCCGAAATACCGCTAAAGCGCTGGTTCGGTGACGCCTCCCACCGCTGCCCAGCGGGATTCGCGAGGCGGAGAGAAGCTCCATGAGTTGTCCACGTACCAGTGTCTGTTTGAGCCCTTTGCCTACCAGCCAGGCGGCCCGCATACCGCGCATTCTGCTCGGCGGCCAGCATCAGCCCACCCTTTTGCGTCACCTCGAAGGCCTGTCCCGTCGCAAGGGCCAGGCGCGTGCCTTCCTGATCCATTTCGTCGATATCGGCTGCCACCTGGCGCAATACGGCAATGACCGTTTCGACCTGGCCGTTATCCAGGCCCCGGCGCCGGACGAGGCCGCCGAAGTCATTGGCCACCTCACCCGCATCGCGCGCCAAGGCCTGATTACCCGCCGCTGAGGAGTGCGCTGTTGAGTACCAACATCATCACCACGCAAGGCCATGAGGCGCTGAAGAAAGAACTGGACCACCTGTGGCGAGTTTATCGCCCGGAGATCACCCAGAAGGTTACCTGGGCGGCGTCGCTGGGCGACCGCAGTGAGAATGCCGATTACCAGTACAACAAGAAGCTGTTGCGCGAAATCGACCGTCGGGTGCGTTACCTGCGCAAGCGTCTTGAAGATGTGAAGGTGGTGGCCTACTCGCCGCAGCAGGAAGGCAAGGTATTTTTCGGTGCCTGGGTCGAGGTCGAGAATGACGATGGCGAGACCATGAAGTTTCGCATTGTCGGCTACGACGAGATCTACGGGCGCAACGATTACATCTCGATCGACTCGCCCATGGCGCGCGCCTTGCTCAAGAAGGAGGAGGGCGATGAGGTGGTGGTGCACACGCCTACCGGTGAGGCCACCTGGTATGTGAACAGTATCAGTTACGGCCAATGAATTGATTTTACCTGCACCGCCCACCAGTAGCGCCCCCATCAGCGGCAGCACCAGCAGCCACGGGTGCGGGGTCCATTGCAAGTCGAAGGCATAGCGGTACAGCACCAGGGTAATCAGCTCACAGCCCACTGCGGCCAACAATCCGCTGGCCGCCCCCAGCAAGCCGAACTCGATACGCCGTGCCTTGACCAGCAATGGCCGCGCCGCCCCTAGCGCACGCAGCAAGGCACCCTGGCGAATGCGTTCGTCCAGCGTTGCCTGCAGGCCGGCGAACAGCACCGCCAGCCCGGCGGCCAGCACAAAGAGCAGCACGTACTCTACCGCCAGGGTCACCTGGGCGAGGATGCTGCGCAGTTGGTCGAGCAATGCATCCACCTGCAGGATGGTCACCGCCGGGAAGGCCCGCGAAAGCGCCACCACATCCAGGTCGTGGCCCGGCGCCAAGTAGAAGCTGGTCAGGTAGGTGGTCGGCAGCCCCTGCAGTGTGCCGGGCTGAAAGATCATGTAGAAGTTTGGCTGGAAGCTGTCCCAATGCACGCTGCGCAAGCTGCTGACCCGGGCTTGGCGTTGCTGGCCGCCGATGTCGAAGGTCAATAGGTCGCCCATTTTCAGTTTAAGGCTGCTGGCTAGTTCGGCCTCCACCGAAACACCAGGGGTTTCGTCGTCGGCGGGCAAGGCTTGCCACCAGTTGCCTGCGGTCAGTGCATTGCCTTCGGGCAGCTCGGCGGCCCAGGTAAGGCTGAGGTCGCGCTGCACGGCGCGCTCACCTGCGGAGTCCTTGCTGACGATTTGCTGTACCGGTTGCTCGTTGATTTGCACCAGGCGCCCGGGCGTTACCGGGTAGAGCGGTGCTGAAGCGGCATTCACCTGGTGCAGGCGTTGAGCGAACGGCTCGCGGTCATCCGGGAGGATGTTCAGGGCGAAATGGTTGGGCGCATCCTTGGGCAGCTGGGCTTGCCAGGTGTCGAGCAGTTCTGCTCGCAGCAGAGCGACCAACGCCATGGCTAGCAGGATCAGGCCGAAGGCCAAGGCCTGGCCGGCCGCGGCGGTGGGGTGGCGCAGCAGCTGGCCCAGCCCCAAGCGCCAGGCTAATGGTGCCCCGGCCAGCAGCCGGCGCAGGCTGCGCAAGCCCAGCAACAGCAAGCCGCCGAGCAGCAATGCGGCGACCAGGCCGCCACCGAGCAGCGCGAAGGTGAGCAGCAGGTCGAGGCTCAGGCGCCACATGATCAGGCCCAAGGCAAACAGCGCGGCGCCGTACACCAACCAGCTGCTGGGGGGGATCGGCAACAGATCGCGGCGCAGTACCCGCAGTGGTGGGACTTGGCCTAAAGCGGCAATGGGCGGTAGAGCGAAACCGGCCAGTGCAACCAACCCGGTGCCGATGCCGGCCAGGGCCGGGATGATGCCGCCTGCCGGCACCACGCTTGGCAGCAGGCCGTGCAGCAGGCGGAACAGGCCCAGTTGTGCCAGCCAGCCGAGCAGGGCGCCGGCAAGGGCGGCAACCAGGCCGAGCATGGCCAACTGCAGGCAATACAGGCCCAGTGCCTGGCGGCGTGAGAGACCCAGGCAACGCAGCAGCGCGCTGGCATCCAGGCGACGTGCGGCATAACGGCTGGCCGACAAGGCCACGGCGACCCCGGCCAGCAGCACCGCCACCAGGCTGGCCATGTTCAGGTAGCGTTCGGCCTTGCCCAGGGCGCCACCGATCTGCTGGTTGCCATCGCGTGTGTCGCGCAAGCGCTGGTTGGCGGCCAGGTCTTTTTCCACGCCCTGGCGGTACTGGGCCAGCGCCTCGGCATCGCCGCGCCACAGGTCGCGGTAGGTGACCCTGCTGCCCGGCTGGATGACACCGGTGGCCTCCAGGTCGGCCAGGTTCATCATCACCCGCGGAGTAAGGCTGTAAAAGTTGTTGGCGCGGTCCGGTTCGTAAGTAACCACACGGCTCATGCGCAGGGTTTTCATGCCTACGTCGATGCTGTCGCCAATCGCCAGCCCCAGCGCTGCCAACAGGCGGGGCTCGACCCAGGCCTCGCCAGGTGCCGGGCCGCCGCCGGGTGTTGCCTCTGCATAGGGCGCCGGCGCGCTGCGTACTTGCCCGCGCAATGGGTAGGCGCTGTCGGCGGCCTTGACGCTGGACAGCTGGATGCCGTTGTCGCCGCCCACCACACTGGTGAACTCGACCACCTGCGCGTGGCGTAAGCCAAGTGCCGTGCCGCTATCGATCTGCTGCTGGCGGGCGGGGGCGCTGCCCTGCAGCACCAGGTCGGCACCCAGGAATTCGCTGGCGCGCAGTTGCATGGCGCCGTTAAGGCGTGCACCGAAGTAGCCGATGGCGGTACTGGCTGCCACCGCCACCAGCAGGGCAAAGAACAGCACGCGCACTTCGCTGGCGCGAATATCGCGCAGCAACTGGCGCAGGGCCAGGCCGCACAGGCGGGACAACGGCATGTGCTTCATCAAGCCTCCACCGGCGCCACCAGGCGCCCCGCGTCCAGGCGGATCTGGCGGCGACAGCGCCGGGCCAGGCGTTCGTCATGGGTGACCAGCACCAAGGTGGTACCGCGCTCCTTGTTCAAGTCAAACAGCAAGTCGCTGATGCGCTCACCCGTGTGGCTGTCGAGGTTGCCGGTGGGTTCGTCGGCAAACAACACCGCAGGTTGTGCGGCGAAGGCTCGGGCAATGGCTACCCGCTGCTGTTCGCCGCCCGACAGTTGGCGTGGCGTGTGGCTCAGGCGCTTGCCGAGGCCTACCCGTTCCAGCAGGGTGCGCGCCTGCTCGCGGGCATCGCGGCGGCCGTCCAGTTCCAGTGGCAGCATGACGTTTTCCAGCGCATTGAGGCTGTCGAGCAACTGGAATGACTGGAACACGAAACCGACATGTTCGGCGCGTACCCGGGCGCGCTGGTCTTCATCCAGTGGCCCCAGGTCGTTGCCGGCGAGGATGACCTTGCCGGCGCTGGGCCGGTCGAGGCCGGCGAGCAGGCCGAGCAGGGTCGACTTGCCTGAGCCCGAGGCGCCGACGATGGCCAGGCTGTCGCCTTTGGCCAGTTCGAGGGAGAGTGCGTGGAGGATCGTCAAGTCACCTTCCGCGCTGGGGACCACTTTGCTAAGGTTCTGCGCAACGAGTATGTTGGGGCCCATGGAGAATCCGATGCGAGTGTGGTGGTTGAGTGCCGGTCTGGCCCTGTATTGCCTGGCCCAGAGCGCGGCGGCGGGAACACTGCTGGTTGTTGGCGATAGTATCAGCGCCGGTTTTGGCCTGGATACCCGCCAGGGTTGGGTCACTCTGTTGCAGACCCGCCTCAAGGACGAAGGTTTCGACGACAAAGTGGTCAATGCCTCGATCAGCGGCGACACCAGCGCAGGTGGCCAGGCGCGGCTGCCGGCGCTGCTTGCAGCGCATAAACCGAGCCTGGTGGTGCTGGAGCTGGGCGGCAACGATGGCCTGCGTGGGCAACCGCCCGCGCAATTGCAACAAAATCTTGCCTCAATGATCGAGGGGGCGCGCCAGGCGGGTGCCAAGGTGGTGCTGCTGGGCATGCGCCTGCCGCCCAATTACGGGGTGCGCTATACCACCGCTTTTGCCAAGGTGTATGAACAGCTGGCTGCGGACAAACAGGTGCCGTTGGTGCCGTTTTTCCTCGAAGGGGTAGGGGGCGTGCCTGAGTTGATGCAGGCCGATGGCATTCATCCGGCCCAGGGCGCCCAGCAGCGCCTGCTGGAAAATGCCTGGCCGGCGATAAAACCCTTGCTGTGATGCTTTAAACGGGGCGGGCTTTCGGCTAATGTTGCGCCCCCCGTTTCGAGTGCCACCGATGCCGCGCCCTGCCTGGTCCCTGTATGCCTATCAACTGATCGAGCCCGACGAGCAGCTCGACCTGTTCGCCTGCCAGGAAATCCGCGTCCATCTGGTGGCCCGCCAGCTTGAGCTGGGCGTGCCGGTCGACCGTACCTTGTGCGGCGGCCTGCTGCCGGCGCAGCCGCGTTGGTCGGGGGTGCCGCGCGGTATCTACCGCGATAGCCGCCTGTGTGACCTGTGCCGAGCCATCCTCGATGCCCAGCGGCGCGGCATGCGCCCGGTCTGGCCAGAGCTGCAAGCCAGCTGAACGGCAAGCACCTTTCATCATCTGAAACGCTTGCTTCACGCCAATGCCTCCCGCTTGCATCGGCTCGGGTGTACAATCGATCCTCTTGACCCACCTTTCGAAGGATTTACCGGATGTTGCCGCGCTTTCCTGCCGTCACCCGTAGCCTGTCCCTGGCCGCCCTGCTGGTAGCGGGCCCCGCTGCTGCGCTGGAGCTGCCACTGCCACCGCCCGGTGAAGATATCGTCGGCCAGGTGCATGTGATCAAGGCAAAGTACGAGGACACGTTCGCCGACATCGGCACCGCCAACGACCTCGGTTACCTGGAAATGATTGCCGCCAACCCGGGTGTCGACCCCTGGCTGCCGGGCGCCGGCACCGAGATCATCCTGCCGACCCGCTACGTGCTGCCGCCTGGCCCGCGCGAAGGCATCGTCATCAACCTGGCCGAGTACCGCCTGTACTACTTCCCGAAAGGGCAGAACGTGGTGCATACATTCCCGCTGGGCATTGGTCGAGAGGGTTGGGGCTCGCCGATCGCCAACACCAAGATCACCGCCAAAACGCCGAATCCTACCTGGACGCCACCCGCTTCCATCCGCAAAGAGCACGCGGCGGACGGTGACATCCTGCCGACAGTGGTGCCGGCTGGCCCGGACAACCCGCTGGGTCCGTTCAAGTTCACCTTGGGCGTGCCGGGCTACCTGATTCATGGTTCGAACAAGAAGTTCGGCATTGGCATGCGTACCAGCCACGGCTGCTTCCGTATGCTCAACAACAACGTGCTGGAACTGTCGAAGATGGTGCCGGTGGGTACTCCGGTGCGCATCATCAACGAGCCTTACAAGTTCGGTATCAGCAGCGGCAAGGTCTATCTGGAGGCGCACACGCCACTGGACGATCAGGGTAACCCTTCGGTGGTCGACAAACACACTGCCGTTATCAATGCCTTGCTCAAGCGTGAAGACCTGGCCAATAACCTGCGCATGAACTGGGACATGGTGCGAGACGTGGTGGCTGCCGAAGATGGCATGCCGGTAGAAATTGCCGTGCCGGTCGAGAACCAGGGTGGCGCGCCAATGGTGTCGAGCATTCCGCCCGAACTGCAGTAAGGTAATTGCGACACATCACGGCCCGCTTTAGTGCGGGCCTTTTCGTTACTGTCAGGCGCGTTTGCCTTGCTGGCAGGCAATAAAAAAGCCGACCCACAAGTGGATCGGCTTCTTAACAATCCGTGAGGATTATTACTTGCGGCTGGCTTTGTCCAGCATACGCAGAGCACGCTCGTTGGCTTCGTCAGCGGTTTGCTGAGCCTTCTGAGCGGCTGCCAGTGCGTCGTCAGCCTTACGGTAGGCTTCGTCAGCACGAGCTTGAGCGCGAGCTGCTGCGTCTTCAGTCGCAGTCAGACGAGCTTCGGTTTCTTTGGATACGCTGCTGCAACCGGTAGCCAGAACTGCGGCCAGAGCCAGAGCAGAGAATTTCAGAACGTTGTTCATCGTGTTCCCCTTCAAGGACTTTCTATTAAATAGCCATCTCTCAGGAAAGAGAAACTGGCCGGCGTACATAGTACCCATTACTTGTAGTAAGTAAACTGACTGAGCGCAAGAACTGCAAAAAAAATGTGGCTTGGCGTCACGCCGACAAGATTTGCGACGTGCGTGTGAAAAAAACGTGCAGGGTTCGCAAGCGATTGTAGTACCGGAACTTTTTTGTTGAACTAACGGTGACTTTAACTGTCATTCGACGTCTTAAGCCCTACAACATCCGGCGGCTGTTGAGCGTGCAGGGAAGAGTCGCTTTCTGAGCATTTTCACCATTTTTGGCCCCCGCCACCTTGAGCAATCCCATTTGCGGCGCCTACTATCTTGTGAGTGCCATGGGCTGCGAACGTTTACAATCGTCCAGAGGTCGAAGGGGGAACAGGTGGCGTCGAGGATTCTGCGCCGGATAAACCACCATTGGTTAAGGTATGGGTCTGCCGAGAAGACCTGCGAGGAGTAGTGATGAGCGAAGCGCTGACCATCCACCATGACCAGGCCGGTCATCAGTTCGAGACCAACGTGGACGGTCATCGTGCCTATCTGACGTACATGGATCTGGGCAAGCAGACGCTGGACATCTATCGCACCTTCGTGCCCAACGCCTTGCGGGGCCGCGGGATTGCTGCCGCACTGACCGAGCGGGCGCTGGAGTACGCTGAGCAGATGGGCTACACGGTGATTCCGTCGTGCTCCTATGTGGAACGCTACATGGAGCGCCAGCAGCGGCATTCGAGCAAGGCCTGACGCTTTACATAAAAAACGGGGGCCGCTTCGCGCCCCATTCGCGGCACAAGGCCGCTCCTACAGGAGATCGCATACCCCTGTAGGAGCGGCCTTGTGCCGCGAATGGGGCGCGAAGCGGCCCCGCTTTTTTCCATCAATCAGCCACGCTTACGCTGCGGCAGCACATCCTTGAGCTTGGCATGCATGCTGCGCAGGGTTTTCTCGGTCGCCGACCAGTCAATGCACGAGTCGGTAATCGAGACGCCGTACTGCAATTCGTTCAGGTCTTTCGGAATCGACTGGCAGCCCCAGTTCAGGTGGCTTTCCACCATCAGGCCAATGATCGACTGGTTGCCTTCGAGGATCTGGTTGGCAACGTTCTCCATGACCAGCGGTTGCAGGGCCGGGTCCTTGTTGGAGTTGGCGTGGCTGCAATCGACCATGATGTTGGCCTTGATCTTGGCTTTGGCCAGGTCCTGCTCGCACAGGGCGACACTGACCGAGTCGTAGTTGGGCTTGCCGTTGCCGCCGCGCAGTACCACGTGGCCATACGGGTTGCCCTTGGTGGTGACGATCGACACGCCGCCTTCCTGGTTGATGCCGAGGAAGCGGTGTGGCTTGGACACCGACTGCAGGGCATTGATGGCAACGGTCAGGCCGCCATCGGTGCCGTTCTTGAAGCCGACCGCCGAGGACAGGCCCGAGGCCATTTCGCGGTGGGTCTGGGATTCGGTGGTGCGGGCGCCAATGGCCGACCAGCTGATCAGGTCTTGCAGGTACTGCGGGGAGATCGGGTCAAGCGCTTCGGTAGCGGTCGGCAAGCCCATTTCGGCCAGGTCCAGCAGCAACTGGCGGCCGATGTGCAGGCCATCCTGGATCTTGAACGAGTCATCCAGGTACGGGTCGTTGATCAGGCCTTTCCAGCCAACAGTGGTGCGCGGCTTTTCGAAATACACACGCATGACCAGGTACAGCGTATCGGACACTTCTTCGGCCAGTACCTTCAAGCGCTCGGCGTATTCGTGGGCGGCCTTGATGTCGTGGATGGAGCAAGGGCCGACCACGACGAACAGGCGATGGTCCTTGCCGTCGAGAATATTGCGCACCACTTCACGGCCGGCAGTCACAGTCTGCAGGGCCTTGGCGCTGAGGGGGATTTCCTTCTTGAGCTGATCGGGGGTGATCAGGGTCTCGTTGGAGGCAACGTTCAAGTCATCGATCGGTAAATCAGCCATCGTGTTACTCGTCAGGTCACGGGTGCCGGCCGCCAACTATCCCCGTGCGGCCCAGCAGCAAGAATAATCGCAGCGGGGAGCCGAACCTTAGCGCGTTACGGGTGGCGCGACAATGGGCTGAAGTCCCGTCAGCATGCTGTTTTCCCTGCTGTTGTGGCGCGTTGGCGTGCATGGGCTAGCTGACAGTGCGCAAGCTGTGTAAAAAAGAGAGCTGACATTGACCTGGAGATCGGCATGCATCCGCGCACACCACGCATCGGCATCATTGGCAGCGGAGCTATTGGAGGCTTCTATGGGTTGATGCTGGCCCGGGCCGGTTTCGACGTGCATTTTCTGCTGCGCAGTGAGTACCAGGTCGTACGCGAGCAGGGGTTGGCGCTGGACAGCGCGGTACACGGTACGCTGCAGATGAAGGTGCAGGCCTATGCCAGTGCTGGCGACATGCCGCCTTGCGACTGGTTGCTGGTCGGTGCCAAGGCCACCAGCAATGATCGGCTCGCGCCTTTGATCGTGCAGGCTGCTGCGCCTGGCGCCAAGGTTCTGCTGCTGCAGAACGGCCTGGGTGTGGAGGAGCAGCTGCGCCCGGCCTTGCGCAGCGACATGCACCTGCTCGGCGGCCTGTGCTTCATCTGCGCCAACCGCCACGCACCGGGTGTGATTCGCCACCAGGCCCTGGGGGCGGTCAACGTGGGCTACCACAGTGGGCCGGCCAGTGAGGGTGGTGCCGCGGTGGTCAGTGAAGGTGCAGGGTTGTTCCAGGCAGCGGGCATCGATTCGCAGGCCATGCCGAACCTGGACTTGGCGCGCTGGCAGAAGCTGGTGTGGAACGTGCCTTATAACGGCCTGTCGGTGCTGCTGGGTGAAGGCACCACCGAGCTGATGGCAAGCAGCCACAGCCGTGACTTGATCAAGGCCTTGATGGCTGAGGTGGTGCAAGGGGCTGCCGCCTGCGGGCACGTGTTGCCGGAGGGCTATGCCGAACACCTGTTCCAGATGACGGGGCGCATGCCCGACTACTGGCCAAGCATGTATCACGACTATGCCCTGATGCGCCCGCTGGAGCTGCAGGCTATCTATGGCGAGCCGCTGGCGCGTGCACGCGCGGCAGGCTGCAGCTTGCCGCGCATGGAGATGCTGTACCAGGCGCTGAGTTTCCTCGACCGCAGCTATCGACGCCGCTGAGGGTGGCTTTGACCTCGTCAGCGCGCTCCTGTGGGGGGCTGCAGCCCACGCGGGGCAGTGCGCCGGACGGCAAAGCGTGCGTCCGGCGCGCTGCTAAGCTGAAGCTTGCTCTGCCGCTACGGCAGTCGAGGAGGTCGAATGATCCGCTCCATGCTGTACGCCACCGACCTCGGTGTCTACGCCCCTTTTGTGATGCAGCACGCGCTGGCCCTGGCGCGCACGTTCAATGCCGAGTTGTATGTGATTCATGCCGTGGAGCCAATGGGGCAATTCGCCGAATCCCTCCTGCAAAGCTATCTCGATGAGCAGACGCTCGACCAGTTGCATAGCCAGGGGGTGAGCACGGTGATGGCCAACATCGAGCAGCGCGTGCTGGAGAGCTTTCGCGATGAACTGGGCGAGGAGGCCGACCTGGCGGTGATCAAGGCGGTGCGGGTGCGCCAGGGCGACCCGGCGCAGGTGATCCTTGACCAGGCGCAGCGGTTGAGCGTCGACCTGTTGATTTTCGGCAGCCACAGCGCCGGTGCCGGGGTGGATGTGCCCTTGGGGCGCACGGCCGTACGGCTGCTGCAGTTGTCGCCGGTGCCGGTGTACATGGTGCCGTTGGCGCAGCATCTGGGGCGTAGGAAAGTGTAAAGACGGCCGTGGGCCATTTACGGGGCATGTAACAAAATAGTTCTAGATTTATTTCCAGAACCACTAATATAGTTATATATCGTCGCTGCCTGCTGCTGCGGACTCATCGCTGAACCGAGGGAAACCTATGAAGCTTCAACAACTGCGCTACATCTGGGAAGTGGCGCACCATGACCTCAACGTCTCCGCGACGGCGCAGAGCCTGTATACCTCCCAGCCAGGTATCAGCAAGCAGATCCGCCTGCTCGAAGACGAACTGGGTGTTGAAGTCTTTGCTCGCAGCGGCAAGCACCTGACCCGTGTTACCCCGGCCGGTGAGCGCATCATCAATACCGCCGGCGAAATCCTGCGCAAGGTCGAAAGCATCAAGCAGATTGCCCAGGAGTTCTCCAACGAGAAGAAGGGCACGCTGTCCATTGCCACCACCCACACCCAGGCACGCTATGCCTTGCCGCCGGTGATCAGCAGCTTCATCAAGCAGTACCCGGAAGTGTCCCTGCACATGCACCAGGGTTCGCCCATGCAGATTGCCGAGATGGCTGCGGACGGTACGGTCGACTTCGCCATCGCCACCGAGGCGCTGGAGCTGTTCGGCGACCTGATCATGATGCCGTGCTACAAGTGGAACCGCTGTGTTGTGGTGCCGCAGGGTCACCCGCTGGCCAAGCTGCCGAAACTGACCCTGGAAGCCGTTGCCGAATACCCGATCGTCACCTATGTGTTTGGTTTCACCGGGCGCTCGAAGCTGGACGAAGCCTTCAACCACCGGGGCCTCACGCCAAAAGTGGTGTTTACCGCGGCAGACGCCGACGTGATCAAGACCTATGTGCGCCTGGGGCTGGGCGTGGGTATCGTCGCGGGTATGGCCGTGGATGCCAAACTCGACAATGACCTGGTGGCCCTGGATGCCAGCGAGCTGTTCGAAGCCAGCATTACCAAGATCGGCTTCCGTCGTGGCACCTTCCTGCGTGGCTTCATGTGCGACTTCATCGAGAAGTTTGCCCCGCACCTGACCCGTGAAGTGATGGCGAAGGCCATTCAGTGCCATAACAAGCAAGAGCTTGAAGAACTGTTCGCAGGCGTTGAATTGCCGGTGCACTGATCCGCAATTGTGCGGGGCCGCTTTGCGGCCCTTTCGCGGCACAAGGCCGCTCCTACAGGGACATGCGATTTCCTGTAGGAGCGGCCTTGTGCCGCGAGAGGGCTGCAAAGCAGCCCCGGCTTTCTCAAGCCTTGCTGATCAAGTTACCTGCGTGCAACCCGCACTCCTTCTGCGTCGCCTCTTCCCACCACCAACGCCCTTCGCGCTCATGCTGGTTTGGCAGCACCGGGCGGGTGCACGGCTCGCAGCCGATGCTGATGAAACCGCGCTCATGCAGGCTGTTGTATGGCAGCTCAAGCATGCGGATATAACCCCACACTTCCTCACTGCTCATCTGCGCCAGCGGGTTGAACTTGTACAGTGTGCGCTCGTTGGTGGAGAAGGCGCTGTCGATTTCCAGTGCCGCGACCTGGCTGCGGGTACCTGGGCTCTGGTCGCGGCGCTGGCCGGTGGCCCAGGCGCTCACGGTGGCCAGCTTACGGCGCAGCGGTTCAATCTTGCGAATGCCGCAGCACTCGCCGTGGCCGTCCTTGTAGAAGCTGAACAAGCCCTTTTCCTTGACGAACGGGTCGAGTTTGGCACGGTCGGGGCTGAGCAGTTCAATCGGCAGGTTGTACTGCTCGCGCACCTGGTCGATGAACCGGTAGGTCTCCGGGTGCAGGCGGCCGGTGTCGAGGCTGAACACCTTGACCTGCTTGTTCAGCTTCCAGGCCATGTCGACCAGCACCACGTCCTCGGCGCCGCTGAAGGAGATCCACAGGTCATCACCAAAATGCTCGAAGGCGAGCTTGAGAATGTCCTGCGGGGACTTGTTGGCGTAGGTCGCGGCCAGGGCGGCGACGTCGAAGGGTTGGCTCATCAGGCGGTTTCCATCTTGGCTGTGGCGCTGTGCGCTCGTAGTAAGGTGATGGTAACAAAAAAACGCGGGCTAGACGGACTCACAGGCCCTGCAAGGTCTGCATCAACACCCGCACCTTGGCAATCGACTCTTCATATTCGGCCTGCCACTCGGAGTCGGCCACCACCGCACCGCCGCCCCAGCAGCTGACCTGGCCGTCCTTGACCAGCAGGCTGCGAATGGCAATCGAGCTGTCCATCTCGCCGCGCACGTCCACATACAGCAGCGAGCCGCAGTACAGCGCCCGGCGCGCCGGCTCCAGCTCGTCGATGATCTGCATGGCGCGAATCTTCGGCGCCCCGGTGATCGAGCCGCCGGGGAAGCTGTCGCCGATCAGGTCCAGGGCATCCTTGTCGCTGGCCAGCTGGCCGGTGATGCTGCTGACCAGGTGGTGGACGTTGGGGTAGCTCTCCAGGCTGAACAGCTCCGGTACCTTCACCGAACCGATCTTGCAGGTACGCCCCAGGTCGTTGCGCAGCAGGTCGACGATCATCAGGTTTTCCGAGCGGTCCTTGGGGCTGTGCAGCAGCTCCTCGGCATTGCGCTTGTCTTCAATGGGGTCGCTGGCGCGCGGGCGAGTGCCCTTGATTGGCCGGGTTTCCACCTGCCCCTGGCTGACGCAGATGAAGCGCTCAGGCGAGAAGCTGAGCAAGGCACTGCCATCGGCCAGTTGCTGGTAGCCGGAAAACGGCGTCGGGCAAGCTTGGCGCAGGGCCTGATAGGCGCGCCAGGGATCGCCCTGGCAGGGCGCGCGAAAGCGTTGGGTAAGGTTGATCTGGTAGCAGTCGCCGGCCTGGATGTAGCGCTGTACCTGGTCGAAGGCGGCCCGATACTGTTCGGGCTGCAGGTCGCCGGCCATCGGCGCGAGCAGCTGGAAGTCGCCGCTTGCAGTGCTGCAGTCGCCTTCGAAAAGCGTGATCAGGCGTTCGCGTTCACTGCCTGCCAGGCTTGGGTGGAACACCAGTTGGCTGGTGCCGTGCAGGTGGTCGCTGACCAGTGCCCAGGCATACAGCCCCAGTTGCGCGTCGGGTAGGCCGAGGTCGTCCACGGCCAGGCTTGGCAGGTGTTCCAGGCGGCGGCCGAAATCGTAGCTCAGGTAGCCGATCAGGCCTCCGGCGAAGGGTAGCTCGCTGCCTTCGGGCAGTTGCGCATGGCCCAGGTGGGCCAGGCCGGCGCGCAGGCGCTGGAGGAAGGTGCTGCCTTGTTCATCGGGGTGCGCTTGCAGCTGTTGCAGCGGCCAGGCGCTGAGCAGGTCGAAGCGGCCGCGTTCGGCGCCAGGCCGGGCGCTGTCGAGCAGGATCGCGCCGGGGGCCTGGCGCAGGCGGGCGAAATAGGCGGCTGGGTCAGGCTGGTAGGGCAGGGGGTAAAGCGTACAGGTCGGCATCAGTGTGGACGGCGATGTAAAAGCGAGGAGGGCGATTGTAGACCTGTGCAGGAAAAGCGCCTAGCGCTGGGCGCGACATTCAACAGTGTGTTTGGCCCATTCGCAGCACAAGGCTGCTCCTACAGCTGAAGCGCAGCCCTGGAAACCTGCGCAGTACCTGTAGGAGCAGCCTTGTGTTGCGAATGGCCGATAGTTCAGCGGCCAGGCACGTGCCCGAACAAGCCTTGAGCTACCCGAACCCGCTGTTCGGCATCTTCGGTAATGCCATCCTTGGCCAGCGCTTCGATGTGCGCCTCAATGGCGTGGGTGCGCTGGGTCAGGCCGCAGTCGTTGGCAATCTGGATGTTCAGGCCCGGACGGGCGTTGAGCTCCAGAATCAGCGGGCCTTTTTCCTGGTCCAGCACCATGTCCACGCCGATGTAGCCCAGCCCGCACAGTTCATAGCAGCCGGCGGCCAGCTTCATGAAGCCGTCCCAGTTCGGCAGCTGCACGCCATCCACCGCATTGGTGGTGTCCGGGTGCTTGCTGATGATGTTGTTCAGCCAGGTACCGCGCAAGGTCACGCCGGTGGCCAGGTCAACGCCCACGCCGATGGCGCCCTGGTGCAGGTTGGCCTTGCCGCCGGACTGGCGAGTCGGCAAGCGCAGCATGGCCATTACCGGGTAACCCATCAGCACGATGATGCGGATGTCCGGCACGCCTTCGTAGCTGATGCTCTTGAAGATCTGGTCGGGGGTAACCCGGTACTCGATCAGCGCGCGGTCGCGGTGGCCGCCCAGCGAGTACAGGCCGGTGAGGATGCTCGAAATCTGGTGTTCGATTTCCTCATGGCTGATGATTTTGCCCGACACCGTGCGGTAGCGGTCCTCGAAGCGGTCGGCGATCACCAGGATGCCGTCACCGCCGGCGCCTTGCGCCGGCTTGATGACGAAATCGCTGCGCCCCCCAATGATCTGGTCGAGCTTGTCGATTTCTTTCTCGGTTTCGATGATGCCGTACATTTCCGGCACATGGATACCGGCCGCCAGGGCGCGTTCCTTGGTGATGATCTTGTCGTCGACGATCGGGTACAAGCTGCGCTTGTTGTACTTCAACACGTAGTCCGCGTTGCGCCGGTTGATACCCATGATGCCCCGGGCCTCCAGGGCTTTCCACGTCTTGATCAGGCCAAACATCAGGCGTCAGCCTTCTTCAGGAATGCCTTGAAGCGCACGAGTTCGGTCAGGCGGTAGCCACGGTAGCGGCCCATCGCCAGCATGAAGCCCACCAGGATCAGCAGTACGGCCGGGAACGTGAACACGAAGTACACCAGCTCCGGCACCATCATCAGCAGGTGCGCCAAAGAGGCTGCAAACAGGGTGCCGATGGCCACTTTCATGGCATGGCCACCGCCACGCTCTTCCCAGGTGATGGACAGGCGCTCGATGGTCATGGTCAGGATCACCATCGGGAACAATGCAACCGACAGCCCGCGCTCAAGGCCCAGCTTGTGGCTGAACAGGCTGATGGCGGCGATCAGCACCACGACGAAAGTCAGCACCACCGACAGGCGTGGCAGCATTTGCAGCTTGAGGTGTTCCAGGTACGAGCGTAGCGACAGGCCAAGGGCGGTAATCACCGTGAACAGCACGATGCCGAAGCCCAGCTGGGTCTCGCGGAAGGCCAGGGCGATCAGCACCGGGGTGAAGGTGCCCAGGGTCTGCAGGCCGATCAGGTTGCGCAGCACCAGGATCACCAGCACGCCGATCGGGATCATCACCATGATCATGAAGGTTTGCTGGGTCTGCAACGGCAGGCTGTACAGTGAATACTCGAGGAAGTCGGCGTCGGTGTTCTCGTCGGTCAGCTTGGCCAGGCGGATGGCGTTCATCTCGCTGTTGTTCATGCTGAAGGTGACGTTGGCCTTCTTGCCGCCATCGACGGTGATCAGGTTGTCGTCACCGGTCCACCATAGCAGGCGGTCGTTGGGCAGGCCTTGTTCGCCGGTGTCCGGGTTGAAGTACAGCCAGTCGTTTCCGTTGAAGCTGCGCAGCCACAGTTCCGGGGTTTGCGGGGTATCAGCCACCAGGCGGATGGTGTGCACCTTTTCCATCGGCACGTGGGCGATGGACAACAGCAGATCGATGACCTGAGCCTTCTTCATCGGCGAGGTGTCGCCGGCCAGCAGCAGCTTTACGTTGTCGTCGTTGAGGTTGTTGACCCGCTTGATGGTCTCGCTGACGAAGGTCTCGACGTCGGCAGAGTGCTGGCGAATCGGCGCCATCAGGGCTTCGGCGGCGATTTTCTCGGGGCCTTCGATAGCCAGGCTGTCACGGAAGGTCGGGCCTTTGACCGTGGTCTTCTCGTTGCTGTAGCGTTTGGTCAGCACCAGGCGGTAATACAGGGTCTGGTTGCCGTTGGCGCGACGGGCCGACCAGGTGACCTTGCGGTTACCGTCGGCACGGTTGACGCTCACCCCGTAGTTGTTGGAGATGAAGCTCTCGTTGAGGCTGACGTAGTCTCGGTTCAGCGGTGGCACGAACATCTGCACCTTGACCGGGTCCTTGGTGCTGGCCACGAACTCGACCTTGGCGTCGATGTTCCACAGGTCGTCGGTTTCATCCTCGGTCACCGGGATGCCGAGGAAGAAGATCTGGTAAGCCGTGACCGCCACACCCAGTAGCACCAGTACGGTGATCAGGACTTTCAGATGGAGGGTAAGAGAGCGCATCGGAATTACTCTGCTTTGTGAGCGTCGGTGGCACAGGCAGGTTTGCCGGCCGCATATTTAAGGCTAGGGTCGACCAGCGCGTCGAAGTGCTTGAGTGCCTCGGAGCCGATCAGCAGCGGGAACTGGAAGGCGCTGCGGTCGGTGAGGTTGACTTCGATGGTGCGCATGGCCTGGCCCATGCAGATTTCAAGTTCGATGACCGGGCGTGCCGTGTAGGCCTTGCCCGATTCGGCATCATAGTCGCCGGCCCGGCGCTTGATCTTGCTTACGCGTGCCAGCGGGCGCTCGATCGGGTGCGAGTGGGCAGCATCGATGGCCAGGTAGAAGCGCACCCAGCTTTCGCCGTTGCGCTTGAACCGCTTGATATCGCGGGCGCTGAGCGAGGCGGTTTTGGCACCGGTGTCGAGCTTGGCGGCCACTTCCAGGTCCAGGTCGCCCAGCCGTGCATATTCGTTGAGACCATAGACGGTCTTGCCCGCAGCCTGACCAAGGGCCGGCAGCAGGGTGAGGCATAGCAGCATTAAAACGGGTGTAAGTCTCATAATCCTGGCGCGGTGCAGTGCAAGGTTCTAGGCAAGGTTCTGGTCAAGGCGACTGGCAACTACTGCGCAAGCTTCCTCATTTATCTGTCAACAAGCATGAATGTATGACAGACAGGCTATCCATACCCCATCGGAGGCGCGGCATTCTATCACGCCGACGTCTTGACGCCAGCGGTGCGCGATCTGACAGCACCGGGCCGGGGTTAGTTCGTTATTAGACAATTGTCGACAATATTCATTTTGTCTTTGACGGGAGCGCCTGATTTCGCTAATTTCTGGCAAAGAGATTTTCAAGGTGTCGACAATATGCAGGACCTTTCCACCGCCAGCCCGGTGCTGACAGACGAAACGGAAACCTTGTCTGAAAACGTCTTCCGGCGTATTCAGGCGGCCATCGTCAAGGGCGAAATTGCCCCCGGCAGCAAGATTTCCGAGCCGGAGCTGGCGCGCACCTACGGCATCAGCCGTGGGCCATTGCGCGAGGCCATCCACCGCCTGGAAGGCCAGCGCCTGCTGGTGCGTGTACCGCATGTGGGCGCGCGCGTCGTGTCGCTGAACCACGCCGAACTGATCGAACTGTACGAAATCCGCGAGTCGCTGGAAGGCATGGCCTGCCGCCTGGCAGCCGAACGCATGAGCCAGGGCGACATCGACGAACTGCGCCGTGTGCTTGATACCCATGAGCGCGATGCCGCATTCCAGGCTGGTGTGGGTTACTACCAGCAGGAAGGCGACTACGACTTCCATTACCGGATCATCCAGGGCAGCGGCAACCAGACCCTGGTCAAGATGCTGTGCGGCGAACTGTACCAACTGGTGCGCATGTACCGCATCCAGTTCTCTGCCACGCCCAATCGGCCACGCCAGGCCTTTGCCGAACACCACCGCATCCTCGATGCCATCGCCGACCGTGACGGCGAGCTGGCCGAACTCCTGATGCGCCGCCACATCGGCGCGTCCAAGCGCAACATCGAGCGTCACTATCTGGACGCCCACAACAACAGCCCACGAGGTGAGAAATGACTGTGAAGAGCACCCCCGGTCAGCGTTTCCGCGACGCCGTTGCTGCCGAACATCCCCTGCAGGTGGTTGGCGCCATCAACGCCAACCATGCCCTGCTGGCCAAACGCGCCGGCTTCAAGGCCATCTACCTGTCCGGTGGCGGCGTGGCCGCAGGCTCGCTGGGCTTGCCGGACCTGGGCATCACCGGCCTGGACGACGTGCTCACCGATGTGCGCCGCATTACCGACGTGTGCGACGTGCCGTTGCTGGTGGATGTCGACACCGGCTTCGGTGCGTCGGCCTTCAACGTCGCTCGCACCGTACGTTCGATGAGCAAGTTTGGCGCTGCTGCCATCCATATCGAGGACCAGGTTGGCGCCAAACGCTGTGGCCACCGTCCGAACAAGGAAATCGTCAGCCAGCAGGAAATGGTCGACCGCATCAAGGCCGCTGTCGATGCCCGTAGCGACGACAGCTTCGTGATCATGGCGCGTACCGACGCCTTGGCCGTCGAAGGCCTGAACGCTGCCCTTGATCGCGCCGAGGCCTGCATCGAGGCTGGCGCCGACATGATCTTCCCGGAAGCCATCACTGAACTGCAGATGTACAAGACGTTTGCTGATCGGGTGAAGGCACCGATTCTGGCCAACATCACCGAATTCGGCGCCACGCCGTTGTACACCACCGAAGAGCTGGCCTCGGTCGACGTGTCGCTGGTGCTGTACCCGCTGTCGGCTTTCCGTGCCATGAACAAGGCGGCCGAGAACGTGTACACCGCACTGCGCCGCGACGGCACGCAGAAAAACGTCATCGACACCATGCAGACTCGCATGGAGCTCTACGATGCCATTGGTTACCACGCCTTCGAGCAGAGCCTCGACGCGCTGTTTGCCCAGAAGAAAGGGTAAGTGATGGCGCCTGTGCCGGCCTCTTCGCGGGTAAACCCGCTCCCACAGGTAAAACACAAGTTTCAAAAGCTTTGCTGTACATGTGGGAGCGGGTTTACCCGCGAAGAGGCCGGCACAGGCCAACTGAATTAGCCAGCAAGAAATCCATAACAAATTCAAGAAAGGAGAAACACCATGGCCGAAGCGAAAGTACTCAGCGGCGCAGGCCTGCGTGGCCAGGTGGCCGGCCAGACCGCACTGTCGACCGTGGGCCAGGCCGGTGCCGGGCTGACCTACCGGGGTTACGACGTTCGTGACCTGGCAGCAGGTGCCGAATTCGAAGAGGTTGCTTACCTGCTGTTGTACGGCGAGTTACCCACCCAGGCCGAACTGGTTGACTACAAACGCAAGCTCAAGGGCCTGCGTGACCTGCCACAAGCGTTGAAGGAAGTGCTGGAACGTATCCCGCGTGACGCCCACCCGATGGACGTGATGCGCACCGGTTGCTCGGTGTTGGGCACCCTGGAGCCAGAGCTGACCTTCGAAGCCCAGCGCGACAAGACCGACCGCTTGCTGGCACTGTTCCCGGCAGTGATGTGCTACTGGTACCGCTTCACCCACCATGGCGTGCGCATCGATTGCACCAGTGACGAAGACACGCTCGGCGGCCACTTCCTGCACCTGCTGCACGGCAAGAAGCCGAGCGAGCTGCACGTCAAGGTCATGAACGTGTCGCTGATCCTGTACGCCGAGCACGAGTTCAACGCCTCCACTTTCACCGCCCGCGTTTGCGCCTCGACCCTGTCCGACCTGTACTCCTGCGTCACCGCTGCCATCGGCTCGCTGCGCGGCCCGCTGCACGGCGGTGCCAATGAGGCGGCGATGGAGCTGATCGAGCGCTTCCAGAGCCCGCAGGAAGCCACCGCCGAGCTGCTGCGCATGCTGGAGCGCAAGGACAAGATCATGGGCTTTGGCCATGCCATCTACAAAGAGTCCGACCCGCGCAACGAGGTGATCAAGGGCTGGTCGAAGCAGCTGGCCGACGAAGTGGGCGACAAGGTGCTGTACCCGGTTTCCGAGGCCATCGACAAGACCATGTGGGAGCAAAAGCGGCTGTTCCCCAACGCCGACTTCTACCATGCCTCGGCGTACCACTTCATGGGTATCCCGACCAAGCTGTTTACCCCGATCTTCGTCTGCTCGCGCCTGACCGGCTGGGCGGCGCATGTCTTCGAACAGCGTGCCAACAACCGCATCATCCGCCCGAGCGCCGAGTATGTCGGCGTCGAGCAGCGCCAGTTCGTGCCGATCGAGCAGCGCTGAATAGCTATAGAGAGGCAACCCGTTCCCCTTGTGGGAGCGGGCGTGCCCGCGAATGCACCCGGCCTTGCAACCACTGTGCACCTGCTGACGCATTCGCGGGCACGCCCGCTCCCACAGGTACGGTGAAACCTTCCGAATCCTGTGACCGAGCCTGATTCCATGATGAACACTGCATACCGCAAGCACCTGCCAGGCACCGACCTGGACTACTTCGATGCCCGTGCGGCGGTCGAGGCGATCAAGCCCGGCGCGTACGACGGCCTACCCTACACATCCCGCGTGCTCGCCGAAAACCTGGTGCGCCGCTGCGACCCGGCCACCCTCGACGCCTCGCTGGGCCAACTGATCGAACGCCAGCGCGACCTCGACTTCCCGTGGTTCCCGGCCCGCGTGGTGTGCCACGACATCCTCGGCCAGACCGCGCTGGTCGATCTCGCCGGCCTGCGTGATGCCATCGCCGACAAAGGTGGCGACCCGGCCGCCGTCAACCCGGTGGTGCCGGTGCAACTGATCGTCGACCACTCGCTGGCAGTGGAGTGCGGTGGCTTCGACCCGCAGGCCTTCGAAAAGAACCGCGCCATTGAAGACCGCCGCAACGAAGACCGCTTCCACTTCATCAACTGGACCAAGAAGGCGTTCAAGAACGTCGACGTGATCCAGCCGGGCAACGGCATCATGCACCAGATCAACCTGGAGAAGATGTCGCCTGTCATCCATAGCGACCGCGGCGTAGCCTACCCGGACACCTGCGTTGGCACCGACAGCCACACCCCGCATGTCGACGCCCTGGGTGTGATCGCCATCGGCGTGGGTGGCCTGGAAGCCGAGAACGTGATGCTCGGCCGCGCCTCCTGGATGCGCCTGCCGGAAATCGTCGGCGTCGAGCTGACCGGCAAGCTGGCGCCGAACATCACCGCCACCGACCTGGTGCTGGCCCTGACCGAATTCCTGCGCAAACAGAAGGTAGTTGGCGCCTATCTGGAGTTTCACGGTGAAGGTGCCCGGGCCCTGACCTTGGGCGACCGTGCCACCATTTCCAACATGGCCCCGGAATACGGCGCCACCGCCGCGATGTTCGCCATCGACCAGCAGACCATCGACTACCTGCGCCTGACCGGCCGCGAAGAGCAGCAGGTCAAGCTGGTGGAGACCTACGCCAAGGCGACCGGCCTGTGGGCCGACAGCCTGGGTGGCGCCGTCTACGAGCGCACCCTGAGCTTCGACCTGTCGAGCGTGGTGCGCAACATGGCCGGCCCGTCCAACCCGCACGCTCGCGTGGCTACCAGCGACCTGGCCGCCAAAGGCATTGCCGGCAGCTGGGAAGAGGTGCCGGGGCAGATGCCGGACGGTGCGGTGATCATTGCCGCCATCACCAGCTGCACCAACACCAGCAACCCGCGCAACGTGATAGCTGCTGGCCTGATTGCACGCAATGCCAACAGGCTTGGCCTGGTCCGCAAACCGTGGGTCAAGTCGTCGCTGGCGCCAGGTTCCAAGGCTGTGCAGCTTTACCTGGAAGAAGCCGGGCTGGAGAAGGAGCTGGAGCAACTCGGTTTCGGCATCGTCGCCTTCGCCTGCACCACCTGCAACGGGATGTCTGGCGCGCTGGACCCGGTGATTCAGCAAGAAATCATCGACCGCGACCTGTACGCCACCGCCGTGCTGTCGGGTAACCGCAACTTCGACGGGCGTATCCACCCGTATGCCAAGCAGGCCTTCCTGGCCTCGCCGCCGCTGGTGGTGGCCTATGCCATTGCCGGTACCATCCGCTTCGACATCGAGAAGGATGTGCTGGGCGTGGTCGATGGCAAGGAAATCCGCCTCAAGGACATCTGGCCGAGCGATGAAGAGATCGACGCCGTGGTGCGTGCCGCGGTCAAGCCCGAGCAGTTCCGCAAGGTGTACATCCCGATGTTCGCCATCGAGGAAGACCGCGGGCCGAAGGTGGCGCCGCTGTATGACTGGCGCCCGATGAGCACCTACATCCGCCGCCCGCCGTATTGGGAAGGTGCGCTGGCCGGGGAGCGTACCCTGCGCGGCATGCGCCCGTTGGCGGTGCTGCCGGACAACATCACCACCGACCACCTGTCGCCGTCCAACGCCATCATGCTCGACAGTGCTGCCGGTGAGTACCTGGCGAAAATGGGCTTGCCGGAAGAGGACTTCAACTCTTACGCCACCCACCGCGGCGACCACCTGACCGCCCAGCGTGCCACATTCGCCAACCCCAAACTGTTCAACGAGATGGTGCGTAAGGAAGACGGCAGCGTGAAGCAGGGCTCGCTGGCGCGTATCGAGCCGGAAGGCAAGGTCACCCGCATGTGGGAGGCCATCGAGACCTACATGCAGCGCAAGCAGCCGCTGATCATCGTTGCCGGCGCCGACTACGGCCAGGGTTCGTCCCGTGACTGGGCGGCCAAGGGCGTGCGCCTGGCGGGGGTCGAGGCCATTGTCGCCGAAGGCTTCGAGCGCATTCACCGCACCAACCTGGTGGGCATGGGCGTGTTGCCGCTGGAGTTCAAGCCAGGCACTGACCGCAAAACCCTGGGCCTGGACGGCAGCGAGACCTATGACGTGCTGGGCGCACGTACGCCACGGGCGACCCTGACGCTGGTGGTTACCCGCGCCAATGGCGAGCGCCTGGAAGTGCCGGTGACCTGCCGCCTGGACACCGCCGAGGAAGTGTCGATCTACGAAGCGGGCGGGGTGCTGCAACGCTTTGCCCAGGACTTCCTCGAGGCGACCGCCTGAGCATGAAACGGGGGCCGCTTTGCGGCCCATCGCGACACAAGGCCGCTCCCACAGCGTCACGCGATCCCTGTAGGAGCGGCCTTGTGTCGCGATGGGCTGCAAGGCAGCCCCAAAGGCCCTATGCATTTCAGACAGGACAGCCCATCAATGGCACACGTACCGCAAATAAAAATCCCCGCCACCTACATCCGTGGCGGCACCAGCAAAGGCGTGTTCTTCCGCCTGCAAGACCTGCCCGAGCAGGCGCAGATCCCCGGCCCCGCCCGCGACGCACTGCTGCTGCGGGTCATTGGCAGCCCCGACCCTTACGGCAAGCAGATCGACGGCATGGGCGGCGCCACGTCGAGCACTAGCAAGACCGTGATCCTGTCGCAAAGCATCAAGCCTGAGCACGATGTCGACTACCTGTTCGGCCAGGTCAGCATCGACAAGGCGTTCGTCGACTGGAGCGGCAACTGCGGCAACCTGTCTGCTGCGGTCGGTTCGTTCGCCATCAGCAGTGGCCTGGTCGACCCGGCGCGCATTCCGCGCAACGGCATCGCCACGGTGCGCATCTGGCAGGCCAATATCGGCAAGACCATCATCGCCCATGTCCCGATCACTGAAGGTGAAGTGCAGGAAACCGGCGACTTCGAGCTGGACGGGGTGACCTTCCCGGCGGCCGAGGTGCAACTGGAGTTCCTCGACCCGGCGGCCGACGACGGTGACGACGGTGGTGCGATGTTCCCCACTGGCAGCCTGGTCGATGACCTGGAGGTGCCGGGTGTCGGCACCTTCAAGGCGACCCTGATCAACGCTGGCATTCCGACCATCTTCGTAAACGCGGCGGATATCGGCTACACCGGTACCGAACTGCAGGACGCCATCAACGGCGACCCGCAGGCGCTGCTGCGTTTCGAGACCATTCGTGCTTATGGCGCCGTGCGCATGGGCTTGATCGACAATGTCGACCAGGCTGCCGGGCGTCAGCACACACCAAAAGTGGCGTTCGTTGCGCCACCGAGCACCTACACTGCGTCCAGTGGCAAGGCGGTGCAGGCAGAGGATGTCGACCTGTTGGTGCGGGCCTTGTCGATGGGCAAGCTGCACCATGCCATGATGGGTACGGCCGCGGTGGCGATTGGCACCGCGGCGGCCATTCCGGGCACGCTGGTCAACCTCGCCGCTGGCGGGGGCGAGCGCAGCGCTGTGCGTTTCGGTCACCCCTCGGGCACCCTGCGGGTCGGGGCCGAGGCGCGCCGCGTAGAGGGTGAGTGGACAGTGACCAAGGCAATCATGAGCCGCAGTGCTCGCGTGCTGATGGAGGGCTGGGTTCGCGTGCCTGGCGATAGCTTCTAAAGCACCACTGGCGCTCGGTTTTAGTTCGTCGGGGCTGCAAAGCAGCCCCGGCAATTCTGAAGGGAGCTGGATATGAGCGCCAACGTAGACCTCAACGACCGCCCGGACTACGACCGGGTGTTGCAAACCTTGGCCGACTACGCCCTCGGCTACCGGGTCGAGTCCCTCGAGGCCCTGGACACCGCACGCAACTGCCTGATGGACACCCTCGGCTGCGGCCTGCTGGCCCTGCGCTTCCCTGAATGCACCAAGCTCCTTGGCCCTCAGGTGGAAGGCACGCTGGTGCCCAATGGCGCCCGCGTCCCCGGCACCGCCTACCGCCTCGACCCGGTCAAGGCGGCTTGGGACATCGGCTGCACGGTGCGCTGGCTGGACTACAACGACACCTGGTTGGCCGCTGAATGGGCTCATCCCTCGGACAACCTCGGCGGCATCCTGGCCGTGGCTGATCACCTGTCACAGAAGCACGTAGCCGCAGGTGAGGCACCGCTGCTGATGCGTGATGTGCTTGAAGCCATGGTCATGGCCCATGAGATCCAGGGTGTGCTGGCACTGGAAAACTCCTTCAACCGCGTCGGCCTCGATCACGTGATTCTGGTGAAGGTGGCCTCAACCGCCGTGTGTGCCAGGCTGATGGGGGCCAATCGCGAGCAGATGCTCTCGGCCTTGTCCCACGCCTTCGTCGACGGCCAGGCCCTGCGCACCTACCGCCACGCGCCCAACGCCGGTTCTCGCAAGTCCTGGGCCGCGGGCGATGCTTCCAGCCGGGGCGTGCGCCTGGCCGATATCGCCCTGCGTGGCGAGATGGGCGTGCCGGGCGTGCTCACGGCGCCGCAGTGGGGGTTCTACGACGTATCGTTCAGTCATACCAACAAAGACTTGGCGCTCAAGCCTGCCGGGCAGTACGAGCTGCGTCTGCCTCAGGCCTTGGGCAGCTATGTGATGGAAAACGTGTTGTTCAAGGTCAGTTTCCCTGCCGAATTTCATGCCCAGACCGCCTGTGAGGCGGCGGTAACCCTGCATCCACTGGTGCGCAACCGTCTGCATGAAATCGACCGCATCGTTATCACCACCCAGGAGTCAGCGATCCGCATCATTTCCAAGAGCGGCCCGCTGGCCAATGCTGCCGACCGTGACCACTGCCTGCAGTACATGGTGGCGGTTCCGCTGATCTTTGGCCATTTGGTGGCGGAGCACTATGAAGATGCTTTCCATGCCAACCACCCGAGCATCGATCGCCTGCGCGAGAAGATGGAAGTGGTGGAAGACCTGCGCTTCAGCCGCGAATACCTGGAGCCAGACAAGCGCTCGATCGCCAATGCGCTGCAGGTGTTCTTCAAGGATGGCAGCAGCACTGACCAAGTGGTGGTGGAATACCCGATCGGGCACCGGCGGCGGCGAGGGGAGGGTATACCGTTGCTGGAGGCCAAGTTCAGGGCAAACCTGGGGACGCGTTTTGCCCGTCACCGGTGTGCGCAGATTGTGGATGTGTGCAAGGACCAGCAGCAGTTGGAGGGGATGGCGGTGCACAGGTTTGTGGATTTGTTTGTGATTTGAGGTTGCCTGTACTGGCTATCGCCGGCAAGCCAGCTCCCACAGGTACTCCAAAGCTCTCAAGACCTGTGGAGTACCTGTGGGAGCTGGCTTGCCGGCGATAGGGCCAGTACAGGCTGAAACAAAAAAGCCCCGGCATCGCTGCCGGGGCTTTCTTTACAACCTGTAACTCAGCTTACGCCTGAACCACCGGGATCTTGGCGTTGGCTGCCGCTTCGCGGAACTCGGCGATCTGGTCGAAGCTCAGGTAGCGGTAAACGTCGGCAGCCATGCTGTCGATGTCTTTCGCGTACTGCATGTACTCTTCGACGGTCGGCAGCTTGCCGATGATCGAAGCGACAGCAGCCAGTTCGGCCGATGCCAGGTACACGTTGGTGGCGTCGCCCAGACGGTTCGGGAAGTTACGGGTCGAGGTGGAGACCACGGTCGAACCGGTCTGCACACGTGCCTGGTTACCCATGCACAGCGAGCAGCCTGGCATTTCCATGCGCGCACCGGCCTTGCCGTAGATGCCGTAGTAGCCTTCTTCGGTCAGCTGGTGAGCATCCATCTTGGTTGGCGGAGCCAGCCACAGACGGGTAGGGATGCCACCCTTGACCTTGTCCAGCAGCTTGCCGGCAGCGCGGAAGTGGCCGATGTTGGTCATGCACGAACCGATGAACACTTCGTCGATCTTCTCGCCCTGTACCGAAGACAGCAGGCGGGCATCGTCCGGGTCGTTCGGCGCGCAGAGCACAGGCTCCTTGACGTCGGCCAGGTCGATTTCGATGATTTCGGCGTACTCGGCATCGGCGTCAGCCGACAGCAGCTCAGGGTTGGCCAGCCAGGCTTCCATGGCCTGGGCGCGACGCTCCAGGGTACGTGGGTCGCCGTAGCCTTCGCCGATCATCCAGCGCAGCAGGGTGATGTTGGACGTCAGGTACTCGGCAATGGCCTTCTCTGGCAGCTTGATGGTGCAACCGGCAGCGGAACGCTCGGCCGAGGCATCGGACAGCTCGAAAGCTTGCTCGACGGTCAGTTCGTCCAGGCCTTCGATTTCCAGGATGCGGCCGGAGAAGGCGTTTTTCTTGCCTTTCTTCTCGACGGTCAGCAGGCCCTTCTGGATGGCGTAGTAAGGGATGGCATGCACCAGGTCACGCAGGGTGATGCCGGGTTGCAGTTTGCCCTTGAAGCGCACCAGGATCGACTCTGGCATGTCCAGCGGCATGACGCCGGTGGCGGCGGCAAAGGCCACCAGGCCAGAACCGGCCGGGAACGAGATGCCGATCGGGAAGCGGGTGTGCGAGTCGCCACCGGTACCTACGGTGTCAGGCATCAGCATGCGGTTCAGCCAGCTGTGGATGATGCCGTCGCCTGGGCGCAGCGACACGCCGCCACGGGTGCGGATGAAGTCTGGCAGGGTGTGGTGGGTGGTGACGTCGATCGGCTTTGGATAGGCCGCGGTGTGGCAGAACGACTGCATCACCAGGTCAGCGGAGAAGCCCAGGCACGCCAGGTCTTTCAGCTCGTCGCGGGTCATCGGGCCAGTGGTGTCCTGGGAGCCGACGGTGGTCATCTTCGGCTCGCAGTAGGCACCTGGGCGCACGCCCTGGCCTTCTGGCAGGCCACAGGCACGGCCGACCATTTTCTGCGCCAGGGTGAAGCCCTTGCCGGAGTCGGCAGGCTGCTCTGGTTTCTTGAACAGGTCGGAAGCACCCAGGCCCAGCTCGGCGCGGGCTTTTTCGGTCAGGCCACGGCCGACGATCAGCGGGATACGGCCGCCAGCGCGGACCTCGTCCAGCAGCACTTCGGTTTTCAGCTCGAAGTTGGTGACCAGTTCGTCGCTTTCGTGGCGGCGTACTTCACCTTTGTACGGGTAAACGTCGATGACGTCGCCCATGCCCAGGTTGGTGCAGTCGAATTCGATCGGCAGAGCGCCGGCGTCTTCCATGGTGTTGTAGAAGATCGGGGCGATCTTGGTGCCGAAGCAGAAGCCACCGGCGCGCTTGTTCGGCACGTACGGAATGTCGTCGCCGAAGAACCACAGTACCGAGTTGGTAGCGGATTTACGCGAGGAGCCGGTACCTACCACGTCACCTACATAGGCAACCGGGAAGCCCTTGGCCTTGACGGCTTCGATCTGTGCCAGCGGGCCGACCGAACCAGGCTGCTGCGGCTCGATGCCGTCGCGGGCCATTTTCAGCATGGCCAGGGCGTGCAGCGGGATGTCAGGGCGCGACCAGGCGTCCGGGGCAGGCGACAGGTCGTCGGTGTTGGTTTCGCCTGGCACCTTGAACACGGTCAGGGTGTACTTCTCGGCGATGGCCGGGCGGGCGGTGAACCACTCGCCGGCAGCCCAGGAGTCCAGCACGGCCTTGGCGTGAGCGTTGCCGGCCTTGGCTTTTTCGGCCACGTCGTGGAAGGCATCGAACATCAGCAGGGTGTGCTTGAGCTGTTCGGCCGCGACGGCGCCCAGTTCGGCGTCATCCAGCAGTGCGACCAGCGTTTCGATGTTGTAGCCGCCCTGCATGGTGCCGAGCAGTTCGGTGGCGTGCTTGCGGTCGATCAGAGGCGACTGGGTTTCGCCCTTGGCAACAGCAGAGAGGAAAGCAGCCTTGACGTAGGCAGCTTCGTCGACCCCTGGGGGTACGCGGTTGGTGATCAGGTCTACGAGGAAGGCTTCTTCGCCGGCCGGCGGGTTTTTCAGCAGCTCGACCAGGCCTGCGGTTTGTTCGGCGTTCAGCGGCTGGGGCACGATACCCAGGGCGGCACGCTCTTCGATGTGTTTGCGGTAGGCTTCAAGCACAGTTATTTCCCTCATCAGTGGTCCCTAAAGGGGGTCCGGGACGCTTATCCAGCATTCAATGCACCCATGCGCTGCCACGGCTTTGTGGGCCGCCCAGCCAGAGTCGCAAAGAATCCTTACAGAAGCTGCTTTCAAAGTTTTACGCCTGCAGAACGGGGAGCTGATGAGGGCTGGCGCGGGCATGCGAGGGATGCATGGCCCGGGCCAACGCCGTTCTACCGGATTAACTGTGCTCGTGACGCTTTGAAAACAGCTTCCAACGGACATTGTTGCCTTTGAAAAGGCCGGATGATTCTACGGCAAAAAAAGCCCGAAAGTAAGGCGCAGAAGATGACTTTAACGAGTGACCCTGGTTAGACAAAGGGCTAACATGGGCCCGTGTTCCTCCGCCAAACTGTTGTTTTTCATGTCCAACAAGTCCATCAAGACCCCTTGCGTCGGCCTGTGCTCCACGGTGTACGGAGACACGGTGTGCCGTGGCTGCAAGCGTTTCCACCACGAAGTGATCAACTGGAACGGCTACGACGACGCGCAGAAACGCGCGGTGTGGCTGCGCCTTGAGCAGTTGCTGGTGCAGGTGATGATGGCCAAGCTGGAGGTGTTCGACAAAAGCCTGCTGCGTCAGCAACTGGAGCAGCGCTCCATCCGCTTTGTCGAGCAGCAGTCGGAATATTGCTGGGCTTACCAGCTGATTGCCCGCGGGGCGCGGATGATCCGTGACCTGGAGGCCTACGGCATGGTGTTGCTGCCGGAGTTCCGTGACTGGGAACTGCCGCAATTGCGCGATGCCATCGATCGCGAGTTCTTCCTGCTTTCAGAAGCGCATTACCAGCGCTACATCGCCCCCAGCTTCCTGCGCGATGCCATGGGCAGCACGCAGGGCCAGTAGCGCGGGCGAATCAGTCGCCGGTGTATTCGCAACCGCTGGTGCAGGTTTCGTGGATGCGCACTTTCGACAGTTCCGGCATCAGTGGCTTGACCTGGTCCCAGATCCACTTGGCGATCACTTCGCTGGTGGGGTTTTCAAGACCCGGGATGTCGTTCAGGTAGTTGTGGTCCAGTTGCTCGTAGATCGGCTTGAAGATCGCCTTGACCTCGGCGAAGTCGCGGATCCAGCCAGTGTGCGGGTCAAGCGGGCCGGTCAGGTGCAGGCCGACCTTGAACGAGTGGCCATGCAGGCGGCCGCATTTGTGCCCTTCAGGGACGTGGGGCAGGCGGTGGGCCGATTCGAATGTGAACTCTTTGAAAATTTCCACGCTGTCATAACTCTGTGTGAATCAATAATGCGCGCAGTCTACCAGCATGGCCGTTACAAGGCTTGCAGGCGTTCATGCAGCCGCCCGGTGGCGACCAGTTCCAGCAACTCGTCGCCCAGGCGCTGGCTTTCGGCGATGGCCTTGTACCAATAGCGCTTGCGGCCGGGCGCATCGCCCATGAAGCGCTTGAAGTCGTTGCGGTCCGGCAGCTTGCCATAGGGCAAGGCGGCCAGGTACTGCGGCGAAGGGGTCATCAGCAGCACGTTCTGCAGGCGGGTGGCATCGCCTTTGCGCCAGGGCAAGGCTTTGTCGAACCAGCCCGGTACCACCTTGTCGGTGAAGTGCGGGTACAGCACCAGGTCGTCGCCGCGGTAGGGCAGGTCGAGGTGGTAGTCCAGCAGGCCGCCGTCGCGGTAGGTGCCTGCACCCGCGCCGGGGATGTCTTTCACGCCCTGCATGACCATGGGGATCGAACCTGAGGCGAGCAGGGCGTGGCGCAGGTTGGCCAGGTCCAGCGGCAGGTAGCGTGAGGGGAAGTCGGTCAGTGCGTCGAGCGGCGGCGCGGCGCGCCCGTCGTGCAGGATGATGCGCTCGAAGTGGCGCGCCAGGCGCGATCGGCCGAGCAGGTTGCTGGCCACCACCGAACCCAGGCCCAGGCCCAGGCGGCCGCGATGGTCGTGGGCAAGCTGGCCATGGCTTTTCACTACCAGGATATTCAGGTGATAGTGCGGGTTGGCCAGCAGCTGGCCGTCGCGGCCCTGCAGCAGGTCGTCGAGCATGCGTTGGCAGCTGTGGCTGATTTCGGCCGGGGTGGCGCCCTTGGCGAAATCCAGTTCGGTGTACAACTCGCCCAGGCGACGCAGACCCGCGATGGGGTCTTCGAGGCAGGCGCTGGCGAAGCGCCAGGCACCGATCGAAGCGCCAATCAGGGCGCGCGGGCGCGGTGCCGAAGGCAGCCACTCGCCGAACAGTGCCAGGTCCAGGCCCTGGATGCCCAGCGGCTTCGGCCCACCGGCCGCACCTGGCAGCACCCCGACATCGGCCGCCTGCAGGCCGCGCTCGCGGATGAGCCGCAGGGCACGGTCACCGGCCTTGAAGGTGAGGGCAGGGTACTTGATGTGGATGGCGCTCATGGCGGATCTCTTGGCTTGTAGGAGCAGCCTTGTGCTGCGAAAGGGCCCGTACAGACTACACAACTGTTGCGCCTGCACGGGCCCTTTCGCAGCACAAGGCTGCTCCTGCAGGAGACCGAGCCTGGCTGGCGGTGTAACTGCGCTATCATGGCGCCAGCTGTTTTCAGGTTGAATTAAGGACCGGTGGTTAGTCTTAACCCCGTAGACAACTTACACAGTTCTCAGGAGAGAAGAACGATGAAAACCTTGACTGCCCTGTTCACCGCCGCCGCCCTCGCCCTGGGCGCCAATGCCGCTTTCGCCAAGGATGTACAGCCTGACGAAGTGGTCAAGCTGGTCAACGCCAAGACCATCAAGTCGCTGGAGGAGCTTAAAGCCACCGCCGTGGCCAAGCACCCCGGCGCCACCGTCACCGACTCGGAGCTTGAAGACGAGTACGGTCGCTACATCTACAAGGTCGAGTTGCGCGACACTCAGAACGTCGAGTGGGACGTGGCGCTGGACGCCAAGACCGGTGAAGTGCTGAAGGACGAGCGGGACAACTGATGATCCACTTACCGCGGCCGGCGCGCTACCTCGCGCTGGCGCTGCTGGCCGTGTGCTCGCTGGCCGCTGCCCGCGACCTTGACCAGGACGAAGCCCTGAAGCTTCGTCAGAAGGGCGTCATCCTGCCGCTCGAGCAATTGCTGGAAACCGCCCTGGGGCGTCACCCCGGGGCGCGTCTGCTGGAAGCCGAGCTGGAAGAAGACGACGACCGCTACGAATATGAAGTCGAACTGCTGACGGTTGAAGGTGTGGTGCGCGAGATCAAGCTCGATGCCAGCACCGGCGCCCTGCTCAAAGACGAGGAAGACGACTGAATGCGCCTGTTGCTTGTCGAGGACAATGTACCGCTGGCCGACGAACTGACCGCCGGCCTGCAGCGCCAGGGCTATGCCGTGGACTGGCTGGCCGACGGCCGCGACGCGGTTTACCAGGGCCAGAGCGAACCCTACGACCTGATCATTCTCGACCTTGGCCTGCCGGGCTTGCCGGGCCTGGACGTGCTGGCCCAGTGGCGCGCGGCCGGCCTGGCCACGCCGGTGCTGATCCTCACCGCCCGTGGCTCGTGGGCCGAGCGCATCGAAGGGCTGAAGGCCGGCGCGGATGACTACCTGAGCAAACCGTTCCACCCCGAAGAGCTGCAATTGCGTATCCAGGCATTGCTGCGCCGTGCCCGGGGCCTGGCCAACCAGCCGAAGCTGGAGGCAGCGGGGCTGCACCTGGATGAAAGCCGTCAGTGTGTGAGCCGTGATGGCATGGATGTGCAGCTGACCGCTGCCGAGTTCCGGCTGCTGCGTTACTTCATGCTGCACCCGCAGCAGATCCTGTCCAAGAGCCACTTGGCCGAGCACCTTTACGACGGCGAAACCGAGCGCGACTCCAACGTGCTGGAAGTGCACGTCAACCACCTGCGGCGCAAGCTGGGCCGTAGCGTGATCGAGACCCGTCGCGGGCAAGGGTACATTTATGCCGGGAGCGCCGGGTGAAGTCGATCCAGGCGCGCCTTAGCCTGGGCCTGGTGGCGGTGCTGGTGGTGGTCGGCGTGGTGCTGGCGCAACTGACCTTGTGGCTGTTCGAAGCTGGCCTGCAACGCTACCTGGAAAACGGCCTGCGCAAGGAAAGCGAGAACCTGCTGGTGGCGTTGGTGCGTGGGCCGTCTGGCCTGCAGCTGGATGAGCGGCGTATTTCGGCGGCCTACCAACGGCCCTTTTCCGGTTACTACTTCCGCATCGATTTTGACAAAGGTACCTGGAGGTCTCGTTCGCTGTGGGACCTGGACATGCCCAAACCATCGGCGCCCGGGCTTTCCGATAGCCATGAACTCGGCCCGGAAGGGCAGCAACTGCTGGCCTTGCGTGCCGACTATCGGCGCCTGGGCCAGGACATTTCGATCAGCGTGGCACAGGACTACTCACCGGTGCGCGAAGGCTTCCGTCGCCTGCAGCAGATCGGCCTGGGCATGGGCTTGGTGGCGCTGATCCTGGTGCTGGTGCTGCAGCGCATCACCGTGACCCGTTCGCTGCGGCCACTGGAGCGCGCACGCCGGCAGATCGCCCAGTTGCAGCAGGGCCAGCGCTCACAGCTTGATGCTGAAGTGCCCAGCGAACTGGCGCCGCTGGTGGGGCAGATCAACCACCTGCTCAGCCACACCGAAGACAGCCTGCGCCGCTCGCGCAATGCCTTGGGCAACCTCGGGCATGCGCTGAAGACGCCGTTGGCGGTACTGCTGAGCCTGGCCTCCAGCGAGCGCTTGAAGGACCTGCCCGAGGTCCGCGCGCAGATGCGCGAGCAGCTGGAGCAGATCCAGCAACGCCTGGCACGCGAGCTGAACCGTGCGCGGCTGGCAGGGGATGCGCTGCCGGGCGCGCAGTTCGACTGTGACGCCGAGTTGCCGGGGTTGCTCGGGACACTGGGCATGATCCATGGCGAGGGCTTGCTGCTGGCAAGTGATGTGCCGTCCGGGCTGTTACTGCCATGGGACCGTGAAGACTTCCTGGAGCTGCTGGGCAACCTGCTGGACAACGCCTGCAAGTGGGCTGACAGCGAGGTGCGCCTGGGCATTGAGCCCAATGCCGAGGGCTTCGAGCTGTGGGTCGACGACGATGGCCCCGGCATCCCCGAGAGCCAACGGCAGCAGGTGCTGGAGCGCGGCTCGCGGCTGGACGAGCAGGTGGACGGGCATGGGTTGGGGTTGGGAATCGTGCGCGATATCGTCGACGCCTGGGGCGGGCGGCTGGCCTTGGAGCAGAGCCCGCTGGGCGGGTTGCGTGTGAGCATCGACCTGCCGCGCAAGGCTGGATAATGCCGGGGCCGCTGTGCGGCCCATCGCGACACAAGGCCGCTCCCACAGGTGTACCCAATTCGCCGAAGCCATGTCAGTACTGCAAAAAAATTGCAGTACAGCCGCAGTTTTTTGAATTAGCCCAATTTCCCTTCACCCGGCAAAATCCCCTCACGAAACCCTGCGGTTTCCATCTCTCCACGGACGGAGCCCCTTGCGGTATTGCACGCGCAATACGAGGCCCAGGCCAGCTCGGCTGGGCTTTCTTTTTAATCAGAAAAAAACCAAAGATCCCGATTACTTAAATGTCTGCCTCGCGTTCCGAAAGCCGTCTGCAGCGCCTGTTGCCGGCGCCCCTGAATACCTCTCCAAAAGAATGGTTGCGTGCCGGTATCGGTGCGTTGCTCGGCCTGTTCCTCGCTGGCTGGCTGACCAGCTTGGCCTATGGCCCCGGCATCGCCTTGCACCTGCTGGGCCCGCTGGCTGCTTCGGCAGTGCTGGTGTTCGCCGTGCATTCCGGCCCATTGGCCCAACCTTGGCCGGTGCTGGGCAGCTACGCGCTGGCAGGCGCGGTCGGCCTGGCCATGCGCCAAGGCTTCGGCCCGGAGCTGTGGGTGGCCGCTGCGGCCTTGGGCATCTCGATCCTGCTCATGTGCCTGCTGCGCTGCCTGCATCCGCCGGGTGGCGGGGTGGCAGTGAGTGCAGTGCTGGCCGACTCAGGGCTGACCGCCATGGGCGATCACCTGCTTGAGCCAATCCTGCTCAATGCACTGATCCTGGTGAGCGTGGCGGTTATCTACAACCGCCTTACCGGGGTGCGCTACCCGAAAGGCGTAGCGCCGCGCAAAGACTTGCACCACACCCATGACCCACTGCCCAGTGAGCGGGTCGGCATCCGTGGCGAGGACCTGGACCAGGCTCTGGAAGAGCTGGGTGAGTTCGTCGATGTCACCCGTGACGAGCTGGAACGCATCATCCTCGCCACCGAGCAGCACGCCCTGCAGCGCAGCCTTGGCGGTATCACTGCGGCCTCGGTGATGTCGCGCGATGTGCAGTTCGCCACGCCTGACACCACGCTGGAGCAGGCCTGGAAAATGCTGACCAGCCATCACCTGAAAACCCTGCCGGTGCTGCAGCAGGGCAAGCTGGTGGGTATCGTCAGCCTCAGCGACCTGGTTGGCCCGGCGATGCAGCGTGGCCGCTTCAGCTGGCGCGGTCTGTTCGGCCGCAAGGCGGTGCGCATGGAGCAGGTGATGAGCCGGCGGGTGGTCAGTGTCAGCAGCCAACACCCGCTTGAGCGCCTGCTGCCGTTGCTGTGCGAGCAGGGCCTGCATTGCCTGCCGGTGCTCGATGCCGACCAGCTGGTGGGGGTGATTACCCAGACCGACCTGATCGCCGGCCTCAAGCGCCAGCTGCTCAGCAAAGCCGAGGCTTCAGATAACCGGGTCCCAGCGTTGTGACCAGTCGCTGGCGCCGGCGGCTACCAGCCGGCGCAGGATGGCGAAGGCCTGTTGCAGGGCTTCGCTGTCGCGTTTGCGTGGGTACACCAGAAAGGTCGGGTAGGTGAATTCCGGCGCCTGCGGCACCCGTTCGAACACGCCGCTGTCCAGGTACGCCTGCACCACCCGCGTGCGGAAGTAACCGCTGCCGCCCTGGTCGAGAATAAACTGCAAGGCCAGTGGGCCCAGGTTGAAACTGAGCGCTGGGCGGGCGCAGTCGGGCAGGGCGGCATCGTGCTGGCGTCGGAAGGCCTCGCCCCAGTCGATATAGATATAGGGCTCTGGCTGGTCGACCCGGCGCACGCGGATCAGCTTCTCTTCCATCAACTGTTCCACCTGCAGGCCCGGCCCGTAGGTCGGCTGGTACACCAGCGCGGCGTCCAGCAAACCCATTTCGACCTTGCGCAGCAGCGATTCGCCGTCGCTTACTTCGCTGCGGATGGCATGGCTGGGCAGTTCACGGTGCAGGGCACTGACCCAGTCGAGCATCATCGGGTTGCCCAAGCTTACTTCACCGCCCACATGCAGCACTTGCTGGCAGCCCTCGGGCAGCGGCAGGTCGCGCCGCGCCGCTTCCCAGGTTTGTACCAGCTGGTTGGCATAACTGACGAATGCTTCGCCGTCGCTGGTCAGGCTGGCGCCGTTGCGGCTGCGCACAAATAGCTGGCAGCCCAGTTGTTGCTCCAGGCGCTGCACCCGGGCAGTAATTGCCGTCTGTGACACGAACAGGCGTTCGGCGGCGGCGACCAGGCTGCCGCAACGCACGATTTCCAGGAAGGTTCGGGCCTGATCGATATCCATGGGCTGCTCGGTGGCTGAAGGGTGGCCTATTCTAGAAGCTTTGCACCGTTATGGGGCGCTTTTGCGTTGTCTGCAAATTTGCAGGTCGGTTGTGACTTTAGTCCCATGGCGGCGCGGGTGTAGCGGTCCATACTCAGGTTTCGCCCTTCAATAACAACAAGTACCGGGTTCCCTTCGATATGAGCTACCAGTACAGCTACGCCCATTCCATTTCCGACCCTGCCGCTTTCTGGGCGGAACAGGCCGCGCACCTGGCCTGGCACCGCAAGCCTGCCCTCACCCTGCAAGACAACGCCGACGGTACCCACCGCTGGTTCGCCGATGGCCGCCTGAACAGTTGCTACCTGGCCCTCGATCACCAGATCGAGCTGGGCCGTGGCGAGCAGGTGGCGCTGATCTACGATTCGCCGGTCACCGGCGTGCAGCAGGCCTACACCTACAACCAGTTGCGCGACGAAGTGGCGCGCCTGGCCGGTTTGCTGCGCCAGCTGGGGGTGCAAAAGGGCGACGGGGTGATCATCTACATGCCCATGGTGCCGCAAGCGGCCATGGCCATGCTGGCCTGCGCGCGGATTGGCGCGGTGCATTCGGTGGTGTTCGGCGGCTTTGCCGCCAACGAGCTGGCCCTGCGCATCGATGACGCCCGGCCCACGCTGCTGCTGACGGCATCCTGCGGGTTGGAGTTCGACAAGGTGATCGCCTACAAACCGCTGGTGGACCGCGCCCTGCAGCTGGCCCGGCACCAGCCGCGCAATGTGCTGGTGCTGCAACGGCCGCAGGCGCAGGCTGAACTGCAGCCAGGCCGCGACCTGGACTGGCAGGCTGCCTTGGCCGGCGCCCAGCCGGTGCCACCGGTGGAGCTGGATGCCGGCGACCCGCTGTACATCATGTACACCTCTGGCACCACCGGCAAACCCAAGGGCATCGTCCGCGAAAATGGCGGCAATGCCGTGGCGCTGTGCTATGCCATGCGCCATATTTACGGCATGCAGGCCGGCGACGTGTGGTGGGGCATTTCCGATGTCGGGTGGGTGGTCGGCCATTCGCTGATCGTTTATGGGCCGCTGATGAGTGGCTGTACCACGGTGTTCTACGAAGGCAAGCCGATCCGCACCCCGGACGCCTCTGCCTACTGGCGGGTGGTGGAGCAATACAAGGTCAACGCGCTGTTCTGTGCACCCACCGCCATGCGTGCCATCCGCAAGGAAGACCCGGAGGGCGAGTTGATCCGCGAGCACGACCTTAGCTCGCTGCGCCAGCTGTTCCTGGCAGGTGAGAAGCTCGATTCCAGCACGCATGAATGGTTGGAGCGGGTCACTGGCAAACCGGTGCACGACCACTGGTGGCAGACCGAGACCGGCTGGCCGGTCACCGCGCCCTGTGTGGGGCTGGAAGGCAGTGCGGCAAAGCCGGGCTCAAGCAACCGGGCGGTACCGGGCTACCACGTGCGTGTGGTAGATGACGAGGGCCACTTGCTGGGCCCCAACCACCAGGGCTCGATCGTCATTGCCTTGCCACTGCCACCCGGGTGCAGCCAGACCCTGTGGGGCGACCACGAGCGTTACTTGCAGGCTTACCTGCGCACCTACCCGGGGTATTACCACACGGGTGACGGCGGCTTTCTGGATGATGACGGTTTCGTCTACATCATGGGGCGCACGGATGACGTGATCAACGTGTCTGGCCACCGGCTGTCCACGGGCGAAATGGAGGACCTGGTGGCCTGCCACCCGGCGGTTGCCGAGTGTGCGGTGATTGGCGTGCACGATGAAATCAAGGGGCAAGTGCCGTTGGCGCTGATTGTGCTCAAGGACGGCGAGGGCATTGCCGAGGCGCAGTTGCTGGTAGATCTGGTGGGCAGCGTGCGCGAGGCCATTGGCCCGCTGGCCTGTTTCAACCGGGTTCGGCTGGTGAAGCGGCTGCCCAAGACCCGCTCGGGGAAAATCTTGCGCGCGGTGCTGCGCAAGATTGCCGACGGGCAGGACTATGTACCGCCTTCGACCCTGGATGACCCGGCGGTGCTGGGGGAAATCGAGGCGGTGCTGGCGGATTTGCCCAGGGCGGGTTGATGCTTTGACATTACTGGCCTCTTCGCGGGTATGTCACAGGTCTTGATAACTGTGTTGCACCTGTGGGAGCGGGTTTACCCGCGAAGAGGCCCGTTCAGGCGATGCAGTTCTAGGGCGCTACCTGGTGCAGTTGCCCCAGCCGGCTGCGGGTACGCATCAGGTCGGCAAGCGGCCCGCCCAGGCTCTCTTCCAGCGGCCGTTTGCCAATCACCGTCACCTGTCGGTCCTGGTCATACAACACATCCACCAGGTTGACGAAGCGCTGCTGGGCCGCCAGCGAACACTCCGCCAGGTCATCCAGCCCATCGATGATCCACTCATCGTACTGCTGCGCCAGCGCCAGGTAGTCGATCACCGCCGTGGCCTTTTCACACAAATCGTCAAAGCCAAGCACCACCCGCCGGCCATCGATGGCCTGCGCGCGCAGTGGGCGTTTGTTCACCTCAAGCATTACCGGCTGCTCGTGCGGCACGCCCAGCGCCTGGCGCTGTGCCGCTGTCCCCGGCCACACATAGTAGCCCTGGGTAAAACGCTGGTGCTCGCGGTTGGCAGGCAAGCTGCGGAAGTCGGTGTCGCCACCCACTTCCAGAACCTGCATGCGCCCGTTGATCAGGCGGATCACCGGCAGGAAGCGCTCGTGGTACAGCGGGTTTGGCAATAGCCCTTCGGGCGCGTAGTTAGAGGTCACTAGCAGAAACACGCCGCGTGCGAACAGGGCGTTGAAGAGGCGGGTAAGCAGCATGGCATCGCCGATGTCATGCACATGAAATTCGTCGAAGCACAACACCTGGCAACCACCCACCAGCTCGTCGAGGGTTGCGCCCAGCGCATCATCCAGCGCCCGATGGCGGTGCATGCCCTGGTGAAGGCGGGCAAAAAAATCATGAAAGTGCAGGCGGCGCTTGGCTTCGACCGGCACCGCCTGGAAGAACCCGTCTAGCAGCCAGCTCTTGCCGCGCCCCACCGAACCATACAGGTACAGGCTGCGTGGCTGCCCTTGCTCCAGCAGTGCCAGCTGTTCGGCCATGCAGTGGATTACCCGACGCTGGCCATCACTCAGCTGGTAACCCCGGCTTCGGGCTTTGTCCTCGAACCAGTCGAGCAGTTCGCTCTGGTTGGCGGGGGCGCCACGCAGGCGCTGGCCAAGCTGGCGCAGTGGGGCAGGGATCCAGGCAGACACAAGCAACGCTCCTTGGGCGATGGCGGGGCAGCGTGCAGCTTGCCCGAGGGCGGCCATTTTGACTAATACAGAAAGTGACCGGCAATGATCACTTCATGCGATAGGTGCGGGCCGCACACCGGCATTGCCTAGGCCTTGCGCTCCAGCTGGCGCTCGATCATGTACTTCACTGCCAGGCGGCGTTCCTTGAGGTGGCGCAGGTCTTCGTCGACGAAGTTGCCCGCCGAGATCGATTCGGCTGCCAGCACCTGGTTGTCGATGTCCATGTACTCGTCCAGCAGCCGGTCCAGCGCCTTGTCCTGCTGGCGGCGTTGTTGGACGATTTCACGCGGGTAGTGCAGGTCCTGATAGAGGTCGTGGGAGACAGGCATGAGGTCCTCCTTGGTCAATGCAATGGGCTTATCTGATTGGAAGGGAGGAATGCGATTGTGTTGAAGCGAAGCGGAGGGAAAGCGACGGATGGTCGCTACCACAACGCTGAAATGACTAACCCGCTGTTTTTTGGCAATTTTTTTTCATCAGGGGGTTCACAGACCGAAAGTTTGTTGTTAAAGTGCCGCGCATTCCAAGACAACAACCCAGTTGTCACTCAGTTGGAATTGTCAGAGCAGCAAATGCTGCATCCGATACAGGGGCGTCGCCAAGCGGTAAGGCAGCAGGTTTTGATCCTGCCATGCGTTGGTTCGAATCCAGCCGCCCCTGCCATTTTCCAGATTCAAACGTATATGCTCGGTGCTTAGAAAGATAAGCGCTGGGTTTTGTCGTTTCCGTATTTTCAATTCTGTCACACGATTGCTGCAGGAGCGGCCTTGCCGGGCCGCTCCTGCAGTCGCGGGTTACCCGGCAATGCCCAGTATCTCGTTCAGCACCCTGGCCAGCTCATCACCCTGCACCGGCTTCTGGATCACCACGCTGCCCGGCAGCTCTAGCCCCTGCAACTCTGCATAGCCAGTCAGGAACACCACCGGCAGGTGCGGGAACCCTTCGCGCGCCGCCAGCGCCAGTTGCGCGCCGTTGAACTCGGGCATGGCGAAGTCGGTGAGCAGCAGGTCGATCTCGTTGTCTAGCAACGCCAATGCCTGTTCGCCGCTGTGCGCCTGACGCACCTGGTAGCCATACTGGCGCAGCACATCGCCAATCATGTCACGCACCAGATGGTCGTCATCCACCAGCAGTACCGTGCGGTTGCGGCCGCTTTCGCTCACCGACTGGCTGGGCATCGGTACCACCGGCTCGGTCACGGCCTGATCCTTTACCGCAGGCAGGTACACCGCCACCTGAGTGCCGTGGCCAGGCGCGGTGTCGATGCGCACGCCTCCCCCGGACTGCTTGGCGAAGCCGAACACCTGGGCCAGGCCCAGGCCCGAGCCCTTGCCGATGTCCTTGGTGGTGAAGAACGGCTCGAACACCTTGGTCAGCACGTCTTCGCTCATGCCGCAGCCGGTATCGCGGATGCTCAGCATCACGTACTCGCCCGGGTCCGGGTCTTCCGGGCGTTGCGGGCGGCTATCGATGCGGGTGTTGCGGGTGGTCAGGGTCAGCTGGCCGCCGTCAGGCATGGCATCGCGGGCGTTGATCGCCAGGTTGAGGATGATCATCTCGGTCTGGGTGGGGTCGGTCAGTGCCTGCCACAGGGCCTGGTCCAGGTCCAGGCGCACTGAGACGTTGCCACCCAGGGTGCGGCGCAACAGCTCTTCCAGGCCGGCCAGGGTCTGGTTGAGGTTGAGCGCAACCGGCTCCAGGCGCTGGCGGCGCGAGAACGCCAGCAGCTGCGACGTCAGCTTGGCGCCACGCTCGCCCGCTTCGCGGATGTGGGTGAGGCGCGTGCGGGCCTTGTCCAGGTTGGCCTTGGCCAGGTCGCGTTCAAGGAAGCTGGCGCCGGTGAGGATCACCGTCAGCAGGTTGTTGAAGTCGTGGGCCACGCCAGCGGTCAGCTGACCGACGGCTTCGAGCCGCTGCATCTGCTGCAGCGCCGCCTCGATGCGTTCGCGTTCGTTGATCTGTTCGCGCAGGCGGGCGTTGGCTTCTGCCAGGCCCAGGGCGGCTTCGCGTTCGCTGGTGATGTCGCGTGCCACCACATACAGCAGGGTGTCTTCCGGCACCACCACCCACGATAGCCAGCGCTGCTGGCCGCCGGCATGCAGGATGCGGCCGACGAAGCGTACGCTGGTGCGGCCATGGGCGAGGGCAGCCAGTTCGGTCAGCAGCAGTTCCTGGTCGGGGTCGGGCAGCAGGTGCAGCAACGACGTTTGGCTCAGGCGCTCGCGGGAGAAGCCCAGGCTGGCTTCCCAGGCAGGGTTGAGTGCGACCGGGGTAAGGTCCTTGTTCAGCACGGCCAGCAGGTCCTGCGACAGCTCCCAGGCACGGTCGCGTTCGCGGGTACGGCGCTCGACCCTTTCCCCCAGCATCTCGTTGAGCTGACGCAGCGCCTGAGTGGCCAGGCGTTGCGTGTTGATGTCCTGCAGCACGCCGGAAAAACGCACGCATTGGCCATCGACGAACTGGCTCTGGCCGCTGCTGAGCAACCAGCGCGGTTCCAGGCCGTTGGGTGGCGCGATGCGAAATTCGACCCGGTAGCGGCCGCCGCTTTCCGGGCGCATGGCGTGTTCCACCGCCTCACGTACCAGTGGCAGGTCGTCGGGGTAGATGCCGGCGTAGAACACTTCAAGGCTCATTTCGGTGCTGACAGGCAGGCCGAACAGGGTCTTGCAGCGGTCATCCCAGAGCAACAGGCGCTCCTGCGGGCGCAGGTCCCAGGTGCCCATGCCGGCGGCGTCGATGGCAATCCGCGCACGTGCCTCGACGTCGATCAGGGCCTCTTCGGCGCGGCGCCGGCGCTGGCGTTCCTGCACTTCGGTCAGCGCCCGGCGTACGGCCTTGGGCAGCAGTGGCAGGTTCTTCTTCAGCACATAATCGGTGGCGCCCAGGCGGATCATTTCCACCGCGTGCTCTTCGCCGTAGATGCCGGACAGGAAGATGAACGGAGTGTCCGGGGCCAGGCGCTGGGCGATGGCCAGCACCTCTGTGCCAGATGAACCCGGCAGCACGCAGTCGCACAGGATCAGGTCGTAGCGGGCCTCGCGCAGGGCGTGTTCGACACCCACATGGTCGAACACCAGCTGTGACTGCACATGCAGCCCGCTGCGTTCCAGACGCATCAGAGTAAGCTCGGCGTCCATCGAGCTGTCTTCGACCATCAGGAGGTTCAATGGTGTTTGCTGCATCGTTGCGGCGGCCTCAATTGCTACCGCGACGGTTCAGCCGCAGTGAGCCGGGTGGCGGTTCGTTAAGCACTGCCCAGAATACCCCGAGGTCGGAGATGGCGGCGACGAATTCCTTGAAGTCCACCGGCTTGACCACGTAGGCGTTGACCCCAAGTTCATAGGCGCGCAGCAGGTCGGGCTCCTCCCGCGAGGAGGTCAGCATCACCGTGGGGATACTGCGCAGTTCGGCAGTGGCGCGTACTTCCCTGAGCACTTCCAGGCCATCGACCTTGGGCAGTTTCAGGTCCAGCAGCAGCACGGCAGGGTTGCCGCCATCGCGGGCAGCATAGGCGTTGCGGCGTAGCAGGTAGTCCAGTGCGTCGGCGCCGTCGCGCAGCACGATGACCTCGTTGGCCAACTGGCTGCGTTCCAGGGCCAGCAGGGTCAGTTCCAGGTCCCGGGGGTTGTCTTCGACCAGCAGGATGGGTTTGAGCATGATGGTAGCGGTGCCTCAGGTAGCAGTGTTTCGGGGGAGTGTGAAATGGAAGCTTGCGCCCTGGTCGATCTGGCCTTCGGCCCAGACCCGGCCATCATGGCGCTCGATGATGCGGCGCACACTTGCCAGGCCAATCCCTGTGCCCTCGAAGTCTTCCATGCGGTGCAGGCGCTGGAATACGCCGAACAGCTTGTTGGCATAGGCCATGTCGAAGCCCACGCCATTGTCGCGGATACAGATCTCGGTTTCGCCAGGATGCTGGATGGCACTGATCCCGATGTGTGCAGGTGTACGGCCGCGTGTGTACTTGATGGCGTTGGCGATCAGGTTGCGCAATGCCATGTTGATGAATGCCGGATCGCCGATCACCTTGGGCAGCGGGGCGATGTCCCAAACGATTGCGCGGCCTTCGTAATCGGGGGCCAGCTCGCTGCGAATGGCTTCGACCAGTGCGTTCAGGTCGACGTCGGACAGGCGCAGGGCCGAGCGGCCCATCTGCGAGAAGTTGAGCAAGTTGTCGACCAGGGTGCCGGCAAAGTGCGCCGCTTCACCGATATGCTGCAGGAAGCGCTTGCCGCGCTCGCTCAGGCCCTGGCCTTCCATTTCGCCAAGCAGTTCGGTGTACCCGGCGATGTGCCGCAGCGGCGCGCGCAAGTCGTGGGAAACACTGTAGGAAAACGCTTCGAGTTCCTTGTTCGAACGGCGCAAGTCGCCGGCCAGCTGTGCCAGTTCTTCAGCTTTGCGCAGGACGATGCCAAGCACGGCGGTGCGCAGTTCCAGCACGCCCTCGATCACCAGCGGGTCCCAAGGTTCGCTGTAGCCGCGCAGTTCTTCGCGCCAGCGTTCGAAACTGTGCCGCGGGTCGAGGTTGCCCTGCGGCCCGACCTGCTTGGTCGGCTGGCCCGCCCAGTTCACCGTGCGCACCTGCTCGGGCCGGAACCACAGCAGGTAGTGCGAGTGGATCTGCGAGATGGCCACCGCCAGTACACCCCCGGCATGTGCGGCCAGCTCGGGCAGGTCAGTGATGTCGCGGCGCACGTTGTCACTGTGGAATACCGTGTCTTCCCCGCGCTGGCCAAGCCAGTGCACCAGCGCGGTCACCTGGGCTTCAGGCGGGGTCTGGCCGAACAGGTCACAGCGTTCGGCCGAGATGACTGCGGCGCCCTGCGCACCGGCAAAGGCCAGCAACACCTGGGGCAGGTCGCGCAGGCCGTCACTGACGCTGTCGTGGTCGGCCATGGACGAGATCATGCGCACGATATGTTGGCGCAACGCCAGCAGCTTGCGCGTGCTGGCATGGGATTCGCGGGACTCGATCTGCAGCGACAATACACTGGCCAGCAACTCGCAGGCCGTGCGGGTGCGCAGGTCCACCGCGCGCGGTTGGTGGTGGTGGCAGGACACCAGCCCCCACAGCTCGCCGTCGACCACGATCGAGAGCGACATCGAGGCTAGAGTGCCCATGTTGCGCATGTACTGCAGGTGCACCGGCGAGACGCTGCGCAGCGCGGCGAAACTCATGTCCAGTGCCTTGCCGGTGCGCGGGTTGATGGCTGGCAGCAGGGGCGAGGGCTGGTAGTTGGCATCCTCGATCACGCGAATGCGGTTGACCCGGTACAGCTCGCGCGCCTGGCGCGGGATGTCTGCAGCCGGGAAGCACAGGCCCAGGTAACCGGGGTAGCCTGGGTCGGCCACCTCGGCGAGTACCTGGCCGTTGCCCTCGGCGTCGAAACGGTACGCCTTGACCCGGCCAAAGCCGGTTATGCGCTTGAGCTGCAACACCGTTTGCTGCAGCAGGTCTTCGAGGCTGCTGGCTAATTGCAGGCTGCCGACAAAGTTGCGCACCAGCGGGTAATAGTCGCCTTGCCCGGCCAGCTCCGGCGACAGGCGAGGGGGTTCGAATTCGGCAATCAGTACTTCGTCGTGGCCGTGCACCAGCAAATGCAGCGGGTTGCCGTACGGCGCACCTTGGCGCAAGCGCATGTCGCCGATGTGGAAGGGGAAGACTTCATCTTCGGGCAGCCGTGCGAGCTGCGCGTGCAGGTCAAAGCCATCGCGGACCAGGTTGGCGAAGGGACAACCGATCAGTTCACGGGCCGGCAAGCCCAGCCAGTGTTCAACGTTTTCACTGGCCTGCAGCACGCACAGGTCGATGGGGTCCAGCACCAGCAGAAAACCGTGGGGCTGGATGCTGCTCGGCACGTGGATCGGTTCCCGGGCACAGCGCTCCATGGCTTCTGCCAGCGTGGTGTCTGCAGTCATCAATGAAAACGCTCCTGTCATGTCCGTCCATGTATGGCATTGGCGCCTGGCGCTGGAGGAACGTGGTTCACCCTACCAGAAACCAGGCACATTTACCGGCCCTCGGCCATTGGAGACACGGAGGTGGCCTGGGGTTCTGCGCCGTTCCGGCTTTTTTTTAACGGGGTGCTATCGCTTTATCGCTAATACCAAAAAACGGCGTGGTGCCACCACGGTTGCCCTGCCTCGCTGCTACGCTCTGTTCAGGACGTTTCGACAAGGATAAAAAGGTGACGGAGCGCTTAATGGCCGCGTTGTTGGGCCTGTTGTTCAGCGGCAGTACCGTGGCAGCGGATTTTCTCGTGGAAGTGCGTGTGCTGGTGCAGCGCGGTTGCATGCTGGTCAACCAGACCCGCGACGCGGGAGCCCAGGCCCTCGGGCGCATTGACCTGGGTACGGCAGCACGCCTGGACGGCCCCGGCGCACCGTTGAGCGGCGTTCTGCTGAGCCAGCGCCCACCGCGCCTTGAGTGTAACCCGGACACCCCTTATCAGGTGCGCGTCGATGGCGGCCAGCATGGCGGCGTCGGCGAGCTGCGCTACCTGGCCAGCGACGACCACACGGCGCGGCCCATCCCTTATCGCTTATACCGCGACGCAGCCTGGCGTGAGCCTCTGGCGGTAGGGGTCGCCCAGTCGGCGAGGGTACCGAGCAGCGGTTCGGTCGAGCTGCCGTTGTACGCACGCATCGACAAATTGGCCTGGGTGCCGAATGCAGGGGTTTACGCCGACCTGCTCAAAGTCACGGTCACCTGGTAGGGACGCTGCCATGCACAAGGACGCCACGCCATGAACCGCACTTCGATCCTGTTGCTTACCATTGGCCCGTTGCTGGTTCCCGGTGGCGCGGCGCATGGCAGCGCCACCGGTTTCATTCAGGCGCGCTTGGTGATCAGCGCAGCCTGCCAGATCAGCAGCAACGATACGCAACCGGCTGTGCTGGGCAACCCGGGGCTGCTGGACTTTGGCGAGCGTGGCCCGAACTGGGACCAGCCGCTGCGCAGCCGGGTTGACGAAGCGGGCGGCGCGGGCTCCCTGCAGATCAGCTGCACGCCCGAAGTACGGGCCTTCAACGTGCGGATCAATGGCGGCCTGAATGGCGACGACGGCGTGCGCCGCCTGAGCAACGGCCGAGAGCTGATCCCTTATCAACTGGCGGTCGACCCGGGCGGCAATAGCCGCTACGCCATCGGCCAGGCGCGTGCCTTCACCATCAACAGCACCCAGCAAGTACCGATCCCCATTTACGGTGTGGTGGTGGCGCAACCGCGCGCACTGCCGGCCGGGCTGTACCGCGACACCCTCAGAGTGACCCTGGACTGGTAACCACGCAAGGAGACTCCGATGCGAACGAACCTTTCATGCTGCATGCTCGCAGGCCTGGGCCTGGCCCTGGCTTCCCAGGCCCAGGCCGCCACGGTGACCGGCAGCATCAACTCGACCCTGACGCTGATTTCGGCGTGTCAGGTAAATGGTAGTTCTGGCACGTCGGGGCTCAACTTCGGTGCCTTGAACTTCGGTACCCAGGATGCCTTGTTCGTCACCGCCAATGCCCAGGTGCTGGGAGGCGGGGGTGGTGCCATGAGCATCCTGTGCTCGGCGGGTACGGTGCCTGTGGTCAAGGTGCGCGCAGGCCTGCATGACGGCCAGTCGAGCGGTGGCACGCGTGCGCTCGCCGATGGGGCCGGCAATTTTGTGCCGTATGACCTGTACACCGACACCGGGCGTACAACGCTGCTGGCGATCGACGGCACCATCACCCTGCCCACCAGCACTGGCGTGGCCCAGACCGTCAACCTTTACGGCAAGGCCGTGGGCAAGGCGGGCCTGCCCGCAGGGGTCTACAGCGACACGATTTCGGTCGAGCTGTCGTTCTGAACCATGCGCGGATGGCTGGCAGGTGGCCTGACCGGAATCGGCATGCTGTTGGCTGCCCCGTTGGGGGCGGTGACCACCAGTACCTTTACGGTAACGGCGCAGGTTGTCGCCGGGTGCCTGGTGGTGGGCGGTGTCACCAGTTACGGCACGCTCGATTATGGCTCGCAGTCGGCACTGTCCAAAGCGTTGCTCAGCACCTCGCTGGGTGGCTCGACAGTGACCTTCCAGTGCACGCCGGGCGTAGCCATGAGCATGAGCCTGGATGGCGGGCAGAACAGCGCCAGTGGCACACGCAACCTGAAGCGCACTACCGGCACTCAAGTGCTGGCTTACCAGTTGTACCGGGACGCGGCCTTCAGCCAGAGCCTGGGCATCGGCCAGAGCGTGGCCGTGAGCTATTCCGACCCGACGGCGATCAAGCTGCCGGTGTACGGGCGGGTCCAGCTGACTGGCGTGCTGCCGGCAGGGACCTACACCGATGTGGTGCAAGTGACGGTGACCTGGTAAACGCCAGCGCCACCAACGACAAGTGTCTAAGGAGAGCTGCATGCGGGCAGGCGCGAAGTGGGCGCGTGGATTGATCGGATTGTTGTGGCTGGCAAGCCTGCCGGCCGGGGCGGCCACCTCGGTGCTGATCTGGCCAATCGACCCGGTGCTGGAGGCCGACCAGAAGGCCGGTGCCCTGTGGCTGGAAAACCGTGGCACTGAGCCGGCCAATTTGCAGGTACGGGTATTCGCATGGCGCCAGGGTGATTACCAGGAACAGTTCCAGGCGCAACGCGAGATCATCGGCAGCCCGCCGGTTGCCAACATTGCCCCCGGGCAGAAGCAGTTGATCCGCCTGACCCGAACCGGCCCTTCGCCCGCCGGCCAGGAGCAGGCCTACCGCATCATCATCGACGAGATCCCGCCCGCCATCCCGGTCGACAAGGCCGAGCCCGGCGCCACGGCGGCCATCCGTTTGCAGATGCGTTATTCGGTGCCGCTGTTCGTCTATGGCGAAGGGCTGTGGGGTAAGGCCGACCCTGAAGGCAAACGCAATGCCGAGGGCGTAGGCAAGCCGCAGGTCAGCTGGCGGCCGGTGACGGTGCAGGGCAAACCTTACGTTGAACTGCGCAACACAGGCCCCGTGCATGCGCGGCTGACCGATGTGGTGGTGCAGCAAGGCAGCCAGAGCAAGCCACTGGCTGAAGGCCTGCTGGGCTATGTATTGCCGGGCGCCAGCATGCGCTGGCCTGCTCCCGTGGCGTCCACCAGCGGCAGCGTGCTGAAGGGCAGGGTCAATGGCCAGAGTGCAGCGGACGCCATCCGCCAGGGCCAATGAGTCAACGACTGAATGCAGTGCAGGGGCCAGGGAGGACCCGGCAATGGTTGGAAACCGTGTGTGAAATGGCTCTCGGCGACGACGCGCCGCTGGTGCCTGGGGCTGGTCATGACCAGCCCTGTGCTGGCGCTGGCCGACGACCTGCCCCCGCCGCCCACGGAGATGTCCGCCATCGCCGACGCTACCCTGTACCTGGACCTGGTGGTGAACCAGATGCCAAGGGCTGAACTGGTGCCGGTGCAGCAACGGGCCGGGCAGTTGTACCTGGGTAGCGACGTGTTGCGGGCAGCCGGTATTTCGTTGCCGGGCAACCCCCAAGGCGAGGTGGCCCTTGAAAGCATCGCGGGGCTGCACACTGACTACGACACCCAGAACCAGCGCCTGCTGCTGCAGGTGCCGCCGGCCTGGTTGCCAGACCAGCAAGTGGGTGATCGCAACCTGTACCCGGCCAGCGATGCGCGCAGCAGTTTCGGCGCCTTGTTAAACTACGACCTGTACCTGAATGACACCGATGAAGGCGGCACCTATCTGGCAGCCTGGAACGAGCTGCGCCTGTTCGACAGTTGGGGGACCTTCTCCAGTACCGGGCAATGGCGCCAGTCATTCAATGGCGCACAGGCGGATGATACGCGCCAAGGCTTCATGCGTTACGACACCACCTGGCGCTTTACCGACGAACAGCGCCTGCTCACATACGAAGCCGGTGACTTCGTGACCGGGGCCTTGCCCTGGAGCAGTTCGGTGCGGGTGGGCGGTGTGCAGCTGTCGCGCGACTTCGCTGCGCGCCCCGATCTGGTCACTTACCCGTTGCCGGCGTTCGCAGGCGAAGCAGCGGTACCGACGTCGCTTGACCTGTTCATCAACGGCTTCAAGTCCAGCACCACCGAGCTGCAGCCAGGCCCGTACACCCTGACCAACGTGCCGTTCATCAACGGTGCCGGGGAGGCGGTGGTGGTCACCACTGATGCCCTTGGCCGGCAGGTGTCGACCACTTTGCCGTTCTATGTCACCAGCAGCCTGCTGCAAAAGGGCCTGTCCGACTACTCGGTGGCCGCCGGTAGCCTGCGTCGTGATTACGCCGTGCGCGATTTCAGCTATGGGCCGGGTGTTGCCTCGGGCAGCCTGCGCTATGGGCTCAGCGACACCTTTACCCTGGAAACCCACGCCGAAACTGCCGAGTCGCTGATGCTGGGCGGTGTGGGCGGCAACATGCGCCTGGGCAACTTTGGTGTGCTCAACGCAGCGTTGGCGCAAAGCCGCTTCGACGGTGACAAGGGCCACCAGGTCGCTCTTGGTTACCAGTACAACAGCCAGCGCATCGGCTTCAGCTACCAGCGCCTGCAACGCCACGGTGACTACGCCGACCTGACGCGGGTCGACTCCCCCGACATGCAACTGAGCAAAAGCAGCGAACAGGTCACCCTCAGCCTCAACCTGAACGAGTACGGCAGCATCGGCGCCGGCTATTTCGATGTGCGCGCCGGTGACGGCACGCGCACGCGGCTGATCAACCTGAGCTACAGCAGGCCGCTATGGGGCAGCAGCAGTGTGTATCTGTCTGCCAACCGTGAAGTGGGTGACAGCCAGTGGGCCGTGCAGGCGCAGCTGGTGATCCCGTTCGACCTGCACGGCACCCTGGCGCTGGGCATGGAACGCAGCAAGGAAGGCGAGACCCTGCAACGGGTGAACTACAGTCATGCGGTGCCGGCGGGTGTCGGCGTCGGCTACAACCTGGGCTATGCCGCAGGCAGCGACCGTGATGCCTACAGGCAGGCAGACGTCACCTGGCGCTTGCAGTCGGTGCAGTTGCAAGCCGGTGTGTACGGCAGCAGCGGCGAGATGACCCGCTGGGCCGATGCGAGTGGCTCACTGGTGTGGATGGATGCCGGAGTGTTCGCTGCCAACCGCATCGACGATGCCTTCGTGGTGGTCAGTACCGCAGGTTACGCCGATGTGCCGGTGCGCTATGAAAACCAGGAAATCGGGCGTACCGATGGCAAGGGGCATTTGCTGGTGCCGTACAGCAGCGGTTACTACCGTGGCAAATATGAAATCGACCCCATGGACCTGCCGCCGGATGTCCTTGCGCCCAACGTCGAACAGCGTGTGGCGGTACGACGGGGCAGTGGCTACCTGCTGGAATTCCCGCTCAAGCGCGTAATGGCGGCCAGTGTCGAACTGGTGGACAGCAACCAGCAGGCGCTCAAGCTGGGTAGCCGCGTTACTCATGCTGAAAGCGGCAGCCAGGCGGTGGTCGGTTGGGACGGGCTGGTGTACCTGGAGAATCTCTCGGCGCATAACAGCCTGCAGGTGGAGCTTGAAGGCGGTGGCCATTGTCAGGTGGCCTTCGATCTGCCCAAGGCTGAAGGTTCAATCCCCTTGATTGGCCCGTTGGTATGCAGATGAAGGCTGGTTGGCGCGTGTTGTCGGCTTTTGCCTTGCTGTTGTGGGCCGGTTCGGCCTGGGCCAAGTGCACGGTAGTGTCGACACTGCCGGTACTGTTCGGCGCAGTCAATTCGACCCAGGTACGCCTGGCGACCCAGGCGGCCTCTACCAGCAACGCGGGCTTGCAGTGCAACGGGACGGTGCTGAGCGTGCTCAGCAGCAGCGACTCGTTCAAGCTGACCGTGACCCCGGCCACTGGCGGGTTGGTAGGGCCTACCGGTGATGTTATCCCTTACACCCTGTATGCCGATTCCACCACCAACTTCCCGATTACCCGAAATGTGGCATTCGAGTTTGGACGCACCGGTATTCTCGACCTGCTCGGCCTGCTCAACGGCACGCCCAAGGCCGTGCCGCTGTATATCCGCACGCAGATCGGCAGTAACGTTGCAGCGGGGTTGTACCAGGAAACCCTGTCCCTGGGGTGGGCGTGGAACTACTGCGAAGGGATTGCCATCGGCGGGCTTTGTATCGGGCGTGACAATAGCTCGGGCTCGGCAAGCCTTACCGTGAGCCTGACAGTGACGAATGACTGCCAGATCACCACGCCTGACATCACCTTCGCCAGCGCGCCAGTGGTGGCTGGGTTCGGCACAGTGAGCCAGAGCCTGAGTGTGTCGTGTACCAAGGGCAGCAGCTACACGGTGGGCTTGAATGACGGGCAGAACGTGGCCAACGGTCGGCGGCGCATGAAGTCGGCCGCCAACAACTACCTGGCCTATGACATTTTCAAAAGTGCCGGGACGGTACGCTGGGGGGCATCCGGGGCCGCCAGGCGTTCCAGCACGGATGCCGACGTCAACCCCGGCGCGGGAACAGGCACGGGTAGTCAGGTGTTCAACTACAACGCCAAGGTCTATACCGACCAGGCTACGCCGCCGGCAGCCACCTATTCCGACAGCGTAATACTGGATGTGCAGTTTTGACTGAACTTCATGCCTGCCACGGTCCCCTGTAGGAGCGGCCTTGTGTCGCGATGGGCTGCGCAGCAGCCCCAGCAATATGTGCTGGGTTTGCGATCTTGGGGCCGCTACGCAGCCCATCGCGACACAAGGCCGCTCCTACAAGGGCCCGGTGAGGCAGGGCTCAGCGCAAATCGTCCGCCATTTTTGACAGGGTCTCCAGCACCGCCCCCGCCAAAGCCTTCGAACGTGCACCCGACCACCCGGTTACCGCATCGGGCGCGTCGTCATGGTCCTTGAACGGCATCTCCAGCGTCAGCGACAGGCAGTCATGGGCCATGCCCACGGCATTGCAGGCCAGCGTGGTATTCGCCTGCCCAGGCTCGTCACGGGTATAGCCGTGCACGGTCTGGAAGTCTCGGGTCACGCTGCGCAAAGTGCTGCGAAACTGCTCTTCGAGTTTTTCCAGCCGTGGCGTATAGCCCGGGTTGCCCTCGCAGGCGGCAGTGAATACGTGCGGAATCTCTTCGTCACCATGCACGTCGATGAACGCATCCACGCCGTACTGCTTCATCTGCGCCTGGGCGAAGAACACCTCCGGGGTCAGCTCGACGCTGGCGTCCTGCCAGGCGCGGTTGAGGTCCTTGCCCTTGAAGTTGGTGCGCAGGTGACCGAGGAATGCGCCGTCGGGGTTCATGTTGGGGATCAGGTACAGGTCGGCCTTGGCCAGCAAGCCCTTGATCACCGCGTCGTTGGCTTGCAGGCGGTCGATCACGCCCTCCATGAACCATTCGGCCATGTGCTCGCCCGGGTGCTGCTGGGCAATCAGCCACAGCTTGCGCTTACCTGCGGCGCCATCGCCGGCTCGCAGCAGGGGAATGTCGCGGCCCTGCACGCTGCGGCCGCTGGCCAGCAACTCGACCCCCGGTATTTGCCGAGCACGCTCGATCAGCTGGTTGTGGCGGGCGCGCGAGTATGGCTCGAAGTAGGCGAACCAGATCTGGCCCTGTTCAGCCGTTACTTCGAACGACAGCGCCGCGCCGTCGAACTGGCTGGGCACGCGGAACCAGCTTTGCTGGTCGTAGGAGGCCACCGCGTTGTAACCGCTCCAGGCGTTCTTGTACGAGGAGCCGGAGGCGTTGTCGAGGCTGAAGCGATGGACCTGGCCCGGCGTCAGCCCGCTGACCTTGAAGTGAAACCACTGGTAGTGGCCGCTGTGGGTGTCCGGGCGGATGGCCAGGTGTACCTGGGCCGGGTTGCTGGCATCCAGCACCTGGATGTTGCCGGAATCGAAAGCGCAGTCGATCTGCAGGGGGGACAGCGTCACGGTCATGTGCCGGGCTCCTTTGCGGGCATTGTTGTAGGGGTACTGTACACGGCTTGGCAGGGTTGCTGCCTCTTTAACGCGGTTGTCATGCAGCCATGGCAGCATCCGGGTCCCCGTTCGCGCAGGTGAAACCACAGTGCATTCCGGCATGACCCGCAAGCCCTTCATCCTCCGCTCCCGCGACATGCGCAGCGATGACTTTGGGGCTTTGTTCACCCAGATGTTCGGTAGCCTGTACGCCGACATGCCGCCGCTGGCCCAAGGTATCAGCATTGGCGGCGTATACGGGCGCTTTGAGGGCATGAGCGTGCGACGCATGCAGTATGGCGGCGATTTCAGCATCTCCCTGCCCACGCCACAGGATGAGATCACTTTCGTGCTGCCCAGCGCTGGCAAGATCATTTTCGATCACCGTGGCGAATCGATTGGTGGTGCCCAGGTGGGGCTGGCGGTCGACAAACGCGATATTCGCACGGTGCGCTTTGCCGAAAACCATGCCCAGTGCGGCATGTCGATACACCGCGGGTTGTTTGCCGAGCGCCTGTCACTACTGTTAGGCCAACCCTTGGCGGCACCGGTGTGTTTTGCCCCGGTGGTGGACCTGGCGTTGCCGGTGTTCCAGGGCATACGTGCATTGCTGGAAATGGCCACCGGTACGCAGTTCGACCAGCTGATCAATACCGGCGTGCTGATGCCGACCCGCCTGCAGGAAATGATGGTGGATGCGGTGCTGGAAGCCTGGCCACACAACTATAGCGATGCACTGCGCAGCCCTGCGCCCGGGTTGGCGCCGCGCCATGTGAAGCTGGCGATGGCCTACCTGCACGAGCACCCGGCGCGCTTGGTCAGTGGCACCGAGCTGGCGGGGTTGGCCAATGTCAGCCTGCGCGCGTTGCAGGATGGCTTTCGCCGTTTTGCTGGTACGTCGATCGTGGGTTACCAGCGGCAGGTTCGGCTGGAAAGTGCGCGCCAGGTGCTGGCGCGCGGGGAGGGCGGGTCGGTGGCCGAAGTGGCCTTGCGACATGGGTTCAGCAATGCGGGGCGGTTCGCCCAGTATTTCCAGCAGGCGTTCGGGGTAAGCCCGGCCGAAGTACGGCGCAGTGGTTAGCGCTGCCGGGCACCGGCTTTGCCGGTGTTCGCGGGTGAACCCGCTCCCACAAGGTTCACTGCAGCCTTCAAAAATGCTGGAGTGCCTGTGGGGGTAGGCTTGATCACGGTGGCAAGGCCAGCGCCGTCCTTGTGGGAGCGGGTTTACCCGCGAACACCGGCGCAGCCGGTGCCAGCGGTTACAGGATCAGAACGCGTAGCTGGCCTTGAGGCTGCCACTCACCCCGTGGCTGTCGCCACCGCCCATCGCCGCCACTTCGCCGCCGACACTCAATGCACCCAGGTTGGCCATCAGGCTCACCCCGCCAGTGAACTGATCGCGGTTGTCGAATGCCGCACGTTGCTCGATATCCAGCCCCAGCAGATGCCCCTGGCTATCCACCTGCTGATCACCCAGGGCATGTTCGTAACCCACTTCCACTCCCGGCACCAACCGCCAGCTGCCTACCGCAATCGGCGCGAACGACGCCTTGAGATTGGCCACCGCACTGCGACGGGTTTCTTTCAGGTCGTCCACTTGCAGGGCCAGTTCGCTGCCTTTCTCGGTGAAGCCGTTCAGGTCGACGTGACTGACCCGCACGCCAAGGCTTGGCTCCAGCACCATGCCATGGGTGGGCAGGCGATAACCCAGCGCCAGGCTGGCACCCGCCAGGGTGCCGTGGCTGTCACCTTTGGCCGTGCCCAGGCCGCCGCCCAGTTCGCGTTTGCTGGAGTAGTCGAGCCAGCCGCCGCTGATGTCGGCATCGATGAACAGCCCGTGCTCCAGGCTCCCCGGGGCAAAGCGTGCCCCCAGGCTCAGGAAGGTCAGGTCGGTGTCGGCCTCGCCACCCGCACCGCCCACATTGCCGCGGTTGTAGCCAAAACCGGCATGGCCGCTGAGCTGCTCGGAAAAGCGCTGGGTCATGCCCACCATCAACCCCTGGCTATGCTCGTTGCTGCTGGCCGCATGGGCTGAGCCGTCAGTGCCCAGGTAGCCGGCCAGCGCCGTGCTCCACAGGCGCGCCTGGCCGACCTTGAGGTTGCTGGCGTCGGCAAAGGGCGAAGCCGCACGTTCTACCATGGCGCCTTGGCGCAACAGGTAGCTGGCGGCATCCGCGTGCACCTGGCCGCCAACTGTCGAGGTCACGCCGCCCAAGGTGCCGGCATCGATGGCCGATTGCAGGTAGTAGTTGTAGGCGCTGTAGCTGCCCGACAGCGAGGTGTCCTGCAGCTCGCGCAATAGTTGCGCGCCGGCGGCAGCGTTGCCCAGCAGGCCAGCCTCGCCGGGCAGGGAACCATAGCGCACCATCTTGCCGCGCAACACGTAGATCGTTTCCTGGCTCAGGCCCAGGCCCTGCTTGAGGTAGTTGTCCATGTTGCCGTAGTCGGCGCTGATTTCATCCAGGCCAGCCTGCAGGTAGCTGGCTTCGACCCCCAGTAACGGTGCATAGGTTTCGGCCATGCTCGCCGGCATCGCCGCCAGCGTGGCAGCCACGCGGGCGGCGGTGTAGTCGTTGGTGGCCAGGTAGTTGCTCATGATGGTGGCCTCGTCCACCCCGGCGATGCTCAGCAGCACCGCTGCCGTCCAGCCGGTGCGGTCCTTGCCCGCAGTGCAATGGAACAGCGCGGCGCCATCGGCAGCGGCCAGTTCGTTGAACAGCACGGCAAACTGGCCACGCATGCCGGCGTCATTGACGAAGGCGCGGTTGGTCTCCTGCATCATCGCCCGCGCCTGTTCTGCGCTGCTGAAGGAAATATTGGTGATGTTGGAGCCCGATGTGGTGCTGCCAATGATGTCGATGTTGGTGTAGCTGGCGCCGTCCGGCAGGGTATCGGGGGTGCTGGCTATTTCGCTTGGGGTGCGCAGGTCGTACACATCGCTGATACCCAGGCCATTGAGGGTAGCCAGGTCGGCGGCGGTCGGGGTAAGGGCATTGGCGCGGTAGAACACGCCGGCCCGTATCGTGCCGTCGTGGCTTGTGGTGTAGGCACTGGTGGTGCCGGCGATGTCGCGGAAATTGTCCATGCCGGCCAGGCGCGGGGTGTCGAGCGCTTCGGCGGCGTGGGCAGTGGAAATGGCAAGGGTGAGCAGGGACAGGGAGCAGAGCACACGTTGCAGCACGGATCAGGCCTCAGGCAGTGGTTTGGACTGCCTACTGTCCTGGAGCAATATGAAACTGAATGTTACAGGTTGCGGCGATCTGCAAAAGCTTGCGCGATCTGTCCTGGTTTTGCGTCTTCTGTCCCGGCGACTGGGGCGCAAAGCGCTCCCATCATCATCCCCTGGCTACGACGAATTATTTGCGCCACATATTATTTTGCATATTAGCTTATTACTTTAATCACTTTTATTTATTTGATGCGGCCCGCTACATTCGCAGTTCTTCCAACCTGCAAGGAACTGCGGATGTCCATTCGATCTCGCCTGCTGCTGCTCGCCGCTGCCACACTGCTGGCCACACAGGCATTTGCCAGTGACCGCCTGACCCTGCGCATCGGTGACCAGAAAGGCAATATGCGCGCCCAGCTGGAGGCCGCCGATGCCCTGCGCGACCTGCCTTACGACATCCGCTGGGCCGAATTCCCCGCTGCCGCACCGTTGGCCGAGGCACTGAATGCCGGCGCGATCGATGCTGGCATCATCGGTGATGCGCCATTGCTCTTCGTGCTGGCCTCCGGTGCGCCGGTCAAGGCCATTGCTGTGGACAAGTCAGACCCGTATGGCACGGCGCTGCTGGTGCGCCCTGATGCTCCGCTGCACGGCGCTGCCGCCCTCAAGGGCAAGCGCATTGCCACTGGCCGTGGCTCTATCGGCCATCACCTGGCGCTGAAGGCGCTGGATCAGGTCGGGCTCAGCGAAAAAGACGTGGAGTTCCGCTTTCTCGGCCCGGTCGACGCCAAGATCGCCCTGGCCAATGGCTCGGTGGACGCCTGGTCGACCTGGGAACCCTACACCGCGCTGGCCGAGCTGAGCGGCCAGGGCAAGGTGCTGGTCAATGGCCGCGGGTTGTCCAGTGGCAACAGTTTCCTGGCGGCCACCGACAAGGCGCTGGGTGACCCGGCGCGCAAGGCCGCATTGCAGGATTACCTGGCCCGCCTGGCCGCCGCCCAGGTTTGGGCCTATAAGCACCTGGACAGCTATTCGCAAACCCTGGCCGCGATCATCGGCTTCCCGCTGGACGCTGCCCGCCTGCAGTTCGAGCGCCGCCAGTTGCGTTGGCAGGCCATCGACGCGAAGACCATCGGCGAACAGCAGGAAACCGCCGACTTCTACCACGCCCACGGCCTGATGAGCCAACGCCTGGACGTTGCCCCGACCTTCGCCACGGGCTTTACCGTGCCCGCCACTGACTCACTGGCCCAACATTGACCTGGAGACACCCCATGCTGCACCGCAAACGCCTGCGTCACCTGGCCCTGGGCCTGCTGCTCGGTGGCCTGCTGCCGTCGCTTGCCAGCGCCGAGCAGACCCTGCGCATCGGTTACCAGAAATCCTCCACCCTGCTGACCCTGCTCAAAGCCCGTGGCACGCTGGAGCAGCGCCTGCAGGCCGAGGGTATCCGCGTCAGCTGGCACGAGTTCCCCAGCGGCCTGCCGCTGCTGGAGGCGCTTAACCTCGGCAATGTCGACCTGTCCGCGGATGTGGCCGACACCGTGCCGGTGTTCACCCAGGCAGCTGGCGCCAAGCTCACCTATTTTGCTCGTGAGGCGCCATCACCCTCGGCCCAGGCCATTCTGGTGCCAGCCGACTCGCCGCTCAAGACCCTCGCCGACCTCAAGGGCAAGCGGGTAGCGGTGACCAAGGCGGCGGGCAGCCATTACCTGTTGATCCAGGCGCTGGCCAAGGCCGGCCTGAGTTTCAAGGACATTACCCCGGCGTATCTCATTCCTGCCGACGGCCGCGCGGCGTTCGAGAACGGCAAGGTCGATGCCTGGGTTACCTGGGACCCCTATGTGGCCAGCGCCCAGCGCCAGCAGAATGCCCGCGTTCTGGCTGATGGCAGCGAGCTGGCGAGCTACCAGCGTTACTACCTGGCCGGTAGCGACTACGCCAAGGCGCACCCTGAAGTGCTGCAGCAGGTGTACCAGGCGCTGCGCGAAATCGGTGCCTGGACCAAAGCCAACCCCGCAGCGGCTGCCCGGGTGCTGGGGCCACTGTGGGGCAACCTGGACAGCGCCACGGTGCAGCAGGCCAATGGCCGGCGCAGCTATGACGTGCAGCCGGTGCAACTGGGCAACCTGGGTGAGCAACAGCGTATTGCCGATGCCTTCTACCGCGAAGGCCTGCTGCCCAAACCGGTGGATGCGCGTGCGGTGACTGTGTTCGAGCCGCAAGCTGCTGACTGAGGAGGCCTGTGCCGGCCTCTTCGCGGGTGAACCCGCTCCCACAGGTATCGCGCAGGATTCAGGTTTATGCAGTACCTGTGGGAGCGGCTTTAGCCGCGAAAGGGCCAGCACAGTCGATGTGTGAACTTCAGGCTATTTGAAGAACTGGCTGGGCGTTGTACCGAACTGTCGCTTGAACATGCTGGCAAAGGCACTGGGGCTGTCATACCCCAGTGCCCCCGCCACATCGATGATCCGCTCGCCCAGGGCAATTCGCTCCAGCGCCTGCATCAGCCGAGCCTGTTGGCGCCACTGGCCGAAGGTCATCCCGGTTTCGCTGCGAAACATGCGCTGGATGGTCTTTTCGTCCACGCCCAGTTGCAGGCCCCAGTCGGCCACGGTGGAATTATCGTCGGGCCGCTCCTGCAACCGCGTGCAGATCACACGCAGGCGGTTGTCGCTGGGCTGCGACAGCTTCAGCGGCAAGGTCGGCAGGACGCAGATCTCGTCGAGGATCAGGCGCATTACCCGGGCTTCGCGCGAGTCCTCGGCAAAGGGTGCGGTAAAGCCCACCGAGGCCTTGATCAGTTCGCTGAGCAACGGCGAGATGCTGATGGCCTTGCTCTGCAGAGGCAGGCCCGCAGCCGCATCGGTGCGCACGAACACACTGCGCATCTTCACATCGCCGACGCAGCGGATGGCATGCACCTGGCCGCAAGGCATCCACACACCGCGGCTGGGCGGCACTGTCCAGCATTCGTTCCCGGACTCGACGATCATCAGCCCTTTGGTGGCATAGATCAGTTGGTGCTTGGCATGGGTATGGGGCTCGATGAACCAGTCGCTGGGGTAGTCCGTCGCGCGGCTACCCACTTCCCAGGTCCACTGATCTACCTCCACCAGCAATTCACGCTGCGGCTTTACCATCGTGACCTCGTATAGATGCAGCCTGGCAGCGCCACTTTAGCAGCAACGGCTGGGCCGGGCCTTTGAGCGGGTAGCTGGCAACAGCGCGGTGGTCAGGCCCAGCAGCGGCAGGAACGCGATGGCCTGGTACACCCACTCGATGCCATGCCGGTCGGCCAGCTCGCCCAGGCCGGCAGCACCAATGCCGCTGATGCCGAACATCAGCCCGAACATCACCCCCGAGACCATGCCGACCCGGCCTGGGACCGCTTCCTGGGCATACACCACTAGGGCTGCGAACGCCGAGGACATCACCAGGCCGATGGCCACCGCCAGTACCGCCGTCCAGGCCAGGTTGGCATGGGGCAGGGCGAGGGCGAAGGGCGCCACGCCCAGGAACGAAACCCAGATCACCGCCTTGCGCCCGATGCGGTCACCCACCGGGCCGCCGGCAAAGGTGCCCAGCGCCACCGCTGCCAGGAACACGAACAGATACAGCTGGCTGTGTTGCACGCTCAGGCCAAAGTGCTCGATCAGGTAGAAGGTGAAGTAATTGGTGAACGAGGCGATATACACGAACTTGGCGAACATCAAGACGGCGACCACCACCACTGCGCGCCACATGGCGCCCCGCGACAGCCCGGGGGCCTGCTGGCCGGCGAAGCTCTTGAGCCGGGCCTGGCCGTGGCGCACGCTCCAGCCGGTCACCCGCAGCAGCACCAGCACCGCCAGCGCAGCCGCCAGCATGAACCAGGCAATGGCTGGCTGGCCGTGTGGAATGACGATGGCAGCAGTCAGCAACGGGCCGAGGGCAGAGCCTGTGTTGCCGCCGACCTGGAAGGTCGACTGGGCAGTGCCGAAGCGCCCGCCGGAGGCCATGCGGGCCACCCGCGAAGCTTCGGGGTGGAAGGTTGCCGAACCCACGCCGACCACCGCAGCGGCCACCAGCAGCATTTCATAGCTGCCCGCAAAGGCGAGCAGGGCGATGCCCACCAGTGTCACCAGCATGCCGGCTGGCAACAGGTACGGTTGCGGGTGCTTGTCGGTGTACATCCCGACCCAGGGTTGCAGCAGCGAGGCTGTTACCTGGTACACGAGGGCGATCCAGCCGATCTGGGCAAAGCTCAACGCGAAATCGCTTTTGAGCATGGGGTAGATCGACGGCAGCACGGCCTGGATCAGGTCGTTGAGCAGGTGGGCGAATGCAGCAGCACCGACAATGCGGACTACAAAGCCCTGAGGTTGGTCGACAGGCGTGGCGGCGGCCACGGAGGCGGCGGAGATAGTCATGGGCAAGGTTCTTCTGTGGCAAGGGAGCAAGGCATTGCCGCAGCAGGTTAGCCAGTGCCTGGGTTGCCTGTCTCACGCCGAACAGGCAGCCACTGTCGCGTTTCGGGCATCTGGCCATTGAGTGCAAAAAAGGTCACATTGCTGCTGGGTTGATCAGAGGCCCAGCTCGCTCAGCCCGGGGTGGTCATCCGGGCGGCGACCCAGCGGCCAGTGGAACTTGCGTTCGGCTTCGCTGATGGGGTGTTCGTTGATGCTCGAGTGGCGGTTCTGCATCAGCCCGTCGTCGGCAAACTCCCAGTTTTCGTTGCCATAGGCACGAAACCACTGGCCGCTGTCGTCGTGGTACTCGTAGGCATAGCGCACGGCAATGCGGTTGCCGGTGAAAGCCCACAGCTCCTTGATCAGGCGGTATTCCAGTTCATGGTTCCATTTACGGCTCAGGAATGCCTCGACCTCGGCACGCCCACGGGGGAACTCGGCGCGGTTGCGCCAAACCGTATCAGGGGTATAGGCGAGTGCAACTTTGGCCGGGTTGCGGCCGTTCCAGCCATCTTCGGCCAGGCGGACCTTTTCGATGGCACTTTCGCGGGTGAAGGGCGGAAGGGGTGGGCGGGACATCGCGGTACTCCTCGGGTCGGTTTACGTGTAGCAGATTAGCCGCCGATGCCCCAACAAGAGAACGGATGCGCCAGGCACTTCATAATTGCAGTGCGTGGAACAATGCATGATTTCACGTGTAGTGCAGCCGCGCCTACAGGTGGTCGCAGCCAGGCGATACTGGCTGCGGCCGCCCAACCCTGCATCAGTCCCAGGCAGGCGCCAGGGCGTCAGGGCTGACCTCGCGGCCATTGCGTTCCAGCGTGGCGATGCGTGCCATGTCGTCGGTGTCCAGCTTCAGGTCACGGGCAAGCAGGTTGCTGGCCAGGTTTTCGCGTTTGGTCGAAGAAGGGATTACCGCGTAGCCCAGCTGCAGGGCCCAGGCCAGCGCAACCTGGGCGACGGTGGCCTTGTGCTTGGCGGCGATTTCGGCCAGTACCGGGTCTTTAAGGACCTTGCCATAGGCCAGGGTCATGTACGAGGTGACGGTGATGCCTTGCTCCTTGAGAAACGCGGCCAGCTTGCTGTTCTGCAGGTACGGGCTGAGTTCGATCTGGTTGGTGGCAATTTCGCCCTTGCCGACCACATCGATGGCTTGGCGGGTCAGCTCGATATTGAAATTGGAGACACCGATCTGGCGGGTCAGCCCCAGCTTTTTCGCTTCGGCCAGCGCAGTCATGTACTCGCTCAGCTCCACGCCATTGCCTGGCGCCGGCCAGTGGATCAGCAGCAGGTCGACGTGGTCGGTGCGCAGTTTCTCCAGGCTTTCGCGCAGGCTGGAAACCAGTTTGTCGGCCGAATAGTTGTCGACCCAGATCTTGGTGGTGATGAACAGCTCGCTGCGCGGCACGCCACTTTCGGCGATGGCCTGGCCGACTTCGGCTTCGTTCTTGTAGATCTGTGCGGTGTCGATGACCCTATAGCCCAGCGCCAGGGCCGACTTGACCGAGTCAATGACGGCCTGGCCGGTGAGGCGGAAGGTACCGAGGCCGAAGGAAGGAACGCTCATGGGGTTACTCCTGAAAAGTGGGGGAGGATCATGTAGCGGCCAGTGTGCCGGTTCAGAAGGCAGCGAATAAGCGGCTGCTGCGTCAAAGTCATTTGAACTGCAGGCAAGAATGATTTCGGGCACATCTGTTCAGAGTGTGAAGGAGCGCAACGGCAGGTTTAACTTGATCGAAGTCGTAAGGCCCTTCAACGCCAGGGGCCAGGAACGAAAAAGCCCGCCGAGAGGCGGGCTGTTCGCTGGAGCGGGACGGTCAGCGGCGGCGGAACAGCGGCAGCGGCTCGTCGGTGGCGGCCTGGTAGGTCACCGAGAAGTCCTTGAGGCTTTGCAGCGCGTCTTCCGGGTCCTTGTCGGCACGGATGGCGAACGCATCGAAACCGCAACGGGCCATGAAGAACAGCTGGTCGCGCAGTACGTCGCCGATGGCGCGCAGCTCGCCCTTGAACTTGTAGCGGTCGCGCAGCAGGCGCGCATTGGAGTAGCTGCGCCCGTCGGTGAAGGCCGGGAAGTTCAGTGCGATGACCTGGAAGTACTGCACGTCTTCGCCGATTTCTTCCGCTTCTTCGTCGCTGTCCAGCCACACGCCCAGGCCGCCGTCGCGGGCTTTGAGCACGTGGGCATGGTCACGCCACAGCTGCAGCGGCACGATGTAGTCGTCGCAGTTGGTCAGCTCGTCGAACGAGGTTTCCTTGGGCAGCAGGTGCCAGGTTTCGTCGACGATCTGGTTGTTCTTAATGATTCGCTGCATAGACGCGTTCCTTGAAGGGGTCGATGCCGATACGCTGGTAGGTGTCGATGAAACGCTCTTCCTCGGTACGTTGCTCGACGTACACGGCGATCAGCTTCTCGATCACATCGGCCATGGCATCCTGGGCGAAGGACGGGCCGAGGATCTTGCCCAGGCTCGCGCCGCGCGCGGCATTGCCGCCCAGCGACACCTGGTAGAACTCCTCACCCTTCTTGTCCACGCCGAGGATGCCGATGTGGCCCACATGGTGGTGGCCGCAGGCGTTCATGCAGCCAGAGATGTTCAGGTCGATTTCACCGATGTCGAACAGGTAGTCCAGGTCGTCGAAACGGCGCTGGATGGACTCGGCGATCGGGATCGACTTGGCGTTTGCCAGCGAGCAGTAGTCACCGCCCGGGCAGCAGATGATGTCGGTCAGCAGGCCGATGTTCGGGGTGGCGAAGCCGCCTTCGCGCAGTTCCAGCCACAGCGCGTGCAGCTGACGCTGCTCGACGTCGGCGAGGATGATGTTCTGCTCGTGCGAGGTACGCAGGAACCCGAAGCTGTAGCGCTCGGCCAGGTCGGCCACGGCGTCCAGCTGCTTGTCGGTGAGGTCGCCCGGGGCAACGCCGGTAGGCTTCAGCGACAGGGTTACAGCGACGTAGCCAGGGCGCTTGTGGGCACGGGTGTTACGCGAGCGCCAACGGGCAAAGCCTGGGTTTTCGGCGTCCTGAGCGGCGTAGTCGATGTTTTCGAGGGCCAGGTACTCCGGGTCGACGAAATGGCGCGATACGCGCAGTACTTCGTCTTCGGTCAGCGTGGTGCTGCCGCCGCGCAGGTGGACCATTTCGGCCTCGACCTTCTCGGCGAACACTTCAGGCGTCAGTGCCTTGACCAGGATCTTGATCCGCGCCTTGTACTTGTTGTCACGGCGACCGTAACGGTTGTACACGCGCAGGATGGCGTCCAGGTAGCTGATCAGGTCCTGCCACGGCAGGAATTCATTGATGAACGAGCCGACCACCGGGGTACGGCCCAGGCCGCCGCCGACCAGTACACGGAAGCCCAGCTCGCCAGCAGCGTTGCGCACCGGCTCCAGGCCGATGTCGTGCACTTCAATGGCAGCGCGGTCTTCCTGCGAGCCGTTGATGGCAATCTTGAACTTGCGCGGCAGGTAGGCGAATTCCGGGTGGAAGGTGGTCCACTGGCGGACGATTTCGCACCACGGGCGCGGGTCGATGATTTCGTCTGCGGCCACACCGGCGAACTGGTCGGTGGTGGTGTTGCGCAGGCAGTTGCCGCTGGTCTGGATCGCGTGCATCTGCACGGTGGCCAGTTCGGCGAGAATGTCCGGAATGTCTTCCAGCGCCGGCCAGTTGTACTGCACGTTCTGGCGGGTGGAAATGTGCGCGTAGCCCTTGTCGTAGTCGCGAGCGATCTTCGCCAGGGTGCGGACCTGGCGGGCGCTCAGCTGGCCGTACGGCACGGCGACACGCAGCATTGGCGCGAAACGTTGGATGTATAGGCCGTTCTGCAGGCGCAGAGGGCGGAATTCTTCTTCGCTCAGCTCACCGGCCAGGTAGCGGCGGGTCTGATCACGGAACTGCTTGACGCGGTCCTCGATGATCCGCTGATCGTACTCGTCGTATACGTACATAAAAGTCCTGTCTCAGGCATGCAGCTATTCGCGCGCACGGCCGCGCACTCCGGTACGGAGCCGTGGAACGATATCAGGTTGCGGTTATGCGCTAAAGTGATGTTTTTGCATATGAAAAGAACCAAATGGACTATGTGAGACTGACTGCCATTTGTGCGCTGGCGGTAGCCAGACGGTTATAATCCGGCGTTTGCTTCGCAGAGATGTGACCCCATGCTCAAGGCCCTGTGCCAAAGCTTGTGTCTTGCCCTGCCACTGGCGGCAAATGCGCAGCCGGCCTCGGTGGTGTTCCTCAATCCGGGGTTGTCCACCGAGACATTCTGGACCAGCTACACCCGCTTCATGCAGGCCGCTGCGGACGAACTGGGCATGTCCCTGCGCGTGGAGTACAGCGAGCGCCGCGCCGACCTGGCGCTGACCCAGGCCAGGGCGATCCTGAGTGGGGCGCAGCGGCCGGATTACCTGGTGCTGGTCAACGAGCAGTATGTGGCACCGGAAATCCTGCGGTTGTCGCGTGGCACCGGGGTCAAGCTGCTGCTGGTCAACAATGGCCTGACCGCCAGCCAGGCCCGCAGCATCCAGGCCCAGCCCGACAAATATCCTGAGCCACTCGGTACCCTGATGAGCAACGACGAGCAGGCGGGCTTTCAGATGTTGCACCTGATGGTTGCGCAACTGCCTCGCGACGCAGGGCCGGTGGACCTGGTGGCCTTTGCCGGGCTCAAGACCACACCGGCCTCGCAGTTGCGCGAGCAGGGCATGCGCCGCGCCCTGGCCGACTTCCCTCAGGTCCGCCTGCGCCAGGTGGTATACGGCGGCTGGAGCCGCGAGCGCGCCTACGAGCAGGCGCAGCAATTGCTGGAGCGATACCCGGCCACCCGCCTGGTGTGGTCGGCCAATGACGAGATGGCCTTTGGCGCCATGCAGGCGTTCGAGGAGGCTGGGCATACGCCGGGGCGTGACGTGCTGTTCGGCGCCGTCAACAGTTCGCCCGAGGCCTTGCGTGCCCGTATCGACGGGCGCTTGAGCGCGCTGATGGGCGGGCATTTCACCCTTGGCGGTTGGGCCATGGTGATGTTGCACGACGATGCCCAGGGTGTGGCGCTGAACCGCGACGGCCAGCGGGTGCACAGTGCCCCGGTACTGCAGGCAATCGACCAGGCCAAGGCCAGGCGCTGGCTGAAACTGCTGGAACGGCCCGACTATGGCGTAGATTTTTTGCATTACAGCGCCGAAGGGCGGCCGGCCAGCTACCAGTACCCGTTTCTGACGTCACCGGTCGACTATTGAAAGACCCTGCTTGAGGGAAGGGCATTGCTCGTCTTAACTGCTGGTTGTGAAGTGCATTCCCATAACCACTACAAGAGGCAATGCAATGGGAAACTCAACCAAGGTCCGCAAAGCTGACAGCAGCGTCGATGCCTGGGCGATCCTCTGCCTGATCGTCCTGGTGGTGGTCACTGCCGTGTATTGGGTCAGCCACCAGTAGACTTTCTTTTAGACCGTGATGTAACAACAGCGCCTGCGGGGGATGTCCTGCGGGCGTTTTTGTGTTGCCTGTACCGGCCTCATCGCCGGCAAGCCAGCACCCACAGGTGCAGCGCAGGCCCAGAGGCTGCAGAAAACCTGTGGGAGCTGGCTTGCCGGCGATGAGGCCGGTACAGGCTAGCGGGTAAGGTGCAGGGCCAGTTGCACCAGGCCGATCAGCACCATGATGAATATCAGGGTGAAGAGCGTCCCTAGCGCAATGAAATGGCTGGCTTTGCCGTGGGTGAAGTCGCGAGCGCGGTTCTTGCCGCTTTGCACGCCAAAGGCGGCGGCGAGGATGCTGTGCAGCATCTGCCAGAAGGTTGGGGGTTTGCCCTGGCTGGAATCGTCCATGGTGGCTCCTGAAGAATCAGAGGCAATCAAGGACAGTGTAGGTGCCCATTGGGGCCGCTGTGCGGCCCCAATAGTCTTAGTTGTCGTAACCGAGGTTCGGCGCCAGCCAGCGCTCGCTCACGCTCACATCCTGGCCTTTACGTGCGCTGTAACGCTCGATCTGGTCCTTGTCGACCTTGCCCACGGCAAAGTACTGCGCCTGAGGGTGGGCAAAGTACCAGCCGCTGACCGCCGCCGCCGGGAACATCGCAAAGTGCTCGGTAAGGAAGACGCCGCTCGGCCCGGTTTCGCCAATGGCGGTGCCGTCGAGCAGGCGGAACAGGGTTTCCTTCTCGGTGTGGTCGGGGCAGGCCGGGTAGCCTGGGGCCGGGCGGATGCCGCTGTACTGCTCCTTGATCAGCGCTTCGTTGTCCAGGTGCTCGTCGCGGGCATAGCCCCAGTGCTCTTTACGCACCTGCTCGTGCAGCCACTCGGCGCAGGCTTCGGCCAGGCGGTCGGCCAGGGCCTTGACCATGATCGAGCTGTAGTCGTCGCCTTTGTCCTGGTAGGCCTTGGCCACTTCTTCGGCACCGATGCCGGCGGTGGTGATGAACCCGCCTACATAGTCGGTGACGCCGCTGGCTTTTGGCGCGACAAAGTCGGCCAGCGACCAGTTGGGCTTGCCGTCCGGCTTGATGGTCTGCTGGCGCAGGTGGTGCAGGGTGGCCAACGCCTGGCCATCTTCGCCATACACCTCGATGTCGTCATCGGCCACCTGGTTGGCCGGCCAGAAGCCGAACACCGCGCGGGCGCTGATCAGCTTCTCGTCGATCAGCTTGTCGAGCATCTCGCGGGCGTCCTTGTACAGCGAGGTGGCAGCTTCGCCAACCACTTCGTCGGTGAGGATGCGCGGGAACTTGCCAGCCAGGTCCCAGGAGATGAAGAACGGGGTCCAGTCGATGTATTCGGCCAGGGTGCGCAGGTCGATGTCTTCCAGCACCTTGACCCCGGTGAAGGAGGGCACTGCTGGCTGGTAGCTGGCCCAGTCGTACTGCGGCTTGGCGGCGATGGCCTGGGCGTAGCTCAGGCGCTCGGTGCGGGCACTGCGGTTGGCGGTGCGCTCGCGCACATCCACGTATTCCAGTCGGGTTTTCTCGACGAAGCCCGGCTTGAGGTCCTTGGACAGCAACTGCGTGGCCACGCCGACCGCACGCGAGGCGTCGGTGACGTAGATGACTGCGTCGTTGCTGTACTTCGGTTCGATCTTGACTGCGGTGTGCGCCTTGGAGGTGGTGGCGCCGCCGATCATCAGGGGCAGTTCGAAGCCCTGGCGCTGCATTTCGCGGGCAACATGGACCATCTCGTCCAGCGACGGGGTGATCAGGCCAGACAACCCGATGATGTCGCACTTCTCGTCGCGGGCGGTTTGCAGGATTTTCTCGGCAGGCACCATCACCCCGAGGTCGACGATGTCGTAACCGTTGCAGCCCAGTACCACGCCGACGATGTTCTTGCCGATGTCGTGCACGTCACCTTTTACCGTGGCCATCAGGATCTTGCCCTTGGCCTCTGGCTTGTCGCCTTTTTCGGCTTCGATGAACGGAATGAGGTGCGCCACCGCCTGCTTCATCACACGGGCCGACTTGACCACCTGGGGCAGGAACATCTTGCCTGCACCGAACAGGTCGCCCACCACGTTCATGCCGCTCATCAGCGGGCCTTCGATGACCTCGATGGGGCGTGCGCACTGCTGGCGGCACTCCTCGGTGTCCTCGACGATGTGCGCGGTGATGCCTTTGACCAGTGCGTGTTCCAGGCGCTTGCCGACCGGCAGCGAACGCCAGGCTTCGTTTTCGACTTCCTTGGTGGCGCCGCCGCCTTTGTAGTCGTCGGCAATGGCCAGCAGGGCATCGGTGCCTTCCGGGGTGCGGTTGAGCACCACGTCCTCGACCTTTTCACGCAGCTGGGCCGGAATTTCGTCGTAGATCTCCAGCTGGCCGGCGTTGACGATACCCATGGTCAGGCCGTTGCGGATGGCGTGGAACAGGAACACCGAGTGGATCGCCTCGCGCACCGGGTTGTTGCCACGGAACGAGAACGACACGTTGGACACACCGCCCGAGGTCAGCGCATGGGGCAGGTGGTCACGGATATAGGCACAGGCCTCGATGAAGTCGACGGCGTAGTTGTTGTGCTCTTCGATGCCGGTGGCAACGGCGAAGATGTTCGGGTCGAAGATGATGTCTTCCGGCGGGAAGCCTACTTCGTTGACCAGAATGTCGTAGCTGCGCTTGCAGATTTCCTTCTTGCGTGCGGCGGTGTCGGCCTGGCCGACCTCGTCGAAGGCCATTACCACCACGGCGGCGCCGTACCGCTTGCACAGGCGGGCGTGGTGCTTGAACTGCTCGACGCCTTCTTTCATGGAAATGGAGTTGACGATGCCTTTGCCCTGAATGCACTTCAGGCCGGCTTCGATCACTTCCCATTTGGAGGAGTCGATCATGATCGGCACGCGGGAAATGTCCGGCTCGCCAGCGATCATGTTGAGGAAACGGACCATGGCAGCCTGGGAATCGAGCATCCCTTCGTCCATGTTGATGTCGATCACCTGGGCGCCGGCCTCGACCTGCTGCAGGGCGACTTCCAGGGCTTCGGTGTAGTTCTCTTCACGGATCAGCCGGGCGAACTTTGCGGAACCGGTGATGTTGGTGCGCTCGCCGACGTTGACGAACAGCGACTGGCGATCGATGGTGAACGGTTCCAGGCCCGACAGGCGACAGGCTTTGGCAATCTCCGGGATCTCGCGTGGCTTGTATTTGGCCACCGCTTCGGCAATGGCCTGGATGTGGCCCGGGGTGGTACCGCAGCAACCACCGATGATATTGAGGAAACCGCTGGCAGCGAATTCCTCGACCACCGCCGCCATTTCGGCCGGGGTCTCGTCGTACTCACCGAAGGCGTTCGGCAGGCCGGCGTTGGGGTGGGCGGAAACGTGGGTGTCGGCCTTGGTCGACAGCTCTTCCAGGTACGGGCGCAGGTCCTTGGCGCCGAGGGCGCAGTTCAGGCCCACGGAAATCGGCTTGGCGTGGCGCACCGAGTTCCAGAACGCTTCGGTGGTCTGGCCCGACAGGGTACGGCCGGAGGCGTCGGTGATGGTGCCGGAGATCATGATCGGCAGTTCGACAGCGTCCTCTTCGAACACCTGCTGCACGGCAAAAATGGCCGCCTTGGCGTTGAGGGTGTCGAAGATGGTTTCGATCAGGATCAGGTCGGCGCCGCCCTCGATCAGGCCACGAGTGGCCTCGATGTAGTTCTCTACCAGCTCATCGAATGTGACGTTGCGGTAGCCGGGGTCGTTGACGTCCGGGGAAATCGAGCAGGTGCGGCTGGTAGGGCCGAGCACGCCTGCGACGAAGCGCGGCTTGTCGGGCGTTTCCAGGGTCTTGGCATCGGCTACCTGGCGGGCAATGCGCGCGCCTTCCACGTTCAGCTCATAGACCAGCGATTCCATGCCGTAGTCGGCCTGGGAAATCTGCGTGGCATTGAAGGTGTTGGTTTCAAGGATATCCGCCCCGGCATCGAGGTAGGCTTTCTCGATGGCAGCAATCACGTCCGGGCGGCTGAGCAGCAACAGATCGTTGTTACCTTTCACATCGCTTGGCCAATCGGCGAAGCGCGTGCCACGATAGTCGTGTTCCTCGAGACGGTAGCTTTGGATCATAGTACCCATGCCGCCGTCGAGGATCAGGATGCGCTCTTTGAGTGCGTTCTGGAGTGCTTGGAGACGAGCGCTGCGGTCGGACATAGGAACTACCTGGTCGGGCAAATATCAGAAGGTGCGGAATCATATCAAAGTTGCGCGGTTCTTAGGCGCATCGCCCATTTGCATGAAAACCGCTCATGTTACTGGCACGGTTAACAGCACCCGGCACGACCAGGCAACAATCGTGATAGCTTTTTAGAATCAGGACTTTTCGCACATGGTGCATCGTATCCTTGCCGGCGCCTTCGCCCTGCTCATCAGCGGCGCGGTGTTCGGGCAAGCCCCCCAGTCGAGCCCGGCTATTTCCTACACCCGGGACATTCAGCCGATCTTCACCGAGAAATGCGTGGCCTGCCATGCCTGCAACGACGCCGCCTGCCAGCTGAAGCTGGAAAGCCCGGAAGGTGCGGTACGCGGGGCCAGCAAGGTCCCGGTCTACGAGGGCGACCGCAGCAAGGCGGTGCCCACCACGCGGCTGTTCTACGACGCCCACAGCGAAGAGCAATGGCGCAAGAAAGGCTTCTACTCGGTGCTCGACAACCAGGGCAGCCAGGCCGCGCTGATGGCGCGCATGCTGGAGTTGGGGCACAAGACCCCGCTCACGCCCAACGCCAAGCTGCCCGAGGAAATCGTCCTGGGCCTGAGCCGCAACAACATGTGCCCGTTGCCTCATGAGTTCGACGCCTATGCCGGTGCGCACCCCAAGGAGGGCATGCCGCTGGCGGTGACCGGGCTGACCGACAAGGAATACGACACCATGCGCCGCTGGCTGGCGGCCGGGGCGCCGGTGGAGTACCAACCGATCAAGCCCAGTGATACCGAAGCCAGGCAGATCGCCGACTGGGAAGAGCTGCTCAACCGCCCGGGTTCCACCGAGGCGCTGGTCGGCCGCTGGCTTTACGAGCATCTGTTCCTGGCGCACATCTACTTCGTTGGCGGCGAGCAGGGCCACTTCTTCCAGTGGGTGCGTTCACGCACGCCCAGCGGCCAGCCGGCCGACATCATTGCCACGCGTCGCCCCAACGACCCACCTGGCACAGACTTCTATTACCGCCTGATCCCGGTGCAGGGCGTGATCGTGCACAAGACGCACATCACCTACCCGATGGGTCCGCAGAAGCTCAAGCGGGTGAAGCAGCTGTTCTACGCCGGCGACTGGCATGCCGCCGCGCTGCCAGGCTACGGCCCGCGTCACCGGGCCAACCCGTTCGAAACCTTCGAGGCCATCCCGGCAGTGGCGCGCTATCAGTTCATGCTGGATAACGCCGAGTACTTCGTGCGCACGTTCATCCGTGGCCCGGTGTGCCGCGGGCAGATCGCTACCGACGTGATCCGCGACAACTTCTGGGCATTGTTCCAGGAGCCGGCCTTCGACCGCTACATCACCGACGCCAAGTACCGTGGCGAGGCCACGCCGCTGCTGGCCATGCCTGGGCAGATCGATGACGTGGGCAGTGTGCTGAGCCTGTGGCACGCCTACCGCGACAAGCGCAACGCGTATGAAAAGCTGCGCCGCGACGCCTATGCCGACATGCCGGCGCCGGGCTGGTCGACCTTGTGGGCCGGTAACGACAACGCGCTGCTGAGCATCTTCCGCCACTTCGACAGCGCTTCGGTCAGCAAGGGCCTGATCGGTGATGTGCCGCAGACCGTGTGGCTGTTCGACTACCCGCTGCTGGAACGCACCTATTACCAGCTGGCGGTAAACTTCGACGTGTTCGGCAACGTTTCGCACCAGTTGCAGACGCGCCTGTACTTCGACCTGATCCGCAATGGCGCCGAGGTCAACTTCCTGCGCCTGATGCCGGCCGACCATCGCCAGGCGATTCTCAGCGACTGGTACCAGAACAGCGGCAAGGTGAAGATGTGGATGGATTATGAAGACATCGACAGCGACACCCCGAGCGGCATCAAGCTCGACCCACGCGACCCCAAGCGCGACTTTGGCCTGAAGCTGCTGCAGCGCACCGGTAGCCTGAATGCCGCGCCCGACCCGATCAACCGCTGCCTGGGCGCTTTCTGCTCACGGCCGCAGATGAGCGAGGAGTTCCGCAATGCCGAGCAGTCGCTCAGCCGCCTGGTGTCGCGCCCGGCTGCCGGGCTGAAGGTGATCAACCAGTTGCCCGAGGCGACCATGCTGCGCATTGAAGGGCAGGGCGGCCAGCGCCAGGTGTACAGCCTGCTGCGCAACCGCGCGCACAGCAACGTGGCGTTCCTGCTGGGTGAGGCGTACCGCTACCAGCCGGGGCTGGATACCCTGACTCTGTACCCGGGCGTGCTCAGCAGCTACCCCAACTTCATCTTCAATGTGCCGACCGGGGATGTGGCGGAGTTTGTCGAGGACATGGAGTATGCGAAGGACGATGCAGCCAGGTTCGAGCGCATCGTCATGCGCTGGGGCGTGCGCCGCAGTCACCCTGAGTTCTGGCGCTACTTCCATGACCTGAACAGCTTCATCAAGGAGACCACGCCGGTGGAGTCGGGTGTGCTGGACATGAACCGCTATGAGAACCTCTGATCGGCTAGGCTGACCTTTCCGAGCACCCTGCGGTCGGAAATGGTGGGTGGTCCGGGGGCTGCTATGCAGCCCGATTGCCGGTGAGCGCGGTCCCTGTGGGAGCTGGCTTGCCGGCGATGGAGCGTAAAGCGCGCCCGAAGGCCTCAATACACCGGCAAGCGCAGGGTATTTCATGTTGTATTCGCTTCAGGCACTGCGGGCGTTCGCCGCCTGGGTGGTGGTGTGCCACCACTTCATGCAGATCTTCTTCGACTTCCACGCCACCGGCCCCATCGGCCAACTGCTTACTGACCGTGGCGCCGTGGGGGTCGACATCTTCTTCGTCATCAGCGGGTTGGTCATCTACCTGTCGACCCGCGACAAAACCATCGAACCGCGTCAGTTCCTGCTCAACCGGGTGCTGCGTATCGTCCCTGCCTACTGGTTTTACACCGCGTTGATGGCCGCTTTGCTGCTGGCCTTCAGCCAATGGATGCCACATCAGGAATTCGCCTGGCATCACCTGCTCCTGTCGATGCTGTTCATCCCGGCGGAAAACCCCGGTGGCTATGGCCTGTACCCGACCCTGAACGTGGGCTGGACGCTGAACTTCGAGATGTTCTTCTACCTGCTGTTCGGCCTGGCCTTCCTGGTACGCCAGCGGCATCACTTGCTGTTGGTTACGCTTGCCCTGTTACTGGTCAGCGAGGTGCTGGGGCGCATAGGCGTGCTCAGCCGCTTCTATAACAACGACATCATCTACGAGTTCCTGCTCGGCATCGGCCTGGGTGTGTTGTACCGCCGTGACCTGATCCGCCAGGGGCGTTGGCTGCCGCTGGTGTTGCTGGGGGTGGCGGGCCTGGCCATCTATCACTTGGATGCGTCCCAGCGCTTGCTGCACTGGGGCGTGCCGAGTGCGATGATCGTGCTGGCCTTCATCGCCCTGGAACCGGTCTTCCAGGGTAACCGGCTGCTCAAGGCCTTGGGCGACTGTTCGTATTCGGTGTACCTGGTCCATGTGCTGGTGCTGTACGCCGGCTGGTTCGCCAGCCAGCGGCTGCATTTGAACCCCTACCTGGTGTTCGCCCTGTGCGTGCCGTCCATTGGACTAATGTCGTGGTTCAGCTACCAGTGGCTGGAGCGCGGCCTGTACCGGCGCATGCAGGCTTGGCTGGCGGCGCCACGGGGGCAGGCCGCGGAATATGCGCTTTCCCGAGTCAAATGCTAGGACTTTGTTCGAGGAGCCGGTTGGCGTACACTTGGCGGCAAGTCTGTGAGGAACCTACATGAGCGATATAACCATTACCGACGCCGCCCATGACTACCTGGCCGATCTGCTCTCCAAGCAGAACACGCCTGGCATCGGCATTCGAATTTTCATCACCCAGCCGGGCACCCAGTACGCAGAGACGTGCATTGCCTATTGCAAGCCGGGCGAAGAGAAGCCTGACGACACCGCCGTGGGTCTGAAGAGCTTCACCGCTTACCTGGACGCAGTCAGCGTGCCGTTCCTGGAAGACGCACTGGTCGACTACGCCACCGACCGCATGGGTGGCCAGCTGACCATCAAGGCACCGAACGCCAAGGTGCCGATGGTCAACGAAGACAGCCCGATCAACGAGCGTATCAACTACTACCTGCAGACCGAGATCAACCCCGGGCTGGCCAGCCACGGTGGCCAGGTAAGCCTGGTGGACGTGGTCGACGACGGCATCGCCGTGCTGCAGTTCGGTGGTGGTTGCCAGGGTTGTGGCCAGGCCGACGTCACCCTGAAGGAAGGCATCGAGCGCACTTTGCTCGAGCGTATTCCGGAGCTGAAGGGCGTGCGTGACGTGACTGACCACACCCAGAAAGAGAACGCCTACTACTAAGGCTGACGCGCTTGCATGGCTTGTGTAAGGGCGGCTCTCTTAGCAACAAACTGTTACGGTTTCAACCCCTGCGACAACAGGCCGCAGCCCGTATTCAAAGGGCTGCAGGCCATACCCGCGTTCGTCGGGTAGAACCGCTTTGGGTGTCATGCAAGAATGCCCCGGTTTTTCAGCCGGCCCGTCCCGAGGGCCGGCACCTTCCCTGTAAAGGATGGTTTCATGAATGATCTATTTACCCGGCGCGCGGTTGTCGCCGGGATGGGCGTTCTCGGGCTTGGCCTGCTGGCAGGCTGCAGCCCGGCCCGCGGGCTCGAGTTCAAGTACGGCAAGAACATGAGCAACGAGATCCTTGGGCGCAAGTTCCGCCTCAAGGACCCGCAAGGCAATGTGCGCACCCTGTCGAGCTTCTACGGCAGCATGCCGATGATCTTCTTCGGGTTCACCCAGTGCCCGGCGGTTTGCCCGACCACCCTGGCGCGCGCGGCACAAATCCGCAAACTGCTGCGCGGTCGTGACCGCGACCTGTTCCAGGTGGTATTCATCACCCTGGACCCGGAGCGCGACACCCCCGAAGTGCTCGATGCCTACGTCAAGGCCTTCGACCCGTCGTTCACTGCACTCACTGGCACCCCCGAAGAAATCGCGGAAGTGGCCAAGGAGTTCAAGGTGTTCTACGAGAAGGTCCCGGCCGGTGACACCTATACCATTTCTCACTCGTCCACCAGCTACGTCTACGATACGCGTGGCACCCTGCGCCTGAGCCTGGGCCATTCCCTGAATGCCAAGGAATGCGCCGAAGACCTGGTCACCCTGATGGAGATCTGCTGAATGTCGATGCAACCGATCAAACGCGGCCTGGCTGCCCTGGCACTGATGGGTCTGGCCCTGCCGGCCCTGGCCCAGACTACCGTGAGCGATGCCTGGGTCCGTGCCAGCGTGCCGCACCAGCAGTCCACCGGTGCCTTCATGACCCTGACCGCCAGCAGCGACAGCAAGCTGGTGAGCGTGGCTTCGCCCGTGGCCAAGACCGTGCAAGTGCACGAGATGACCATGAACGGCGAGGTGATGGGCATGCGTGAGGTGAAGGCTGTCGAGTTGCCGGCCGGCAAGGCCGTGACCCTGGACCCCAATGGCCTGCATGTGATGCTGATGGGCCTGAACGATCAGGTGAAGGAAGGCGATAAAGTGCCGCTGACCCTTACCATCGAAGATGCAAAAGGGGCCAAGGAAACACTGGATGTGCAGGCAGAAGTGCGCCCGCTCAACGCCGAGGCCGGCGGTGGGCATGACCACATGCACATGAAGCACTGACAGACCAAAGGGCCGCGCTTAGCGGCCCTTTTCTTTTTCAGCGGCGCCTTTCAGCTACGAAAGCGCGGCAGCGGCCTGTCGAGCGTCAGCGACGTAAGGGTCTTTCGAACCTGGGCCTCATCGGCCTCCAGTGCCTTCAGGCTGGCGCGGATCTTGCCGGCGGCGGGCACATCGCCCTGCCGGTCGATCCAGTCGGCAATCTCCTTGCAGGCACTGTTCAGGCAGGCCTGGCGCTGGTTCATCAGCGACAGGAGGGTGGTGAGCTCTCTTTCGGACATGGCAGGATCCTCCATTCAGCCTTGACAGTGTAGCAGAGGGTTGGCGCGGCTCCCGTTGCCTCTGCAGGAGTTGCCGAAGAGGCGAAAGTGAACGCTCCATTGCCCAAGTAACACCGAGTTACTGTTTTGAGCGAATAAACACAGTGTTTAAACCGATGCCCCTAAGCGGCATGGGGTATCAACCTTAACTGCTTGATCAGCTGTGCTGCATAGCTCTGTCATGCAGTTTTGCAGACCCGGGCTCGCCTTCGGCATCGGTTGAAGCGTGTAGGCATATTCTCAGCCTGATTCTTTCTGCGCTGGCCGTGCCCGCTATGGTTACAACTTTAGCGTTGAGCCCGGTGGTGGATGAACTCTAAATTCAGCCGACCTAAACCGCGGGCTCAGGAACACAGCCATTATGCAGGCGTTGAGTCGTAACCCCGGAACACGTTCTCTGGCGTTGGGCTATTGCTTTTCCAAATGTGGTGAATTTGCCTTCGAAGCTGCGTTTGCCGTGGCAATCGTGTCCATGACCGAGGCGGATCTGCTTTTGATTGGCATCGCCTATTTCTTCCGCTACTTGCCGAGCATGGTGTTTTCACCCTTGGGGGGCTGGCTGGCGGATAACGCAGACAAGAAACGAACACTATTTGCAGTCGAGGCGGCCAAAGCCCTGCTGGCACTTGCCTTCTTTACCTTGTTCAGCTTGTCCTCGCCCGTGTTGCCCGTCCTGGTCGGCCTTGCGATGCTGATGACGGCGCTCGAATGCCTTTATGTGCCTGCGTTTCGCGCGTACTTTCCGGACCTTGTCGAAAAGGACCAGCTGGCCTCGGTCAACAGCGGTATCCAGGTGATCGAGGATGCTGCCTCGATTATCGGGCCACTGGTGTTTTCGGCATGTGTGTTACTGCTAACTCGCGAAGCAACCTTTTTGTTTTTTGCGGGGTGCCTGATATTGTCAGCCATTTCCATCGCTACCCTGGGGCCTGCCAGGCAGGGCGCCCGGCAGGCATTCGATGGGCGCGCCATAGTCCGGGATGCGGCGCGCAGTGTCAGTCAGCTAAGGGTCAGCAATGCGCCTTTGTTTGCTGTCATTGGGTGCACCACGCTCTGTGCGATGTTCGCCACCTCGGTGATTCGCTTCATCCTTCCTGCGTCAGTGCTGGAACACTTCGCCTCTGAAGCGGCGGTGGGCTACGTATTCTCACTGCTTGCGGCAGGCACTGTGTTGGGTGGCGTGCTCTACACACGCTTCAACCCGCGCACCACTGCACAATTGGTAGTGCGTTACTGGGTGCTGTACGGTGCACTGTTTTTTGCTGCAGCCGTGGCACTGCAATTCAACAGCTGGCTGTTCCTGTTGATGTTGTTCCTGGTCGGCTTCATTGGTGCATTTGTCGATATCGCTATCGTGACCAACATCCAGTGTTTGTCGAGCGAGCATGAAGTTGGCAGAAATTTTTCCCTCTACTACTTCACTGCCGTCATTGGTGACGCCGTTTCAGGGCTGATTGCCAGCCTGGTCTTTGTGCTTGCGGGGCCGGCAACCTTAATCTGGATGACGTTCATGCTGTTCATCGCGCCAGTGCGCTGGAACCTGAAAGAACATTCCCCGGATGGCGACAGTCGTGGATAGCCCGACGCGCTGTGTTGGCACATGGGGCCAGCTTGTGTTGCGGGCTTCAGGCAGGGAATACAGATTGAGCGCATGCCTGCCGATACGCCCCTGGCGTCACCCCGTAGGCTTGCTTGAACTGCCGGCTCAAATGGCTCTGGTCAGCAAAACCAAGGTCGAACGCCACCTCCGAAGCGGCAAGGCCGCTTTTCAGCATTTCCCGGGCGCGGGCCAGGCGCCGCTGCTTCAGCCAGGCGTGCGGCGGCAGGCCGGTGGCCTGGCGGAACACCCGGGCGAAGTGGAAGGGTGACAGGTTGACGGCCGCCGCAAGCGCTTCGAGCGAGGGTGGGTCGGCCAATTGGCTTTCCAGCAGTTCGCGGGCGCGGGCCACGGCCAGTGGTTCGTGGCCTGGTGCCGAGGGTTCGGCGCATTGCCCGTGGCGTTGAACCAGGGCCAGCACCGCCTGGCGCCAGGCGGTCTGTTGCTGCAAGGCGCTTGCGCCGGTTTCGGACAACTGATGCAACTGGCTGAAGGCGATGGCCAGGGCCGGGTCGTGGATCACGCTGTCCTTGAAGCTGGGCATGCCGTGGCGGCCCAGTTCCAGTTCGTCCAGTACACCGGTGACCCGCTCGTGCTCGGGGTAGAAGCCGCGATAGCGCCAGCCCGCCTCATGGGCGGTGGCGCCGGTATGCAGCTCGTCGGGGTTGATCAGCACCATGCTGCCGACCGGCGCCAGGTGCTCGCTGCCGCGGTGCCAGAAGCGCTGGGCGCCGGATTCGATCACCGTGAACACGTAGCCTTCGTGCACATGCGGGGCGAAGCGCTGCTGGAAGTAACGCGCGTGCAGCATCTCGACGTCGCCCAGGGCCGGCGCCTGCCAGAGGTGTGTCTGCTCGCGCAGGGGCGTGGTCATGCCAGCCAGCTGCGCAGAAGGAAGAAGATCAACATGCTCACCAGCATGCTCAGCAACACGCTGCGGGTCAACAGCACCAGGGCGATGGCCACCAGTGAACCGAGCAGGTAGGGGTTGAGCAGGCTCAGGTTGAGCTGGTGGTCGGGCATGAAGATGATCGGGCCGCAGATGGCGGTGAGCATACCGGGCACGGCAAAGCCGAGAAACTGCCGGGCATTGGAGCTAAGGCGCAGGGGCAGGCGTGGCTCAAGGAACGCGTAGCGGTTGAGGAACACAATGGCGCCCATGGCGAAAATCAGGATCCAGGTCATGCGCGGGCTCCGGCAAATTTCTGGCAGATGAACCCGGCGCTCATGCCCAGCAGGCCTGCGGCCACCAAGGCGGCCTCCCAATGCCAGTAGCTGAACAGCACCGAGCAGAACAGCGACACGGCTACGCACACCACGGTAGCCAGGTTGCGCACCAGCGGCGCGATCAGGGCGACGAAGGTGGCGACGATGGAAAAGTCCAGGCCGAGTTGATCGAGGTGGGGGATGTTCTGGCCCAGCAGGATGCCGGCCAGGGTAAACAGGTTCCAGGCGACGTAGAACGTCAGGCCTACCCCCAGGGCATACCAGCGATTGAATTGCTGCTGGTCGTACTTGCTGGTCAACGCGAAGAACTCGTCGGTCAGCAGAAAGCCCAGGCCCAGCCGCCAGCGCAATGGCTGGCTGGACAGCACCGGGCGCATCGACAGGCCATACAGCAGGTGCTGCGAGGTCAGCAGCAGGGTGGTGAGCAGGATCGACGCCAGGTTGGCGCCCCCCTTGAGCATGCCAATGGCGACCAGTTGCGCGGCACCGGCGAAGACGATGGCCGATAGCCCTTGCCCCTGCCAGGCACTGAGGTTGGCCTCGATGGCCATGGAGCCGGCCAGCAGCCCCCATGGGGCGACGGCCAGGGACAACGGCATGATGGCGATGGCGCCGTGGAGGAAGGCTTGGCGAGCGATGTGGGGCATGATGGCTGCAATGCGTGTACGAGGCAGATCAGCATGCCAGACAGGGCAGGGGATGGCTTGAACGATCTTGCTGATCGGGTTTGATTTCAAGGCAAACACAAGCCCTGTAGGAGCAGCCTTGTGCTGCGAAGAGGTCATTGCAGCCGAAAACAGTCTTTAGCCTTACCGGCCTCTTCGCAGCACAAGGCTGCTCCTACAGTGATCGCGCGGAATCCAAAGTTTGAGTGAGACAGTTGCCCAACAGGGACCGCATCTGGCAGAGAATCACGGGTGGCGAGTCAGGTGTTGTTGCGCCGTCACGCAGCCGTTGATGTCCACGGCTTTCTGCAGCAGGCTCAGGCGCTGCGATGGGTCCAGGTCGCCGAGCAGGCGGTACACCTCTGCCTGGTAATCGCGCTGGCGCCCCCACAACATTTGCAAGCCTTCTGGCCGGCTGCGGCTGCAGGCCAGGCGGGTGGCCGGTTGCGGGTAGTAGGGGGCGTACACGGTGGCCATGCTGGGGATGGCCTCCAGCGCCGCACGGTACTCGCTGCTGGCATTGTAGGGCCGGCACCAGGTCGCGATCGCGGGCGCGGGTGCGGCAAACCCCTGCTTGAGACTGGCTTCGAGCAACGGGCAGGCGGCATCCGGAATTTGCGCGGCGGGCAGGTAAGTCATGTAGTACAGCGCCAGGCGGTACTGCGCGACCGGATGGCCCAGCTCTACCGACTTTTTCAGCAGGGCAACCGCTGTCGGCAGCGTATGGGCCATGGCCTGGCCCTGGCGGCTGAGCTCGGGGTCGCCACCCAAGGCGGTGCGCAGGGTACTGGTATCGTCGCCCTGGTTATCGGCCTGCTCCAGCAGCGGCAAGGCTTGGCGATAGAGCAGGTCGGCGTGAGGGTCGATGCGCACCTCCAGCGCGTGCGCAGCCAGCGGCATCAGGGCGGCCAACAGCGGGGGCAGGCGTCGCGTGCGGCTCACAGGCAAGCCCCGTGGGCGGCCAGGCAAGGATGGGCGGCTTCGATGGTAATGGCGGTCAAGCGTACGCCTCTGGAAAATCGGAACGACGGCCTATTCTAGCCACCCAAGGGGGGTGGCCGGAAGACCACACGGCAACTCTCAGACGAGCTTGATCGGCGTGACCTTGCGTTGTGCGTGTTTTTTTTCCTGGGCCAGGCCAAGCTTGGCGGTAATCACCTTGGCCAGAGCATTGTGACCCAGGTCGTTCAGATGCAGGCGGTCGATGAACAGGTCGGCACCGAAGACCGGCGAGCTGCTGAGCATGCCGTTCATGTCGTAGCAAGGCACCGGGTCGGCCTGGCTTTTGATGCGGCGGAAAAAGGCCGAGTGCAATTGGCTGTCGAATGCGCCGTCCAGCAGCCGGTCGAAGTTTGCCGGTTGTTGCTCCAGCGCGGCCAGCATGGCCTGCTCGCCAACGGGCAGGGTGTCCCGGCACCAGGGCAGCAACGGCTGCAGGATGAAGGTGAGGGTAGCGTGGCTGTCTGCCAGCAGCCGGTCCCACTGACGCAAGGTGCGGCCAATGCTGTCGGCCGCGCGGGCCAGGCGCTTTTCCGGGGGCGACAGCGGCCAGAAGACCGGCGCCTGGACCGCAGGCGTGGTCAGGGCCTGGCCGATGCGCCGCCACAGCGACGGCCGGCGGGGTGGTGCGGCGGGCTGCATGCCTTCGCTGAAACTGTTGAGAAAAGCCTGGTAGGCCTTGGCGTGCTGTGGGTCGTTGGGGCTGCCGAGCACTTCACACAGGGCTTCGTGGGCCAGGCTGTTGAGGCCGCTGAGCACCACCACGTGGCCTAGCTGGCCAAGGCGGTGCTGGTGAGTCAGGAACATCAGCAGCTCCTGGCTGGCATTGAGCCCGCAACCGGCCAGGCTCAGCCAGACCTCGCCGGTGAGCGCCGACAGGTGCGAGGCCACCGTGTGTTCGTCGGAGCTGGCGCCGATGCCCAGGGCCGTGGAGCCGCCGACCAGCAGGTTGATACGGGAAGCGCCGCCGCGTTCGGCCGCCGAAAAGCGCTTGCCGGCGCAATGGCTGTAGCGCAGGCCAAGGGCATCGGTGTTGATGGTGCCGGAACGGTAGCCGGTTTCATGCACGTGTACAGTGTGCGGCGCACGGCGGCTGCCCAGCAGCAGAAAGCGCTGGTAGTCCTGTTGCAACGGCGAAGGAGACGGGCCCGTATCAGTCGCTGTCATGGTCTTTCCTTCTGTGCGCCGGGTGCTTCGCATCAAACTCAGGCAGCCAGTTCGTTGAGGTTGTACAGCAGGCCGCCCGCGGCGATCAGCAGCAGGGCGACGCCGGAAGCCAGGCTGATCACGCGGTTGCTGCGCTGCGAGGCGATTTTGCCGATGGCGAAGATGTACAGGCTGAGCACGGCGAAATCGATGGCCACCCACAGCAGCGACAACACCACCATGCTTTTGCCGAACGACTCGGTTATCTGGATGAACTGCGGGAAGAAGGCGATGAAGAAAATGATGTCCTTGGGGTTGGAAATACCCACCATGAAGCCTTGCAGCAGCCCGCCGCGCGCGGCCTTGGGCGCCTCGCTCGCCGCCTCCGGGGCCGGCGCCTGCAGGGCGTCCCTCAGCGTGCCCACGGCGATGTAGCCGATGAACAGGCAGCCTAGCAGGCTCATGGTGCTGAGCCATGCCTTGTCGATGGCGGCGCTGGTGAGGATGATCCAGGCTGCGGCGCCGATCAGCACCAGTGAGGCCCAGTTGGTGCCAACGGCGGTGAACATGGCCTTGCGCGAGCCGGAGGCAGCTGCGGTGTTGACGATCAGCGCCACCACCGGGCCGGGGGTGGCGATGAGCAGCAGGACGGTGAGGGCATAGGTGAAGGTGAGTGCGGTGTTCACGGTCAGTTCTCGATCAGTAAGTCGGGTGTCGCAGGGTGTGCGGCATGTGCGTGGAACGGGCAGCGTGACGGGTTGAGCGAACCTGCCTCCTGCAGTTGGTATTGCTTCCATTCGTAGTTGTCGGTGTCGCCGAAAAAGCCAAGGGTGTCGGGCATTACACCGTCGTTGTAGTGGTGCACGCGCTCGCGAATGCGCTCGCGGATGCGTTTGCCACTCTCGGTGTTGGCGTTGGCCACTTCGTCGAAGTTCGCCCGTGGATTGATGACGAAGGTGATGTGATGCCCCAAGTTGCGGCTTTTCATCTGCTGGTGGCCGGGGAAGTTCATGTTGATGAACAAGGGCATGCCGGCATAGCAGAACGACCAGCCGTTGTCGTCGGGGTCGGTCGGCATGCCCTGCGGCCAGGGGTGCGGGTCGCGCGCATGCACGCCACGCAGCACCTTCCAGGCCAGCGCCTGCTGTTCGGCCAGGGTGTAATCGGCGGCGGTTTCGAGAAACACCACCAGTGGGCTGCCGATGCGCTGCTTGGGTGTGATCGGGGCGACCGTGAACACGTAGTCGGCCAGGCCCTGGGCGATGTCATCGGCCAGTTGTTCGGCGCGGGCGAAGAGTATGTGGCAGGTTTCGCCATTTACCGCCTTGCGGCCGAACAGGCAAGGGAAGTCGGGGTTGGCGAGGATACTGCGAAAGTGTTCTATGGTTTTGAAAGTCCAGTGTTGCGTATTGCATCCATGTTCAACGGCCAGCTCTAGCGCATCCAGGCGATAGCAATTTCCATATCCCGTAAACATGATTTCCCCAGGCGTTGATTAAGTGAACGTTCCAGTCATATGCAGGCAGGATCTTGGTTATGTTTATTATTTACCTGCATTTTCCGAGACGCTCTCGACGTTGTAAAACGCGTGGAACTATGACCTACTATTAGTCTTGTTCATGCTCGGGACGTCGCCATGTCGGAACGGATTCAGGCCTTGCACGCCCTGCGTGCCTTCGAGGTGGCCTCTCGCTATGGCTCTTTTACCCGTGCGGCGGAAGAACTGGCCCTGACCCAAGGGGCGGTCAGCCATCACATCAAAACCCTGGAAGCCCTGTTTGGCTGCGACCTGTTCGAGCGGCGTGGCCCGAAACTGAGCCTGACCGAGCACGGGCGCCTGCTGTCGCAAGAGCTGAAGGTTGGCTTCAAGATCATCGAAAATGCCTGCGCGTTGCTGCGCCAGGACCGCTACGGCCTGCGCCTGAAGGCGCCGTCTACGCTCACCATGCGCTGGCTGTTGCGGGCGCTGGATGCGTTCAAGAAGGCCGATGACAACTGCAGCGTGCAACTGTCCAGCGTGTGGATGGACATCGACAGCGTGGACTTCTATTCCGAGCCCTACGACTGCGCCATTTTATTGGCCAGCGGGCGTTTCCCCGCCGATATCGAGAGTTTCAAGCTGTTCGATGAATGGCTGATCCCGGTGTGCCAGCCCGACTACATGCCACAGGCTCAACCGGCCCTCGCAGACCTGGCCCAATGTGAGTTCCTGCACCCGTCACCCGACCGGCGCGACTGGCGGCGCTGGCTGGCGCGGATGGGCGCATTGGAGATCAGCATCGACCAGGGGCAAGTGTTCGATACCCTCGACCAGGGCATTTCGGCTGCCCAGCAAGGCCTGGGTATTTCGGTGGTCGACCTGGTGCTGGCCAGTGCCGACCTGCAGGCCGGGCGCCTGGCCACGCCGTTCAAGCATGCAGTGGCTACCGGTGACGGGTACTACATGACCTGGCTCAAGGCCAGCCCGAAAGCGCGGCAAATGCACAAGCTGCGCGACTTCCTGCTGGGCCAGGTGCCACCGCTGGCCTACAAGGACATCAACTACCTGTACGGTTGAACACCCGCTCGAGCATGAAATCGATGAACACCCGCAACTTCGGCGGCATCTGCCGCCCGGACGGCCACAGCAGATAGAAGCTGCCGCGCCGTTCCATGAAGCTGTCGAGCACGCTGACCAGTGAGCCGTTGTCCAGTTCGCGACGCACATTGAAGTCTGGCAGGCAGGTGATGCCGCGGTGGTTCAAGGCAAAGCAGACGCGCGTCTCGACATGGTTGCAAACCATCGAGATGGGGATGTCGTAGGCTTGTTCGGGGTGCTCCTGGCGTAGCGGCCAGGTTTCCAGCTTGCCGTTGCTGGGGAAGCGATAATGCAGGCAGGTATGCGCCGCCAGGTCGCGCGGGTGCAGGGGTGTGCCGCGTTCGCGCAGGTACTCGGGCGAGGCCACCAGGCGGTGCTGGAAGTGCCCCAGGAACTTGGCGTTGAGCCGCGAATCCACCGGCTGGCCACCGCGCATCACCACATCGAAGCCTTCGCCGACGATATCCACCATGCGGTCGGAAAAGTCCAGGTCCAGCTCCACCTGCGGGTATAGCGCCATGAACTCGGCCAGCGCCGGCATCACCAGCGCTGTGACCTGCGGCATGCTGATACGCAAGCGGCCACGCGGGGTTTCGCTGGCCTGGGACAGCTCCTGCTCGGTAGCCTCGATTTCGGCCAGGATGCGTCGGCTGCGCTCGAGAAACAGCGCGCCCTCGGCGGTAAGGGTAATGCTGCGTGTGCTGCGGTGGAACAGGCGCACACCCAGGCGGCTTTCCAGGCGCGCCACGCGTTTGCCCACGGCCGAGGCAGTGATGCCCAGCGATTGGCCTGCGGCGACGAAACTGCGGGTTTCAGCCACCCGATTGAACACCACGAAGCCGCTGAGGCTGTCCATGCTGCATTCCTGATTGCGGACACAGGTGTCCGGGGTGAGCGGCATTGTACCCGTCTTTTTCCGCAGTGGCCTTGCTTGCAGACTGTCCGCCTTGTTTTCCAACTCAAGGCAATTGCAATGTCCCAGACATCCTCCCCACCGTTGCTGGACGCCAGCAGCGAGCGCCTGCCCGTCAGCGGGCTGCTGGCGCTGGCCATGACCGGCTTTATCGCCATCCTCAGCGAAACCCTGCCGGCGGGCTTGCTCGACCAGATCGCCAACGGCATGCACATCAGCCAGGCCATGGCCGGGCAATGGGTCACGGCCTATGCCTTGGGTTCGCTGCTGACGGCAATCCCGCTGGTGACCCTGACCCAGGGCTGGTATCGCCGGCGGGCCCTGTTGCTGGCGATCATCGGTTTTGTGCTGTTCAACGGGCTGACGGCCTTGTCGACATCCAACAGCCTGACCCTGGTGCTGCGCTTTTTCACCGGCGCTGCCGCCGGCCTGGCTTGGGGCCTGATCGCGGGCCATGCCCGGCGCATGGTGCCGGTGGCACAGCAGGGCCGGGCCATGGCGTTGGCCATGCTCGGGCAGCCGATTGCCTTGTCGCTCGGGCTTCCCATTGCCACCTGGCTGGGCGCCGGGCTGGGCTGGCGTGCAACGTTTGTGCTGGTCACCCTGGTGGCGTTGCTGCTGGTGGTGTGGGTGCTGCGCTCGGTGCCGGAGTACCCGGGGCATGCCGCTGGCAGACGCCCGGCGGCCATGCAGGTGCTGCGCACGCCGGGGGTGTTGATCGTGCTGCTGGTGATCCTGACCTGGATCCTTGGCCACAACATCCTCTACACCTACATTGTGCCGCTGCTGGCGGCGGCCGGCATGGCGGCGGACATTGGCCCGGTGCTGATGGTGTTTGGCCTTTCGGCCCTGGCCGGAATCGGCCTGGTGGGGATGCTGGTCGACCGGCATCTGCGCACGCTGGTATTGCTGAGCCTGGCCGGTTTTGCCTTGGCCACACTGGCATTGGGGCAGGCGTCGTCGTGGTTGATATACCTGAGCATCGCCCTGTGGGGCTTGACCTACGGTGGCGCACCGACCCTGCTGCAGACCGCCTGTGCCGATGCGGCGGGCGAGGGCGGGGATGTGGCGCAATCGATGCTGGTGACCGTGTGGAACAGCGCTATCGCCCTGGGCGGGATCGTGGGTGGCGTGTTGCTCGTCGGGGGCGGGACCGAGGCCTTTGGCGGGGTGGTGTTGGCATTGATCGCGGTGGCCTTGGTGTTGACTTGGGCAGCGCGCAGAAGTGGCTTCGTGGCGGGGGCACGCTAGCGTAGAATTGCGTTTTTCAGCAGAGGTCGACGCAGTGGAGTTGCAGCAGGGTTTTGTGCTGACCCGTCATTGGCATGACACGCCCGAAGGCACCTGCGTGGAGTTCTGGCTCGCAACCGATCAGGGGCCACGGCAGCTACGCCTGGCGCCACAGGTTTCGGTGGCGTTCATCCCGCAGGCGCATGAGGCCCACGCGCGGGTGTTGCTGGCCAACGAGCCCGGCGTCGAGCTGCGGCCACTGCGCCTGAAAGACTTCGACCAGCGCCCGGTGCTGGGGTTGTACTGCCGGCAGCACCGGCAACTGATGCAACTGGAGCAACGCCTGCGCACGGCGGGTATCGAGGTGTTCGAAGCGGATATCCGCCCACCCGAACGCTACCTGATGGAGCGGTTCATCACTGCCCCGGTCCAGTTCACCGGCCAACCCGACGCCCAGGGCGTCCTCTGCGAGGCCCAGCTCAAGCCCTCGCCAGGTTACCGCCCGCCGCTGCGCCTGGTGTCGTTGGACATCGAAACCAGCGAGCGCGGCGAGTTGTACAGCATCGCCCTTGAAGGCTGCGGCCAGCGTCAGGTGTACATGCTCGGCCCGGCCAATGGCACGGCCGATGGCCTCGATTTCGACCTGCACTACTGTGCCGATCGCGCCGCGCTGCTGGCCTGCCTCAACCAGTGGATGGCCGAGCATGACCCGGATGCAATCATCGGCTGGAACCTGGTGCAGTTCGACCTGCGCCTGCTGCATGAGCACGCCAAAGCGCTGCAGGTGCCGCTGGCGTTGGGGCGTAAAGGTGTCCCGATGACGCTACGTAGCCATGCCGGTGGTGGCCACGTGTTCGCCGATGCGCCGGGGCGGCTGTTGATCGACGGCATCGAGGCGCTGCGTTCGGCAACCTGGAGCTTCCCGTCGTTCAGCCTCGAGAACGTTGCCCAGACGCTGCTCGGTGAAGGCAAAGCCATCGACACGCCTTACCAGCGCATGGACGAGATCAACCGGCGCTTTGCCGAAGACAAACCGGCCCTGGCGCGATACAACCTCAAGGACTGTGAGCTGGTCACGCGCATATTTGCCCACACCCGCCTGCTGGAGTTCCTGCTGGAGCGGTCATCGGTCACCGGCCTGGCGGTAGACCGCAGCGGCGGGTCGGTCGCCGCGTTTTGCCATTTGTACATGCCGCAGATGCACCGTATGGGCTTTGTGGCCCCCAACCTCGGCAGCCGCCCTGACGAAGCCAGCCCCGGTGGCTTCGTCATGGACTCGCGCCCTGGCCTGTACGACTCGGTGCTGGTGCTGGACTACAAGAGCCTGTATCCGTCGATCATTCGTACCTTCCTGATCGACCCGGTCGGGTTGGTGGAAGGCTTGCGTGTCCCCGATGACCAACATTCGGTGGAAGGCTTTCGCGGTGGGCGTTTTTCGCGCAGCCAGCATTGCCTTCCGGCCATTGTCGAGCGTGTGTGGCAGGGCAGGGAAGCGGCCAAACGTGACGGCAACGCGGCGTTGTCACAGGCATTGAAGATCATCATGAACGCGTTCTACGGGGTGCTGGGCTCCAGTGGTTGTCGCTTCTTCGACCCCCGGTTGGCCTCGTCCATCACCATGCGTGGGCACCAGATCATGCGCCAGACCAGGGCGCTGATCGAGGCGCGCGGCTTTGACGTGATCTATGGCGACACCGATTCCACCTTCGTCTGGCTCAAGGGTGCCCATGCGGAGGAAGACGCGGCGCGCATCGGCCGCGAGCTGGTGGCCGAAGTCAACCAATGGTGGCAGGCACACCTGCGCGAAACCATGAACCTGCAGAGTGCCCTCGAACTGCAGTTCGAAGTGCATTACCGGCGCTTCCTGATGCCCACCATCCGCGGCACCGATGAAGGCAGCAAGAAGCGCTATGCCGGCCTTGTGCAGCGGGCTGATGGTTCTGAAGAGATGGTTTACAAAGGCCTGGAGTCGGTACGCACCGACTGGTCGCCGCTGGCCCGGGAGTTTCAGCAGGCGCTCTACGGCCGTGTGTTTCGCGGCGAACCCTACCGTGATTATGTCTGCGAGTATGTGCAGCGGACGTTGGCGGGCGAGCAGGACGAGCTGCTGGTGTATCGCAAGCGCCTGCGCAGGCCGCTGGCCGATTACCAGCGCAACGTGCCGCCGCATGTGCGTGCCGCACGCCTTGCCGACGAGTACAACAAGCGCCTGGGGCGCCCTCTGCAATACCAGCGCGGGGGCTGGATCAGCTACGTGATCACCACCGCCGGCCCTGAACCACTGGAAAACCTGCAGGCACCGATCGACTACGATCACTACATCAGCCGTCAGCTACAACCGGTGGCAGATGCCATCCTGCCCTTTGTCGGCGATGATTTTGCCCGTCTTACCGACCATCAATTGCTGCTGTTCTGATCGGGTGGTAGATAGCTAGGCGTCAGCACGCAGCAACAGTCTTCAGACTCGCACCTCCACGTTATCGCGGAGGCAGAGATGCTCAACAATAGCAGTCAGCAAGCGGCTGCGGCCGACACCCTTGCCATGGCGCAAGCATGGCAGGACCAGTACATCGCACAGCGCCTGTCGCCCTGGATGATGCGGCTGAGCGTGGCAGAATTCACCCTCCTGAGCGGTGCGCTGATGGAACTGCTGGCCTGCCGCGAAGGCTTGTCGGCAGCGTTGGCGCGGCTAGACAACCTGGATGCATTTACCCGGCCCTTGTTGCACGAAGCGCTTGGCGCCCACGGCGAACTCGACGTTGATCGCCTGTTCTTTCGCCAGTGGTACACCTTCACCTCGCCCACCGTCAGTTATGTCACCAGCAGGCTTCCCGTTGTCGACAGCGACTACTACGACATCCCGGTGCTCGAAGCCGCTTTGGGGAATTTCACAGCAGAACAGCAGCGCGACCAGCCCCGTGGCAATTGCCTGGTCGATGAGCTCGGCGCACAGCGTAGTGAACTGTCCGCACTACGCTTCGCCAAATTGTGTCGAGAACTGGACCTTGGCCAGAAGTACCAGGCGCATCTGGACTCTGTTCTGCAGCCCGAGGTCAGGGGATTGTTGGCGCGACGGGAACGCTACAGCATGCTGGTGGATGCCCTGCAGGCCAGGGCGCAAGGCGTATTGAGCGCAGGCCAGCTGCAGTGGGTGGTGCAGTTGTGCCTTCAGGGTACCCTGGGCCAGCTCGAAGGCGCACCTGTTCGCGTCCGGCAGTTGGCGTTGTTCGGTTGCAGTTTGCAGCAGATCGTGGTGCTGGACGTGGTCGATGAGGGTGTGTTGTACAACACCAGCAAGCGCGTGCTGGTCTATGTGCCGGGGGACCCGCACGGCCCCTGGAGCGTGCGCAGCGACCTGGAAGATTATGCCCGCCGGGTACTTGGCAAGCGCCTGCGCGAAGATGACTACCGGCGGTTTTTCAACCGCTTCGTGCGCCGTCGCGACAGCCAGCGATTCTTCTCGGCCGTCAGCGAACGGCTCGATGACGTGACCGCGTGGGCGACCAGGGACCTTGATGAGCAAACCTTCGCCTACAGCTTGCCGCTGTTCGAACACCTCGCTGACGATTGGGTCGCCCGGATCAAGGATGATGCTGCGATCATTGCCCCACCGGTGGGCCAGCTTGATCGCGAAGTCCAGGCCGAGCATGGCCGCCGTCTGCGTGCTGAAGGCTGGACCCTGTTGGGTATTGCAGGGTTCTTCGTGCCCGGTATCGGCGCGGTGTTGCTGGGGGTGATGGCCTGGGAGCTGCTTGAGCAGACGTTTCAGGCTGTAGGGGACTGGCAGGACAACGAGCGCAATGCGGCGCTGGCGCATCTGCTGAATGTGGGCAAAGGGCTGTTGGCTGTCGGGGCAACCGTTGCCGTCGTCGCTACGGCCCGTCGCGCCTGGAGCGAGGTGGACAAGCTGGTACCGACGCAGCTGGCTGGCGGCGAGGAAAAACTGTGGAACGCAGACCTCAAGCCTTATCGCTGCGAAAGCCCGCCGGACACGGCAACGCGGGACATGGAGCGTGTGTACCATTTGGGCGAGCGTCGCTGGATCAGCTTGGATGGTCACTGGTATGAGGTGGGTTGGTGCGATGCCGATGAACAGTGGCAACTGCTCCCCTATCAGGGTTACGCGCCGCCGCTACGTCACAATGGTGCCGGTGCATGGCGGCTGTGGTGCGAGCAGCCAGCCGAGTGGGACGACGCCCACCAGCTGTTCCGTCGCCTGGGCAGGCCATTCAGCGACCTCGATGCCGCGCAGATCGACCAGGTGCTGGCGGTTCATGGTCTTGACGACCAGCATTTGCGGGCATGGCATGTGTATGGCCGGGCGCCTGAAGCCGTGCTGGTCGATACCGTCGACCGCGTGATTCTCGCCGGCCGTGTCCGCACGCTGGTCAACCAGTTGCGTGAGGGCGTGGCCACCGCCGATCCGCAGTTGCTGGAGCGGGTGATGAGTCTCCCCCAGGCAGCCGACAAGGGCGGGGCAGCGCTGGCCGATGTGGCCTGGGCAGGGCGACGAGCGTTGTTCCAGCGTTTGTACGAAGAGCAGAACCCCGACACTGACACTGGGCGCCCATTGCGCCGGGATTTTGCCAGCCTGCACCGCCTGGCGGCGGACGAGGTGTTGCGCGATGTCAGCGAAGATGACCTGCAGCAGCTTCGCGAGACCGGGCGCGTGCCGTTGTTCATGGCCGAGGCGGCAAGGTTGCAGGTTGCGCGGATTCGAGTCGCGCGGGTGTATGAGGCGCTGAGCATCGATACGCCGCAAACCCTCGACCTGGCGCGGGTGGTGCTGAACCTGCTGGTCGACGTGCCTGGGGCTGACGGGCCCGGGTGGCAATTGTTCGACGGTGATGCCAGCGAACCGCTGCTCGCGATCGAGGGCGCGGGCCAGACGTTTGACCTGCTTCACCAGCATGGGGTGTTCCGCTTGCGTGATCCTTCACGGTCATTGACCAGTGAGGCGGGCGAGTTGTTCGAGACCCTGGCTGCGGCTTATGACGAGCCGTCTCAGGCGGCCATCGGCCAGGGCGACGCCTTCGTGCCTGCACTGCGCCAGGCCCTGGCACAGGTTGCAAGTGGCCAAAGGCAGGCGGTGGTAAATGTGCTCAGGCTGGACCGGCCGCGTGGCTCATTTCTCGCGCCGCAACGGCTCGATGATGGCCGGATTGGCTACCCCCTGGCTGGCGGCAGGTTATGGGCCGCGCTGGGGCTGTCCAGGCCGAGGGCATTTCAGGCACGGCTTCGAGACCTGTACCCAGCCCTCAGTGATGAACAGATCGGCCGTTGGCTGGCGTCAGACAACGCGCAAGCCAGGTTGCGCATGCTGGAACAGCAATATGCACTGCTCAGCACTCACCTCAACAGATGGGTACGCAATGCATTTCCCACACCGGAACTGGCCGCCCGGCGTGAGTTCAGAAAGGGCCTTGTCGACTGCTGGCGCTGGCTTGTACCCGAACTTCAAGAGGATGCGACGGTGGAGGGGGCACGCTTCATGCTGACCCAGACCCGCAGCCGCTTGCAGCAACTGCCTGCACTGCCGGCGCAAGTAACTTTTCCCCACGTCTCGATCCTGGCCTTGCGTGCCATGCGCCTGGAGCAGATTCCGGATGAGTTCCTGCGGGCATTTCCCAACTTGCGCAACCTGGAAATCACCCAGTGTCGCCTCAGGCGTTTGCCTTTGCCTCTGATGCTTGCCCAAAGGCTGGAAGTGCTCGATCTGTCGGGTAACCAGATCGTACTCGACGAAAGCCAGGCATTGATCCTGGCGGGTTGTCGTTCGCTGGTGTACCTGAACCTTTCGGACAACCCATTGGGCAGGGCATTCTCGGTCTTCGCAATGACCGAGCTCAATGCCCTGCACCTGCCACACACCCATATGCCCGAGTGTCCTTATGGGGTGATGGACGCGCCAGCCCTGCACACGCTGGACCTTCGCGGCAACAGCATTGACGAATTGCCCGAGGGTTTTCATCTGTCGCAACTGTGGCGCTGGGGCAGGGTCGAGCTTTCCGGCAACCTGCTGGCGGCTGCGCCTGAAGCGCTTTCTGTCTGGCACTGGCTTGAGGCAAGCCGCGTTCCATATCGGCTGCGCTTTCTGGATGTGTTGGCAGTCGGGCGCCGCGACGAAATGGCCGCGTTGTGGGTCCATCTTGAGGCAGAGGAACAATCGGCTGACTTCTTCAATACCCTGTCGGTGTTGACGGCGTCGGGGGCATTCAGGTTCTCGTCGACCGCGTCCGCCCTCGCATCCCGTGTGCTCGAGATGTTTCAGGCGATGAGTGAGGATGATGCGCTCAAGCAGGAGTTGTTCGAACACGCAGCGTCGACCGATTGCCAGGATAACGCCGCTGCTCGCTTCGCTGATCTGGAACTGCGAGTGATGATATGGCGGACGCGACGCGGCGAGTTTGCCCGCCAGCCTGAGCGGGCTTTGCTATGGCTCGGTGGTCGGTTGTGGCGGTTGGCGTTGCTCGACCAGATTGCCGCTGAACATGCCCAGCGGTTGGGGGCGGGGAATGAGTCGATCGAGTTCGCCCTGGCATACCGGATCGCCCTGCGCAGGGCGTTGGACTTACCCGCCCAGCCAGACGAAATGCTTTACCCAGGTATTGCTGCGCTAAGCAAGCAGGACGTTCGCGTGGCCCGTGAAATCGTCCTGGCGGGCCAGACCCGGGAAGGCATTGCTCATTTTCTGTCGCGGCAGTGGTTCTGGCAGGATTACCTGCGCGCGACCTTCCCGGCTCGCCTGCAAGTGCCGCATCATATGCACGCTGAGCTAGAGCGGCTGATGGCCTTGGGGGGCCGGGATGCGGAAATCGCACGGCTGCACATCAGCAATCAGCAACGGGAGCACGCAGTGTTGCTGCAGCTGACGCTGGAAGCGCTCGACAGGCATTCGCCGCCGCGTCTGCTGCATTAGGTGTTCAAACCCTGGGCAGGCCCGCGTGGCGCCAGCGGCTTTGCGCTATGCTCTGATTGTGCGCTGATTTTTACGCAGATGGTGCCGGCCGGTCATGGAAATCGGAAGTTACCTTTGTGCCGAGCACGTCTGTGGCTGTTGGTTTAGGCTCCCGCGTCGGATCTTTCTCCATGATCTGTAGTCTTTGGTTTATCGAGAGAATAAGGAGATACGCATGCTCGTCCGGTCACTGACCCTCGCTACCTTGCTCGCTGTCGCCGGCCCGCTGCTGGCGGCCGACAGTGACGCACCGCTGGCCAAGGAAGTGGGCAAGGCCAGGCCCTTGGTGGTCATCGCGCCCAGCAGCGCAGACCCAACCTTGCGCGGATTGAACAAGGCCCTCGAGGACCCGGCCACCCAGGCCGCCTTCAAGGAGCGCAACCTGGTGCTGTACAGCGTCGCCAACATGATGGGCAAGCGCGAGGACAAGAACCTCGAACAACAGACCACCATGGCCCTGATTCGTGAACTGAAACTGGGCGCGAGCAAGGGCACCAAGGTGATCCTGGTGGGCAAGGACGGCGAGCGGCACATGCTCAAGGACGACGAGTCTGGCGACCCCATCGACCCGCAGGCGATTCTCAAGGCGGTCGATGAACTGCCCGCAAGCGAAAAAGCTGTGGCCGCACCTGAGCCAGTAGCGGCGGCACCGGAAACCAAGGCCAAGGACAGCAAGCCTGCCAAGCCAACCAAGCCTGCAAAGCCGGCTGCGCCGCCAAAGCCGCTGGAAGACTGAATACCTGCATCGGCCCCGGTACACCCGGGGCTGCTGTATTGCATTGTATCCGGCTGCACAACAGACCCACTCCCTTACAAAACCGCAGGCTGCTCGATACAACCACGACACAGCGCAACGGCCTAATGGCTCCACTTTCCAACCACAGTGGAGCTACATCATGACTCAAGCACGAAACACCATCGGCCTGCTGGGTGCCGCCCTGATCGGCAGCATGGCCTTGACCAGCAGTGCATTCGCGATTGAACCGTTGGCCCAGGGTTACCAACTGGCATCGGCCAAAGTGGCCGGCGAGGGTAAATGTGGCGAAGGCAAGTGTGGCGGCAGCGGCAAGGCTAGCCAGGGCGAAGGTAAATGCGGGGAGGGCAAGTGCGGCGATGCCTCGTTCGCCAGGACGGACAGCGACCACGACGGCAAGGTTACGCGGGAAGAGTTTCTGGCGGTGGCCAAGGACCGTGCCGGTGACTTCGACAAGATCGACCGCAACCATGATGGCTTCATCTCCGAACAGGAAGCTGCGGATCACCTGAAGGCGATCTATCAGGCCAACGGCAAGGCCATGCCCGAGGGGCTGTTCAGCCACCTGGCCGGCAAACCCTGACCCATTGACCTTGAAATGACGCAACGCCCCGCCTGCTGGTCAGGCGGGGCGTTGTGCCTGTTGGAGGCCTGTTTATGCACTTTACGACGTTGAATGCCGGGCTTGGGCTGCGCCGCGGCCTGCTGCCTGAATTGCTGGCGATGAACGCCGGTGCAGTGGATTTTCTCGAATGTGCACCAGAAAACTGGATTGCCGTTGGCGGTGCTTATGGCAAAGGCCTTGCCCAGCTGGCCGAGCGTTTTCCCATCACCTGCCATGGGCTGTCGTTGTCGCTGGGTGGCAGTGCGCCGCTGGACCGGGTTTTTCTCGACAAGACCCGTCAGTTTTTAGATCGGCACCAGGTGCGGGTGTACAGCGAGCACTTGAGCTATTGCAGTGATGACGGGCACCTGTACGACCTGATGCCCATTCCGTTTACCGATGAAGCCGTGCGCCATGTGGCCGGGCGCATACGTCAGGCGCAAGCACACCTGGAACGGCGCATTGCCGTGGAAAACATCAGCTACTACGCCGCACCGTACCAGGCGATGAGTGAGCTCGAATTCATCCGGGCGGTACTCGATGAGGCCGATTGCGACCTGCTGCTGGACGTCAATAACGTCTTCGTCAATGCCTGCAATCACGGGTACGACGCCAAGGCGTTTCTTGAGGGCCTGCCTGTGGCGAGGGTGACCGGCATGCACGTGGCTGGCCATTACGATGAAGCGCCAGACCTCAAGGTCGACACCCATGGGGCACCGGTCAAGGAAGATGTATGGGCGCTGTACGCGGTCGCTTGTGCGCGCTTTGGCGTGCAGCCGACGGTGCTCGAACGTGACTTCAACTACCCGCCACTGGCCGAGCTGTTGGCAGAGGCGGCACGTATCCGCGCTGTACAGCGTGTTTGGGGTGGGCAAACGCATGAATGAGACACTGCGTGAACAGCAATACACCCTGGCCCGGTACCTGCGCGACCCACAGCATAATGCCCCACCGCCCGGTGTGGAGGCGCGGCGGCTGAAGGTTTACCGTGAATTGTTCTACGGCGCCATCGAAGGCCTGCTGGCCGGGAGCTTTCCGGTGATGCGCCAGGCCTTGGGCGAGCAGCGCTGGCATGCGCGGGTACGTGATTTCTATGCCAGCTACCGAAGCCAGACCCCCTTGTTTACCAAGATTGCCGAAGCGTTCGTTGATTATCTGCAAAGCGTCGAGCTGGATGCGCCCTGGCAGTTGGAGCTGGCCCACTACGAGTGGATCGAGTCGCAGCTCTACCTGAGCGATGCCGAGGACCCGGTGCATGACCCTGCTGGCGACCTGCTGAACGGGGAGCCGCTGTTGTCTTGCGTGGCGCGGGTGCTGGCCTATCGTTGGCCGGTGGAGCGTATTGCGGCGGACTATCAGCCAACGGTTGCGCCAGAGACGCCAACCTTGCTGCTGGTTTATCGCGATGCCGCGTTGCAGGTGCGCTTTGCGCGGTTGGCGCCGCTGGCGTATCGGTTGCTGGCGTTGGAGCAGGGCACCGGTCGGGCGCGGCTGGAGGCATTGGGAGGGGAGTTGCAGCAGGGGCTGGCATTACTGGAAGGGTTGCGCGGGCAGGGCGTCATCGTCGGTACGGTTTGAGGGCCTTGGGGGCTGCATGGCAGCCCCAGCCAACTCACCTGCGAAATCGCGCACTGAGCCAATGATCCAGACTGAACCGACCGGCCCCCGTCAGCAGCAAGGGCAGCAATGCTACCAGGTAGATCAGTGGCAACTTGTAATTGCCGAAGCCCTGGTCGGTAATGGCATAGCCCTGGGCCAGTTCGGCCAGGCTCGACCAGTGCGCCGGCCAGTGCACTGCCGCTATTGCCACGACGGTCACCACCATCAGGCCCAATGACGCCAGTCGGGTACCCAGGCCCAGCAACAGCAGCAACGGCAGTACCAGTTCCGCCCACATCGACAGTTGCCAGTTCAGCTCGGCGGGCAGCAGGTTGAAGGGGAACGGAAAGCTACCTTGCAGGTCGGCAAACCAGTTGCTGCCATTGAACTTCTCCAGCCCGGATTCGAAAAACTCCCAGGCCAGGAACAGCCGTAACGGCAGGTCCGCGCTCCAGTTGCCGAAGTGGTCGAAGGTGGTCAGGTTAAAGGCTTTCATCAAGATGACTCCCGGGTATGGTTGTGTGACCGGGAGTGTGTGGCGGTGGGGTATCTGCGGTGTGTCGGCGGTGCTGGGGTTGTGTACCGGATTGTAGGTGTGCGCTCGCCTGTCAGCTGAGCTCGATTCGCGCGCACAGCCCGCCACTGTCGCGGTTGCTCAGGGTCAGCCGACCCCCCATGGCCTGGATCAGCTGGTGGGCAATGGCCAGCCCCAGCCCGGTGCCGCCCGTGCTGCGATTGCGTGAACCCTCCACTCTGTAGAACGGCTTGAGCACTTCATCCAGCTCGTCGGCGGGAATTCCAGGCCCGTTGTCGAGCACACGGATCACGGTCATGCCGCCCTCGCGGCACACCTCCAGCTCGGCGGCGCCGGCAAACTTGAGGGCATTGTCCACCAGGTTAACCAGCACTCGGCGCAGGGCGTGCGGGCGAGTTTCCAGCAGGCTGCCGGTGCTGCCATTGCGCTCTACCTGCGCGCCGCTGTCCTGGTAGTCGAACACCAGGCTGTCGAGGAAGGCGTCGAGGTTGATCCTGCACGGGGCTTCGGTGCTGGTATCCATGCTGCGGGCGTACGCTACGCCTTCGCGCACCAGGTGCTCCATTTCGCCCAGGTCGCTCCACAGTTTGTCCTTCTCTACCCCTTCGTCCATCACTTCGACACGCAGCTTCATGCGTGTGATCGGCGTTTGCAGGTCGTGGGAAATGGCCGCCAGCAACTGCATGCGTTCCTTGAGGTGGGCGGTAATGCGCGCCTGCAGGGCGTTGAAGGCCACAGCGGCGTAGCGCACCTCGCGCGGGCCGCTTTCATCCAGCTGTATGCCGGGTTTGTCCGGGTCGAGGTTGTCCACCGCGCGGGCCAGGCGGGTCAGAGGGCCTATGGCCAGGTGCACGGCCAACCAGGTGCACAGCAACAAGACGGCCAGCTGGATCAGCAACACCATGGGCAGCCAGCGGGCCACCGGAACCGGCGATGGGGTGACGTCGATGGTCAGCGGTGCGCCATCGGCCAGGCTCAGGTGCGCCTGGAAGTGGGGGTTCGGGCCGGGGATGTCCTGGAAGGTCAGGCGGTAGTCGCTGCCGATGGCCTTGACGATCGACTCGGCGGCCATGGGCGGGTCGCTGCTGGGCATCACCTCGCCGGCCAGGCCCTGATCGAGACGGTAGCGGTAGGTATGCCGTTCCAGGCGCGGCAGCCAGGCCGCACGTTCGGCCGCAGGCAGGCGGTCGAGTATGGCCACCGATGTGGCCACGTCCTGCTCCAGGTTGCTGAGCATCATCGAGCGGCTGCTGATGTAGCGCTCGTAGGCCTGCAGGCCAAACGACAAGCCGTAGGCCAGCACCAGGCCGGTGAAGAAGATAAGCGCCAGGCGCGAAGCCAGGGTGCGTGGCCATTTCATGACGGCGACTCGAGCAGTTGCACCGGCAGCGAGAACACATAGCCTTCGCTGCGCACGGTCTTGATGCAGCTGGGTTCGCGGGCGTCGTCGCCCAGGCGCTGGCGCAGGCGGCTGACCAGCAGGTCGATGGAGCGGTCGAACAGGTCGGCTTCGCGGCCCTGGGTCAGGTTGAGCAGCTGTTCGCGGCTGAGCACCCGCTGCGGGTGGTCGAGAAACACCCGCAACAGGCGGTACTCGGCGCCACTCAGGGCCACCAGGGTGCCTTCGTTGTCGAGCAGGTGGCGCGCGGTGGTGTCCAGCCGCCATTGGCCGAAGCGCAGCAGGCGGCTGCTTTCGCTGATGGTGAGGTTGGGTGGCAGCATGCGCGTGCGGCGCAGCACGGCATTGATACGGGCCAGCAGTTCGCGGGCCGAGAACGGCTTGGTGAGGTAATCGTCGGCGCCCATTTCCAGGCCGATGATGCGGTCGGTTTCATCGTTGCGGGCTGTCAGCATCAACACGGGCGTGTTGCGGTGCTTGCCGGCGCGCAGTTCGCGGCACAGCAGCAGGCCATCGTCGCCCGGCATCATGATGTCGAGAACGATCAGGTCGACGCTGTTGGCTTCGAGGAAGGCGCGCATCTGCCGGCCGTCGGCGACGATGCTGGTGCGCAGGCCGTTCTTCTTCAGGTAGTTGCCGACCAGTTCGCGGATCTCGCGGTCGTCGTCGACGATCAGGATGTGATCGACGTGTTCCATGCGCAGCGTTCCTGTTCGAGTGGGGTTGGCGCAGTGTACCCGGCGTGTTTGCGCTTGCCTGCGGGGGTTTGTATTGCAGTGTATCTGGCAGGGATGGCAACCGTGCATGGGGTTGCTTGAAGCGCCTCGCGCCTAGGCCGCGCAGCGCCAGGAATCGACCGCCTGGCCGATAAAAGCCGGGTACGGGGCTGGTTCAGAGCCTGATTGCACTACAGCGCGTACAATGACGCCTCGGGTAACTGTATTTCAGTGGCTCATTACCGAGTAGCCTACATGTACCAGACATACCCCGGCGCAGCCCAAAGAGCACACGAACGCCTTTGCGAGCAAATCGAAACGTTCCTCCAGCATGGCGGCCATATCCAGCACGTAGCCAGCGGTGTCACCGGCACCCCGTATGGCGTAGCCAAAGCTCAGTGGACCAAGGAGCGTACAGCCAAGCCTTGATGGCCTGCCTTTGCTGCCTGAACCCACCACCATTCGGGCGCTTCAAAACCCATTCTTGAAGGGGCACGCCCGTGAGCGAAGAGCCAAGCGACGGTGTAATCGCCGTCTGCATAGGTATTTCAGAACAACAAGTGACCGAATACCGCCGGGAGAGCTTTCTGCTGGGAGACGGGTCATGGCTCGTGCATTTTGCTTTCATCATGCCCAAAGAGCTCCGTCATCAACTCACAGGCAGTTTTACACTCTTGTTGAAGGCCTCACGAGCGCCTGGCGATACCCGCCAGGCGAACGAGTGGCGACCATGAAGAAAGTTCAATACAGGAACTGTACGTAAAGAAGGTCGTTGTTGGTTAGTTTCTGATAGATTGTGTCCGGTGGTCTGATACCTGTCTTTTGTTTTCAAGCAGGGCGCATACTCAATAAGCTCAGAATATCTGGGCCTATGAGAGGTGCTTATGTACGGTAAAAACCAGACAGGGCAGGACTCGCCGGAGAGTGATCCGGAAATTGATCAGGATCGCCAAGTGTTGGGCAATGATCGTCTTGTTCAGTCTCCAACTGATGATCGGGATGATTACATCGACCCTGACCCTGTTACTGAGGCCGAGCCAGTGCCTGCAGAAAAGCTTTTGGCCTCGAACGCACCGAGATTCAGCCGCCATTCGGACGGCCCGGATACCCCGTGGAGACGCGCCTGGCTGCACTGACCCTGTGCTGATAGATCGCATGACAAAGCATGCTTTTTCCAGCGTTCCACATCTTGAAGAACAGTATGATGGGCCATTTAATACAGGTGGCTCTATCGAGGTTTTTATGAAAGATAAGCAAACCGTTCAAAGCGGTAGTTGCTCGGGTGATGGCGACAATAAATCCACTCCGCGTTCCAGCAAAGGTGAAAACAGAGGGCCGCTTACAGAGCGTGCTTCGAGGGCTGAGTTGTACAGCCGTCACGATAAAGTTGAACCCGTGAGTGACAACAAACGTTAGTGTGTCACTACGTGCAGCTATTGTATCCGTTTGTACAGCCGGGGCGCCCTTAGTGGGCGCCTTTTTTTTATAACTACCTGCTTGCGAAGGATTTTCCATGATTTCACGAGGTTTTTCCGACAGGGATGCAGCTACAGGCGGACGCACATCCCGGGGTTGAGTGACACAGACGGGATACTTGGCAGGCGTCAAATGGCTCTCGACCGGGGAACAACACCCCCCACTGCCAAGCGTTACACAGGAGAGATGCCATGAACTTCAAAACTTTCGCCAGCGCCAGCCTGTTCGCCGTGCTCAGCTTTGGCGGCATTGCCGCCCAGGCCGCCACCGCACCCATGGCCGATGCCGGTGCCATGCAGTACCGCTACGGTGAACACCTGGATGTGAAGAAAGTGCTGTCGGTGCAGGACGACCAGAGCGACGCCTGCGGCCTGGTGAACACCCGTATGGACTACCTCGACTCCAAGGGCCATCAGCAGAGCGTGCAGTACCGCACCTATGCCACCGGCGGTTGCCATGAGAATTGATCGCCGCCTGATGCTGAAGGTGGGTGGTATTGCCCTGGCGCTGACGGGGCTGGGTTTGGCCGGCCACCTGATGGCCCGTGACAGCTACGGCGCGATGCCGTCGCTGTCGGGGGCCAGCCAGTGGATCAACTCGACTCCGCTGGATGGGCCAGCGCTCAAGGGCAAGGTGGTGCTGGTGGACTTCTGGACCTGGGACTGCATCAATTGCCAGCGCAGCCTGCCTCATGTGAACGACTGGGCGCGGCGCTATGCCGACCAGGGGCTGGTGGTGGTGGGTGTGCATACGCCGGAGTACGACTACGAGCACGATGTGGGCACCCTGCGTAACAAGGTGGCTGGGCTGGGTATCGGTTACCCGGTGGCGGTGGACAACGACCATAAGGTGTGGAATGCCTGGGGCAATCAGTTCTGGCCGGCGCATTACTTTGTCGACCGCAAGGGGCAGGTGCGCCATGTGCACTTTGGCGAGGGGGATTATGGCGGGCAGGAACAGGTGATACAGGCTTTGCTGGCTGAAAAAGGTGACTAGCCTGAACCGGCCTCTTCGCGTCGAACCGCCGCGAAGAAGCCAACACTTTTCTATCAGGTGAAACTGGCAAAGTGCGCCTGCATCCGCGCCGCATCCGCCTGGCGCCCGCTGAACAGCTCGAACGCCTTTACCGCCTGGAACACCGCCATGTTGCTGCCATCCAGCGTGCGGCAACCCAGTGCCCGAGCCGCACGCAGCAGTTCGGTTTCCAGCGGGAAGTAGATGATTTCCGCAACCCATAATCCCGCATGCAGGAGCTCGACCGGCAGCGGTGTGCCTGGCAGCTTGGCCATGCCGACCGGCGTGGTGTTGACCAGCCCGTCCGCCTCGGCCACGGCTGCGGCCAGGTCGGTGCCGAGCACGGCACGGCCAGCGCCGAAATGGCCATTCAGGTTGTCTACCAAGGCCTGCGCGCGGGCCGCATCCACTTCGAACAGCACCAATTGCTCGACCCCTTCACCCAGCAGGGCGTGGGCCACGGCCGAACCGGCGCCACCGGCACCCATCTGTACCACCTGGCGCCGAGCCACGTCGGGCAGGCCGCGGCGCAAGCCTTCGGCAAAGCCCAGGCAGTCGGTGTTATGGCCGACGCGCTTGCCGTCCTTGAGCACCACGGTATTCACCGCGCCGATGCCACGGGCTTCGTCCGACAGTTCGTCGAGCAGTGGCAGGATCGACTGCTTGAACGGGTAGGTGATGTTCAGCCCGGTGAAGCCTGTGTGCTGCGCGGCGTCGAGCAGGCCGGGCAGGGCGCTGTCCTCCAGTTGCAGCTGGTCGGCATCGATCAGACGGTACAGGTAGCGCAGGGCCTGAGCGTCACCTTCGTGTTCGTGCAGGGCGGGAGTGCGCGACAGCTGGATGCCGCGCCCGATCAGGCCGGCGAGGATGGCGTGCTGGCTCATGCCGTGCGCTCCTGGAACATTTCGGCGAAGTGGCTGAGGGCCATGCGGTAGCCATGGCTGCCCAGACCGCAGATCACACCGACGGCAATGGACGATACGAATGACAGGTGGCGGAACGGCTCGCGCTTGTGCACGTTGGACAAGTGCACTTCGATGACCGGCACTTCGCTGGCCACCAGGGCGTCGCGGATGGCCACTGAGGTGTGGGTCCAGGCGCCGGGGTTGATCACGATACCGGCGCAACGGCCGCGGGCGGCGTGGATCCAGTCGATCAGTTCGCCTTCGTGGTTGGTTTGGCGGAATTCGATTTCCAGGCCGTTGGCATGGGCAGTATCGGCACAGCTCTGGGCCAGGTCAGCAAGGGTTTCGTGGCCGTATTGGGCAGGCTCGCGGGTACCCAGCATGTTCAGGTTGGGGCCGTTGAGCACGAGAATAAGGGGCTTCATGACGAGCATCGCTTTGTTGTTGTTGGATGCACCTAGTTTTGTACCGCCTGGTTAGTTTAGTCAATTGGACTAAAACGCCGCACAGGGAAAGTGGGCGATTATCGAACCCTCAGCATGTACATACCCCCTGTAGGAGCAGCCTTGTGCTGCGAAGAGGCCGGTACTGCCACAGTAGATGTAATGGCATTGTCGGCCTCTTCGCAGCACAAGGCTGCTCCTACAAAGAGAAACGCAGCTGGATTACAGAATTGTAATTTTCCCGCCACCGCCCCGATAAGCACGGCTTTCTACAGTCCTTCGCCTACACGCGTCGACGAGGATTTGTTCGTGCCCATCCCCCGCAAGATCGCCTTGCTCTGCCTGCTGCTGGCCAGTGCCGCCAGCGCCCAGGCCAGTCAGAGCCTGAGCCTGCCGCAGGCGCTGGCCGCCGCCTTTGCGCAAAACCCGGAGCTGGCCGCAGCCGGCCGGGAAATCGGCATTGCCGACGGCGAGCGGCGCCAGGCCGGGTTGCTCCCCAACCCAGAGCTCTCCTGGGAGGTCGAGGACACCCGCCGCGACACCAGCACCACCACCGTCACCCTCAGCCAGCCGCTGGAACTGGGCGGCAAGCGTGGCGCACGGATTGCCGTGGCCGGTACCGGCCAGGCCATGGCCCAGCTTGGCCTGGAACGCCAGCGCAACGGCCTGCGTGCCGATGTGGTGCAGGCGTTTCACGCCGCCTTGCGCGCGCAGACTGCACTGGAGCTGGCGCAGCAATCACAGGCATTGACCGAGCGCGGGCTGCGCGTGGTGCAGGGGCGGGTGACCGCTGGCCAGTCCTCGCCTGTGGAGGCCACCCGTGCCCAGGTGCAACTGGCCCAGGCCCAGGCTGAAGTGCGCCGCGCGCACACCCAGCGCAGTGTGGCCTACCAGGCTCTGGCACGCCTGACCGGGAGCCCGTTGGCAAGCTTCGACCAGTTGCAGGCCGCCAACCTTTCGCCTGGCGTGGCGCCCAGTGCCGACGCGTTGCTCGACCGGGTTGAACAAACGGTCGAATGGCGCCTGGCTGCTGCCCAGGTCGAGCGCGGCGACGCGTCGCTGGGGTCGGAAAAGGCTCAGCGTATTCCCAACCTCACCGTCAGCCTCGGTAGCCAGTACAGCCGCGAGGACCGCGAGCGCGTGAATGTAGTTGGCCTGTCCATGCCATTGCCGCTGTTCGACCGCAACCAGGGCAACGTGCTGGCGGCGGCACGCCGTGCCGACCAGGCGCGTGACTTGCGTAACGCCGTGGAACTGCGCCTGCGTAGCGAAACCCGCAGCGCCGTCAGCCAGTGGCACACGGCGATGCAGGAGGTGGACGCCTACGACCGCACCATCCTGCCCTCTGCGCAGCAGGCTGTGGACACCGCCACCCGTGGTTTCGAAATGGGCAAGTTCGCGTTCCTCGATGTACTCGACGCCCAGCGCACGCTGATCGAGGCCCGCGGGCTGTACCTCGAGGCTCTGGCATCGGCGACCGACGCCAGGGCGCAGGTCGAGCGGATTTATGGCGACCTCGATGACCTGAGCACCCCCTTGAACAGCAGGAGCAACAATGACTAACCCACGCAAGATAGCCCTTCTGGTCGCCGCCATGGCCGCGCTCGGCCTGGGCGGGCTGGCCTGGACCGGCAACCTCGGCCAGGCGTCGAATGCGCAGGCCCGGCACGACGACCATGGCGAAGACAGCCACGGCCATGGTGCCGAGAAGGCGGCCGAAGGCCATGCCGAGGAAGGGCACGGCGAAGAAGAGGGCCAGTTGCACCTGTCCATCGCCCAGATCGAGGCCGCCGGCGTGCAGCTGGCCGCCGCCGGCCCTCGTGAGTTGGGCACCGCCTTCAGCTTCCCGGGGGAAATCCGCTTCGACGAAGACCGCACTGCTCACGTGGTGCCGCGTGTACCCGGCGTGGTCGAGGCGGTACAAGCCGAACTGGGCCAGGCGGTGAAGCGCGGCCAGGTCCTGGCGGTGATCGCCAGCCAGCAGATTTCCGACCTGCGCAGCGAGCAACAGGCCGCCCAGCGCCGCCTTGAGCTGGCGCGCCTGACCTTCCAGCGCGAACAGCAGCTGTGGCAGGAACGCATCAGCGCCGAGCAGGATTACCTGCAGGCGCGCCAGGTACTGCAGGAGGCCGAGATTGCCTTGGCCAACGCCCGGCAGAAGGTCGCCGCCGTGGGCCCGGCCGGCGCTGGCAACCGCTATGAGCTGCGCGCACCGTTCGATGCAGTCGTGGTGGAAAAGCACCTGAGCGTGGGCGAGGTGGTCGACGAGACCAGCAACGCATTCACGTTGTCCGACCTGAGCCGGGTCTGGGCAACCTTCGCCGTGGCCCCGCGTGACCTGGACAAGGTGGTGACCGGCCGCAATGTCACGGTCAGTGCGCCGGACCTGGGCGCTCAGGTCGAAGGCAAGGTCAACTACGTCGGCAGCCTGCTCGGCGAGCAGAACCGCGCCGCCACGGTCCGCGCCACCCTGGCCAACCCCAACGGCGCCTGGCGCCCCGGGCTGTTCGTCAATATCGCGGTCAGCGTCGAGCGCTTCAATGCCGCCGTGGTGGTGCCGGAAAGCGCCCTGCAAACCTGGGAAGAACAGACTGTCGTGTTTGCCCGCAACGAGGAAGGCTTCGAAGCCCGCCCGGTGAAGGCCGGCCGCCGCGACGCCGGCCACGTGGAAATTACCAGCGGCCTGGCGGCCGGTACCCAGGTGGCCGCCGCCGGCAGCTTTGTCCTCAAGTCGGAACTGGGCAAGGGCTCGGCCGAGCATAGCCATTGATCACGGGGACACCTGCATGTTCGAACGCCTGATCCAATTTGCCATCGAGCAGCGCCTGGTGGTGATGCTGGCCGTGGTCCTGATGGCCGCGGTGGGTATCCACAGCTACCAGAAACTGCCGATCGACGCTGTACCGGACATCACCAACGTCCAGGTGCAGATCAACACCGCCGCGCCCGGCTACTCGCCGCTAGAGACCGAGCAGCGCATCACCTTCGCCATCGAGACCGCCATGGCCGGCCTGCCTGGCTTGAAGCAGACCCGCTCGCTGTCGCGTTCGGGCCTGTCGCAGGTCACGGTGATTTTCGATGATGGCACCGACCTGTTCTTCGCCCGCCAGCTGGTCAACGAGCGCCTGCAAGTGGCCCGTGAGCAATTGCCCGAGGGGATCGAAGCGGGCATGGGGCCGATCTCCACCGGGCTGGGCGAAATCTTTCTGTGGACCGTGGAGGCCGAACAGGGCGCACTCAAGGAGGATGGCAACCCGTACACCCTGACCGACCTGCGGGTGATCCAGGACTGGATCATCAAGCCGCAGTTGCGCAATGTGCCGGGGGTGGCCGAAGTGAACAGCATCGGCGGCCATGCCAAGCAGTACCTGATTGCGCCGGAGCCCAAGCGGCTGGCGGCCTACAAGCTCACCCTCAACGACCTGATCGCGGCCCTGGAGCGTAACAACGGTAACGTTGGCGCCGGTTACATCGAACGCAATGGCGAGCAGTTGCTGATCCGGGCACCGGGCCAGGTGACCTCGGCCGAAGACATCGCCAATATCGTGATTTCCAGCGTTGACGGCACGCCGATCCGCGTCAGCCATGTGGCCGAGGTTGGCCTGGGCGAAGAACTGCGCTCAGGCGCGGCCACCGAAAACGGTCGGGAAGTGGTGTTGGGCACTGTGTTCATGCTGGTTGGCGAGAACAGCCGCACAGTGTCCCAGGCCGTTGCCGCCAAACTTGTCGAGATCAACCGCAACCTGCCCAAGGGGGTGGTGGCGGTGACCGTGTACGACCGCACCAACCTGGTGGAAAAAGCCATCGCCACGGTGAAGAAGAACCTGATCGAAGGCGCGATTCTGGTCATCGCCGTGCTGTTCCTGTTCCTGGGCAACATCCGCGCTGCACTCATCACGGCCATGGTCATTCCGCTGTCGATGCTGTTCACCTTCACCGGCATGTTCAGCAACAAGGTCAGCGCCAACCTGATGAGCCTGGGGGCACTGGACTTTGGCATCATCGTCGACGGCGCCGTGGTGATCGTGGAAAACGCCATCCGCCGCCTGGCCCATGCCCAGCAACGCCACGGCCGCATGCTGACCCGCAGCGAGCGCTTCCATGAAGTGTTCGCCGCCGCCCGTGAGGCACGTCGGCCGCTGATCTACGGGCAGTTGATCATCATGGTGGTGTACCTGCCGATCTTTGCCCTGACCGGGGTCGAGGGCAAGATGTTCCACCCCATGGCCTTTACCGTGGTCATGGCCCTGCTCGGCGCCATGATTCTTTCGGTCACGTTCGTGCCGGCGGCCATCGCCCTGTTCGTCACCGGCAAGGTCAAGGAAGAGGAAGGCCTGGTGATGCGCACGGCGCGTCAGCGCTATGCCCCGGTGCTGGCCTGGGTGCTGGGCCGGCGCAAGCTGGCGTTTGCCGCTGCGGCTACCCTGGTGGTGCTGTCCGGGGTCATGGCCAGCCGCATGGGCAGTGAGTTCATCCCCAGCCTCAGCGAGGGCGACTTTGCCTTGCAGGCCCTGCGCGTGCCGGGTACCAGCCTGACGCAGTCGGTCGACATGCAGCAGCGCCTGGAGCAGGCGATCATCGCCCAGGTGCCGGAAGTGGAGCGGGTGTTCGCCCGTACCGGTACTGCCGAAATCGCCTCCGACCCGATGCCACCGAACATCTCCGACGCCTATGTGATGTTGCGCCCGCGTGAGCAGTGGGTAGACCCAGGCAAGCCGCGTGACGAACTGATCGCCGAGGTACAGCGTGCTGCCGCCAGCGTGCCGGGCAGCAACTACGAGCTGTCGCAGCCGATCCAGTTGCGCTTCAACGAGCTGATTTCCGGCGTGCGCAGCGATGTGGCGGTGAAGTTGTTCGGTGATGACATGGACGTGCTCAACCGCACCGCCGCGCAGATCGCCAGCAGCCTGCAAGGTGTAGCGGGTGCGTCCGAGGTGAAGGTCGAGCAGACCACCGGCCTGCCGGTGCTGACCATCGACATCGACCGCGACAAGGCGGCCCGGCATGGACTGAACGTGGGTGACGTGCAGGACGCCATCGCCATTGCCGTGGGTGGCCGCACCGCGGGCACGTTGTATGAAGGTGACCGGCGCTTCGACATGGTGGTGCGCTTGCCGGAAACCTTGCGCACGGATGTGGACGGGCTTTCCAGCCTGCTGATCCCGGTACCGGCCAGTGCTGCCGTGGGCGCTGCGCAAATTGGCTTTATCCCGCTGTCCCAGGTGGCCACGTTGAACCTGCAACTGGGGCCTAACCAGGTCAGCCGCGAGGATGGCAAGCGGGTGGTGGTGGTCAGTGCCAACGTACGGGGGCGTGACCTGGGCTCGTTTGTGGAGGATGCCGAGCAGACGCTGATCCAGCAGGTGCAGATTCCGCCGGGTTACTGGACGCGCTGGGGTGGCCAGTTCGAACAGCTGCAATCGGCAACCGAGCGCCTGCAGGTGGTGGTGCCGGTGGCCCTGCTGCTGGTCATGGCGCTGTTGCTGATGATGTTCAACAACCTCAGGGATGGCCTGCTGGTGTTCACCGGGATTCCGTTTGCCCTGACTGGCGGGGTGCTGGCGCTGTGGCTGCGGGACATTCCGTTGTCCATTTCTGCTGGCGTGGGGTTCATTGCCCTGTCGGGGGTGGCGGTGCTCAACGGGCTGGTGATGATTGCCTTTATCCGTGGCCTGCGCGAACAAGGGCGGCCACTGCGGGTGGCAGTGGAAGAGGGCGCGCTGACGCGCTTGCGGCCGGTGCTGATGACGGCGCTGGTGGCTTCGCTAGGGTTCATTCCGATGGCCTTGGCTACCGGGACCGGGGCGGAGGTGCAGCGGCCGTTGGCGACGGTGGTGATTGGCGGGATTCTGTCTTCTACCGCGTTGACGTTGCTGGTGTTGCCGGCGTTGTATCAGTGGGCGTATCGGCGCGAAGAGCAGCAGGAGGGCTGATAATTTGGGGCCGCTTTGCGGCCCTTTTGCGGCACAAGGCCGCTCCTACAGGGTCCGCGTCATCCCCTGGCTGACACGGTCCCTGTAGGAGCGGCCTTGTGCCGCGAAAGGGCTGCAAAGCAGCCCCAAGATATCAAACGGTACTACGAGCTCCAGGCTGCACGCGGTCCCCTCCCACCTCATCATGCAACGAAATCCGCGAAGTCTCCGGCAACGCCAACCCGCCCACCAACGCCACCAGCGCAATAACCACCAGGTAAAACGCCGGTGCCAGGCTGCTGCCGGTCTGCCCGATCAGCCAGGTCGCCACCAGCGGCGCAGTACCGCCAAACAGCGTATAGGCCACGTTGTAGGTAATCGCCGAAGCGGTATAGCGGGTGCGGGTGGGGAAGCTCTCTGACAGCAACGCTGCGGTCACCACGCCACTGCACAAGGCCCCCACCGCCAGCAGGATCACCCCCAGCAGCGCACCGGACATCGAGCCCGAGCTGGCCAGCCAGTACGCCGGGAACACGCACAGCATCACCCACAGGCAGGTAAAGCCAATGGTCTTGCGCCGCCCCACCCGGTCCGAGAACGCCCCGGCCAGCGGGCAGCCGACAGCGGCAAACAGCAGCGCCACGGTGGTCACCAGCAGCGACTGCGCGCGGGTCAGGTTGCCCACCAGTTGCAGGTACGTGGCGAAGTAGGTGGTGAACATGTAGAACGACAGCGCGGTCAGCGAGATGAAAGCCCCCAGGTTGCGAATGACCCGGCCATGGTGACGCAGGGTGTGTTTGAGCGGCGAATGCTCATGCGCCTTGCCTTGGGCGACGGCTTCGCGAAATGCCGGGGTTTCTTCCATGCGCCAGCGCAGGTACAGGCCGACCAGCCCCAGCGGTGCGGCGATCAGGAACGGAACGCGCCAGCCCCAGGCATTCATCGCCTCGGCCGACAGGCTGGCTTCCAGCCCATAGGCGATCACAGCGGCGCAGGCGAAGGCGGAAAAGGTCGAGACCGGCACGAAGCTGCCGTAGAAGGCCCGCCTGTCGTTGGGCGCGTGCTCCATCAGGTAGGCGCAGGCCCCCGCGTACTCGCCACCGGCGGAAAAACCCTGCAGGCAGCGCGCCAGGGTAAGCAGCACGGGGGCTGCCAGGCCAATGCTGGCGTAGGTCGGCAGCAGGCCGATCAGGGTGGTGGAGCCGGCCATCAAGAGGATGGTCAGCGACAGGATGCGCTTGCGCCCCAGACGGTCTCCCAGCGCGCCGAATACGATCCCGCCCAGCGGGCGAAGGGCGAAGGCCACGGCGAACACCGCGAAAGTCTTGAGCAAAGCCACGCTGGCGTCTTCGCTGGCAAAGAACTGGCTGGCGATCAGTGTGGCGAGAAAGCCATACACGGCGAAGTCGAACCATTCGACGAAATTGCCGATGGCCGAGGCGGCGATCACCCTGCGCAGGGTGGCGGGGGATACCTCATGAGGTGCGGACATGCGGGTGCTCTCCGGTTCCATTGGCAGCCATGATGAAAGTGGCGCGGTCGGGCCGCGCCATCATTGTTGTGCTTGCCAGTAGATAACCGGGCGCAGGCCGGTGCTTTGTCGAGGGCGACCTCGGGATACCTGATTCAACCGGTGTAACGGTTTACAGCCGGCCGACCTTCCATGGGGCGTATTCCAGTTCGCTGTAGCCTTTGGCTTTGCCGTGCATGTCAGCCTTGAAGCCTGGCAGGCTGCTCAGGTCCAGCACCATGCAGCGGCTGTTGAGTTCGGCTTGCAGCTTGCCATCGAGACGAAAGTCATCCGGCCGGTTCGGGTGGGGATAGATTTGTACCAGGCAGCCTTGGACCTTGCCCTGCGCATTCGCCTCATAATAGAGCGATGCCCTGCCGATGCTGTTTACCGGCTGGTCGCGGAACAGGTGCTGCCAGAAAAATTCACGTTGTGCGTTGGCCTGGCGCCTTGGGGTATCCGGCGCCTGGGCGGCAGCGGGCAGGTCCACGAACAGCGGCGCACGTATTGCCACCGTGCCGTCCTCGTCGCGCATCGACTTGGGCACCACGGGATAGATGGTCTTCCAGCATTGCGCCTCGACCATGCTGGCCAACGCCGGGAAGTCCGAGCGGACCAGGTCGGCAGGCAGCACCTTTTCGTACTTCGTCGGTGCCTTGCTGGCTTTGCAGCTGATGGGCGCGGAATGCTGGTCGAGTTTGACATCCAGCATGACCACGCCGACCTGCTTGTCCGTGTCTGCTGTGGCGATGCCCAGCTTCAGGGCTTGCTGCATGTGGCTGACGAAGGTCTGGCGCGCCTGCTTGTCCGCCTCGGGGGGCGGCCGGTTCTGGCAACCTGCCAAGGCGATGAGTGCGGCGGCCACGATTGCCGGAGACAACGATCTGAACACAGAAACTTCCTTGATGTGATAGAGCCGGCCCTCATGCCGGCGGTGACAAGAAATTATCACGCGAAATGCGTGAGGACTGTGTGTGGTTTGTATGGAGAAATGTGGGACCGACTATTCTCCCCCATCACTCAAGCTACCACTCACCCGGTAGGAGCAGCCTTGTGCTGCGAAGAGGCCGGAAGGGCTGAATATCACCTTGTGCTGCAATGGCCTCTTCGCAGCACAAGGCTGCTCCTACAGGTGTTGGGCCCGCTGCCGAGAGTGGGTAACCGAGCTGAAGGTTAGAAGCGCATGTCCAGTGCCAGCTCGAAGGTGCGTGGCGGCCCCATGTAGTACTGGCTGTTGTAGGCCTGCTTGGCATATACCTCATCGGTCAGGTTGCGCACCCGCCCGGTCAGCGTGGTGTGCTCATCCAGCCGGTAACGGGCGAACGCGCCGAACAGGGTGTAGGCCGGGGCCTTGAGGCTGTTGGCGTTGTCGGCATACACCGAGCCCACGTAGCGCCCGTCCGCGCCCACCGACCATGCCGACGACACGCTGTAGGTCAGCCACAGGTTGGCGACATTGGCCGGTACGTTGGTCGGTGCATTGCCCTTGCGTGAAACCGATAGGCCGTTGACCGCCTCGTTGAACTCATCGTACTGCGCATCGACATAGGCATAGTTGGCCTCGGCCAGCAGTTTTGGCGTTACCTGCAGGCGCCCGGACAGTTCGACACCGCGTGAAGTCTGCTGCCCGGCCTGGACTGTGAGGTTGGCGTCGTTCGAGTCGCGCACGGCAAAGTCCTTGCGCACGATCTGGTACAGCGCCAGCGTGGCGGCACCGCGCCCGTCGAGGAAGTCGAACTTGCTGCCCACTTCCCACTGTTCGCCCTTGGACAGGTCGAATAGCCCGACGTTGGAGTAGGTCGCTGCTGCCAGCGAACCGGCGGGCAGGTCGGCGGAGGTGCTGTATTGCGCGTACAGGCTGGCCGAAGGTGTCAACGTATAGGTCAGGCCAATGCGCCCGGACAGCGGTTCCCAGCGCCGTTCGAAATAGGCCGGCGAGGTGGGGGAGACTGCGCCGTAGTTGGTGACCTCCATGTCCAGGTAGTCGTAGCGCAGGGCGGTCAGCAGGGCGAGGCGCTCGGTCAGCTGCAAGCGGTTTTCGGCGAACACTGCGCGGTTGATGACCTCGTGGTGGCGTTGCTTGGTCAGGCCGGCATTCACCCCGGGGATGTCATCGAAGCTGCCGGGGTCGAAGTGCTCGGCATCGACCACGTCACTCCAGCTGGCGGAGGTGGGGTAGAGCGTCTGGCGCATGCGCGAGTACTCAAGCCCCAGCGACCATTGGCTGGCCAGGCCGAGCAGCTGGTTATCGTGGCGCAACTCGATGCGGTCGCCCAGCAGGTTCTGGTCGTGACGCTGCAGGTAAGGGCTGCTGCGCTGCACCTTGCCATCGCTGGTATAGGCGTAGCGTTCAAGGTTGCGGTAATCGCGCTGGGCGTTGTAGAGGTACAGCGTGTTCTGCACGCTGGTGCTGTCGCTGATCTGGTAGTCGAGGATCGAGCGTAGCCAGCGCACCCGTTGCTCATAGCGGCCGTCGGCTACGTTGTAGTTTTCGAAGCGGCGGCTGTTGTCGATCTTCATCGTGCTGCGCCCGGGCAGGATCGGTGAGCCCCAGTAGGGGCTGTCTTCGCGGTCTTCCTGGTACTCCAGCGCCAGTGTGTGGGTGAGGTTGGGTGCCAGGTCGCTGAGCAGCGAAAAGGCCAGGCTGTCGGTGTGCCGTTCGTTGCGGTCGACGTAGCCGTTGCCATGTCCGCGGCTGAAGTCCAGGCGCATGAAATGGTTGGCATCGGCGGGGTTGCTGGCCAGCGCCTGGTTGATACCGAACGCCACTTCGCTGTCGTCGAAACTGCCATAGCGGATACGCCCATCGAGGGTCTGCTGGTCGCGGCTGGCGAGCTTGGTGATGTAGTTGATCGAGCCGCCCACTGCGCCCGCGCCATGCAGGAACGAGGACGGCCCGCCAATCAGCTCGACACGGTCGAGTACCCAGGCGTCCACTGGCCGGGTGGCACTGCTGTAGCCCAGGTTGATGCCGTTGTACAACTGGGTGACCTGGTTCTGGGTAAAGCCGCGGTAGGCGACGAAGCCGCCAAAGCCTGGGTTGGCGGAGGCGTTGACGCCGGTCATGGCGTTGACCACGTCCTGGCTGTCCTTGGCGCCGCGCTCTTCGATCAGGCGGCGGTCCGAGACGCTGACCGAGGCGGGCGTTTCCCGCGCGGTCAGGCCAAGGCGCGAACCGGTTCGGATCGGCTCGTCCAGCTGCACGCCGCTGGCGGCGTCACGTTCGCCGTCAATAGTGGTGGCGCCGAGTTCCACAGGGGCGGTTTCGGCGCAGGCAAAGCTGCAGGTGCCCATGAGGAGCACCAGGGAGGTCTTGCGAAGCATGTTTGTTTGTCTTCCACGCAAAGGTCATGGCTGACGGCGAGCGCGCACGCAGGCGCGCCCGGCTGGGTCAGGCGAAATGAAATACGGCTGCGGGGAAGGCGGCGGGGGAGGCGCGGGGGTTGAGGGCGGGGCGTTGGTAGCGCGGTGGCGGTTGTGCCCAGCTGCGCACCACGATTGGCGAGGTGGCCACGGCTTGCGCGGGGGTGAATGACCAGCCGCCGCTGCTGAGCGGTACGGCCAGGCCAAACGAGGAGCACACCGGGCAGTCGAGCTGGGCCATGTGCTGGTCACCGCCAGCACCGTCCAGGTCGATGGCTACGCCGTGTTCGCTGTTGACCGAGCAGAAGCCGCCTTCAAGGCCGGCCAGGCGCAGGCCACCCATCTGGCCATGGTGTAGGCCGCACAGCAACAGGCTGAACAGGACGCTGGCATAGAGCGTCCAGGCAGTCAGCGTGCGAGTGTGCCGGGTGGTTTTCATGGCGGCGAATCTACCATCCGGATGAACGGTCGGGTAGTGCTTTTACTGCAAGTTTTTTGGGGCGCAGAGCGCCCCCCGGTTCTGTCAGGCCGCCCGCTCCAGCACATCCAGCAAATCGACAAACTCCATCGCCAACTTGTGCCGTGGCGCCAGGTGCACCAACGGCACCGATGCCTGGTGCGATTCACGCATCTTGATCGAACTGCTCAGGTACACCGGCAGCACGGGCATGCCTTCGCTGCGCAACTGGTCGACCAGGGTCTGGTGCAGGGCGGTGCGCCCGGCGAACTGGTTGACCACCACACCCTCTACCTGCAACGCCGGGTTGTGGTCCTGGCGCAGTTCCTCCACCTCGGCCAACACACTGTGCAGGGCTTGGCGTGAGAAGCTGTCGCAGTCGAACGGGATCAGCAGGCGCTCTGCCGCCACCAGCGCGCTAAAGGTGTAAAAATTGAGCGCTGGCGGGGTGTCGATGTAGATCCGCTCGTAGTCCTCGCCCAGTTCCACCAGCAGCTTGCGCAGCTTGTTGATCTTGAACTTGCTCTCCAGCTTGCTTTGCAGGTCGCTGAGGTCGGGGCTGGCGGTGACCAGGTGCAGGTTGCTGTAGCGGGTTTCGGTGATCGCCACCCGGTGCTTCTTGCCGGCCGCTGTGACCGGTGACAGGGTCTGGCGGAAGAAATCGGCGATGCCGGCAGGAATGGCGTCGTTGACCAGGCCGGTCAGGTAGTAGGTGGCATTGGCCTGCGGGTCGAGGTCGACCAGCAAGGTCCGATACCCCTCGGCGGCACTGGCAGCGGCGAGGTTGCAGGCGATGCTGGACTTACCGACGCCACCTTTCTGATTGAAAACCACACGACGCATGAGACGCTCATCCATGAAATAAAAATGTCAGGTTGGGGTCAATCCTATGACCGCAACAAGACAGTTTTATGACAAAGATTGTTACAACAATCACTTTCATCGTTGGCTGTACCTGCGCAGAGGCCGGTTCAGGCAATAGCTACCCGGTTACGCCCCTCCTGCTTGGCCTGATAAAGCGCCCGGTCCGCCTCGCTCAATGCTTCCACGGGCTCGCTGCCAGCCTCGCCATCCCAGCGGGCCACCCCCAGCGAAACCGTCACCGCGCCCACCGGCTGCACGGGCGTATCCTGCACCGTGACCCGCAGCCGTTCGGCCACCACGGCGGCCACGTCCAGGCTGGCACCCGGCAGCAGCATCAAGAATTCCTCGCCGCCGGTGCGGCACAGCAGGTCGCCTTCGCGGCAGCAGCGGCGCATCAACTCTGCCAGCCTACGCAGCACCTGGTCGCCCACCTCGTGCCCATGGTTGTCATTGACCCGTTTGAAATGGTCGATGTCCAGTACGATGGCCGCAAAGGCCCGGCCTTCGGCTTCCAGCAATGACAGGCTGAATTCCAGGCTGCGGCGGTTGCCCAGGCCGGTCAGCGGGTCGGTCTGGGCGTCACGGTTGAGCCGGCCGATGCGCTCCTGCAGCAGGTTCAGCCCGAATAACAGCGCGCGCTTGAGCTCGGCCGCCTCGAAGTACCACGCCCGCACGCTATGCAAACGCTCGGCGGTGCCTGCACGGTCCATCGAGCGGGCACCGGCAGCCAGTTGCCACAGCGGCCGGGCGATGGTTATGGCCAGCCACCACAGCAGCAGGCAGCCCACCAGCGCCAGGGGCGCAGAAGTGCCCACCACGTTGAGGACCAGGTGGTTCAGTGGCGTCACCGTCTGCGCCAGCGGTTGCTGCGCCACCACGCCCCAGCCGGCGCTGGGTACAGTGGCGAACCCGGCGAGCATTTCCACACCCTGGCTGTTGGTCAGTTGCCGGGTACCGTTGTTTAGTGTCGCCAGCTGGTCGATCAGCGCATTGCCCTCCACCACTGTGCCGACCCGCTCGCTAACGGGGTGATACAGCAGGCGGCGGTTGCGGTCGACCACATACAGGTACGAACCGTCCTTGTAGAAGTGTTCGCCCAGCAGGCTGTTGAGGATGTTGCGTTCACGCAGGTACAGGCTGCCACCGACATACCCCATGTAGCGACCATTGCTGTCGAACATGGGTTGCGACAGCGCCACCACCAGGTTGTCGGCCGCCGAAAGGTAGGGCGTGGAAACCAGCGGGCGGCGTTCGTGCAGTGATTGCTGGGAGCCGGGCGACTGGACATGGGTGCCGATCAGGTGCCGCAGCGGAGCGGGAGATACTGCCAGCAGCACGCCGTTGGCATCGATCACGAAGGTGGAATTGAAGGCCATGCTCTGGCCCAATACACGGTCGGTTTCCACCAACAGCGCCGGGGCGTCGCTTAGCTGCCGGCCTTGTACGCCAGCGCTGAACGCCAGCTGCTGCTGGGCGTTGCCGATGAAGGTTTCGGTGATGCTGGCCAGCTTCATCGCATACACCCGGTTGGCTTCCAGGGCGTGGTCGATCAGCAGTTGGCGCTGCACCCGGTAGCTGGCGAAATAGCTGGCGCACAGCATGACCAGGGCTGTGAGTGCGCAGAGCACCAGAATGAGTGTGCGTAGATCCAGGCGCAATCCATGCTTGGCGTGTGGCAATCCTGACCTCGGGTGATTGAAAGTAGCGACGACCTTTCGCGCTAGGGGGGGGGGCGCCGCGGTCAGGAACCAGGCCTGTCCAGTGCGTTCAGCTCGTCTTCCACCTGCTGCATGCGCCGCTCCACCAGCGCTTGCACCTTGACGTCTCGAGCGGTCTCGCGCATCAGCGCGGTGAGTTTTTCGCTCAGGCGCTTGCCCGCTTCGGTGTCTTCCAGCGCCCTGGCCTTGGCCGGGTCCTGGGTGGCGGCAACGATCGTGGCAAATTCGGCGTCGCTGAAGTTCTTTTCGCTGTACAGCCGGAACAGGTCCCGGCGCTGGTCCTCGACGGTCAGGTACTTGCGCAGTACATCCTGAATGGTGGCTTGCGACAGCTGCGGGTGAGTGCGGCCGAGCAGCGCGGCCATGCGCTCGATGTTGTGGGTATAGGCATCCTGCAGCGGTAACTGAGCGAGAATCTGATCTTCACGAGAGGGCTTCTGGTCGCAGGCGGTGAGGGCGGCAGTCAGCAGCAGGGGCAACAGCAACTTCTGGAAGCGAGGCATGGCGTGGCCTGGTCGGGCAGTGAAGACTGCCGATTATACCGATGTCCGCCTGGCCACGACGAGCTTTGTAATTTGCCTTGAACGGCACACTGGGGTAGAACCTTGCCCTCCGACCACTGCCAACAGCCCAATGCCGAACTGGACCTTGCAACCTGTGGCGCGCGTCGCCATTGCCGAAGTCGTGGCGTTTGTCGATAACGCTCGTCGCGAGCTGTTTCCGATGCTTGCAAAAGCGCCATTGCCGCACGACCTTGCGCATTTTGCCGAGACTTACCTCGATGGCGCCGGGTGTTTCCTTGAGGCGCGTGATGACGGGCGGCTCGTCGCGGTGATCGGCTACGTGCCCTATGACCACCGCTTTGCCCAGCTTGATTATCACGCTGGGCGCGTAGTCGAGGTGGTGCGCCTGTTCGTGCTGCCAGCCTACCGCAGACATGGCCTGGCTGCCGCGTTGTTCGGCGCATTGCGCGAGCGGGCAGAGCAGGCAGGTATCGACTGCCTGTACCTGCATACGCATCCGTTTCTGCCAGGTGCGATTGCGTTCTGGGAGCGGCAAGGGTTTGCGGTGGTGAATGTGGAGCAAGACCCGGTCTGGCAAACCACGCACATGCACTTGCAATTGCCCTGAATGTGGGAAAGCGCCTACAGCGGCGCTTTGGGCGTGATCGACGCGTTCATATCCAAACTGGCCCGGCTTACATACCTTCCCCGTGCACGGCTTATTCACTGCACCAGAGGGAGACTCACGATGCCTTACTTGGCCCTGTACAAACTCAAGCTGCTGGACGAATTCGAAGACCGCACTGACCTGTGGAGCTTCAGTGATTTCGAGAACAGGTTGATGAGCTTGTGGCGGGGGGCATCACGTCACGATGCCCAGGGCATTATCAACGCGGCGCACAAGGAGTGGCGCTGGCCCAGGACAGTGAAGCGCTACTTGCTGACCCGTTACCAGGTGTTTGGCAATGTCAGTTCGGAGCTGGAGCACACGTTTGCCGAGGTGCTGGCAGCGATGAGTGAGCAGGAGCGGGCGCAGTGGGCGTTGCTGCCTACGGGTAGTTCTGTTGCCTGATGGAATTTGGGGCCCCTTTGCGTCGCGATGGGCTGCACAGCAGCCCCAATCCAGGCAACTCGGTCTATCAGAACCCCCCAGACAACGGCCACTCCACCGCCAACCGGATCTGATCCCCGTCCAGCTCAGCCTGCGCCGTATTACCCCGGTGCACGTTATGCCGCACCGAGAACGTCGTCCCCTTGGCCTTGCCACTCTGCACCACGTACCTCGCCTCGAGGTCGCGTTCCCAATGCTTGCCACCCTTGCCATAACCCAGGTACGCATACCCGCCATTGGGGTCGACATGCGTGCCGTCGATATCGAACCCCCGCACATACAACGCCGTCAGGTTCAACCCCGGCACCCCATAGGCGCCCATGTTCAGGTCATAGCGTGCCTGCCAGGACTTCTCGTTCGGGGCGTTGAAGTCCGACATCTGCACGGCGTTGGCAATGAAGATTGCCCCTCGCGTCACGTAGTCGAAGGGGGTGTTGCCGTCTACCTGCTGCCAGCCAAGGCTGAAACCGTGCGGCCCCTGGTTGTAGCGCGAGACCAGGCTCCAGGTGGTGTTGTCGATGCGCCCGGACAGCGCCTTGCCAGTGTCTGTGGTGCGGTACAGGTTCAGGTCCAGGCTGATGCTGCGTCGGTCATCCAGCGCGTGGCTGAGGGTGCTGCCCAGGTAGTGTTGGTTCCAGCTGTCTTCGTAGCGCGAGGTGTACAGGCTGCCGCTGAAGGCTGCGCCGGGGTTCCAGACCACGCCTGCCAGGTCGAAACTGTTGCCCTGCTTGCCGTTGGAGTAGTTCACCACGAAGCCCTGGTCGTGGCTGGAGGCATTGCGGTCGGTGCTTTCGTTGAAGTGCCCTGCCAGCAGCTTGAGCGTGTCGAATTCGCTGCTGGTGAGGAAGAACCCTGTGGCGGTCTCGGGCAGCAGGCGGCTGTCGGAAGAGCTGAATACCGGGGTTTTGACCCTTTGCTCACCATAGGAGAGCACGGTATTGGACATCCGCAGCTTCAGCGCTGCGCCCGCGCGGCTGTATTCGTTTTTCGGGTGCCCATTGTTATCCACCCCCAGCAGGCGCGCTTTGCCTGCACGCCCGCCGCCACTGTCGAGTTGTACGCCCAGATAGGCATGGGCATCGACACCAACGCCGATCAGGCCCTGGGTGAAGCCGGACTGAAATGTCCCCATCAAACCGTAGGCCCATTCCTCAGCCTTGCCATTGCGTTCGCTACGCGGTTTATAGGCATTGCGCGCGGCACTGTTGCGCCCACCGTGCTTGTAGTCGCGTTGGTCGAACACGCTGCGGTTGAGGATGTTCCAGCTGCTGTCTTCGATAAAACCGTTACTTTGCGACTGCGCGGAGTCGGCCAGGGCAAAGGGCGACAACCCCAGCAACGGCAGCGCCAACAACAGCCGGTTCATCGCGCGGCCTCGAGCTTCTGCAACTGGGCCGCGAAGCGGGCTTGCGCCCGTGCAGGCAAGCTGGCTGGCAACTCGGCAGCCGGCGCATCACCCACCTGGATCACCATCACCATGCCCATCGCCAGGTGCGGAATGCACTGGATGCCGTATACGCCCGGCACGCTGAAGGTTTGCTCGAACGGCTGGTTCAGTTTGCTTTTGAAGGGTTCGGCCCCGGTGGGCAGCAGGCCGGGCACGCTGGCCGCATTGTGCCCGCTCTGGGTGGGGAGAAAGCGCACGGTGTCGCCGGGGGCAATGCGCAGGTGATCCGGCTCGTACACCATGGCGCCCTCGCTGCCGCGGTTGAGCATTTTCACTTCATGCACCTCGGCCAGTGCGGCGGGGGCAAGCAGGGCGCTGGCAAGCAGCAGGGCGACAGGGCGCAACAGCATCAGTAGAACTTCCTGGTTCAGGGGGCGCGGAAACGCAGGATGCGCGCGCCGTCGAAGGGGTCGGTGAGGTAACGTGCATGCACGCCGAAGGTGCACAGCAGGCGCTCGGGCGTTAGAACGTCGAACGGTTTGCCAAGGGCGACCAGGCGGCCGTTGTCGAGCACCGCGACGCGGTCGCAGGTGAGTGCCTGGTTGAGGTCGTGCAGGGCCACCAGCGTGGTCACCGGCAGGGCTTGAACCTGCTGCAGCAGGCTTAGCTGGTGCTGAATGTCCAGGTGGTTGGTCGGCTCGTCCAGCAACAGTACCTGTGGCCGTTGTGCCAAGGCGCGGGCGATGTGCACGCGCTGGCGCTCGCCACCCGACAGCGAACCCCACAGGCGTGTGCGCAGGTGCAGGGCGTCGAAGTCAGCCAGGGCCTGCTCGACGATGGCACGGTCCTCCCCAGAGAACGGTGCCAGTGCCGACAGCCACGGTGTACGCCCCAGGGCAACGGCTTCGAACACACTGATTGCATCGAGGGTGTCGGCCTGTTGCTCAACCAGCGCCAGGGCCTGTGCAACACGGCGGCGGGGCAGCTGTGCCAGCGGTTCGCCCAGCAGTTGCACGCTGCCGCTGGCCGGCTTGCGCAGCCCGGCCAGCAGCTTGAGCAGTGAGGATTTGCCGGAGCCGTTGGGGCCGACAATGCCCAGGGTTTCACCTGCCACAACGTGCAGGTCGATATCGCGCAGCACGGTATTGCCGGCCAGTTGCAGCCCCAGGCCCTGGCAGCTCAGTGGCGCAAGCTGTACAGCGGTCATGACCGTCATGAGTGCCCTCGGCGGCTGACCAGAATCAGCGCGAACACGGGTGCACCGATCAGTGCGGTAACCACGCCCACGGGAATCACCTGGCCTGTAATCAAGGTGCGCGAAAGTACGTCGGCGGCAATCAGGAACAGTGCGCCGCCCAGTGCGCTGGCGGGCAACAGGCGGCTGTGCCCGGGGCCGAGCAGCAGGCGCAGGGCATGCGGGATTACCAGCCCGACAAAGCCGATGGCACCGACGATGGACACCATCACCGCCGTGACCAGTGCCGTGCAGCTGATCAGCAGTAACTGGGTGCGCCGCACCGGGATGCCCAGCGATGCAGCCGAATCGGCGCCGAAGGTGAAGGCGTCCAGCGCGCGGCGGTGCAACAGGCACACCACCAGGCCGAACAGCGCCACCGGCACAGCCAGCCACACGGAAGGCCAACGCACGCCGCTGAGATTGCCCAGCAGCCAGAACAGGATGCCCCGTGCCTGCTCGGCGGTGGCCGACTTGGTGATGAGAAAGGCGGTGAGGGCGGTGAACAGTTGCGAGCCGGCGATGCCGGCGAGGATTACCTGCGCGTTGCTGCTGCCTGGGCCGGCCGCGCGGGCCAGGAGCAGCACCAGGGCGAACGCTGCCAACGCCCCGATGAAAGCGCCCCCGGACATGCTCAGCGCCAGGCTACCGAGGCCCAGCAGGCCGACCAGCACTGCACCGGTCGAGGCGCCGGCCGACAAGCCCAGCAGGTACGGCTCGGCCAGCGGGTTGCGCAGCAGCGCCTGGAGCACCACACCGCAGGTGGCCAGGCCGGCACCGCAGGCTGCCGCGACCAGGGTGCGGGTCAGGCGGTAGTTCCAGACGATACCGGCGTCGATCGGGTCAACCGGGTAGCCGGCCTGCCACAGGTGGTTGGCCAGCACCTGGCCGACCACGCTGGGTGACAGGTTGGTCTCACCGATGGCAGTGCCAGCCAGCAAGGCGGCCAACAGTGCCGCCAAGGCGATTGCGATGCAGGGTAACAGGCGAATCATCACTGGGCCGCTTTACCGCTGGCGAAGGCTGCCGACAGGGTTTGCAGGCCACGGAACAGGCGGATGCCGGCCTGCATGGCGTCGGCGTCGAGGACGATGATGCGGTTGTGCTTCACCGCGTCCATGTTGCGGGTTACCGGGTCGTTGCGCAGGAATTCCAGTTTTTTCTGGTAGTCGTCGGCGGGGAAACGGCGGCGGTCCATGCGGGCGATGATCAGCCAGGTGGGGTTGGCCTTGGCCAGGGTTTCCCAGCCTACGGTAGGCCACTCCTCGGTGGACTCGACCACATTGCGCACGCCCAATGTGCGCAGCATGAAGTCAGCGACCCCTTGACGGCCCGCCACGTAAGGGTCGATGTCGAGGTCGGCGCTGGAGAACCAGAACAGTGCCGAGGTGGCGGACAGGTCCTTGCCGGCCAGTTGTGCCTTGGCGCTGTCCAGGCGGCCTTTCAGCTCGGCGTTCAACGCAGTGCCGCGGTCCTGCACATCAAAGATCTCGGCCAGCTGGCTGACGCTCTTGTAGATGCTGCTGACCTGAAACGCCTGCAGGCGGGTGCCGTCGGCGCCGACCAGGTTGTCCTTGCCTTCGCAGTCCGACGGCAGCAGGTAGGTGGGGATCTTCAGTTCATCGAACTGCTCGCGGGTGCCGACCACACCCTGGGCGCCGACCATCCATTCGAACTGCACGGTCACCAGTTGCGGGCGCTTGCCGACCACGGCCTCGAAGCTGGGGTCATTGTCGGCCAGGCGCGGCACCTTGTCGTTCTGCGCCTGGTACTCGGGCAGCACGTTGTTGAACCACAGCGAGGTGCCCGCCAGCTTGTCGCCCAGCCCGAGTGCGTAGAGCATCTCGGTGCCGGCCTGGCCGATGGTGACGGCGCGCTGCGGCGCCTGGGCGAAGGTTTGCGGTTTGCCGCAGTTCTCGACCGTGAGCGGGTAGTGGGTGGCAGCGGCCTGGGCCAGGCCAGTAAGGCCAAGGCCGGCGAGCAGGGTGGCGAAACGGGGCAGCATGCTGGGCGATCTCCTATCGGACAGTTCGGGTGAGGAACGCACGGACAGGCATCGCCGAGCCCCGCCGATGGCAGGGGCAACACTGATGGCCAATCCCGGACACCCCGCCGGTTGGTAAATGTAGGCCGGCAGGTCTCCTGACTGGTGCGTCATCGCCCGGCTCCGGCCTTCCCGGGCGCGTGGCCCAGTGGCATCGATGGAGCAGGCTCGGCACCTACAGTTGCGGGGGCAGTTCCGTTTGGCCCGTATTGACGGGCCTGGGATTCCCTATTAATTCCGTGGTGGAAACCGGCGGCCCGCATGGTAGACCATCGCGCCGCCGGGTGAAAACGCTTTTCAGAAGTACTTCAGCCAGGTGATGTCGCGGCGGCGCGCTTTCAGGCGGGCGAACCCGCGCACCGGCAGGTACAGCGAAACCGCCAGCGCCGCTGCACCCAGCCACACCGCCGCGATGCCGTCGAAGCCGAAATAGTCGCCATGGTTGAGGCCGAACAGCGCCACGCAGGCCAGATAGAGCAGCTTCAGCACGTACAGGTGCAACAGGTAGAAGAACATCGGGGCTGCGCCAAACACTGCCAGCGCGCTGATCCACCGGGCCTGGCCGGCGCGCTCGAAGGCGCGCAGCAACAGCAGGCCGCAGCCCAGGGTCAGGGCCAGGAACAGCAGTGACGGTGGGTATTTGGTGATGTTGAAGAAGCTCATCACGGTTTGGGTGAGGGACGGGTAACCGCTCCACGGCGCCTCGCCATAGCCGTTGACCAGGCGCAACACGACAAAGCCCAGCAATGCGATCAGCCCAGCCAGCAGCAGGCGCTGCTGGCGTTGGCCGGCCAGGCTGCCACGGGCGAACCAGGGGCCCAGCCCATAACCCAGGGCGATGACGCCGATCCATGGCAGCACCGGGTAAGACGTGCGCAGGCGCAGGTTTTCGGAGAACTCAAGCCAGCCACGGTCGTGCAGGATGGCCCATGGCACGTGCAGGGCAGACTCCACGCCAAAGTGCAGGCCGTCGAGCAGGTTGTGGCCGGCGACAATGACTGCGCCCAGGGCGAGCAGGGCGGCACGTGGCAGCCATACCAGCAGTGACAGGGCGATCATGCTGACGCCGATGGCCCAGATGACTTGCAGGTAAATCACGCTGGGGGGCAGCTGGAAGGTCCAGGCGAAGTTGACCAGGGTGAATTCCAGCACCACCAGGAACAGCCCGCGCTTGAACAGAAACGCCGAGACATCGCCACGGCCCTGGTGTTTTTCGCCATACAGCCAGGCCGACAGGCCGGTCAGCAGGACGAACACTGGCGCACATAGGTGGGCCAGGGTGCGGCTGAAGAACAGCGAAGGCTCTGTGGCGTCGATGGTCATCGGGTCGCTGACCTGGCGGTGCAGGAAGAACGTTTCGCGGACGTGGTCCAGAAGCATGAACAGAATCACCAGGCCGCGCAGGGCGTCGATGCTCTGCAGGCGCTGGGTGATCAAGGAGGGCGTGGCGCTGGCGCTTGTCATGGAGGGTCGCTGATAGGAATGAATGTCATGTGAAATGTTATCTTATAACTAATTTATTAGAGGTTGGTAGAGTTTTTTGTGTTGCTTGTGCCGGCCTCTTCGCAGCGCAAGGCTGCTCCTACAAGTCACCACCGACCGGTAGGAGCAGCCTTGTGCTGCGAAGAGGCCGTTACAGGCAACTCAGGTCAGAAGGTGTAATCCACCGTCGCAAAGTACGACCGCGGCATCCCCATCAACCACTGCTGCCCACTGAACGCCGACTGCACATATTCACGATCAAACAGGTTGTTCAACTGCAAGCCCAACTTCACATCCGGCAGCACCTGCCAGGCGATGTTGGCATCGACCACGGTGTACCCGGGGGCGCTCTGGGTATTGGCGGTATCGGCATAACGCTCATCTACGTAGCGCGCACCAATGCCGGCCTCTACCTGCTGGCCGAAGCCTTTGCTCAACCACAGGTTGGCGGTACGCCGTGGCACGTTGGCCGGCCGGTTGCCAGCACGGTCCTGCGCCACGCCGCCGACCATCTCGTCGAAATCGTCATACCTCGCGCGCACCAGCGACGCGTTGGCCGACACCTGCCACTGATGCGCCAGGGCCAGTTCCAGGGTGGCCTCAAGGCCATCGGACGTCTGCTGCCCAGCTTGTTGCTTCTCGTGGGTGATCGGGTCGTCCACCAGCAGTTTCTTCTTGACGATGTGGTAGGCGGCAAGCGTCCATTCGCCGCGGCCGTCCCAGAACCGCTGCTTGAGGCCTACCTCGGTCTGCTTCGCCTCGGTCAGGTCATAGTGCATCTGGGTGGGGCTGAGGCTGATGAGGTTGTTGACCCCCTCCTGGCTGGTGGAGTACTGGCCATACAGTGACAGGTCGTCGGTGACCGCGAACACCAACCCGGCGCGCCAGTTGCCACCTCGCAGGCTGCGGTCGCTGCGGCTGTCGTTGGTCAGGTTGGTGCGGTCGATGTGGTTCTGGTCGCGGCGCACGCCGGTGACCAGCGACAGCCGGTCGCTTAGCTGCAGGCGGTTTTCGGCGAACAGGGCAAAGGTGTGGGTGCTGGACAAGGTCTGCGGGCGCAGCGGCGAGGCGCTGTGGAACCAGCCCGGTTGTGGTTGCCACGGGTCGATGTAGTCGCCGCCCACATCGTTGTAGGGCGCGTTGCTGTCGACGTTGAAGCGGACCTTGTTGTATTCCGCGCCGACCACGGTCTTGCTGGCCAGGCCAAACACGCTGTGGTCAAAGGTGAAGGTCTGGCGGTCACCGAACTGTTCCTGGTTGTGCTTGATCTCCAGGTAGCTGCCGCGCTGCAATTGCTGGCGCTGGGCGTCCCAGCTGTAGTCTTCGGCGTTGCGCCAGTGGCGGCGGCTCTTGATGTAGTACAGCTGGTTGCTGGCGCTGACGTGGTCGTTCAACGTCCAGTCGCTGGTCAGCCGGGTCCACTCATCGACGTAGTGCTGCACGTCGTTCTCCACGTTGTAGTTTTTCTTGCGCAGGCTGCTGCGGTAGTGCCCATCGATCAGCGGGGTGCCGTAGTAGTTGGCAGGCTCTGCATCGCCACGGTCGTGGGCAAGGGTGAAGCTGAGGTCGTCACTGGCATCGAAACGCAGCGCGGCACTCAGGGCCAGGCTGCGCGAAGTGGTGCGGTCGACCCAGCCGTTGCCGGCCTGCTGGTTGAGGGTGAGGCGATAGCTCAGGCGCTCGCTGAGGCCGCCGCCGCTGTCCAGGCCCAGTTGCTGGCGGTCCCACGAGCCGTAGCCCAGGCGCAGGTGGTTGCGCACCTCACCGGCAAACGGTTTTTTCGGGATTACGTTGATCACCGCGCCGGTGGCGCCTTCGCCATGCAGTACCGAAGCCGGGCCGCGAATCACATCGATGCGTTCGACCATCCACGGGTCGACAGGGAACGTCTGGGTGCCGGCACCGGTGTACAGGCGGGCGCCGTCGAACAGGGTCATCACCGAGCTGTGGCCGGCAAAGCCGCGGGCGGACAGGCCGGTGCCGCCGTCGCCCGGGGAGCCGACGAAGGTGATGCCCGGCGACCGCGTTACCGCATCCTGCACGGTGAGGTTGTTGCGCTGCTGGATCTGCTCGGCGCTGATGCTGCTGGTGCTGGCCGGTGTTTCCAGGGCGCTGAGGCCAAGGCGCGAGCCTGCCTGGGTTGGCGTGGCCAGGTCGATGGCGCGGCTGTCGAGGGTGTCGGTGATGGCCGTGGAGGGCAAGGCCAGGGGTTGCGGGTCACGGTCATCGGCCAGGGCCGGCAGGGCGACGGCCAGGCAGGCCGCCAGGGGGTGAAGCTTGAACATACGGGACATGTCGTTCCACTGCTGCAGGAATGAATGGATCCCGGTGGAAAACACGCAAAGGCGAACCATGCAGGCAGGCGCGCGCACGGATTCCGGCCTGCGCCCGCCCACCGCGGGTTGCCAAGTGAAGCTCCAGGCCGGTCTCCGGGCTTGCGAGGGGCATGACACCTTCACCTTCCCATGCATGTGCACAGTGGTATCTCGAAGGGGTCGCTCGCTTACCGTTGCGGGGGCAGCGCCGGACTTGTCGTGGGTACCACGACGCACCGGCTTCCCGTTTCACCCTGCGCGCGGCGGCGAAGGGCACCTGAAACTGGCGCGCATCTGACCACTGAAACGCTGTGGCGTCAAATGTTGGCGCCCCATGAATACCGCGATAAAACACAAGGTTGCGCGCTTTTACTGATTTTATTTCGAACTTTTTTCGCGGCGTTTGTCTCGAACCGCACGTTCGCCTTTCGTTATCAAGTCATGGAGACTTCCCGCATGTCTGCTCGTCAACTGTTGCGCCACACCTGCCTGCTCGCCCTGATCGCCGCGCCGCTGGCCGCCACCGCCGCGCCCAGCACCGACCCACTGTTCACCATCGGTCTGCAGGGGGCCTACGACAAGTTCAAGTTCGAAGGTGGCAGTGAAAGCGACAAGGAACACTTGGGCCAAGGCGGTGTGTTCGCTACCTTCGGCAACAAGCTGACAGCCGAATCCGGTTTCATCTACCAGCTCGGCGCCGAAGCCAAATTCGGCAAGAAGAACGACAACAAGCTCAAGGAGGCCCAGGCCGACCTTGACCTTGGCTGGCGTGCGGCGCTGGACGCTCGCAACTTTGTCGACGTGACCGTGGGCGGCGGCTACAGCTGGTCGCGCTTCGAGCCGGAAATCAACGACCTCGATACCAAGCTCACCGTGAAATCGCCCTTTGCCAAGGCGGCATTGGGCTACAACCACCAGTTCGACGCCTCGACCCTGCGGGTGGAGGTGGGCGCACGCCACACCCTGGACGGCCGCGCGCGGCTGAAGGTTGACGACTTTGGTAGCGACACAGTCGACCTGAAAGACCGCACCAACCCGTATGCCGAAGTGACGTTGCTGATGAACCAGCAGGGCGGTATGCCGGTGCAGGCGGGGGTTTACTACACCCGCACCGAATACAAGCTGGATGAAGATTCGCCAGCAGCAGATAACACCAAGCTCAAGCGTGACGAGTTTGGGGTGAAGGTGGGCTTGGCGTTCTGAAACTGAGCGTTTAGCAGGCCCGGCCTCTTCGCGGGTGAACCCGCTCCCACAGGGACCGCACAGCCTTTAGGTGCTGCGCAGTACTTGTGGGAGCGGGTTCACCCGCGAAGAGGACTAGCCTGCGAGAGAAGGTCAGCGCCCGCGCCGCCGAGACACCCGTGCCTCGATATTCTTGCGCCCGATCAGCAGGGGTGGCTTCTCCACCACCGGCTCATCCGCCAGCCACTTGTACATCACCAGGCAGTCCACCAGCCCCAGGCGGGCATGGCGATAAGCCTTGGGCAAGCGCCCGACCGTTTCGAAGCCCAGCTTGTGCCACAGTGCCACCGCGACTTCATTGCTGGCCACTACCGAGTTGAACTGCAAGGCCAGAAAGCCCTCCTGGCGTGCCAGCTTCTGCGAGTGCTCGCACATCAGGCGCGCCACGCCTCGGCCACGCGCCTGCTCGCACACCATATAGCCGCAATTGCCCACGTGCGCGCCAGGCCCGGCGGCATTGGCCTTCAGATAGTAAGAGCCCAGCAGCTCGCCATCCTCTTCGGCCAGCAGCGTGTGCAATGGCAGCTCCAGCCACAGCTGGCGTGCCTGATCGAAGCTCAGGGCTGGGTCGAATGCGTAGGTTTCACAGGCCTGGACGATGGCCTGGAAGGTGGGCCAGAAGCGCTCGAAGTCTTCGGCTGTCATGGGGCGAATGTGGATCATGCGGGTTCCTGCAAGGGCTGGGCCGCCAAGTCTGTGGGGCGCGGCGCCGTCGCGCAAGGGCGACGACGCCGTTTGTGCCTAGCCGTTGGCCTTGCCCACCGCATCCATGGCCCGCGCCGAGTACACCAGCGCAGCACCGGCGTTCATCGCCACGGCCACGCCGAGGGCTTCGGCAATTTCCTCGCGGCTGGCACCGTGCTTGACCGCCTGCTGCGAATGCACGGCGATGCAGCCGTCGCAACGGGTGGTCACGGCCACGGCCAGTGAGATCAACTCACGCGTCTTGGCGTCGAGGTGGTTGGTCTTGGCTCCCGCACCGCTGGCGGTCATGTAACCGGCCACGGTGTCGGGGGAGAGTTGCTTGAGATCGCCGATGCCGGCCATCAACTGCTTACGGTAGGCGTCCCAGTCCATCATGCTCATCGTCTTCACCTTGTGGTGGTTGCGAGTGGAGCTTTCAGGCTAGTCGAAGAGTGACAAGAGCGAGGCTTGTACTTTGGTGGGTGTGCAGCAGTACTTGTGAGGGCAACTGTCTTGCACCATCACTCAGGCTGCCGCAGCACCTTGTAGGAGCAGCCTTGCGCTGCGAAGAGGCCAGTAAGGCTAAAGATTTTCTTCAGCTGCGATGGCCTCTTCGCAGCACAAGGCTGCTCCTACAGACGGAGCACGCTGAGCATTCAGATGTAGATGAACACCAGCACCAGCGCCGCAACCACTGCCCACTTTTCCAGGTAATAGCGCATGCGGTTGCGCTTTTTCAGCGCCTTGCCGCGTTCACGGATCTTGTAGATGCGGGTGAACAAGCGGTTGATACCGCCGGTCTTGTCGCCGTCACCGTTAGGCGCGGCGGCGGCGGCCATGACGTTGCGGCTGAACCAGCGGTTGAACGCAGTCGCCCAGCGGTACTTGAGCGGGCGCTCTACGTCGCAGAACAGGATGATGCGGTTGTGCTCGGTGGTGTTCGCCGCATAGTGGATGTAGGTCTCGTCGAAGACCACACCCTCGCCATCGCGCCAGGAATACTTCTCGCCGTCCACGTCGATGTAGCAACCGTCGTCGTTGGGCGTGTCCAGGCCCAAGTGATAGCGGTACGAACCGGCATACGGGTCACGGTGGCGCACCAGCTTGGCGCCCGGTGGCAGGGTGGCGAACATGGCGGCCTTGACCGTGCCGATGCTTTGCAGCAGCTCAGTGGTGCGCGGGCACAGGGCCATCGCCGAAGGGTGGCTTTCGCCGTACCACTTCAGGTAGAAGCGCTTCCAGCCGGTCTTGAAGAACGAGTTGAAACCGACGTCATCGTAATTGTCGGACTTCTTGATTTCGCCCACGTGCAGCAACTGGCGGCCTTCCTCGCGGATTTCCTGCCAGTGGTCCTGCAGCGGCTTCAGTTCGGGGAAGGCCTCGACCGGCAAGTAAGGCTTGGCCGGGAGCTTGGAAAACAGGTACAGGAAACTGTTGACCGGCGCCAGGAAGCTGGAATGGTCGCCCAGCTGGCGGGTCAGCTTGTGGCGAACCCGACCGCGCAGGTGCACGTAGGCAATCGAGAGGGCGAAGATAAGTACGAGTGCAATTTTCATGGACGTTTACTTGTCGAAAAATGGCCATGCGCCATGGCATAAGCTCGCCAGCATAAACAATCATGGTCGCAGTTTGTACTTATTGTTACGAAACACCGGGGCGACATTGGTGTAATGCCCTACAGTCTTGCGCAAACGTTTCACGTCATGGAGTTGGTATGGTTCAGGATATACGCCCCAGCGGTAGCCCGTTCAAACGGCTGTTTTTCGCCTTGCCGGTCAGCGATGCCCAGCGCCGGGCCTTGGCCCAGTGGCGGCGTGGGCTGGGCCTGCGCAGCGGCAAACCGGTGCCGGCGGCCAACTTCCACGTCACGCTGTTGTTCCTCGGCGATGTAGATACCGCCCAGGTGCCTGCGATCTGTGCGGCAGTCGATCAACTGGCGCTGCCGGCCATGGCACCGCGGCTTTTGCTTGACCGCTTGCAGGTGTGGCAGCGGGCCGGCGCGCTGGTGCTGGAGCCACAGCAGACACCGCCAGCCCTGTTGCAACTGGTGTACGGCTTGCAACAGGCACTGCTGCCGTTGGGGGTGGAGGCGGCCAACCGTGAGTATCGGCCCCACTTGACCCTGTCCAGGGATTACCGCGGGCAACCACCTGAGGCCAGCAGCGCGCCGGAGTTCTACCTCGCGGCTCGCCATTTCACGCTCTACGAGTCGCGCAAGGGCGCTTACCGGCCCTTGGCGCAGTGGCCGCTGGCAGACTGACCCGGGGTCAGAGTTGCGGGGTGTATTTCACCGTCAGCATGAAGTTGCGTGGCTCGCCATAGTTGTTGCTGCCATTGAGCTGGTTGAAGCCTGCAACCCAGTACTTCTTGTCGAACAGGTTGTTGGCGTTGACGGCAAGGTTCACTTCGGAGGTTAGCTGGTAGGCCAGGCGTGCGCTCCACACGGTATAGCCAGGCACGGTGTAGGTACGCTCGTAGCCGAGGGTGTGGCTCTGGGTGGTAAAGCCCAGGCCGGTGCTCCAGCGCTGGCCGTCCAGTGGCAGGGTGTAATCGGCCCATGCACGCAGCATGTGCTTGGGTGTCCACTGGCTGAAGGTGCGGCCTTTGTCGTCAGGGTCATCGAGGAACTTGGTGGTGTTGTAGGTGTAGCCTGCGAACAGTTGCAGGCCACTCAGCACTTCGCCGCTGATTTCGGCTTCAACGCCTTGGCTGCGCACCTTGCCCGCTGCGGTGGAGCAGTACCAGTCATCGCAAGCGAAGCCCGAGGCTACGTCGGTGACTGCGCGGTTTTCCTGGTCGTAGCGGAACAATGCGATCGAGGCATTGACCCGGCCGTCGAGCAGTTCGCCCTTCAAGCCCGTTTCGTAGTTGCTGCCGATCACCGGTTTGAGTGGCGCATTGCCCACGGCGCGTTCGGTTTGCGGTACGAACACGTCGGTGTAGCTGGCGTACCAGGCCCATTCGCGGGTCAAGTCGTAGATAAAGCCGGCATAAGGGGTGACTTGGCCCGTTTCGGTCATGCGGCTGGTCGGGTAGCGGGTACCGGGGTCGGTCAGGCTGTCGAAGTCGATCGAGTCCCAGCTGTAGTCGAACCAGCTAACGCGCGAGCCAAGGACCAACGTCAGGTCCTGGGTGGGTTTGACGCGCCAGGCGCCGTACAGGCCTTTCTGGCGGATGTCGTAGCTGGCCCTGTTGGCACGTGCCAGTTCGCCGTCGAAGACGCTGTCGCGGCTGGGTTCCGGGCGGTCATGGTCGATGTCGAAGATGTTGCCGCCGGCATCGAAATTGCGCCAGTAGGCGTCATCCGAGGTCAGCTTCGAGTAGTTGCCGCCCACGGTGATTTCATGGGCCAGTGGGCCGGTATCGAAGTGGCCCACCACGTTCATGTCCAGGCCCAGCTTGGTCGAGTGAAAATCGGTGAGCCAGTCGGCGTAGGTGATGCCGCTGCCGTCAGGCGCAACACCCTGGCGGGTGCTCTGCACGCGCTGGTGGGTGGATGTGTTGGTTTCATCCATGCGCACGGCTGCGGCCTTGAAGGTCCAGTCATCGTTGAAGCGGTGTTCAAGGTCCAGGTAGTACGTGGTGACGTCGGTTTCTGCGCGGCTCCAGCGGGCGCCGGTGTAAGTCGAACGCGGCAGGTCGACCGGTTTGCCACTGGCGTAGCGTGGGAGGCCGCGCAGCATCGGCCGGGACTGCTGGCGGTTGTAGCTGATACCGCCGCCCACCGTGGTCGCGTCGTTCAGGTCGATGTCCAAGGCGCCATACAACGAATGGCTTTTGCTCCAGACATAGTCGATGAAGCTGTCGCTTTGGTCTTCGTCAGCGACAAGCCGCCCGCGCACACGGCCGTCGGTCGTTAGCGGGCCGCCGGCATCCAGCTGCAGGCCATAGTGGTCCCAGGAGCCAGCTTTGCCTGTCAGCGTAACGGTCGGCGCCGTTTGGCCCCGCTTGCGCACCAGGTTGATTGCGCCACCTGGGCTGCCGGTGCCTTGCAACAGGCCCGAAGCACCGCGCAGCACTTCCACCCGGTCGAAGAACACCAGGTCCTGGGTGGCCCAGTTGCCCAGCGAATAGTTGTTTCGCGGAATCGGCACGCCGTCGTACTGCCAGTCATCAATCTGAAAACCACGCGAGGTCACGACCACGCCAGGGCCAATGCCCTGCGCGCCGACAATGCCCGTGGTGTGGTTGAGCGCGTCCTGCAAGTCGGTGATGCCCTGGTCATCCAGTTGCTTGCGCGTGATGACGGTGACCGACTGGGGAATCTCCTTGAGGGTATGCGTGCCTTTGCCCAGGGTCACCGCGCGGGCAGCATACGACCCGGTGCCTTCGCTGGTTGCGTCCACATAGTTGTCGGTGATGCTGGTGCTGCCCAGCTCCATGACGTCGCTGCCCAGGTTGCCGGGCGCCACACTGAAATGGCCCTCGGCGGAAACCCGCAACTGCAAGCCGCTACCGGCCAGCGCAGCTTGCATGGCCTGCTCGGCACTCATCTGGCCGACCACGGCAGGTGCCTGCTTGCCGCGCACCAGTGCTGGCTCCAGCGCAATGATGTGGCCGCTCTGGCTGGCGATGCGGTTGAGCGTGTGTGCCAGGCTGGCGGGTGGCAGGTCGAACACCTGGGTGTGCGCCTGGGCAAGCACGTTGAAGCTGGCCAGGGCAGCGACCAGGGGCAGGGCGCGGGGCAAGGGGTTGTACACGGATTACTCCCGAATGAAGTGGCTGTCAGGAGGTATGTGGGACGAGCAAAGAAAACTTGCCACGATTGCGAATGATTTTGATAAATATTTTTATCAAACCGTTTTCAGGTCGATCAACATCAGCCACGGGCCATAGCGCTCCACGCTGATTGGCAGGGCCTCGGCCAACGCCTTGAACGCCTGCTGTGGCTGGTCCAGAGGAAATACGCCCTGCACCCGCAGGTCGCGTGCCGCGGGGGCGAGCCGGATGTAGCCACGCTGGTACGGGCGCAGCGCGTCGATCACCCCATGCAGCGGCGCGTCGAGGACTTCCAGGCGGCCCTCCAGCCATGCAGCACGTTGCTGTTGCTCGCCTGTCAGCCGCTCGATGGTGTTGTTGCGTAGCAGGGCAGCCTGCCCTTGCTGCAGCTCCGCCCACTGCCCATCGGCGAGACTGGCGCGGACGCTGTGCTGCAGCACCACGACCCGTGTGGCGTCCTGCTCCTGGCTGACCATAAACCGCGTCCCCAACGCTTGCACTTGCCCTTGCGCGGTGCGCACGCGCAAGGGCCGCAGCGGATCGCGCGCAACCTGGATCAGCAACTCGCCGTGACGCAGCACCAGCAGCCGCTGCCCGGCATCGAACTGCACGTCGACCGCACTGGCGCTGTTCAGGCTCAGGCGGCTGCCGTCTGCCAAGGTGAAGCTGCGCCGCTCGCCACGGCCCGTGTGCAAATCGGCCAGCCAGCCTTGGGTAGTGTCGCTGCGCCATCCACCCCAGAGCGCCGCGCCGAACAGCCCCAGACTGGCCATGGCGCCCAGTACGTCACGCCGTGAGCGAGTAGGCTGCATCAGCAATCGGCGTGCCTCCGCTGCTTGGCCAGGGGCCCGCTGATCCAGGGCTAGCAACGCGGCGAACGGATGGCCAAGGCGTTGCTCCAGGCGGTTCCAGGCCTGTTGGTGAGCGGGGTCTTGCTGCAGCCACAGCCTGACCCGTTGCAGCAGCGCCGGGTCGGGCGCAGCGGCCCTGAGCTCGACCATCCAGTCGATGGCCTGCTCGCTGACCCGGTCCAGGGCAGGTCTGCTCATGCCTGCACCTCGCACAGGTAACATTGGCGCAGCGCCTGTTTCATGTAGCGGCTGACAGAGCGTTCGCTGATCTGCAGCTTTGCCGCGATGTCGGCGTAGTGCATGCCGTCGAGCTGGCTGTAGAGGAAGGTGGCTTTGACGACTGACGGCAAGCCGTCCAGTGCCTGATCGATGCTCACCAGGGCTTCGATCAGCAGCAGTTGCTCCTCGGCCGATGGTGCTACGGCCTCCGGCAGCCGCGCCAGGTGCTCCAGGTAGGCCTGCTCGAGCTGGCGACGGCGATGGCGGTCGAAGATCAGCCGACGGGCGATGACGGTGAGGTAGGCGCGAGGCTGCTGGATGCTGTCTGGGTCGACACGTGCGCCGAGCATCTGGCAGAACGTTTCGGCGGCAGTGTCCTCGGCGTCGGCATGGTTGCGCAGGCGTTTGTGGATGTGCTGGAGCAACCAGCGATGGTGGTCGCTGAAGAAGAATCCCAGTTTACGGGTGGATGTGCTGTCCAACGCCTGGCTTCCGGTTGTGAGTGTGAATCGTTCTCAATGGTAGCCGGGTCGTCTGATTTCCTGCAATGGGGTGCGTGCAGAACCGAGGCTGCCGCTACTTGAGTAGCGGCACTGCGCCGGTTCAGGCTGCGGCCTGGCAATCTGCAAACAGTTTTTTGCCCAAAGCATGTGCGTGGTGCAAGTGAGGGAGCTGGTCAGGCCCTTCGCTGTCATCCAGCAATGTGGAACTGAGTACTTCTGCGCCGCAATAGTCGAAGATGCCGTGCTCGATCTGCACGCGCATCGCCTCGCCATAGCCGTGCCGTTCGAAGGTGCCTGTATCGGCACCTGCAATGCCGACTAGGTGAACCTTCATGCCACGCAATTTCTTCACCGTGGTGCCTTCGTCATAGTCGAACGCCCAGCCATTGCTGAATACCCGCTCCACCCAGCCCTTGAGCAGGGCTGGCAGTGACCACCAGTAGATCGGATAGACCAGCACCAAGGCATCGGCGCGCTCGATGCGTGCCTGCTCGTTGAGTACATCAGCCGGCGGTGTTGCCAGCCCGCGGTGCACGGCATGGTCTGCCAGGCTGAAGCGGGGGTCGAAGCCTTCGCTGGCCAGGTCGGCGATTTCGCTGCTGTGGCCGACGCTGGCCAGGCCGTCGGCAACCTGCCGGGCCAGCGCGTGGGTGAGGGATTGCGGGTCATGGTGACCGACGACGATCAGGGCGTGCATGGTGGCTCTCCAGTCAAAGGGTGCAGGGTTGCCTGGCGCGTTATATACTCCAGGTAAGTTACGTTTAGTAAGTTACTTTTGGTAGGTAATCGATGTCAAGCGATGATCAAGCACGTTCACGCAAGCGCCTGAGCCGCGATGACCGACGCAGGCAGTTGCTGGATATGGCCTGGCAATTGGTGCGGGAGGAGGGCACTGATGCCCTGAGCCTGGGCCGCCTGGCCGAACAGGCGGGGGTAACCAAGCCGGTGGTGTACGACCATTTCGAGACCCGCAACGGCCTGCTGCTGGCGCTGTACCAGGAATACGATGCGCGTCAGTCGCAGATGCTGGCGCAAGCCTTGGCCAGCTGTGAAGCCAGCCTGGCCAGCCGCGCTCGGGTGATTGCCGAGGCCTACGTGGACTGCGTGATGAGCCAGGGCCGGGAGATACCCGGGGTGTCGGCGGCGCTGGCCGGGTCGCCGGAAATGGAGGCGCTGAAACGGGCGTACGAACAGCCGTTCCTGGACAAGTGCCGCGAAGCCTTGGCCGGGTTTTCGCCCAGCGGCAATGTAGGGGTTGCCGGCATGCGCCTGCTGGTGGGGGCAGCGGATGCGCTGTCCCAGGCGGCTGCAGCGGGAGAGCTGGAAGCCGGCCAGGCCAAGGCTGAGCTCAAGGCCGCCATTATCGCCATGGTCGAACGGCAAACATGAAGCGCATGTGATCACTGTGGGAGCGGGCGCGCCCGCTCCCACAGTGATCGAGCATGGCTTCGCTACACAGGCAAGCTCTGATAGGGCTGTTCATCCCCCGGGCTGCGCTCGAACTGGCGCTTGTACTCGCGGCTGAACTGCGAGGTGCTCTGGTAACCCACCCGGTGCGCTGCCTGCGCCACCCCCAGGCCTTCGCCGATCAGCATCTGCTGCGCCTTGAGTAGCCGCAAGCGCTTGAGGTACTGCATCGGTGCCATGTCGGTGCAGCGCTTGAAGTGTTCATGGAAGGTCGAAACGCTCATGTTGGCCCGCGCGGCCAGTGCCTCCACACTCAGCGGCTCGGCGTAGTGCTCGCGCAGGTGGGCGAGGGCGGCGCCGATACGGGCGAAGTGCCCCTGTTGCTCCACCAGTGCTCGCAACACACCGGCCTGCGGGCCGCGCAGCGCGGTATACAGCACCTCGCGGACGCGCGCCGGGCCCAGTACCTTGGCGTCAAGCGGGTCCTGCAGGCAGTGCAGCAGCCGTTCCACACTTTCGCGCATTGGCGCATCCAGTGCTGCGGAGGTCATCGATTGCGGTGTTTGCGCCTGTACTGCAGCGTCTGGCACCAGGCCCATGCTCTGCACCAGTTCACCCAGCACGCCACGGTCGATGTCCACCGCCACGCCCAGCAATGGCGCGTCAGGGGTGGCGAAGGTTTCGCACATGAACGGCACCGACAACGCCTGCACCAGGTAATGCCCGGCGCCGTACTCCAGGGTGCGCGGCCCCAGGCGCGCCAGCTTGCTGCCCTGGGCCAGGATCATCAGGCTGGGTTCGTAGATTTGCGGGCTGCTGGCCACATAGTGGTCCCAGCTCAGCACCTGCACCTGGGGCAGGTGCGTGGGCACAAAGCCTGGGCGCGTGGCGAGGCTGCGGATTAGTGCGCAAAGCGGCGCATTGGCGTCGACGTGACGGGTCAGTTGCATGGTGGACCAAGGGCAGAGAATCAGACAGCTTAATCATCGCAGATTGAAGGCGTGGCGCCAGCTGACAGATAGCATCTTCGGATAATCAGGCATGGATGCCGGAGAATCAGCCGTGGGCGTGACGCGGTTGGACGCGCAAAATGCGTCGCCTGAATCGTTTCACTTCACTGCGAGGTCCTGCATGTATACCGCCATCGGTTACGCCGCTCAAACTTCTGCCAGCCCTTTGGCGCCCATGACTTTCGAGCGCCGCAGCCTGCGCCCGGACGACGTCGCCATCGAGATCCTGTACTGCGGCGTATGTCACTCCGACATCCACCAGGCACGCAACGAATGGGGCATTGCCGTGTACCCGCTGATGCCTGGGCACGAGATCATCGGCCGGGTCACGGCGGTGGGCGCCAAGGCCACCGCGCACAAGGTGGGTGACCTGGTCGGCGTCGGCTGCATGGTCGACTCTTGCCGCCATTGTGAAGCCTGCGCCAAGGACCTGGAGCAATATTGCCTGGAAGGCCCCACCATGACCTACGCCACCCCGGATCGGGTCGACGGCAGCAACACCATGGGCGGTTACTCCAGCAGCATCGTGGTCAGCGAGCACTTTGTGCTGCGCATCCCGGCCGGCATGGACCTGCCCAGCGCCGCCCCTATCCTGTGCGCCGGCATTACCACCTATTCGCCGCTCAAGCACCACGGCGTTGGCCCGGGCCACAAGGTCGGCATCCTTGGCATGGGCGGCCTGGGCCACATGGGCATCAAGCTGGCCAAGGCCCTGGGCGCGGAAGTGACCCTGTTCACCCGTTCCCAGGCCAAGGCCGAGGAAGCCCGCCGCCAGGGTGCCGACCATGTTATCGTGTCCACCGATGCCGAGCAGATGCGCGCCGCGGCTGGTCGTTTCGATTTCCTGCTCGACACCATTCCGGTGCAGCACGACCTCAATCCGTACCTGGAAACACTGAAGTTCGATGGTGTGCACATCCTGGTCGGCCTGATCGAACCGATCGACCCGCCCGTGCATGCGGCCAACCTGGTGCTCAAGCGCCGGGTGGTGGCGGGGTCGTTGATCGGTGGCATCGCCGAGACCCAGGAAGTGCTGGACTTCTGCGCCGAGCACGACATCCGTTGCGATATCGAGATGCTGGATATCCGCAACATCAACCAGGCGTATGAGCGCATGATCGCCGGTGATGTGAAGTACCGGTTTGTAATCGACATGGCCACTTTGCAGGACTGATTGATCGGCTGCCTGTACTGGCCTCTTCGCGGGTAAACCCGCTCCTACAGTTGCACCACGGCATTCAGGCTATGTGCGGTCCTTGTGGGAGCGGGTTTACCCGCGAAGGGGCCGGTACAGGCTGCAAAAAATCCTGGTTCTGTTACCAGAACATCGCCTTGTCCCACCCCCGCCAGAACAACCACCGCCGCACCTCGCCATGTGCCCCGGTGCCGATCTGCCATTCAGGCCGCCCGCTATCCAGCGCAATCACCGACACCACCCCCGCGTGGCTCGCCGCCACCAGCGTTTGCCCATCGGCGCTGATATCCATCGCACTGATGGTCGAGCCCAGGTAGTGCTGCCAGTGCTCCGTACCGTCCTCGCCAAACGCCCGCAGGTAGCCATAGGCATCACCCACAATGTACTCGCCCTCGCGCGCTACCCCGGCGTATACCCGCGCGCCATCCTGCAGCAGTGGGGTACGAGGGTCCTGGCTGTAGTAGTCGGTCTCCAGCCCCGGCAAATCGGCGACGTTTACTCCCAGCGTGGCGCCGCTGTAGAAATGACAGGCATTGAGGGCCAGGTGGTCACCCGCGCGGTTGAACAACGCAAAGTGCGGGTATTCGCTGCCAGGGCCGATATCCGCCAGCGGCCTCAGTTGCGCGTCCAGTACCAGGTGGCGGCTGCCTTGCTCACCCACCACGATCAGCCGACCGTCCGCCGACACCGCGCCATGCTCCATGCTCAGCCCCAGGCTGATGTCGTCCGGGTCGGTGCCTTCGGCCAGCTCATCGAGCACGCGTGTCTGCTGCGGTAGCAGGCGAGTCGCACCCTGGGTGGACAGCACGAAGATACCTTCGGCACTCACCAGCAGCACGCGCTGGCCATCCGGGAAGGGGATCAGCGCGGTCGGTGTGGGCGGCAGGTCGAACGGCTCGAACGGGTAACCTGTCGGCAACCCCTCCAGCCCGGTTGGCCAGGCCAGGCGCTGCACTTGCGGGCCCCCCCAGCCATCGGTCACACGTATGCCTTCGGCATTGGCGAGGGCGAAATAACGGCGGGCTGGGCAGCGGCCAAAGTGCTCGATACCGATGACCGGGGTTACCCCATGATGATCGATACGCACCACCTGGCCCTTGTCGTAAGGCATGCCGATGCGTGCCAGCAGGCTGCCATCCTTCAGCAGCAGGACATTGCTGATACCTTGGCCGTGGTCTTCGAGCAACGGTACCAGGGGGTGGTGCGCAGGTGGCCAGGCTTCGCGGAAGGCTCGACGCTGCTGTTCGTCGGCGCCAGGGTGATTGGCTGCCTGCAGGGCTGCCCGCCAGGCGTCCAGCAGGTGCCCGGTGGCGGGCGCCTGTGGCTCTTCAAGATTGTCCCAGCCTTGCGCACGGCCCTGTGCGACGTAGTCGTTGACGGCCTGGGCATAGGCGATGACCGCCTGCTGCCATTGCTGCTGGGGGTGCTGCTTGTCCATGAGCGAATCGGGCTCCTTGTTGCACACGCGTTTCACACAAAGCGCGCATGGTACTCCTTCTGCCTGCCTTGCGGTTGTGAGGCCCCGGCTTGGCGCGTACCATGCCGTGCATTCCTATCAATAACAGCGCGTACGTCGGCACCCCTGCAAACGGGTGGCTGGCGTGCGAACTGTTGCCTCGTCTGCGGAGAAACGTTTCCCACCCATGAACGGACCCATACCCACCGACCTGCCACCCACGGCGGGCAGCGGCAGCTGGCTGAGCGTCATCGCCCTGGCCCTGGCGGCCTTCATTTTCAACACCACCGAGTTCGTCCCGGTGGCGCTGCTCAGCGACATTGGCCGCAGCTTCGACATGAGCACCGCCCAGGTCGGGCTGATGCTGACCATCTATGCCTGGGTGGTGGCGCTGGCCTCGCTGCCGATGATGCTGCTGACCCGTAATATCGAACGGCGGCGCCTGCTGTTGTTCGTGTTCCTGGTGTTCATCGTCAGCCACCTGCTGTCGTGGCTGTCGCAGAGCTTTGCCATGTTGCTGGTCAGCCGAATCGGCATTGCACTGTCGCATGCGGTGTTCTGGGCCATTACCGCCTCGCTGGCAGTGCGCGTGGCGCCACCTGGCCAGCAGGCCAAGGCGCTGGGCCTGCTGGCAACCGGTACCACTCTTGCCATGGTTCTGGGCATTCCGCTGGGGCGCGTGGTGGGAGAGGCGCTGGGCTGGCGCGTGACCTTCCTCAGTATTGGCGGGGTCGCGCTGGCCACCATGCTGTGCCTGATGAAGTCGCTGCCGCTGCTGCCCAGCCAGAATTCGGGCTCGTTGCGCAGCCTGCCAATCCTGTTCAAGCGCCCGGCGCTGGTGATTACCTACCTGCTGGTGACGCTGGTGATTACCGCTCAGTTCACCGCCTACAGCTACATCGAACCGTTTGCCCTGCACGTGGCGCAGATTGGCGGTGAGCGCACCACGCTGTTGTTGTTGCTGTTTGGTGGTGCCGGGGTATTCGGCTCGTTGCTGTTCAGCCGCTACAGCGACCGTTTCCCCCATGGCTTTCTGGTGGGCTCGATTGGCTTGCTCGCCGCGTGCCTGTTGCTGATGTTGCCGCTGTCGGGCAACTTTTATGCGTTTGCGGTGCTGAGCATGTTCTGGGGTGTAGCGATCCTCAGCTTCAGCCTGTCGCTGCAGTCCAAGACGTTGAAGCTGGCATCCGATGCCACCGACGTGGCCATGGCGCTGTTCTCGGGTATCTACAACATCGGGATTGGTGGCGGTGCGCTGCTGGGCAGTATCGTCAGCAGCCAGATGGACGTGGCCGATATCGGCCTGGTGGGCGGTAGTGTGGCAGTGGTCGGGCTGGTGCTGGCCGTCGCCAGCACCCGGCGCTTCCGCGAGGCGCTGACACACTGACCCAAGGCCAGCGCGCTTTTCTGTAGGAGCGGCCTTGTGTCGCGATGGACCGCAAAGCGGTCCCAGGATTTCAGCTTCGCCGCAGAAATTGCCGGGGCCGCTTTGCGGCCCATCGCGACACAAGGCCGCTCCTACAGGTGCCCCCGTAGACCAAGGGGTACCGCTTGATATTCAAGCCAGTACGGCAGCCCAGGCAGAAATCAACAGCACCGCCGCCAACACCTGGTTGAACAGCTGCAACCGGCGCGGTGCCTGCAACCAGCGGGCGCTGCCCACCCCCAGCACTGCCCACGCTGCCATGCACGGCAGGGCTATCAGTAAAAACACCAGTGCCAACTGCCACACCGGCAACGAAGGCGCGGCAAACACCCCGACCACCGCCACGGCCATCAACCAGACCTTGGGGTTCACCACCTGCAACGCTGCGGCGCTCAAAGCACTGAACCCTTGCGCCGTGGCCGCTTGCAGCGGTGCGGCGGCACTGCGCAGCATCTTCCACGCCAGCCAGCTTAGCCACAACACTCCCGCCCAACTCATCACCTGTTGGGCCAAGGGGTGACGCAGCAGCAGTTCACCCAGCCCCAGACCCACCATCAACACGATCGCCGCCGCTGCGCCACAGGCCGCAACGATTGGCGCCAGGCTCGCGCGCAAACCCGCGCGCGCGCCATGGGCCAGGATCAACAGGTTAGTCGGCCCCGGGCTGATGCTGGACACCAGGGCGAACAGAATGAAGGGCAACAACGACTGCGACATGGTTCATGGCTCCGGAAAATCGAAGCACCATGCTCGCTGCCCGCAGGCGATCAGTCTGGAAGGTTTGAGCAGCGCCTGCGGTAGTCGGCAGGGGTCAGCCGGTAGGCCCGACGGAACCAGCGCCCCAGGTGGCTCTGGTCGGCGAAGCCCAAGGCCACGGCCACTTCGGCAGGCGTCTGGCCCAGGGCGAGCAGGCGCCGCGCCCGGGCCAGGCGCAGCTGGATCAGGTAGGCATGCGGGGCAATGCCGAATGCGGCCTTGAATGCACGGGTGAGGCGAAAGCGGTCGATGCCGCAGGCCTGGGCCAGGTCTTCCAGGCCGATGTCGCGCTCCAGGTTGGCGTGCAGGTAATCACGCGCGCGTTGGGCGGTCAGCGGCAGGCGTGGGTCGGGGTTGATGCGTCGGCGCCAGTGCATGTGGCGGGTCAGGCAGGCCAGCAGGTCGTCCATGGCCGTTTGCCGGACGATGCGCAAGTCCTGGTCGTGCACGGACTGGAAGGCGAGGGCGGTGGCCCGCGCGAGGTGTTCGTCGTGGCACAGGGTGTCGGCGAAGCTGGGCAGGCTGTCGCCCGGTGCGTGCTCGAACAGCGCCCGCAGCTGTTGGTCGAGCCACGCGGGCTCCAGGTACAGCGTGGAATAGGTAAAGCCTTCTTCGGTAGGCGCCAGGCCATCGTGGATGTCGCCAGGCTCGAGCAAGAAAACTTGCCCCGGCGTGCTGCGGTGGCGCACCCGGCGGCAATTGAACTGCTGCACGCCCTGTTCGGTCAGGCCGACCAGGAAGCTGTCGTGCCAGTGCGGGTCGTAGGCATGCCCGACAAAATGTGCACGGACCGACTCGATGCCGGTATCGGCGTCTTGCTTGAGGTCGATCCAGTTGCTCATGAACGTGTGCCGTTGGCTTAAATGGCTACCTTAGCGCAACCCCTCGGCTCAGTCTGGAACGATTGTGCAGCCGTTGGTCAGTGCCCGATCACGCAGGGCCTCGAAGCGCTCGCGCAGCCACAGGTGCAATTGCGAAACCGCCGGTGTGAGCTGCTTGCGATGCGGGCATACCAAGGTGACCGGGGTAGCTTCGCCGAGCAGTTCGGGCAGGACGATTTCCAGTTCACCGGCCGCGATGCTAGCGCTGACATCCAGCCACGACTTGTAGACGATGCCTTCGCCTTGAATGGCCAGGCGACGGATGACGTCGGCATCGTCACTGACCAGCGGCCCGCGCACCTGCACGGTACGGTTGCCCAGCTGCCACTTGTCGTATACCCGGTTGTGCTGCATGTACAGCAGGCAGGCGTGTTGCTGCAGGGCGTCGGGGCTGAGCGGGCGGCCGTGGCGAGCCAGGTAGTCGGGCGAGGCGACCAGCACTCTGCGGTTCCAGTCGGCCAATGGCAGTGCGATGTAGTTGGCATCTTGGTTCAGGCCATAGCGGATGGCCACATCCACCGGGTCGCGGTTGAGGTCGGCAATCTGGTCGGACAGGAAGAAGCGCAGTTGCAATGCCGGGTGCTCGCGGCGAAAAGCACTGAGCCAGGGCAGCAACATGTTGCGGCCCATATCGGAAGGTGCCGACACCTGCAGGGTGCCGCGCAAGGTATTGGGGTTGCCATGCAGGTCTTCATGGCCCTGGCGCAGGCTTTCCAGCACATTCAGCGCGGTGGGCAGGTAGCGCTCGCCCTCGGCGGTCAGGCGCAGGCTGCGAGTGGTGCGGGCGAACAGGCGCACATCCAGGTCACGTTCCAGGCGTTTGATTGCGGCAGCCACCTGGCCCGGCAGCAAGCCTGCCTCATGGGCAGCGGCAGTGAAGCTGCCCAGCACGCTGCTGCGGGCAAACAGTTCGAGATCGGCGATGCGCAGCATTTTCACTCCATGGATGAAAGTGTTGCTGCATTGTGCCGGTTTTTCTTTTCTGCCGGAAAGATAAGATGCGCGGTAAATCCACTGTTCATTCCGGAGTTGCTGCATGGATACCGTCTCGCTGGCCAAGCGCCGCTACACCACTAAAGCCTACGATGCCTCGCGCCGTATTCCCCAGGCCACTGTCGATGCTCTGCTTGAACAGCTGCGCCACAGCCCGTCCTCGGTCAACTCCCAGCCTTGGCACTTCATCGTCGCCGACACGGCCGAAGGCAAGGCCCGGCTGGCAAAGAGCACCACCGAGGGTTTTGCCTACAACACGCCCAAGCTCCTCGATGCGTCCCGCGTGATCGTGTTCTGCACCCGCACCGAGATGACCGAAGCGCACCTGAATGCGGTGCTTGATCAGGAGGCTGCCGATGGCCGTTTCCGTGACGAGCAAGCCCGCGCCGGGCAAAACCAGAGCCGCCGCCATTACGTCAACCTGCACCGCTTCGACCAGAAGGACGCGCAGCACTGGATGGAAAAGCAGACTTACCTGGCCTTGGGCACGGCGTTGCTGGGGGCAGCGGCACACGGTCTGGATGCAACGCCGATCGAAGGCTTCGACAGCAAGGCGCTCGATGCCGAGCTGGGCTTGCGTGAGCGTGGCTTCACAAGCGTGGTGATACTCAGCCTGGGTTATCGCAGTGAATCGGACTTCAACGCGGGGCTGAACAAGTCACGGTTGCCGGCTTCGCAAGTGTTCACGTTCCTCTGAGATTGCCGGGGCCGCAAGCGGCCCCACCTTCGAAAAACAGCCAGTCCGGCGATCAGTGAATGGCCACCGGGTTGATGTTCACCTGGGTCGAGCCCTTGTACAGCGGCTGCCCCAGCACGAACAGGAACTCGAACGCCTTGTCCCGCACCAGCGCACGCGTGTCGATCAGTTCCAGGTTGTAGATACCCCGTTTGGCCAGCATGAACTGGTTGACCGGGAACTCGTCGCCGCTCGGGTTCGGGTACACCTCGGAGGCCCACGTATCGCCACCAAAGGCGACAATACCCTGGTCCGCCAGCCATTCGGCCGCCGGCAGGTCGATGCCCGGCTCGGTGGCAAGGAATTGCTGGTTGTCCTTGCCGATCAGCTCCAGCCAACCGGTATTGAACAGCACCACATCACCCTTGCGCAGGGTGATGCCTTGTTTCTTCAGCACGGCCTTGATGTCAGCGACGGTAAATGCGGTGCCGCCCGGGACGATGGCCTTGCCGTAGTAGGCCGTCATGTCCAGCACCACACCACGGGTGACCATTGGCGGTACTTTTTCCACGCCCAGCCTGATCACGCCTTCGACGGTGACAAAGTCGGCCGCCTTGTTACCGTTGTAATAAACGTTGTCTATGCCGATATGGCCGATGCCGTTGAGCTGGGTGCCGACGCCGGTCCAGCCGTTGACCAGTTCATCGTTGAAGCTGAACTTGTTGCGGCCCAGGGTCTGGCCCGCCTGCTCGCCGGGCTGGATGTTGTAAAGGTGGAAGCTGCGGTGGCGGAATGCCGGCAAGTCCTTGCTCACGGGCACGGCCAGGGGGTAGGTCTTGCCGGTCTTTACCAGGCCGACAGCCTGCTTGACCACCTCCGGGGTGAGCAGGTTGGCGGCGCCGATTTCATCCTGTTTGCCGTAGGGCGAGGTCTGCCAGTCGGCGGCCAACGTGGCCTGGGCAGTGGTCGCCAGGGCGACGGCCAGTAGCAAGGGCTTGAAGCATGTCATCGAGTACTCCTGAAAAATGCGTTGTCAGGAGCGAATTCTGCGCAGGGCAGGCTTGGGGAAAAAGCGGCCCGCGGGACAATGACTTTTGCCTGCCGGTCAATAACTACCCTCGTGCAGCGCCAGGCTCTGGCGCAACTGTTCGAGCATGGCCACGCGCAGTGCCTGCGGGGCCTGGATGCGGATAGAACCTGCTTGGGACAGCAGCCAGCCCATCAGCGCCCGGTTGTCGTCAACACTGGCCACCAGCGTGGCGCCGCCGCTCGCTTGCGGCGTCAGTTGCATGTCTGCTGACAGGGGTGATTGCTCCAGGCGCAAGGCCAACGCGTCATCAACCCAGGCATGCAGTTCAATCTGGGCCGTGGGCGTAAGCACGTCGGGTTGTAGCTGCTGGGCTTCGCCCAGGCTCAGGCCCGGTTGCCAATACCAACCATACGGCATGCCTTTACTGTTGCACTGCAACGGGAACAGCGCGGCGAGCTCGACCAGGTCGCGCTCGACGGTGCGTTTGCTGGTGGAATGGCCCACGGTTGTCAGGGCGGCCTGCAACTGGGTGGAGCTCATGCCCGGGTGGCGGCCGGGCAGCAACTTGAGCAGCTGCCACTGGCGGGCAATGGTGTGGCGGGTAGGGTGGCTGGGCAAAGGCTTCGTCCTTGAAGGCAGGCACGAAGCCCGCCAGGGTAGTGGCGTATAGCTATTGCCCAGCATACCTTGTCATAGAATGGGATCCAAGTTTTCCCCGAATGCCTCCAGTTGAATTCAGATAGCGAGGCTGTCGACCACGCCGCCGTCGACCCGCAGGGCCGCGCCGGTGGTGGCGGAGGAATAAGGGGAGGCGAGGTACACCACCAGGTGGGCAACCTCATCGACATCGGCGACGCGCTGGATGATCGAGCTTGGCCGCGCGGTGCGCACGAAGTTGTCCGCCTCTTCACGAATGCTGCGCCCGGAGGCCTGCGCTGCATCGGCCACCATCGCGGTCACGCCATCGGTCAGGGTCGGGCCCGGCAACACCGCGTTCACGGTAACCCCGGTGCCGGCCAGGCGCTTGGCCAAGCCATGGGAAACGGCCAGGTTGGCGGCCTTGGTCACGCCGTAGTTGATCATGTCGGCAGGGATGGCGATACCCGATTCCGAGGAAATGAACAGGATCCGCCCCCAGCCGTTCTCGACCATGCCCGGGGCATAGTGGCGTGCCAGGCGCACACCGCTCAGCACGTTGGTTTCGTAGAAGCGCGCCCACTCGCTGTCGTCCACCTCGAAGAAGTCGACGTCGTCGTAGATGCCCAGGTTGTTGACCAGGATGTCGGCCCGGGGGTGGGCAGCGAACAGGGTTTCGGCACCGGCGGCGGTACCCAGGTCGGCGACCACGCCGTGTACCTGGCCACGGCCACCTTGCTTGCGAACTTCGGCGACGGCGGCGTCCAGCGACTTCTGGCTGCGGCCGGCAATGACCACGTCGGCATTGGCGCGGGCCAGGCCACGGGCGATGGCCAGACCAATACCGCCGGTCGAGCCGCTGATGATGGCGGTGCGCCCGCCGAGGTCGATGTTCATGGGATGGCTCCTGTAAGTGAGTTGCAGTGATGCAAGCCATCCAAGTGAAGCACGTTCAGTCAGTAAAAGACGGACTTCCACTGGGTCGAGACCTGGTCCGGGGGCCTTTCGCCTGCTGACCCGCCTGCGTGAAGTTGGCGTGATCAAGCCTTGGGGCGTGGGCGGCAGCCGTGACGAGCTGATCGAGCACTGCCGTCTCTGAACAATACAGGGTTGTTTGTGTCCTATATATGGACCAAAATATGGTCCTGATTCGAGGGCGAAAAAATGCAGAACATCTTTGCTGACGTGACCGTAAGCGTGTCGGAACTGAAAAAGAACCCATCTGCTGTAATGACCGGAGCTGCGGGCATGCCCGTCGCAGTGCTTAACCATAATCGCGTGATGGGATACATGGTGCCGGCCGAGCTGTATGAGGCCATGATGGAGCGCCTGGAAGATCTCGAATTGAGTGAATTGGCCAAGTCCAGGCTGGGGGAAAAAGGCGTACCGGTGTCTCTGGATGACCTATAAGCTCGAATTCCTGCCCTCAGCGCTAAAGGAGTGGGGCAAGCTGGGCCACACCGTGCGCGAACAGATCAAGAAAAAACTCGGCGAGCGTTTGCAATCCCCCAAGGTGCAGGCCGATGCGCTGCGCGACCTGCCGAACCACTACAAAATCAAGCTCAAGGCCTCCGGGTATCGCCTCGTCTATCGGGTCGAGGACGAGCGTATCGTTGTGGTGGTGGTATCGGTTGGCAAGCGCGAGCGCAGCGAGGTCTATCGAGCCGCTCAGAAGCGCTGAGCCCCATCACGTGTTCGCGTCAGCCAAAAGCTGCGCGCTGCCAATGCGCTTCGCTCACGATCGCGATGTTCGCGCCGGCTTCCCTGATTTCCACTGCTTTCTTGATCTTCGTGCCATAACTGCTATGCAGCCATTGGTCATTGCCAATACTGCCAATGACCAAGTAGTGGATCTTCTTGCTGACCCCGGCGGCGACTGCCCCCCCACGTTCTATCACCAGTGCTTCGCAATCTTTGCGAGGCCCGTAAGCCATTGTCCCGGTAAACAGGAAAGTGCGGTCTCTCCATTCCAGTGTCGGTTCGGGACAATCAAGTGGCAATGTGGAGGGCGAAGAAAAGGGGTTGTCGCTGCAACGTGGCTTGCCGGTGAACTGTTGCAAAAGCTCCAGCAGTTCAGCTGACTCGGTGGCATCCAGCACATTGTCCTGAAGCATGTCACTCAGGCGACGGTATAATAAATTGATAACCGGATCTTCGAGATGAATGAGCTGCTGCTCCATCCATCCCCTGAGAAACTCAGCCTCTTGTTGATTGACTTGATTGTCAGCCGTCAGGCCGGCAGCGATGCCAATCAGTGCATCAACTGATCGCTGTGCGATTCGCGCTTCGTGGAAAAAGCGGCTGTTCTGAAACTCTTGGTAAAGATCGACCATTCCCTGCTCCTCGTTTCTATTCCGTTAGAATCACAGCGTCGGCATATTTTGCCTGGTCCGGTGTAAATGTGGTGATCATGCCCGTGTGATTACAGCTCAAGGTGATTTCTGATCGTACGTCGATGAGCAGATCTTCGCCACGAAGGCCCTGCCATTGGGCCAGGTATTTGAAAGACCCGAACTTCATGGGTTTTTTCAATGCGCGATCATGTCCGCCTTTCCAACCAAGAACAGGGAGTGCGCCATTGGCACAGTGTTGGGCAAGGTCAGGTTGAGCCAGGGCCCGTTCACGACCAATCTCCCAGCACCGAATCAAGCCCTCATCGGGACCTTTCCATGCCTCTTCCCAAGTGAGTGATTGGCGGATAGGTTGATGGTGTGGGCGTTGAATGACTCCTGCAGTGCTATCCATGTCTGAAATTGTCCGTAGTGTCCAGTTGGATCGATGCTACTAATTGGCCATTATTGTGTCTAGTGCTTGCCGGTGTTCTGCCAGGTACCTATTTGTGGGGTAAGCCGGGATGGTTTTTTGTTAGCCTAGGCTTTGTTGCAACGCCTCGATAAACACCTCTTCCGCCCGGCTGAACCGCTGTTCCTTGTTCCACAACAGGTGAATATCCACATCGGCAATCCCTTCCTGCGGCGGCAGCTTCCACAGCAACCCCGCTTCGACATCCGGTGCCACCACATGCTCGGGCAGGCAGCCGATGCCGAATCCGGCGATCACCAGCCGGCGTACTTCCTCAAGGCTTGGCGATGAGGCCACGATCCGCCCGGCAAACCCTTGCAGGTCACGGAAAATGGTCAGCGGTGACAACATGCCGCCAATCTGGTCGCTGGTAAAACTGACGAAATTCTCCCGTTGCAAGTCGCCTTCGGCCTGGCCGAACAGGGCATGGTGCTTGCCACAGAAAAACGCATAGCGCTGGCGCAGGAACAGCCGCTGTTCCAGCCGTGGCTGTGCACGCCGGGTGAGGCTAAGGCCCGCTGTGGCGGTTTTTTCCTGCAGGGCGGCGACGATGTCGGAGCTGCGCATCACGTCGATTTCCAGTTCCACTCGCGGGCGCTGGCGGTGGAAGTCGGCCAGGAAGTTGTCGAAGCGTTCGCTGACGATGCGGCTGATCATCAGCAGGCGCACCTTGCCCACCACTTCGTCTGCCGGTTGCTCCAGCAAGCCGCCGATCTGCGACATTTGCCCATACACCTCGCCGGCCAGCTGGAACAGCTGTTCGCCCATTTCTGTCAGCACGAAGCGCGGCCCGCGGCGGGCGATGAGCTGGCGGCCGAGCTGCTCTTCAAGGCGCTTGAGCGCCTGGCTTACCGCCGGTTGAGTGAGGTGCAGGCGGGCGGCGGCGCGGCTGATGGACAGCTCCTGGCCGATGACCCGGAAGGTGCGCAGCAGGTTCCAGTCGAGGCGATCGTTGAGCAGGCGGTCAGACATGGCGGGGGCTCGATAATAAGCGTGGTTAATAGTTCGAATAATAAATAGAAAATTGACTAATCATAGCCCTGGGCCGATAAATCGCAGGCATCGGAGCCTATTGCATCGGTGTCGGCCTCTTCGCGGGCTTGCCCGCTCCCACAGGTACTGCACTGTCAGCAGACATTGTGCGATCCCTGTGGGAGCGGGCAAGCCCGCGAAAGGAGCCAGCGCCAAGTCAATAGGCCAAGCGCCACGAGAGCGCCGCCGTGTCCCAGCAACTCCTGCCAGAACAACAAGCAAAGGAGCCCCCATGAAGCCCACCGCTTCCGCCCAGCCGCGCCGTGCCGCAGCCGCCGCGTTCATCGGTACCATGATCGAGTGGTACGACTTCTACATCTACGCCACCGCCGCCGCCCTGGTGTTCGGTGCCTTGTTCTTTCCCTCCGACGACAGCCTGTTCAGCACCATGGCCGCGTTCGGCACCTTCGCCGTGGGCTTCTTCGCCCGGCCGCTGGGCGGCATCGTCTTCGGTCACGTGGGCGACCGAATCGGCCGCAAGAAGTCGCTGGTCATCACCCTGCTGATGATGGGCATCGTTACCGTGTGCATCGGCCTGCTGCCGACTTACGCGCAGATCGGCGCCACTGCGCCGGTGCTGTTGATCCTGCTGCGCATCGTCCAGGGCATTGCCGTGGGTGGCGAGTGGGGCGGGGCGGTATTGATGGCCGGTGAGCATGCGCCCAAGGGCCGGCGCAACTTCTTCGCCTCGTTCGCCCAGCTGGGCAGCCCGGCTGGCCTGATTCTGTCGCTGCTGGCCTTTGGCGCGGTTACCCGCCTGCCCGAAGAGGAACTGATGAGCTGGGGCTGGCGCGTGCCGTTCCTGGCCAGCGCGCTGTTGCTGCTGGTGGGCCTGGCGATTCGCCTGGGGGTGAATGAGTCACCCGAGTTCATCGCCAGCCGCGAGCAGGCGCAAAAGGCCCGGCGCAAGGAGCAGGCGCCAGTGTTTGAAGTGCTGCGCACCGCCTGGCGCCCGCTGTTGCTGTGCATCGGCGCCAACACCCTGGGCATTGCCGGGGTCTATTTCACCAACACCTTCATGATCAGCTACACCACCCAGCAGTTGCACCTGGAGCGCTCGTTGATCCTTGAATGCCTGTTCTTTGTGGCGATCATCCAGCTCTGTGTGCAGCCGCTGGCGGCGTGGCTGTCGGAAAAGGTCGGCGCGACGCGCTTCCTGGCGCTGGTCGCGCTGCTGGCGATGGCCTCGCCCTACCCGATGTTCGTGCTGGTCAGCTCGGGCCAGGGCCCGTTCATCGTGCTTGGCATCGCCCTGGCCGCCGCCTGCATGGCCTCCTTCTACGCGGTGATTGCCGGCTATGTCAGCGGCATGTTCGAAACCCGCGTGCGCTACACCGCCATTTCCCTGGCCTATCAGATCTGCGGCGCCATCGCCGGCGGCCTGACCCCGCTGATTGGCACCTGGCTGGCCCATACCTTCAGCGGCCAATGGTGGCCGATGGCAGCCTTCTACACCCTGATCGCCACCATTTCGCTGGTTTGCGTGCTCGCCTTGGCCCGCCAATACGCCCGCAGCCAGCGCCTGGAACTGGCCTGATCGAACCCCAATTATCCTGGAGTACCCGCATATGTTGAAAAGCAATGGCGAACGCCTGTGGGCGAGCCTGATGGCCATGGCCGAAGTGGGCGCCACCGCCCGCGGCGGCAGCTGCCGCCTGGCCCTCAGCGACGAGGACAAAGCCGGCCGTGAACTGTTCAGCCACTGGTGCCGCGAAGCGGGCCTCAACCTGTCGGTAGATGCCATCGGCAACCTGTTCGCCCGCCGTGCTGGCAGTGACCCGCATGCCGCCCCGGTCATGATGGGCAGCCACCTCGACACCCAGCCCGAAGGAGGCCGTTTCGATGGCGTCTATGGCGTGCTGGCCGGCCTGGAGGTGGTGCGCCGCCTGAACGACCTGAACATCCACACCCGCAAGCCACTGGAAATTGCCGTATGGACCAACGAGGAGGGCGCGCGCTTCACTCCGGCCATGTTCGGCTCGGCGGTGTTCACCGGCAGCCTCGCGCTAGCCGAGGCGCTGGCCATCCGCGATGCCGATGGCGTCAGCGTCGCCGATGAACTGTACCGCACCGGGTACGCCGGGCAGCGCCCGCTGGGTGGTGAGGTGGATGCCTATTTCGAGGCGCACATCGAGCAAGGTCCGATCCTTGAAGACAACGCCAAGGCCATTGGCGTGGTCAGTGGTGGCCAGGCCATCCGCTGGTTGGACGTGACGGTTGAGGGCATGGCGGCACACGCCGGCACTACGCCGATGCCGCTGCGCAAGGATGCGCTGTACGGCACCGCGCGGATGATCCAGGCGGTCGAGCAACTGGCAGCGGACTTTGCCCCCGAAGGCCTGACCACCGTAGGTGAGCTCTCCATTGCCAAGTCCTCGCGCAACACCATTCCCGGCCTGCTGCAGTTCACGGTCGACCTGCGTCACCACCGCGACGACGCCATAGAAGCCATGGAGCGCGAGCTGACCCTGAAGCTGCAAGCCATCGCCAGCCAGCGCGGCCTGCAAGTGCGTATCGAGCGGCACTGGGTCAGCCCGGCGACCCCGTTCGATGCCGACTGCGTGGCTGCCGTGCAGCAAGCGGTGGATGGCCTTGGGTATGCGCAGCAATCGATTGTCAGTGGGGCGGGTCACGATGCCATCCTGTTGGCGCGTTACTGTCCGACGGCGATGGTGTTCATCCCTTGCGTTGGCGGCTTGAGTCACAACGAGGCTGAGGACGTGCTGCCTGATGATGCCCGACAGGGCGCTGATGTACTGCTGAACGCCGTGCTGGCCCGGGCAGGCCATGTCGACATAACTCATTGAATAGCGGGGACCCTGTGGGAGCGGGCTTGCCCCGCGAACACCGGCAAAGCCGGTGCCAGGCACCGCGTGGCCGCCTTCGCGGGACAAGCCCGCTCCCACAAGTTCCTGCAAACCTTACCCACGCTGAGGATGTCGTGGCGAACTACATCCCACTCCGGCGTACATGCTTGACGAACACCTTCTCCAGCAACTCCCACATCGCCGGGTCCGTACTGAACGCCACGTTGAAGCGCATCCACCCGGTCGCCTTGGCATCGACCATGAACAACTGCCCAGGCCCAAGCATGATGCCTTTCTCCAGCGCATCATCCAGCAACGCAGCGCTGTCCGGAATCGCCGGGTGGCGGGTCCAGATGTACATGCCTTCATCCGATTCGGTGAACAGTTCGAAGCCCAATCGATGCAGATGGCGCCCAACTTCCTGATGCGCTTCGGCCAGCCGCTGGCGCAGGCGCTTGAGGTGCTTGCGCCAGCGGCCGTCGATGATCGCGGCGTACACCACACGCTCCATCACCTGCGAGGTGGTGAGGCCTGACCGCATCTTCAGGTGCAGGAGTTTCTGCATCAGCTCGGGGTTGGCCAGCATGTAGCCGACCCGCACGTTGGGCGAGATGCTCTTGGAGTAGCTGCCCACGTACACCACCTGCTGCAGGTGGTCGAGGCTGGCCAGGCATGGCTGCGGCTCGGCGACCATGTCGGCATACAGGTTGTTCTCCACCAGACGGAAGCCATGCTGGCTGGCCAGCTGCAGCAGGCGGTGCAGCTGCGGCAGCGGTGTGCGTGAGCAGGTCGGGCTGTGCAGGTGCGGCTGGGTGAAGAACGCCGTCGGGCGGTGGTGGGTGAGCAATTGTTCCAGCTGGTTCAGGTCGTAGCCGGCCGGGGTGCGTGGCACGCCGACCAGCGTCGCGCCCTGGGTACGCAGGATGCTCATCAGGTTGGGATAGCCCGGGTCGTCCACCAGTACCACATCGCCTGGGCGCACCAGCGTACGTGCGGCCAGGTCCAAGGCCTGGCTGGCGCCGTGGGTGAGCATCAGCTGCGCCGGGTTGGCGACGATGGAAAGCTCTTGCTGCAAATTCTGCGCAGTCAGCGTACGCAGCTCCATCAGGCCCATGGGGTCGCCGTAGCCCGACAGTTCCAGCGGGCTACCCGCCACCTGGCGCAGCCCCCGACGCAGGCCTTCTTCGTACATCCAGTCGTTCGGCAGCCAGCCGCACCCCGGTTTGTAGGGTAACTGGCGGATCTCGAAGATCTGCTGCAGGTACCACTCGGAGTTGAACGTTGGTCGACTGGCGTCGGCCTCGGTAGTGTGCCGCTCCAGTAGTTCGCCCGCCGCACGGTTGACGAAGAACCCCGCATTGCCACGGCTCACCAGCAGCCCCTGGGCGACCAGGCGATCATAGGCCTCGACCACGGTGAAGGTACTCACCGAATAGCTCGCGGCAAAGGCGCGGATAGACGGCACCTTGGCGCCCGGCTTCAGGGTCTGGTTGTCGATCAACTCGCGCAACCCGTCGATGATCTGGTTGACCAGCGGGGTGGAGGAGTCTGGATGTAATTCGAACATTCGGGGCCTTCAGGATGCGTATCGCCTGGCGTCTGCAGGGTGTACTGCAAGGGCGACCTGTACAGTGCAGTGCGAGATTCATGCCACTGTGCATGGCTCTCTGCGTCGGACATTTTTACATTAGGTGTCGGATATCGCCACATAAAGCATGTTCAGTTCGCTCCAGGCAGTCGTCCTGGGGCGCGTCAGCAGGCCGCCATGGAGGGCCTGCGTGTGTTCGTTCACACCATCCTGCCCGCATTAGCACTGATGTACAGGTGAAACCGCCAGCCATCGGGGTTTCACGGTTTTCCTTGGATAAAAAGAAGCACGGGGTACACAACTGATGGACGCAACATCCACAACCACCACCGCGAAAGGCGGGCACGAGAGCAAGCTCAGTGCCTCGCTGAAGTCGCGCCACCTGACGATGATGTCGATCGCCGGGGTAATTGGCGGCGCCCTGTTCGTCGGATCCGGCAGCGTGATCCACAGCGCCGGCCCAGCCGCTGTCCTGGCCTACCTGGCGGGCGGCATCCTGGTGGTGCTGATCATGCGCATGCTGGGTGAAATGGCGACTTCCTCGCCAGACACCGGCTCGTTCTCCACCTACGCCGACCGCGCCATTGGCCGCTGGGCCGGTTTCACCATCGGCTGGCTGTACTGGTGGTACTGGGTCATCCTCATGGCCTGGGAAGCCTATGTGGCGGGCAAGATCCTGCATGGCTTCTTCCCCGACGTTAGCGTCAACGTGTTCGTGCTGGCCACGACCCTGTTGCTGATTACCGTCAACTTCTTCAACGTCAAGCACTACGGTGAGTTCGAGTTCTGGTTCGCCTTGATCAAGGTGATCGCGATCGTCTGCTTCCTGATCGTGTGTACCGCTGCCGTGATGAACGTGTGGCAGTTTGGTGAAGTGCGTGGCATCAGCCACCTCACCGCCGAAGGCTTCATGCCCAATGGCATCACCACCGTGATTGGTGCCTTGCTTGGGGTGATGTTCGCCTTCCTGGGCGCCGAAATTGTCACCATCGCCGCTTCCGAAGCCAAAGACCCGGCCGCGCAGATCGTCAAGGCCACCAACTCGGTGGTATGGCGTGTGTGTCTGTTCTACGTCGGTTCGATCTTCCTGATCGTCTGCCTGGTACCGTGGAACGACCCGCACCTGGGCGTTTCCGGCTATGGCGCCTACCGCCGTACCCTGGAACTGCTGGGCGTGCCGTATGCCGAGCTGCTGATGAACTTCGTGGTGCTGACTTCGGTGAGCAGCTGCCTGATCTCGGGCCACTACACCGCTTCGCGCATGCTGTTCTCCCTGGCCCAGCGTGGCGATGCGCCGTCGTTCTTCAAGATCACCCGCGCCGGCACTGGTGTACCGGTGTACGCGATCATGGGCTCGTGTGCGGTGGCCGTGGTATGCGCGCTGATCAACTTCAGCGAGACCCTGCGCCCGAAAGACGTGCTGGATACCCTGATGAACACCACGGGCATGATCGCCCTGCTGGTGTACCTGGTAATTGCCTTCTCGCAGCTGCGCATGCGCCGCAAGCTGATTGCCGAAGGCAAGGAAGTACGCCTGAAGATGTGGCTGTTCCCGTGGCTGACCTACCTGGTGATCGCGTTCATCGTGGCCGCCCTGGTAACCATGGCCTTCATGCCTGACTACCAGATCCTGGTGATTTCCACCGGTATCGCGGCGGCAGTCGTGGTGGCAATGGGTGTGGTGCACCAGATCCGTTCTGGTAACAGCAAGCAGCACTAAGCGTCACTCGTGTCTGGAAACGGCCGGCTCCCTCTGGGACCCGGCCGTTTCGCGTTGTTGGGCCTGGGGTTTTTCTGCGGGCATGTGGAAGCGCTGGTTCATCCACGGCGAGCCGAGCAGGGCGGCGGTGGCAATCAGGGCGAGGATGGCGAGGGCGATGTAGGTCTTCATGGGCATGCGCATAAATGGACTGACTTCACGCATAGGTGGTCAGTTCCGGCCGTCTGGCCGGCAAGCCATAGCAGACAAACACAGGTCTGGCCCCTACAATGCGAAGCATTATCACTTGGCGCCGGCCCACCATGTCTAATACACCGCCCAACCAGGAACTGCTTGACGCGCTGGCGTTGCACTATGACGACCTGGTCCGCTACATCCGCCAGCGCTTTCGCGACCGCCATTTTGCCCGCGACCTGGTGCACGACGTCTACCTGCAGATTCTCGACAAGCCACCCCGTCAGCGCATTTCGTTGCCGCTGGCATTTCTGCGCAAGGTCACCTTCAACCGGGCCATCGACCGGGTGCGCGCCGAATCACTGCGGGCGGCTCACCTGGCTGCCGCGAGCCATGACGAACCGGCCCTGGACAGCTGGGACGGTGCGCGCGAACTGGATTTCGAGCAACAGCTGCATGCCCTGCTGGCGATTATCGAGGCCCTGCCGGCACGTCAGCGCCAGGTGTTCCTGTTGCACCGCATCCATGGCATGGCTCAGCGTGACATTGCCGCCGAGCTGGAGATTTCGGTCAACATGGTCACCCAGCACTTCAACCGGGCGTTGCGTACCATCGCCAGCCGCTGGGAACCGGCCCGGCGCCTGCATGGCGAGGGGCGGGCATGAGCCAGGGCAAGCGTGAAAGCAGGCCCCAGGCCGACCCATTGGAGGCGTTCAGCGAAGCCCTGCGTGAGCGGGTGGCGTCCCGCGAGGCGTTGCTCGCCGAAGGCAAAGCCATGACCGCACGCCGGCGCAAGGTCGGCAAGGCGGCCAAGGCCAGCCTGCTGTCGTTGTTGCTGGCGGGCAGCCTGTGGTGGCTGGACCCTGCCTGGCATACCGAGCAGGTGCGGGTGGCCGTGGGCGCGCAGCGCGAGCTGGTGCTGGCAGACGGCAGCCAGGTGCTGCTGGATTCGGGTAGCCGCCTGCAGATTGAACGGCGCCTGCGCAGCCGGCAGTTGGAACTGTTCGAAGGGCAGGCGCGGTTTACCGTAGTGCATGCCGATGCGCCGTTCATTGTGCGCAGCCAGGGCGTGCGGGTGCGTGATATCGGCACGGTGTTCGATGTGCGCAGCGATGTGCGTGGCGTGCGGGTAGGGGTGCTCGAGGGGGCAGTCGAGGTCGGCATTGGGCACGGCGCTGTGCAGCCACTGCGGGCCGGGCAGCAACTGCTTGCTGCTGCTGGCGAGTTGGGCGAGGTGCAGGCCGTCGCGTCAGGTGCGATAGAGGCCTGGCGCAGCTCGGTGTTGCGTTTTGACGGCACACCGTTGCGCGATGCGATTGTGGATTTGCAGCGCTACAGCGAGGTGCCACTGCGGCTGGCGGATGAACGTACCGGGGGTTTGCGCTTGTCGGGTGAGTTCGACAGCCGGCAGGTGCGGGCACTGCTGGAGCAGTTACCGGCGGTGTTGCCAGTGGCTGTGGTGCGTGCGGCGGATGGTGGGCTGGTCATTGGCCAGACTGACTCATCGTCAGCCTGGCGTAAACCCTTGTAGGAGCGGCCTTGCGTCGCGAAAGGGCCGCAGTGCGGCCCCAGCAATTATTGAGATGAAGCGAAAATCCCGGGGGCGCTTCGCACCCCTTTCGCGACACAAGGCCGCTCCTACAGGAAGGCGCACAGGCAGGAGCAACCGATAATTATTTTCATTGGCACATCAACATTCGCCCATGGCCAACCGCCATCCCCATGAAGTCACTTGAATCGTTCATATGGGGAACACATGGGTAACCACCTTTTACCGCTGACGCTGCTGGCTGCCAGCCTGCTGACCTGCGCCACCGTCCAGGCGCAGGATGCCACCTTCAGCCTGGACATCCCGGCCCAACGCCTGGACCGCTCGCTAAACACCCTGGCCCAGCAGACCGACACCCGCATCCTGTTTTCCACCGATGCTGCCGAGGGCCGTCAGGCGGCCGCCGTGCAAGGGCGCATGAGCGTCGCCCAGGCCTTGCAGCAGCTGCTTGCCGGCTCGGGCCTGCAGTTGCAGCGGGCCGGGGAGGGTTACCTGATCGGCGCGCCGGCCAGTGGCCCGGCGTTGGAACTGGGCGCTATCAACATCGACAGCCAGCGTTACGGCAACAGCACCGACGGCACCGGTGCCTACACCTTGGGCACTACACGCGCCGGTACAGGCCTTGACCTGTCGCCGCGCGAAACGCCGCAGTCGATCAGCGTGGTCACCCGCCAGCGCATGGACGACCAGGGCCTGAACGACCTCACCGAAGTGTTGCAGCAAACCCCGGGCCTGTCGGTCCAAAGCCTGGGCAGTGAGCGGTTCAACATCTACTCGCGTGGCTATTCGGTAGACAACTACCAGTTCGACGGCATCCCCACCACCCTTGATATCGTCAGCCAGGTGTCGGCGCAGAGCCTGGCCGACATGGCCATCTACGACCATGTGGAGGTGCTGCGCGGTGCCACCGGCCTGCTGACCGGCGCAGGTGACCCTTCTGCCACCATCAACCTGGTGCGCAAGCGGCCCACCCCCGAGTTCAAGGGACATGTCAGCGCTGGGCTGGGGTCGTGGAACAAGTACCGCACCGAGGTCGACCTGTCCGGGCCGTTGACCCCCACCGGCAATGTGCGCGGACGCATGGTTGCCGCCTACCAGCAGAACGACAGCTTCGTCGACCATTACCACCAGGAAAAGCAGGTGTTCTACGGCATCCTGGAGGCCGACCTGAGCGACACCACTTTGCTCACCGTGGGCGCTGACTATCAGCGCAACCGGCCAGAGGGCTCGTCCTCGGTGGCCTTCCCGCTGTTCTACAGCAATGGTGAGCAAACTGATTTTTCCCGCTCCACCAACAGCGCCGCGCGCTGGAGCAGCAACCCCCAGGACGCGCTGAACACTTTTGCCAGCCTCGAGCAGAAACTGGGGCACGACTGGAGCCTGCGCCTGGCAGTGAACCAGATGTACATCAACCGCGACGACTACAGCCTGGCCACCGCCAGCTGGGGCTTCCCCGACAAGCAGACCGGCGAGGGCGTGCGCCTGTACGGCGGTGCCGGCAGCACCTGGCAGAAGCAGGTTGGCGTGGATGCCCAGCTCAAGGGGCCATTCGAGGCATTCGGCCGCCAGCATGACCTGGTGCTGGGCTACAACTTCTCCCGCTACCAGAACCACCACGACCCGCTGCGCGGCACCGCGATCGAAGGCACCCGGGTCAACTTCTACGACTGGGACAACTACACCACCAAGCCTGACACCGGTAATGGCAAGCTGTACGACGGCGACACCAGCATCTACCAGAGCGGTACCTACCTGGCCACGCGCCTGCGGCCCACCGACGACCTGTCGCTCATCCTGGGCGCCCGGGTCAGTAACTACCGCTACCGCTACGACCTCAGCACGCAGCCGAACAAGATCCCGGGTAACCGTGAAAGCGGCGTGGTCACGCCCTATGCCGGTGTGGTCTACGCGTTGAACGACATTCACTCGGTCTATGCCAGCTACACCAGTATCTTCAAGCCGCAGACGGTACGTGATGCCGGCGGCGCAACGCTGGCGCCGCGCGAGGGCGACAACTACGAAGTCGGCCTGAAAAGCGAGTATTTTGACGGGCGCTTGCAAACCAGCGTCGCTGCGTTCGAGATCAAGCAGGACAACCTTGCCGTGGTCGACCCAGGCCGAGTTGTGCCAGGTACCACCACGGCGGCCTATGAAGCGATTTCCGGTGCCACCACGCGTGGCTTCGAAGTGGAAGCCAGCGGTGAGTTGCAGCCGGGCTGGAACCTCACCGCCAGCTACAACCACAGCATCATCAAGGATGCCGACGGCGAGCGCATCAACACCGTGTTTCCGGCCAACATGGTCAAGCTGTGGACCACGTACCGCCTGCCGGGCGAGCTGGACCGCCTGACCGTGGGTGGCGGCATGAACTGGCAGAGCGGCACGCACTTCACCGCCGCGCCTGCCGAACTGGGTACGGTCAAGGCCAAGCAAGGGCAGTTCGCCGTGTTCAACCTCATGGGCCGCTACCAGATCACCGACCAGCTTTCCACCACGCTGAACGTCAACAACCTGTTCGACAAGAAGTACCTCAGTGCGCTGGATACCACGTTCTACAGTGGCTATTACGGCGAGCCACGCAACCTCATGGTAACCACCCGCTGGGACTTCTGACGGCCCGCACACGCTTCCACAAAGATCGCGTCCAAGTTTTCGGAAGGGACCCGCAGGGTCCTACTTGGCATATGCTAGGCACATTGCCCGCCTAAAGGAGCCCCACATGGCTTGGTCCGCCAACCAGTATTCCCTGTTCGAAGACGAACGCACCCGTGCCGTACGCGACCTGCTCGCCGCCATTCCGTCACGCCCGGTGCGCCATGCCACCGACCTGGGCTGCGGCCCGGGCAATTCCACCGAGGTGTTGCTGCAACGCTACCCCGATGCCCAGGTGACCGCGCTGGACAGCGACCCGGACATGATCGACAAGGCCCGCGAGCGCAAACGGCTGTGCATCCCACGGGTACGTACGGTCATCGCCGACATTGCCGGCTGGTCTGCCCCCGAGCCGCAGGACCTGATCCTGGCCAATGCCTCGCTGCAATGGGTACCTGACCACGCCTCGCTGTACCCGCACCTGGTACGCCAGTTGAGTGAAGGCGCCAGCCTGGCCGTGCAAACCCCCGACAACCTCGACGAACCGGCTCACCGGCAGTTGCGCGAGATTGCCAGCCAAGGCCCTTGGGCGGCGAAATTCGCCGATTTCCAGTTGCCGCCACGGCACGGTGCGGCGTTCTACTACGACTTGCTCAGCCCGCTGTGTGCGCGAGTGGATGTGTGGCGTACCACCTATCACCACCCTTTGGTGGGCGGTGCCGACGCGGTGGTGGAGTGGTTCAAGGGTTCGGCGTTGCGGCCTTACCTGGCCAGGCTTGATGAGCAGGAGCAGGCTGACTTCCTGCAGATGTACTTGCAGGCCATGCAGCGCGACTACCCGCCGGCCACCGATGGCAAGGTGCTGCTGCCATTCCCGCGGTTGTTCGTGATCGCTACCCGCTAGGGCGGCGCCAGCGCCAGGCCACGTAGCTGTAGATGCCGAGGTTGAGCAGCAGCACAACGCTGCCCAGTAGCAGCTGGATGTGCGGTGTCAGCCCGACGGGGTAGATCAGTGGCCAGATGTAGTGCTCGACAAAGCCGCCCTGATAGCCTGCGCCCCCGGCTGCGCTGCGCATGCGGTTTTCCCAGGTGGTGAGCGGGCAGCCCAGGTGCAGGCACTCCACCGCCAGGCCCCAGGCCAGGGCCGGCAAGTGGATGAACAGGGCAGGGCGCCACTTGAGCACCAGCAGGCCGCCGAACAGCACCACCAGGATGAAGGCCAGGTGCAGCAGGACCAGGGTGTCGGCGGCCAGGCGGTAGAGCATGGTGGTTGTTTTGTGGGTTGAGGTTATCCCAGCATAGCTGCATGGCTTGTACTGGCCTCTTCGCAGCACAAGGCTGCTCCTACAGGTTATCGCATCCCTCTGTAGGAGCAGCCTTGTGCTGCGAAAGGGCCGGTACGGGCTTACAAACCTTCTTCAACCATCTGCAAAAAGGTCGCCACGACACGCCGCGTACGCTGCTCGCTCAGGCACACCAGCGTCTCGGTCAAATGCCGCTGACAATCCACGATCGGCAACGCACACACCCGCGCATCGGCGCCAAACTCCGCCGCCGATACCACCCCCACGCCAATCCCTACCACCACCGCCTCACGCGCCGCTTCCCGGCCCTCCACCTGTATCGCCGGGCGAATCCGCAAACCCGCGCGTTGCATCTCTTCTTCCAGCGTCTGTCGCGTCACCGAACCGGGCTCGCGCAGCACCAATGGCGTGTCATCAAGGTCGGCCAGGCTGATCGAGCCACGGCTGGCCCACGGGTGGTGGTGCGAAACAAACGCCACCATCGGGTCGCGGCGCAGCGGCAGGCAATGCAGGCGCTCATCGTCGACATCCCGGCCGAGCAAGGCCAGGTCGGCCTGATAGCTGAACAGCCGCGCAAGCGACTCGTCGGTATTGCCCGTTTCGATCTTCACCTGGATGCCCGGGTAGCGCTGGCAGAAGCGGGCGATCTGCGGCAGCACGTGCACCGGGGCATCCACTGCCAGCACCAGGCTGCCGGTGTGCAGCGCGCGCGAATCGTGCAGCAGCTCCTGCGCCTCGGCCTCGCAGGCGAACAGGCGCTGGCTGATGCCCAGCAGGCGCTCGCCAAGGTCGGTGAGCTGCACCGAACGCTTGTTGCGGTGGAACAACAATACGCCGAAGCGCTCCTCCAGTTTGCGCACTTGGTCCGACACCGCTGGCTGGGTCAGGAACAGCTTTTGCGCAGCGCGGGTAAAGCTGCCGTGCACGGCCACCGCATGGAAGGCCTTGAGTTGTGCGTGGGAAACCGACATGGCTGACCTCAGTAACAAGCTGGGCTTATGTGTGTAATACGATAAATCGATTTTATTTATCTTAGCGCAACTGTTTCCATAGATGTCAGCCCGGTGCCGGCATCACGAATGCCGCCAGGGCCCTGGTACCCACACGGTGCCACCTGACCCGATGACAGCCTCGTCATCGCTGTGCGTAACACAAGAACAAGACAGGCGTTTCTTCACATTCTGCCGGCACACTTGAGCAAGAGGTCAGACACACATGAATCATTCCCTAGCCGCGTTCAAACGCTGGCGCATCCAGATTTTCGCCATCACCTGGCTGGCCTACGCCGCCTTCTACTTCACCCGCAAAGCCTTCTCGGTCGCCAAGCTGGGCATCGCTGAAGACCCAAGCTTCATGCTCGACAAGGCCGCCATGGCCAACCTCGACGCCATCTACCTGGCCGCCTATGCCGTGGGCCAGTTCACCTGGGGCATGCTCGCCGACCGATTCGGCCCGCGGGTGGTGGTACTTGGCGGGTTGCTGATTTCTGCTGTGGCAGCGGTGGTGATGGGCAGCTACGCCACCTTCCCGATCTTTGCCACCTGCATGCTGGTGCAGGGCCTGGCCCAGTCCACCGGCTGGGCCGGTTTGTGCAAGAACATCGGCAGCTTCTTCCCGGCCTCGCAGCGTGGGCGGGTACTGGGCCTGTGGAGTTCCTGCTATGCCTTCGGCGGCCTGGTGGCCTCACCGTTCGCGGGGTGGTGGGCCTATACCCTGGTGGGTACCTGGCACGCAGCGTTCTTCTCCAGTGCCGCCGTGGTGGCTTTGGTGGCCGTGCTGTTTTTCTTCCTGCAGCGCAACAAGCCTGAAGACGTCGGCCTGCCGGCAGTAGAGCCCGAGCCGCAGAGCATGGCGCCGGGCGGCAATCTGTGCAGCGTGTGGGCACCCCTGAGGGAGATCCTGCGCAATCGCACGGTGCTGACCCTGGGGCTTGCGTACTTCCTGTTGAAGCCGGCGCGCTACGCCATCCTGCTGTGGGGGCCGGTGATCGTGTTCGAGCAGATGCCTTCAGTAGGCAAGGTCGGCGCGGCAATCATCCCGACCGCCTTCGAGCTGGCCGGGCTGCTCGGCCCGATCCTCATCGGCCTGGCCTCCGACAAGCTGTTCGGCGCCCGGCGCATGCCGGCCTGTGTCATCAGCCTGGTGCTGCTGACCGTGACGCTGGCCGGGTTCATGGCGGCCATGCACACCGGCAACGTGTTGCTGGTGGTGGCATTGCTGTTTGTCATGGGCCTGACCCTGTACGGGCCCGACTCAATGATCAGCGGCGCTGCGGCCATCGACTTCGGCACGGCCAAGGCCGGTGCCACCGCCGCCGGGTTCGTCAATGGCTGCGGCTCGGTGGGGGCGGTGCTGGGCGGTCTGCTACCGGGCTACTTCGATGGCGTCACGGTGTTCATTGTGTTCGCCGGCTGCGCGCTGTTCTCGGCGCTGGTACTGCTGCCGCACTGGAACAGCCGCCCGGCCAGTGATGCACAAAGCACCGACGTGGCACCGAATACCAGCATGGCAATCAAGCCACTGCGTACCTGAAAGGAAAGCAAGCGAATGAGACCCTTCTGGCTGCAACAGGCCCTGGATTCGGCGCAAGAAGCGGTGTGCCCGCCGCTGCAGGGCGATACCGGTTGCGATGTGTGCATTGTCGGCGGTGGCTACACCGGCCTGTGGACGGCGCTGATGCTCAAGGAGGCGGTACCGGCCCTGGATGTGGTGCTGATCGAGGCCGACATCTGTGGCGCCGGTGCCAGTGGCCGCAATGGTGGTTGCGCGTTGTCCTGGTCGGCCAAGTACTTCACCCTCGAGCGCCTGTTCGGCATGGCCGAGGCGGTGCGCCTGGTGCGCGAGTCAGAGCGCAGCATCGGGGACATCGGCGCGTTCTGCGCGGCCAATGGCATCGACTGCGACTATCGGCTGGACGGCACGTTGTATACCGCCACCAACACGGCCCAGGTCGGCGCCACCGATGCGGTCATCGCCGCGCTGGAGCACAAGGGGATCAACTCTTTCCACCGCCTGCCGCTGGAGCAGGTGCAGCGTCTGGCGGGTTCGGCGCGGCACCTGGAGGGCTGGTTCTCGCCGGCTGCCGCCACGGTGCAGCCGGGCAAGCTGGTGCGCGGCCTGCGCCGGGTGGCCTTGCAGCGCGGCGTGCGCATTCATGAAGGCACAGCCATGACCGGCCTGGAGCACGGTGCCCCGGTGCAGGTACGCACCGCTCATGGCACAGTGCGCGCCGACCGCGTGGTGCTGGGCCTCAATGCCTGGATGGCGCGTGCCTTCCCGCAGTTCGAGCGCAGCGTGGCGATCGTTTCCAGCGATATGGTGATTACCGAGCCGTGCCCCGAACTGCTAAGCCAGATCGGTCTGGACAGCGGCATCAGCGTGCTCGACTCGCGTATTTTCGTGCATTACTACCACAACACCTCTGATGGCCGGCTGATGCTTGGCAAGGGCGGCAACACGTTTGCCTATGGCGGGCGCATGCTGCCGGTATTCGACCAGCCGTCGCCGTACCGGCCATTGCTGGGCGAAACCCTTGGCGAGTTTTTCCCGGCCTTGGCCGAGGTGCCACTGGCGGCCAGCTGGAACGGGCCGTCGGACCGCTCGGTGACCGGCTTGCCGTTCTTTGGCCGGTTGGACGGGCAGGGCAACGTGTTCTACGGCTTTGGATACTCCGGTAGCGGCGTTGGCCCGTGTCATATGGGCGGGCAGATTCTTTCGTCGCTGGCGCTGGGGCTGGATAACCCGTGGACCCGTTCGCCGCTGGTCAAGGGGCCGCTGGGGCTGTTCCCGCCCGAACCGATCCGCTACCTGGGCTCGCTGATGGTGCGCAATGCCATCCGGCGCAAGGAGCGCGCCGAGGATCACGGCTTGCGGCCGCGTCGGCTGGATGTGCGCCTGGCGCGGTTTGCGGCGGCGGCGGGCAAAGCCGATAAAGGCTGATGAGATTTCTTGTCGATCCCATGCCTGAGGGCGTATAAAATGCACCCACTTTTGGCCGGTCGCTTCCTGAACCGGCCGCTGAAACAAGAGAGTCGACATGGGCGCACAGTGGAAAGCCAAACATAGAGAAACAGCGGCCAATGCCAAAGGCAAGGTCATGGGCAAGCTGTCCAAGGAAATCCAGATCGCTGCCAAATCGGGCGCCGATCCCGACATGAACCCACGCCTGCGCCTGGCCATCGTGCAAGCCAAGAAGGCTTCGATGACCCGCGAAACGCTGGAACGGGCGATTCGCAAGGGCGCTGGTCTGGACGGTGATACCGTGCAGTACTCTGCAGTCAGCTACGAAGGTTTCGCGCCGCACCAGGTACCGTTGATCGTCGAGTGCCTCACCGACAACGTCAACCGCACTGTCGCGCAAATCCGCGTGCTGTTCCGCAAGGGCCAGCTGGGCGCCAGCGGCTCGGTGGCCTGGGACTTCAACCACGTCGGCCTGATCGAAGCTACCCCGGAAGGGGACGCCGACCCGGAAATGGCCGCCATCGAAGCCGGCGCCCAGGACTTCGAAGAAGGTGAAGAAGAGGGCTCCACCCTGTTCATCACCGACACCACTGACCTGGATGCCGTGCAAAAGGCATTGCCGGAGCATGGCTTTACCGTGACCTCGGCGAAGATCGGCTACACCCCGAAGAACCCGGTGAGCGCAGCCAGCCTGAGTGCTGAAGCACTGGCTGAGGTTGAAGCGTTCCTCGAAGCGATCGACGAGAACGATGACGTGCAGAACGTCTACGTTGGTCTGACCGCCTAAAAAGCCGGGGCCGCGTTGCGGCCCATTCGCGACGCAAGGCCGCTCCCACAGGGGTTATGCATTCCTCTGTAGGAGCGGCCTTGTGCCGCGAAACGAGGGCAAAGCCCTCGCCTGCGGTCTGGAGCCGAACCCTTGATGAACCCCACCTTCGCCTCCCTCAGCCTCGCCCACCTGCGCACCCTCGACCACCTGCTGCAGCTGAAAAACCTCAGCCACGCCGCCGAGCGCCTGGGCGTCAGCCAATCGGCCCTGAGCCGCCAGCTGGCCCACCTGCGCGACGCCTTCGACGATCCGCTGCTGGTGCGCCAAGGCCGCGGTTATGTATTGAGCGAATACGCCGAAGCCCTGGTCGAACCGCTGCGCCAGGTTCTCGAAGAACTGCACGCCCTGCGCCAACCCGCGGTGTTCGACCCGGCGCGCTGCGAGCGGCGATTCTGCCTGGCCGCCTCGGACTACGTGGCCGAGCATATGCTGCCGCTGCTGGTGGCCGCGCTGGAACAAGAAGCCCCGGGCGTATCGCTGGAATACCGTACCTGGCAGGCCGGCCAGTATGCGTTGTTGGCCAGCGGTGAAATCGACCTGGCAACCACCTTGTTCGACGAGTCGCCCCCCAACCTGCACGGGCGCTTGCTGGGCGAGGACCGTGCGGTGTGCCTGATGCGCCACGACCACCCGCTGGCTGCGCACACCGCGCTCAGCCAGGCCGATTACCTAGCGCACAAGCATGTGCGGATCTCCGGCGGTGGCGACAAGGACAGTTTCATCGACCGCCACCTGCGCGCCCAGGGCCTGCAGCGACGGGTCAGCCTGGAAGTGCCGTTTTTTTCCGCCACCGTAAAGGTCATTGCCAACAGCCAGGCCGTGGCCACCGTGCCCGAGCATATCGCCCGGCAATTGTGCCGCTTGCATGACCTGGCCTGGCGGCCGTTGGGCTTTATCGACCACAGCCAGCGCTACTGGGTGGTATGGCACCAGCGGCTGCAGGCTTCGGCGGAGCACCGCTGGCTGCGCAACCGGGTGTTCGAGCTGTGGCGTCAGTCGCAGTTCGGCGTGCAGGGTGGGCATGCGGGTTTGCCATAGCAGGTATGCGCAAGGCGGGGTTATTCGCCGGGGGACAGGTGCCTAGACTGGGGGCATTGTGTTGCCTGTTCCGGCCTCTTCGCGGGTAAACCCGCTCCCACAGGGACTGCACCGTTCTCGAACTTGGTGCAGTCCCTGTGGGAGCGGGTTTACCCGCGAAGAGGCCAGCACAGGCAGTGGATTACCCTCAGGAGAGCCCCCACGTGACCCCCGAACAATTTCGCCAGTACGGCCACCAACTGATCGACCTGATCGCCGACTACCGCCAGACCGTCGGCGAGCGCCCGGTCATGGCCCAGGTCGAGCCTGGCTACCTCAAGGCTGCCTTGCCCGACACCGCTCCGCAGCAAGGTGAACCCTTCGAAGCCATCCTCGACGACGTCAACCAACTGGTCATGCCCGGCCTGTCCCATTGGCAGCATCCGGACTTCTACGGCTACTTCCCCTCCAACGGCACCCTGTCCTCGGTACTTGGCGACTTCCTCAGCACCGGCCTGGGCGTGCTGGGCCTGTCGTGGCAGTCCAGCCCGGCCCTGAGCGAGCTGGAAGAAACCACCCTCGACTGGCTGCGCCAGTTGCTCGGCCTGTCGGGCCAATGGAGCGGGGTGATCCAGGACACGGCCTCTACCAGCACCCTGGTGGCGCTGATCAGCGCCCGTGAGCGTGCCAGCGACTACGCACTGGTGCGCGGTGGCATGCAAGCCCAGGCCAAACCCCAGATCGTCTACGTCAGCGCCCACGCCCACAGCTCGGTGGACAAGGCCGCGTTGCTGGCCGGTTTTGGGCGCGACAACATCCGCCTGATCCCCACCGACGAACACTACGCCCTGCGCCCGCAGGCGCTGCTGGCAGCCATCGAGCAGGACCTGGCAGTGGGCAACCAGCCATGCGCCGTAGTGGCCACCACCGGCACCACGACCACCACTGCGCTAGACCCGTTGCGCCCGATTGGCGAGATCGCCCAGGCCCATGGCCTGTGGCTGCATGTGGATTCGGCCATGGCCGGTTCGGCGATGATCCTGCCCGAATGCCGCTGGATGTGGGACGGCATCGAGCTGGCCGATTCGGTGGTGGTCAATGCGCACAAGTGGCTGGGGGTGGCCTTCGACTGCTCGATCTACTACGTGCGAGATCCGCAGCACCTGATCCGTGTAATGAGCACCAACCCAAGTTATCTTCAATCGGCAGTGGATGGCGAGGTGAAAAACCTGCGTGACTGGGGTATCCCGCTGGGCCGCCGGTTCCGCGCGTTGAAGCTGTGGTTCATGTTGCGCAGCGAGGGTGTCGAAGCGTTGCAGGCGCGACTGCGGCGTGACCTGGACAATGCCCGGTGGCTGGCGGAACAGGTCGGGGCGGCGGCGCAGTGGGAAGTGCTGGCACCGGTGCAACTGCAGACCTTGTGCATTCGCCATCGGCCGGCGGGCCTGGAAGGGGAGGCGCTGGATGCGCATACCAAGGGGTGGGCCGAGCGGCTGAATGCGTCCGGGGATGCGTACGTGACGCCAGCGACGCTGGACGGGCGATGGATGGTGCGGGTGTCGGTGGGGGCGCTGCCGACTGAGCGCGAGCATGTCGAGAAGCTTTGGCAGAGGCTGCAAGAAGTGGTTGCAAGCTGAAATTGCCGGGGGCCGCGTTGCGGCCCATTCGCGGCACAAGGCCGCTCCTACAGGTGGATCGCATCAGCCCAGGCTTGCGCGTTCCCCTGTAGAAGCGGCCTTGTGCCGCGAATGGGCTGCAAAGCAGCCCCTTGCAATCTATCAGTGGCTCACTGCCTGAAGGCTACCTTTACGGCTAGCTTCATACGCTGCCTTTTCCATCGGCTTGGCGTCCGGGTTACCCAGGTCTTCCATCGCCAGGCGGTGGGTTTCCGGGGCGATGTAGGCGGCCAGGGCGCACACGCAGGTGATGAAGAACGCCAGGCTACCTACTACCAGCGGGATGTTGTCCGAGCCAGGTGGTGCAACCAGGGCGAACAGCGCCGGCAGCATGGCGGTCAGCATGGTGCCGATGTTCTGCGCGATGGCCATGGCCGAAACACGGTAGCGGGTGTGGAACAGCTCAGGGTAGAAGCTTGGGAACACCGCGTTGTAACCCTGGTAGACCATGCCCCACATCACGATCGATGCGGCGAATGCCATTGGCACGTTCTGGATGCTGATTGCATACAGGTAGACGAAGGCCAGCAGGCCAGAGCCCAGGCAACCGGCGATCATGGTCGGGCGGCGGCCGATCTTGTCCGACAGGTTGCCGATGAACGGGATCACCAGTACTGCGACGATATTGCCGACCACCGGGATCCACAGGTACACGCTCTTGTCGAAGCCGATGCCATAGGCCGGCTGCACCGCGTAGGCCGCACCGAAGATGGTGGCCACCACCGGGATCACGTTCATCAGGGCCATGAACATCACCAGCACCATGTGCTTCCAGCTGTGACGGAAGGCTTCGCTGATGGGCGACTTGGCAACCTTGTCCTGCTTCTCTTCCTTCACGAATGCCGGGGTTTCATGCACTTCCTTGCGGATGATGAAGCCTGCGATCAGCACGATGGCGCTCATCAGGAACGGAATGCGCCAGCCCCATTCGGTGAAGGCTTCGCTAGGCATGAAGTAGGCCAGTGGCAGGAACACTGCCGCTGCCAGCACCTGGCCGGCTTGCACACCTTGCAGGGTGAAGCTGGCGTAGTAGCCTCTTCGACCGAACGGCGCGTGCTCCATGATCATGGAACTGGCCCCGGAAATTTCCCCGGCCACGGCAAAGCCCTGGATCAGGCGCAGCACCACCAGCAAGGCCGGCGCGAGGTAGCCGATGTCGTGGTAGGTGGGCAGCAGGCCTACCGCCATGGTCGACAGGCCCATCAGGAACATGCACAGCAGCAGTACGTTCTTGCGACCGCGGGTGTCACCCCAGTGGCCCAGCACGAAAGCACCGACCGGACGCGCCAGGTAGCCCACGCCGTAGGTGGCCAACGAGGCGATGATGGCCATTTTCGGGTCGGTATTGGGGAAGAAGATCTGCGGGAAGATCAGTGCAGCGGCCTGGGCGTAGATGAAGAAGTCGTAGTACTCGAGTGCCGAGCCTATCCATCCACTGGCGGTCGCTTTTTTGGCTTGCGAGCTGGAGTGAGCCATCGTTGTCTCCGTTGTTATTGTTGTTTGCGCAGGTTCCGCCGTTGGTTCGCCAAGGCAGGAGGCAGTGGTCGGTGTGCCTGCGTCTGTGGTTCATGTTGACCACGGGCCAGCGGTCTAGCAATTCGTTAAAACGGGTTTTGTGCGATAATCGAACGCAAAACTAACCATTCCGTACAAAGAGATTGAAGCGACGACTTTACCTGCGAATAATCGATCGTGCCATAAACTGTGACAGTGGTTTTTTACCTGACTGGCACCGTCATTTTCCAACAACAAGGAACTCCCGCCATGCAGCGTTCGATCGCTACCGTGTCCTTGAGCGGCACCCTGCCGGAAAAGCTCGAAGCCATCGCCGCCGCCGGTTTTGACGGCGTCGAGATCTTCGAAAACGACTTGCTCTATTACGCCGGCAGCCCGCGCCAGGTGCGCCAGATGTGCGCCGACCTAGGGATAGCCATCACCCTGTTTCAGCCGTTCCGCGACTTTGAAGGCTGCCGCCGCGACCGCCTGCAGAAAAACCTCGACCGCGCCGAGCGCAAGTTCGACCTGATGCAAGAGCTGGGCACCGACCTGGTGCTGGTGTGCAGCAACGTTCAGGCCGATGCCCTGGGCGATGAACAGCTGCTGGTCGACGACCTGCGCCTGTTGGGCGAGCATGCCGGCAAACGCGGCCTGCGCATTGGCTATGAAGCCCTGGCCTGGGGCCGCCACGTCAACACCTACCAGCAAGTCTGGAACCTGGTGCGCCAGGCCGATCACCCGGCCCTCGGGGTGATCCTCGACAGCTTCCACACCTTGTCCCTGAAGGGCGACCCAAGCGCGATCCGCGACATCCCCGGCGACAAGATTTTCTTCGTGCAGATGGCTGACGCGCCAATCCTGGCCATGGATGTGCTGGAGTGGAGCCGCCACTTCCGCTGCTTCCCGGGGCAGGGCGAAATGGACATGGCCGGTTTCCTGGCGCCGATTCTTGCCACCGGCTACCGCGGCCCGCTGTCGCTGGAAATTTTCAACGACGGCTTCCGCGCCGCGCCGACCCGGCAGAATGCCGCAGACGGCCTGCGTTCGCTGCTGTACCTCGAAGAACAGACCCGCTTGCGCCTGGAGCAGGAAAACACGCCGATCGAACCTGGCGTGCTGTTCACCCCGCCAGCGGCCAGCGCCTATGACGGCGTGGAGTTCCTTGAATTTGCCGTCGACGAAGCCGTCGGCGCACGCCTGGGCAGCTGGCTGAAGCGCCTGGGCTTTGCCGAAGCTGGCAAGCACCGCAGCAAGGACGTACAACTGCTGCGCCAGGGCGATATCAACATTGTCCTGAACGCCGAACCGTACTCCTTCGGCCACAACTTCTTCGAGGCCCACGGCCCGTCACTGTGCGCCACCGCGCTGCGGGTCAAGGACCCGCAAGCTGCCCTGAAGCGCGCCACCGCCTTCCGTGGCCAGCCGTTCCGTGGCCTGGTCGGCCCCAACGAGTGCGAGGTACCGGCGGTACGCGCACCGGACGGCAGCTTGCTGTACCTGGTGGAGCAGGGCACCGCTGGCCACACGCTGTACGACACCGATTTCAGCCTGGACAAGAGCGCTACTGCCACTGGCGGCCTGCGTCGTATCGACCACATGGCCCTGGCCCTGCCAGCCGAGTCGCTGGACAGCTGGGTGCTGTTCTACAAGAGCCTGTTCGACTTCGCTGCCGACGACGAAGTGGTGCTGCCCGACCCATATGGCCTGGTCAAGAGCCGCGCCCTGCGCAGCCAGTGCGGCACCTTGCGCCTGCCGCTGAACATCTCGGAAAACCGCAACACCGCCATTGCCCATGCACTGTCCAGCTACCGCGGTTCGGGGGTGCATCACATTGCCTTCGATTGTGACGACATCTTCCGTGAAGTGGCGCGTGCCAAGCTGGCTGGAGTACCGCTGCTGGAAATCCCGCTGAACTATTACGACGACCTGGCGGCGCGCTTCGATTTCGACGACGAGTTCCTCAGCGAACTGGCGTACTACAACGTGCTGTACGACCGCGACGCCCAGGGCGGCGAGCTGTTCCACGTGTACACCGAGCCGTTTGAAGAGCGTTTCTTCTTCGAAATCATCCAGCGCAAGGGTGGCTATACCGGTTACGGCGCGGCCAACGTCGCGGTGCGTCTGGCAGCCATGGCCAAGGCCCGTAGCGGCGCGGCGCGCAAGCCCGTGCTCTAAGCCCGACGCGGTCGGTGTAGGAGCGGCCTTGCGTCGCGATGGGCCGCAAAGCGGCCCCAGTTTGTGTGTCACGGCATCCATTTCTGGGGCCGCTTCGCGGCCCATCGCGACGCAAGGCCGCTCCTACACCAACCGTGTCTCGGCCACCATCAACAATGACTGCGGCACCGCACTTTGCGGGTGCTGTGGTTCCTGCAAACTGACCAGGCGCAACCCGGCCATGTCCAGCGCATTCAGCCAGCTGGCCAACGTACGGAAGTACCACGGCATCGGTTGCCAGTCCCCGGCAAACCCGGCAAAAGACTCCTCTCGCCAGCCATCCTGATAGTCCCCGCCCGCCACGCTCCATGGGTGCAGGGTCTGGATCACCAGCGCCCCACCTGGCACAAGCAATTCATTCATCGCCGCCAACAGCGGAATGATGTCCTGGTGCAACAGGGCAAAGTTGGCACAGACCAGGTCATACCCTGTGCCCACATAAACCTGCGCATCGGCCAACTGCGCATAACTGGCCAGATGCACCTCGGCCGAGCCCGCCGCGCGCGCGGCCTCTACCAGCGCCCGGTCACCATCCACGCCCACGGCTTCGATACCGCGGTCATCCAGTGCACGCAGCAACCAGCCTTCACCACAGCCCAGGTCCAACACTCGCCCGGGCTGGCGGCCGAGGATGGCGAGCAGGATGGCCTGGTCAGTGACCTGGCGACGGCTCTCGATGCTGCCGCTGCGCACGGCGTCGATCCAGGCTTGGGCGTTGTGCTGCCAACTGTCGAGCAAGGTGCATTCAGGATCAGGCATGGTGGTGTCCCGTTGGTTGAACTTGCGTTGTGTTGAAACGCTACCTTAATATTGAAAACAATTCTCACTTGCGCGAACAGAATCGCCCCCATGAGCGACGTGCTACCCGGTTCCGACAATCACCTGCGCAATGTAGAGGCGCTCTACAACGGCCACCAGGGCTGGCTGCATGCCAGGCTGCGCAGGCGCCTGGGCAATGCGGTCGATGCGGCCGACCTGGTGCAGGATACTTTCGCGCGCATCCTGGCCTCGAAAACCGTGGTGTTTGACGAGCCTCGCGCCTATTTGAGCTGTGTCGCCGGGGGCATCCTTGCCAACTGGTGCCAGCGTAAATCGCTGGAGCGTGCCTACCTCAAGGCGCTTGAGCACTTGCCAGCACCTGAGGTGCCTTCGCCCGAGGCCCGCTTGCTAATTCTGGAAACCCTGCACGAAATCGATGCCATGCTCGACACCCTGCCAGCGTTGGTCCGCCGCGCGTTCCTGTTGTCCCAGCTGGGCGGCATGAAGTACGAGGCCATTGCCGAGCAGCTAGGTGTATCGCTCATCACCATCAAGCGTTACATGAAACAGGCATTTCTCCAGTGCTTGAGGCTGGTCGACTAGATGGCTGATGTCCAGCGTGTCGGCCCAACGGATACTGAGGCACTTGAAGAAGCGGCCGAGTGGTTGATGGCCATGAGTGCAGGCGCAGTGACCGATGCGCAAAGGGCCGACTGGTTGGCCTGGCGCAGCAGCAGCCCCGAGCGTGCGCAGGCCTGGCAACGTGCCGAACGGCTGATGGGCAAGCTGGACGGTTTGCCGCCGGCGCTGTCGATGTCGGCGCTCGACCGCCCGGCCGACCCGGGGCGTCGGGCGATGATCAGCCGTTTGGCGTTGCTGCTGGCTGTGCTTCCGGCGGGGTGGGCAGGCTGGAAGCTGACCCAGCGCCAAGGATGGGCCGCCGACTATCGCTCGGCCGTAGGCGAATGCCGCCAGCTCACCCTGGCCGATGGTACGCAGATCTTCCTCAATACCGACTCTGCAATCGACATCCGTTTCGATGCCGACGAGCGTTACATTCAACTGCGTCGGGGTGAAATCCTGGTGCAGACAGCGCCCGATATCGTAGTGCCTGCGCGCCCGCTGCGGGTGGGAACACGAGAAGGGCGCATGCAAGCCCTGGGCACGCGTTTCAGCGTGCGAGAGCTGGACGGGCGCACCTGCCTGGCGGTGATCGAAGGGGCCATTCGTATCGAGCCCGCCCGTACGGCGGCCAACCCTGGCACCGTTGTACAGGCCGGCGAGCGTGTCGATTTCAATGCGCACACGGTCGGCAGGCCAATGCCGGTCGACACCACCGCGACGGCCTGGACCCAGGGCATGCTGCTGGCAGACGGCATGCGCCTGGATGATTTCGTGACCGAGCTGGCGCGCTACCAGCGCGGCGTCATTCGCTGCGACCCTCGTATTGCCGGCCTGCGTATTTCCGGGGCGTTCCCGGTCAGCGATACCAGGCGCAGCCTGAGCATGCTGGAGTCGACCTATTCATTGCGGGTAGCCGCGCACATGAACGGCTACTGGACCCTGCTTTACCCCGCAGAGCCGTGAAATGCCAGACACGTAAAAAAAACTGCTGTGTGGGTGATACTTTTTTCAGTCTCGGCTGGCAACAGGAATGAACACTTCCATTCCCAGCCAGAAGGACCCGCCTGTCATGCCTGTTGCAAGTTGCCCATCGCCTAAGCGTGCGTTAGCTGTTGCGGTACGCAGCACACTCTTCGGTGCAGTTCTGGTATCAGGGGCCGGCTACCTTTTGCCCGCCGTCGCGCAACCCCTGGATAGCGTGACCCTGCGCACTTACGAAATTGCCCCGGGCCCTCTGGGGCGGGCGTTGTCCAGTTTCGCGCTGGCCTCGGGCGTTGCGCTGTCGTTTGAACCGGCATTGACCGATGGCCTGCACAGCCCCGGGCTCAGAGGTGCCTATTCGGCGCGTGAAGGTATCGCCCAGTTGCTTGCCGGCAGTGGCCTGGAGCTGGTGGAACTGAGCAACGGCAGTTACCAACTGATCCGTCAGCCAAGCAGTGATGAAGGCCTCACGCTGGCCGCCACGACCATTGACGCCAACAGCATGCGCCACGAAACACTGCCAGAGGCCTACGCAGGCGGACAGGTTGCACGCGGCGGGCGGCTAGGCATGCTTGGCAACAAAGACGTGATGGATACGCCCTTCAACGTCACCAGCTACACCGCAAAAACACTGGCTGACCTGCAGACGGTGACTGTGGCCGATGCCCTGGAGCGTGACCCCTCTGTGCGCTCCACCGGGCAGGCGGGTGGCATCGTCGACTCGTTTTTCATTCGCGGTTTCCCGGTGGGTGAAGGCAACCTGGGGGAGCTGGCCTTCGACGGTGTGTACGGCGTTGCCCCCAATTACCGGGTGTTCACCGAATATGCCGAGCGGGTCGAGGTGCTCAAGGGGCCGGGGGCCTTGATGTACGGTATTTCCCCGAACAGCGGCGTTGGCGGCGTGATCAACATCGTCCCCAAGCGTGCGCTCGCCGAGGATTTGACGCGTGTCACCGCCAGCTACAGCTCTGACACCCAGGTGGGTGGCCACCTCGACATCAGCCGCCGCTTCGGGGACCAGCGGCAATGGGGCGTGCGTTTCAACGGCAGCCTCGCCCAGGGCGACACGGCTATCGATGACCAGCAACGTGCGCTGGACATCGGCGCCATCGCCCTGGACTACCAAGGTGAACGCTTGCGCCTGAACCTGGACTTCATCAGCCAGGAAGAGCGGTGGGATGCTGCTTCGCGCCCCTTCACCGTGGCCCCCGGTTTCGGCATACCTTCCGCCGCCAATGGCCGTACCAATCTGCCGCAGGACTGGGGTTGGTCGAGAACCACTGAACAGTCAGCGTTGCTGGGTGGTGAATATGACGTAAGCGATGCGTTGACAGTGTTCGCCCATGCCGGGGGCGGCCGGGCGGACGTGGCGCGAATGTCTGACCAGGTTCCACGGATCCTCAACGCGGCGGGTGACACTAGCAATATCCCCGGTTACTACAAGTTCAACGTCGACCGCTCCACCGCCGACGTCGGGCTGCGTGGGTTGTTTGAAACCGGGCCGATCAACCATACGATTACCGCCATGGCCACTCGGTATCAGGATGAGTTGTCCCGTGGCATCAACAATGGCACGGAAATACGCTCGAACATCTACCACCCGGTAGATGTGCCCAAACAGTACATCGCTGCGCCAAAGGTGGACCGAGTGTCCGAGGCAGAACTGTCTGGCGTTGCCCTGACTGACACTTTGTCCGTACTCGACGACCGCGTGCAATTGACGCTGGGAGTGCGTCGGCAGGAAATCGAGTCACGCAACTACAGCACCACGGGTACGATAACCTCGCGCTACAAAGACAGTGCAACCACCCCCGTGGTAGGCGTAGTGGTCAAGCCTTGGGAAAACATTTCGCTGTACTACAACTATGTCGAAGGCCTGAGCAAAGGTGATGTCGCACCGGCAACGGCGAGCAATGCCGGTGAAGCGTTCGCGCCATACAAGACCAAGCAGCACGAACTGGGAGTGAAGTACGAGCGCAACACGTTCATGACCACCTTGTCGGTATTCCAGATAGAGAAACCCAGCGGTGAGCTGGGCGCGGGCAACCAGTTCTCGGTGCAGGCACAGCAACGTAACCGTGGCGTCGAGCTGAGCATGTTTGGTGAGGTTGCGCCGGGCACCCGATTGCTGGGTGGCATGACTGTGCTCGACAGCAAGCTGACCGATTCGGCCACGGCCGCCAACAAGGGCAACGAGGCAGTAGGTGTGCCAGATGTACAGGCCAACCTGTGGGCCGAGTGGGATACCCCTTGGGCTGAAGGTGTCACGCTGACCGGTGGTGCCATCTACACAGGCAGCCAGTACATCAACCAGGCCAACACCCAGGAACTCGATGCCTGGACACGGTTCGATGTGGGGGCGCGCTACGCCACCCGCATCGATGGCCACCCTACAACGTTCCGGGCGACGGTGCAGAACGTGTTCGACCGCGAGTACTGGTCGGGCGTGGCTTCGTACGGCGCGATATCGCCGGGTTACCCGAGGGCGCTGCAGCTGTCGGCCACGGTTGACTTCTGATACAGGTCCGGTGCCGAAGCGCAGGGGTATCGTTACCCGGTCGCCGTGTGTTTTCGCTTGACCCGGTACGGGGCTTGTAACCCGGCAGCGCCTCGCAGGCATCGCTGGCATCTATCGTAGACCTGTGGTCCTGACACTGATGATCGCGCCCACCCCGGTACCCTGCAGGCGCATGCGTTCAGGTATTCATCAGTTGCTCACCATCAGTTCCGGGCCCAGGTAATCGTTGACCTGCTGGATATCGTCATCCCCCAGGCTACCCACTGACGAGGCCAGGCGCAGCCGCGACATCAGGTAGTTCAGTTTCGCCTCGAACAGATCATGGCGGGCGTCGTACAGCAGTTCCTCGGCATTGAGCACATCCGAGTTGGTGCTGGTACCGCCTTCCTTGAAGCCCTTGCGGGTCGAGGTCAGCGAGCGCTCGTTGGAGGCCACGGCCTTTTCCAGCGCATGGATGCGCAAGGCGCCGCTCTGCACGCCGCGGTACTCGCGGGTGGTGCCGGAAATTACCTCCTGGCGGGTGGCGTCCAGTTCATCCAGGGCCTTGGAACTGTTGGCGCTGGCCTGGCGAGTCAGGGCGCTGGTGCTGCCACCGCTGTACAGCGGAATGTTCAGCTCCAGGCCAATCGAGCTGTAGTGGTTGCGCTGGTTGAGCTCGGAAATCGACTGGCTGCTGCCGGCGTTATAGCCCGCCACGAAATCCAGGGTGGGGTAGTGCCCGGCGCGGGCACGTTTCACTTCTTCTTCGGCCAGCTCGTAGCTGTGCCGGCGCGCGTGAATCAGCGGGCTGTCAGCCTGGGCTTTGACCAGCCAGTCCTGCAGGTTGCCCGGCATCAGCGGTGGCGTGCTGAAGCCCGGCTGCAAGGTGGTCAGCGCCTGCGGGGTTTCACCAATGTATTCCTCCAGCTTGCGGCGGGCGTTGACCAGGTTGTCCTGGGCTTCGATCAGGTCGGCCTCGGCCAGGTCGCGCCGGGCCACCGACTCATCGACGTCGGTGATGGTGCCGGCGCCCAGCTCCTTGCGCCGTTTCGCCGAAGCCTGCTGCTCTTCGAAGGCGTTCAGCTTGGCCTTGGCCAAGGTGATGGTTTCGCTGGCCAGCAGTACGTCGAAGTAGGCGTCGGCCAGGCGTACCGCAGCGTCCTGGCTCTTGGCGTCGAACACCGCCACGCTGTAGTCGGCCCGTTGCTGGCCCTGGCGGTACTCGGCCATCTTCTGTTTGTTGAACAGCGGTTGGCGCAGGCGCACATTGGCGCCCTTGGAGTCATAGTCCAGATGGTTATCCAGGCCGTTCTGCCGCTGGCTGCCATTTACCCTGTTGAAGTACGCCGACGCGTTGATCTGCGGCAGCAGGCCGGCCTCGCCAATGGCGCGGTTTTCGCTGCCGGCTTCTTTTTCGTGCACCGCAGCGCGGTAGATCGGGCCTTGGTATTGCAGCAAGTCCCAGGCTTGCTTCAGGTCCATGGCACTGGCCTGCACGGCCACCCCCAGCAGGCACAACATCAGGCACGGGCGTTTCATGTCATTGCTCCTTGAACGCGGCGTCGACGCGTTCGAGCATGGGTTTGAGCAGGTAGCTGAGCAGGTTGCGCTCGCCGGTCTTGATGGTGACGGTGGCGGGCATGCCGGGGCGGATGTGGTTGCTGCCCAGCAGGCCCATGCCGGCTGGTGTCACTTCCACCTGGGCCAGGTAGAACGGCTGCTTGCTTTCTTCGTCGAGCAGGCGGTCGGCGGAAATGGTCTTCACCCGCCCCGGAATGTTTGGCGTCTGCGCGTGGTTGAAGGCCGGGAAGGCGATGTCCACGGCCAGCCCCGGCACCATCTTGTCGATGGCCTGCACCGGGATCATCGCGTCCACCTGCAGCGGTTGGTCGAGCGGCACCACCTCCATGATCTTGGCGCCGGGCTGGATGATGCCGCCGACCGTGGCAATGCTCAGGCCCTGGACCATGCCGTCGATCGGCGAGCGGATCACCGTGTGGGTCACTTCGTAGTCCAGCGCACGCAAACGGTCGGCCAGGGTGGTGTTCTCCTTGGCGGTGTCGGTCAGTTGCGATTCCACTTCCTTCAGGTAGTCGTGCTGGCGCTGCAGCATGCGCAGCTTGATTTCGGTGGCCTGGCTGCGGGCCCGGGCAATGTTGTTGAGGTTTTCGGCCTGGCCGGCAGACAGGTCGGCGTTGCTGCGCTCCAGTTCCAGCAGGCGGTTGCGCGGTACATAGCCCTCGGCGGCCAGCACCCGGGTGCCTTGCAACTCCTGGCTGAGGAAGCCGATCTGCGAGGCGCGGGCGCCGTACACCTGCTGCAGGCCTTTGAGTTGCACTGCCGAGGCCGCGAGGTTTTCTTCAAGGATGCTCAATTCACCGGCAAGGCCGGCGCGGCGGGTGTCGAGCAGGCGCTGTTGCAGGTCCATGGCCGCCAGCAGCCGTGGGTCATTGCCGTAGTGCTTGAGCAGGGCAGGGTCGAAGGTGACCGTATCGCGGCCATCGCGTTCGGCTTCCAGGCGGTTTTCCACGGTCTTGCTGACGATGTACTGGGCACTGAGCGCGCCTTGCTCGGCCACGGCGCGCAATGCGTCGAGGCGTACCACCTCCTGGCCTTTTGTAACCACATCGCCTTCGCGCACCAGGATCGCCTCGACCGTGCCACCGCTCAGGTGCTGCACCGCCTTGCGGTTGCTGGTGACCTTGACCGTGCCGGTGGCGACCACACCCGCGTCCAGTGGCGCCAGGCAAGACCACAGCAGGAAACCACCAAAACCGGCGATCACCATCCACACGCCCCAGCGTACCGGTCGGCCGGCGTCCAGGTCGATCAGGTCTTTGGCTTCGGCGGCAATCAGTTCGGAGTGTTGAGCCAGTTGCATGATGGGTTACTCCCGTGTTTTTACCGAAGCCAGAGGGGCCGTATTGGCCGCTGGAATCACGCTGGCCTTGCGCAGCGCCGCAAACACTTCGTCACGGCTGCCGAGCATGTGCACGGTGCCGTCGCGCAGCATCAGTATCTTGTCTACGGCGCACAGCACATTGGGCCGGTGGGAAATCAGGATCACCGTGGCACCGCGCGTTTTCAACTCGGCCAACGCATCGACCAAAGCCTTCTCGCCGACGTCATCGAGGTTGGCGTTGGGCTCGTCCAGTACCACCAGGTTGGGCTCGCCGTACAGCGCGCGGGCCAGGGCGATGCGTTGCTTCTGGCCGCCGGACAGCGGGGTGCCGTCGGCTGTCAGGCGGGTGTCGTAGCCCCGCGGGAAGTGCAGGATCATGTCGTGCACGCCGCTGCTGCGGGCGGCGCGGATCACTGCATCGCTGTCCACTTCGGCAAAGCGCGCGATGTTTTCGGCGATGGTGCCCTCGAACAGTTCCACGTCCTGCGGCAGGTAGCCCAGCCAGGGACCCAGTTCGGCCTTGTTCCAGGTGAAGATATCGGCGCCGTCCAGGCGTACCTTGCCGGCCTGGGCCGGCCACACACCCACCAGCAGGCGGGCGAGGGTGGACTTGCCTGAGGCCGAAGGGCCGATGATGCCCAGGCTTTCACCCGGGACAAGGCTGAAGCTGACCCCGCGCACGATGCTGGTATTGGTGCCGGGGGCGCCGGCAATCACGTTTTCCACTGCCAGCATGCCCATCGGCCGTTGCAGCGACATGCTCGGTGGCCGTTGTGGGTAGTCCTGCAGCAGGTCGTTGAGCCGGCCCCAGGCCAGACGGCAGCCCAGCAGCTGTTTCCATGAGGCGATCACCTGTTCCACCGGCCCCAGGGCCCGGCCGGTCAGGATCGAGCAGGCGATCATCATGCCGGGGGTGATCTTGCCTTCGATCGCCAACAGTGCGCCGGTACCCAGGATTACCGACTGCAAGGTGATACGCACGAAGCGCCCGGTGCTGCTGATCAGCGCCGCGCGGTCGGAGGCCAGGGTCTGCATCTGCAGAATGCGCAAGTGGCCCTGGTACCAGCGCTTGCCGATTGACGGCAGCATGCCCATGGCCTCGATCACTTCGGCGTTGCGCAGGTTGTTGTTGGCGTAGCTGGCTGACGACAGTGACGCCTGGTTGGCTTCTGCCAACGGTTTTTGCGTGGCCTTTTCAGTGAGGTAGGCCAGCCCTACCAAGGTCAACGAGCCGATGGTCGTGACCAGCCCGAGCCAGGGGTGAATCAGGTAGCAGACCACCAGGTAGATCGGCGTCCAGGGGGCATCGAAGAAGGCGAACAGCCCGTTGCCGGTCAGAAACTGCCGCACCTGCGCCAGGTCATGCAGGGCCTGGGCCGGGTTGCCACCGGCGCGGCTCAGGTTGCGCTCGAAGGCGGCGCTGAAGATGCGTCGGTTGAGCGCCATGTCCAGGCAGTTGCCTACCCGGATCAGCACGCGGGTACGGGTCATCTCCAGCGCTGACATCAGCAGGAACAACCCGACCACCAGCAGGGTGAGCATGCCCAGGGTGGTGATGTTACGGCTGACCAATGCGCGGTCATACACCTGCAGCATATAAACCGCTGGCGTCAACATCATGACGTTTATCACGCCGCTGAAAGCGGCCAAGGCGTAGAAGCTGCGGCGCAGGCGAAACAACACGTCGGCCAGCTCGGAGCGGGTGCGTGGTGGCTTGGGCATCGGAGGCCTCCCTTTGTTACAAGGCGGGAAGCCCTTGCGGCGCCCCGTACAACGGTAGTTGTGGCTTCTTGGTTGGCTCGCAGGCAGGTCGCTCTAATGGCGAATAGTCCAAAAACGCTGCGTTGCTCCCACATGCTGGAGCGTAGGTTGCAACGAAACATTCAGTAATATCATTTTGCTCTATGAAATCTTTGAACTTTTTATAAGTGCCTACAAAACAGCTAGTTGCATCGCATTATCATCGACGAGTAATTTTTTGACGGGATATTGACAAGAGTTTTTTCTACGACTTTAGTCTGAGGTATTCGGGCCCTGTGCGAGCTGGGGTCGATACAGGTGCGTTACACCTGTTGCGCACGGTTAACAGGGCTTCCTACCCCACCGGTGGGGGCCGGCTTGCAAGCAATGAGGCTGTGGCGCCCGCACAAAAACTGCGCCACTGAGCCTATAACCACCAACCAGATACTGCGCACGTCAACACTGACTGGGCGCGGGAAGGACCCTGTTGCCCTGTGATTTCTCCCGAAAGATCGAGGGCAATTGCAATGGCCAATTTCAGCAAGTCGGACCTGGAATTCATTCTCAAACAAATCTTCATCGCCGAAGCCCATGCTGACGGCGCCAGCCTGAGCGACCTGCTGCCCAACAGCCAGGTGCCGTTCGGGCTGCGCACCGTCGATGGCAGCTACAACAACCTGGTGGCCGGGCAGAGCGAGTTCGGCGCTGCCGACAATTCATTCCTGCGCCTGCTTGATGCCTCCTACCGTGCCAACTACGTGGGCACTGGCAACGTCGTCGATTCGCAACCGCGCACCATCAGCAACCTGATCGTCGACCAGACCGGCAACAACCCGGCGGCGGTCGAAGCCAATGGTGGCGCAGCCCCGGTGATAAGCCCCGGTATCGACGGGGTGTTCGGCACCGCCGACGACAAGCCGGTGTTCTTCATACCCAACGTCTCGCCGGACGTAGGCCTGACGGCGGGCTTCAACGCCTGGATGACCTTCTTCGGGCAGTTCTTCGACCACGGTCTGGACCTGGTCACCAAGAGCAGCACCGACATCGTGTTCATACCGCTGCGCCCGGATGACCCGCTGTACGTGGCCGGCAGCCCGACCAACTTCATGGTGCTGTCACGGGCCGTACGCACCGCGGGCGCCGATGGCGTGGTGGGCACGGCCGACGATAGTCAGCCCAACACCACCTCGCCGTTTGTTGACCAGAGCCAGACCTACAGCTCGCACCCCTCGCACCAGGTATTTTTGCGCGAGTACACGCTCGATGGCGCAGGCGACCCGGTGGCCACAGGCCGGCTGATCACCAACCGCGACCTTGGCGCGGATGGCAAATTCGGCACCGCCGACGATGGCGACAGCGGAAACGGCGGCATGGCCACCTGGGCGGTGGTCAAGGCCCAGGCCCGTGACCTGCTGGGTATCAACCTGACCGATGCCGACGTGCACAGCGTGCCGTTGCTGGCCACCGATGCCTACGGCAACTTCCTGCGCGGGCCCAACGGCATGCCGCAGGTGGTAATGCGCGTGAACAACGGCGCCGACGGCATTGCCGGCACTGCCGATGACGTCACCCAGCTGGTCGAAGGCAACCGCGCCGCGCCCATCAGCCTGGCCAATGCCGTGAGCACCGGGCATGGTTTCCTGGACGACATCGCCCACAACGCCGCCCCCGTGGTAGTGGCGGGCGTGCTGCAGGCCGACACTGATGCCGCCACTGGCAACGCGCAGCCTGTGGGCCCGGGCGGCAACAACCTGACCTACGACAACGAACTGCTCGACGCCCACTACATCGCTGGCGACGGTCGGGTGAACGAGAATATCGGCCTGACCGCTGTGCACCACGTGTTCCACTCCGAGCACAACCGCCTGGTGCAGCAGACCAAGGACACCCTGCTGGCCGCAGGCGACCTGGCGTTCCTCAACGAATGGCTGATCGACGACGTTGCCGCCATCCCCACCACACCTGCCGGCATCGCCGCGCTGGTGTGGGACGGCGAGCGGCTGTTCCAGGCGGCCAAGTTCGGCACCGAAATGCAGTACCAGCATTTGGTGTTCGAAGAGTTCGCGCGCACCATCCAGCCACAGATCGACGAGTTCCTCGCCCCCAACGGCTACGACACGTCGATCAACCCGGCCATCCTCGCCGAGTTCGCCCATGTGGTGTACCGCTTCGGCCACTCGATGCTGACCGAAACCGTCGACCGCTTCGACACGTCGTTCAACCCGGTGTCTGCCGACCCCGACAACCCTGACCAGCAACTGGGCCTGATCGCCGCCTTCCTCAACCCGCTGGCGTTCGCTGGCAGCGGGGCCACCGCCGACGAAGCGGCCGGTGCGATCATCCGCGGCGTTACCCGCCAGCTGGGCAACGAAATCGATGAGTTCGTCACCGAAGCCCTGCGCAACAACCTGCTCGGCCTGCCGCTGGACCTGCCCGCGCTGAACATAGCCCGTGGTCGTGATACCGGTATCCCCAGCCTGAACGAGGCGCGCCGCGAATTCTATGCGGCAACCGGTGACAGCCAGCTCAAGCCCTACATCAGCTGGGCCGACTTTGCTGACCACCTCAAGCACCCGGCATCGCTGATCAACTTCATCGCGGCCTACGGTACTCACTCCACCATAACCGCAGCCACCACCGAAGCGGACAAGCGCGCCGCCGCAGTGGCGCTGGTGCTTGGCGGTAGCGGCTCACCACTCGACCGCCTGGACTTCCTCAACGGCACCGGCGCCTATGCCAACGTGACGCTGGCGGGCAAAGACGGCATCGCCGGCACGGCCGACGACATTTCCGGCGTGACCGTGACCGGGGTCGATGCCATCGACTTCTGGGTCGGCGGCCTGGCCGAGCAGAAAATGCCCTTCGGCGGCATGCTCGGTTCCAGCTTCAACTTCGTCTTCGAGACCCAACTGGAAGCGCTGCAGAACGGCGACCGTTTCTACTACTTGTCGCGTACGGCGGGCATGAACTTTGGTACGGAACTGGAGAACAACTCCTTTGCCAAGCTGATCATGCTCAACTCCGACGTTACCCACCTGTCCAACACCGTGTTCCTCACGCCTACCTTTACCCTGGAAGTGAACCAGGCCAACCAGTTCACCGGGCTGGGTGCCGACGGCAAGGCCGACCCGACGGGGGGCATCGAGATAAACGGGGTAGAAATCGTACCGTTGGTGATTCGCGACAACCCCGACACCGTGGGCCCCGACGCCAACTACCTGCACTACACCGGTGAAGACCATGTGGTGCTGGGCGGCACGGCCGGCAACGACATCATCATTTCGGGCGATGGCGACGATACCGTTTACGGCGATGCCGGCGACGACGTGCTCGAAGGTGGCGCAGGCAACGACGCAGTGCTGGGCGGAGCCGGCGATGACATCATCACCGATTCGTTCGGCGACAACCGCCTGGAGGGTAACGCCGGTAACGACGTGATCGTCGCCGGCAGCATGCTGGCGGCCGGCAACCTGATCCTGGGGGGCGACGGCCAGGACTTCATTATCACCACCGAGGACATTTCCACCACCTTTGGTGGCCAGGGCGATGACTTCATCCTCGGCGCCAAGACCAACCTGCCACCCACCGGCAACGAGGGCGATGACTGGATCGAGAAGGGTACCCAGGACGGTGCGCCTGGTGACAACTTTGCGCCGCTGCTGGGTGACGAAGTGGTCGGCAACGACATCTTCGTCGGTGGCGGTGGCTTTGACGAAATGATCGGCGAGGGCGGCGACGACATCTTTGTCGGCAGCGATGCCCAGGACAAGATGGACGGCATGTCGGGCTTCGACTGGATCACCAACAAGAACGACAAGGTCGGCGTTACCGTTGACCTGAGCCTGGCAGCGCTGGCCCAGCCCCACGGCAATGCGCCAAACCAGAACGCCGGGGTATTCAACCCGGTCGGCGCTTCGCCGGCCAGCATCCTCGACCGCTTTGCCGAGGTCGAAGGGGTGTCCGGTTCGAACTACGCCGATGTGCTCAAGGGCGATGACGTCGATGCCGTGACCATCCTCAACCATGGCGGCGCCACCGGCAGTGCGCTGACCAACGTGGCGCTGATCCGTGGGCTGCAGCAGTTTCTGGCGGATGCCGGGTTGCCTACCACAGGCTTTGCCACCGGTAACATCATGCTCGGCGGCAATGGCAGCGACCTGATCGAGGGCCGTGGCGGCGATGACCTGATCGACGGCGACAAATGGCTGAACGTGCGGATTGCCGTGTACGCCCCGGGCGACGTCAACCACACCGGGCCCGAGATCGCCAGCTTCGACAGCATGGTCGACATGATCCCGTTCATGCTCGACCGCACCTACAACCCTGGCCAGCTGAAAGCCGTGCGGGAAATCCTGCCCGGCACCTCCACTGGCGGGGCGGCCTTCGACACGGCTGTGTATTCGGGGGTGCAGAGCGAGTACGTGGTAACCCAGAACACCAAAGGCACGGCCGATGTCGCGGATGATGTGTGGACGGTGACCGATACCGTGGCTGGCCGCGACGGCGTCGATACGCTGCTGCACATCGAACGCCTGCAGTTCGCCGACAGCCAGCGCGTGCTGGTGACAGGCGTGAACGCGCAGCCCACGGGCAGCCCGACCGTCACCGATGGCAACGGCGGTGCGATCACTGTGGGCGATATGCTGACGGTGAGCGTGGCGGGCGTGTTCGATGCCGACAATATCAGTGCGGGCAACCCGGCAGGCACGCTTGCCGACCGTTCAGTGTCGTACTACTGGCAATTCGAGGCCGACCCGGGCAGTGGTGTGTTCGAGGACATCATCCTGCTACCGGCCGGTGACCTGGCGTTCCAGAGCGCCGATGGCACCGCGTTCAAGGTGTCGCCAGACCTGGCCGGGCTGAGCCTGCGGGTCAAGGCGATCTACCAGGACGCCCATGGCACAACCGAGGTGTTGTATTCCGCCCCCACGGCGGTGGTGCAGCCGGGCGCACCGGTGGTGCCAACGCCGGCCGCTCCGGTCGTGGATGCCACGGCAGGGGGCGAGGGGCTGCACATGGTGCGCTCCGACCTCAACTTCATCCTCGACCAGATCAAGATCGCCGAGGCCGATGCCGCCGGGCAGGACATCCTCTCGCTGATCCCCAACATCCGCGCACCCTTGGGCCTGCGGGCAGTCGACGGCTCGAACAACAACCTGATGAACCTCAACGGCAACAACAACACCCAGTTCGGTGCTGCCGACAATGTCTTCCCGCGCCTGACCGACCCGGTGTTCAACCCGGCAGAAGGTGCACCGGCCGGCTTCTTCGGCCCTGGCTCGCCGGCCATTCCGGGCTCCTCGTACCAGCAGACCAGCGGCCCGGTGTTCGACTCGCAGCCGCGCACCATCAGTAACCTGATCGTCGACCAGACCTCCAACAACCCGGCAGCCTATGCCACCGCGTATGACCCAGGTGCCGATGGCGTGCTCAACTTTGGCACGCCCGGTAACGACGACGTGCTCAAGGACGGCGTGCGCATCGTCGCCAGCCCGGGCATGGATGGCCAGTTCGGCACCACCGACGACCACGATGTGTACCTGTTCGAAAACACCGCTGCCGATGCCGGCCTATCCGCGCCGTTCAACGCCTGGATGACCTTCTTCGGGCAGTTCTTCGACCATGGCCTGGACCTGGTTACCAAGGGTGGTTCGGGTACCATCTACATCCCGCTGCAACCCGATGACCCGCTCTACGTGGAGGGTGGTTTCACCAACTTCATGGTGGTGACCCGTGCCACCAACCTGCCTGGGCCGGATGGCATCCTCGGCAACGCCGATGACATTCACGAACACACCAACACCACCACGCCGTTCGTGGACCAGAACCAGACCTATAGCTCGCACCCGTCGCACCAGGTGTTCCTGCGTGCCTACATGTTGACCGACGACGGCCCCGTTGCCACTGGCCGGCTGATCACCAACCGTGACCTGGGCGCCGATGGCAAGTTCGGCACTGCCGACGACACCGAAATCGGCGGCATGGCCACCTGGAAAGTACTCAAGGCCCAGGCCCGCGACGTGCTTGGCATCAACCTGACCGATGCCGACGTCGACAACGTGCCGCTGCTGGCAACCGACGCCTACGGCAACTTCATCAAGGGGCCGAACGGCTACCCGATGGTGGTGATGAAGGGCCTCGACGGCATTGCCGGCACTGCCGATGATCAACAGGTCGAAGGCAACCCGCTGGCGCCGCTCGACCTGACCAACGCCGTGCGCACGGGGCACCAGTTCCTCGCCGACATTGCCCATAACGCGGTACCCGTGTTCAGTGGCGGGGTGCTGGCGCCGGATGCCGACAACGTTGCCGGCAACGCTGTGCCGGTCAACCCACAGACCGGGGCCAACCTGGCCTACGACAACGAACTGCTGGACGCGCACTACGTCGCCGGCGACGGTCGGGTCAACGAGAACATCGGCCTGACAGCCGTGCATGCGATCTTCCACTCCGAGCACAACCGGCTGGTGGCGCAGACCATGGACACCGTGCTCGACTCGCACGACCTGGCCTTCCTCAACGAATGGCTGCTCAACCCGGTAACCGCATTGCCGGTTACCCCGGCCGAGATCGGCGCATTGGTATGGAACGGCGAGCGGCTGTTCCAGGCGGCCAAGTTCGGTACCGAGATGCAGTACCAGCACTTGGTGTTCGAGGAGTTCGCCCGTACCGTGCAACCACGGGTCGACCTGTTCTTTGCCCCGACCCAGGTGTACGACGTCGACCTCGATGCGTCAATCGTGGCCGAGTTCGCCCACACGGTGTACCGCTTCGGCCACTCGATGCTGACCGAGACTGTCGATCGCTACGACATCGACTTCAACGTCATCAAGGACCCGGCCAGCGCCAACCCTGACCAACAACTGGGCCTGATCGCGGCGTTCCTCAACCCGTTGGCCTATGCCGCCAGTGGCGTTACCCCCGAGGACGCCACCAGCGCCATCGTCCGCGGGGTCACCCGCCAGGGTGGCAACGAAATCGACGAGTTCGTCACCGAGGCGCTGCGCAACAACCTGCTTGGCCTGCCACTGGACCTGCCAGCGATCAACATCGCCCGTGGCCGCGACGTTGGCATCCCTTCGCTGAACGCCCTGCGCCGCGACATCTACGGGCAAACCGGTGATACCCAGCTCAAGCCGTATACCAGCTGGGTAGACTTGGTGCAGCACCTGAAACACCCCGAGTCGCTGATCAACTTCATTGCAGCTTATGGCACCCATAGCACCATCACCGGGGCCACCACACTGCTGGAAAAACGCGACGCGGCCATGGCCCTGGTGTTCGGTGGCGATGGCGCGCCGGCTGACCGCCTGGACTTCCTCAACAGCAGCGGTACCTGGGCGAATGTAACCCTGCCCGGCAAGGATGGTGTGCTGGGCACCGCCGATGACCTGAAGGCGGTGACCATCACCGGTGTCGATGCCATTGACCTGTGGATCGGCGGCCTGGCCGAAGAGAAAACCCCGTTCGGCGGCATGCTCGGCAGCACCTTCAACTTCGTCTTTGAAAACCAGATGGAGAAACTGCAGGACGGCGACCGCTTCTACTACCTGGAGCGCACCTCCGGTCTGTCGATGAACGCCGAGCTGGAGAGCAACTCGTTTGCCAAGCTGATCATGGCCAACACCTCCGCCACCCACCTGCCGGGCCTGGTGTTCTCCGACCCGGGCTTCTACCTGGAAGTCGACCAGAGCAAGCAGTTCAACGCAGGCCTGGGCAACGTCGACCCACTGGGCGAAAACGGCGAGCAGGTGGTGTTCCGCGACAGCCCGCTGACGGCTGGCCCGGACACCAACTACATCCGCTATGCCGGGGCCGAGCACATCGTCCTGGGAGGCACCAACGGTGACGATATCCTGGTGTCCAGCGAAGGCGACGACACGGTCTGGGGCGATGGTGGCAACGACCGCATCGAGGGGGGGGACGGCAACGACCAGCTGCGCGGTGGTGCCGGCGACGACATCATCAGCGACATGGGCGGTGACGACAACATCCAGGGCGGCGACGGCAACGACGTGCTGCACGGCGGCAATGGCGTCAACCTGATCATCGGCGGTTTCGGCAACGACTTCATCGTCACCGGTGAAGATGCCTCCGAAGCCATAGGCGGCCAGGGCAACGACTTTATCCTGGGCAGCAAGGCCAACGAGCAGGACATGGGTAACGAAGGTGACGACTGGATCGAGAAGGGCACCTCGGACGGTGCGCCTGGCGACAACTTCGACCCGCTCGGCAACGACCCCATCATCGGCCACGATGTGTTCATCGGCGGCAACGAGAACGACAAGTTCAACGGTGAAGGCGGCGACGACATCATGGTCGGCAGCCTGGGCTTTGGCGACCGTTACATCGGCGGCTCGGGCTACGACTGGGCCACCTTCAAGGGCCTGGCCCAGGGTGTGACCATCGACTACACCGACCGCTTCTTCGACGTGCCGCCAGTACCGGGCTCGGGCGCTTCGGCGCTGGTCCGCTTCGATATCATGGAAGGCCTGTCGGGCTCGGCCCATGGCGACTTCCTGCGCGGTGACAACGAAGACGCCACTTCGCTGCCCACCGCGGGTGCCACTGGCAGCGTGCTGACCAACATCAACCTGATCAACGGCCTGTCCAGCCTGCTGGCCGCCGGTGCAACGTTCTACGATGGCGGCAACATCATCCTCGGCGGCAGCGGCAGCGACCTCATCGAAGGCCGTGGCGGCGACGACATCCTTGACGGTGACAAGTGGCTGAACGTGCGCATCAGCGTACGCGCCAACCTCGATGGCACTGGCCCGGAAATCGCCAGCTACGACAGCATGGAGCCCATGGTGCCGCTGATGCTCAACGGCACCTACAACCCAGGCCAGCTGGTGATCGTGCGGGAGATCCTCAACGGCACCGACAACTACGACACGGCGGTGTTCTCGGGGGTAGCCACCGATTACAGCGTGGTGGTCGATGGCAATGCGGTGATCGTCACCGACCTGGTGGCCGGGCGCGATGGTGTCGACCACCTGACCGGCATCGAGCGGCTGCAGTTCTCTGACCGCTCCCAGGCCTCTGGCGTGGGTACCGCCGTCAACGCTGGCCCCACGGGGCACCTGGCGATCCTCGACGCTGCCACCGGGCTGCGTGACGACACACCGGTCAGCGGCCAGCTGCTGCGCGTGACACCGCTGGCGGTGCACGATGCGGACAACGTCAGCGCGGCCAATACGACCGGTGCGGTCAACGGCCCTGTGGCCTACTTCTGGCAAGTCGAGACCCTGCCGGGTTCGGGAGTCTATGAAGACATCACCTTTGTCGCCGCAGGCGAGGTCCAGCGGGCGACGGGCGCCACCTACCGGGTCACGGACGATGTGGCTGGCCTGAGCATCCGTGTACGTGCGGTGTATCAGGACGCCAAGGGCACCCTGGAAATCGTCGACTCGTCGCCGAACAGCGCGCCGAGTGCCGGCCCCACCGTGACCGGGCTGCTGGTGCAGAACCAGACGCTCACCGCCAACCCGGCAACCATCGTCGATGCCGACGGCCTGAGCAACCCGCAGTTCACCTTCCAGTGGCAGTCCAACCGGGGTGTCGGCTGGGTCAACATTGTTGGCGCCATCAGCAGCACCTTTGTCCTGACCCAGGCGCAAGTGGGGCAGAACATGCGGGTGGTGGTCAGCTATGTGGATGACTTCGGCGTGCACGAAAGTGTCGCCTCCGACATCCTCGACCCGGTCGCCAACGTCAACGATGCACCGACCGGTGCAGTGTTGATCAGTGACACCACGCCAGACCGGGGCCAGACGCTGACCGCGCTGACGGGTGGCATCGTCGACCTGGACGGGCTCGGTGCCTTCAGCTTCCAGTGGCAGCAGGGCACTGGCGGCATCTTCAGCAACATTGTCGGGGCCACGGCCGCCACCTTCACTCCGGGCTTTGCCCAGGGCAACCAGCAGTTGCGGGTGATCGTGCGCTACACCGACGGCTTCGGCACCCTGGAGTCGTTGACCTCCGCCGCGACGGCCGCAGTGGTGGTACCGCCAGGTGTGACACTGGTGGGCACCAACGCAGCCAACACCCTGACCGGCACGGCGGGCAACGACGTGATTTCGGGCTTGGGCGGCAACGATACGCTCAATGGCCTGGGCGGCGCTGACCAGTTGTTCGGCGGGCTTGGCAACGACATCCTCAACGGCGGGGACGACCCGGACGTCCTCAATGGCGACGATGGCAACGATACCCTCAACGGTGGGCTTGGCGCGGATGCCATGAATGGCGGTGCCGGCAACGACAGCTTCGTGGTCGACAACGCCGGTGACACGGTGACAGAGGCGCTGAACGGTGGTACCGACCTGGTGCAGACCAGCCTGGCCACCTACACCCTGGGTGCCAACGTCGAAAACCTGACCTACACCGGCAGCAGCAGCTTTACCGGTACGGGTAACGCGCTGGCCAACACCATCACCGGCGGCGCCGGCAACGACCTGCTAAGCGGCGGTGCGGGTGCCGACCGCCTGGTGGGGGGCGTGGGCAACGACACCTATGTGGTGGATGATGCCGGGGACACTGTGGTCGAGGCCACTGGCGCAGGAACTGATCTGGTGCGTACCACGCTGGCCAGCTACACCATGGCCGCCAACGTCGAGAACCTGACGTATACCGGTGTAGGCAACTTCACCGGCACCGGTAATGGACTGGCCAACATCATCAACGGCGCGGCGGGCAATGACACGCTCGCCGGTGACGGCGGCAACGACATCCTCAACGGCAACGCCGGCAACGACACCCTCAATGGCGACGCCGGTAACGACCAGTTGTTCGGCGGCCTGGGTGCCGATCGCCTGAACGGTGGGGGTGGCGATGACAGCCTCGATGGCGGCGACGGCAATGACACGCTGTTGGGGGATGCCGGCAACGACACCCTGGTGGGCGGCATTGGTGATGACAGCCTGGACGGCGGCAACGGCAACGACGCACTGCAAGGTGGCGATGGCAACGACACGCTGTTTGGTGACGTCGGCACCGACACCTTGATTGGGGGCGCCGGTAACGACTTCCTCAACGGTGCGGCGGGCAACGACACGGTGGTGGGGGGGGCCGGCAACGACACGATGATGGCCACTGACGGCAACGATGTCTTCCAGTTTGCGGCCGGCTTCGGCAACGACCTGGTCATCAACTTCGATGCCATTGCGGCGGGTGGCCAAGACCGGCTGGATATCACCGCCCTCAACATCACCGCAGCGACCTTCGCCGCCAGCGTCACCATCGCCGATGTTGGCGCTGATACGCTGGTTCACATCGGCGCTGCCGACTCCATCCGCCTGGCGGGGGTGGCGGATGCGACCACGGTGACTGCTGCAGACTTCATCCTGGCGGGGTGAGGGTCTGAAAGACAAGCTGCATTGAAATGCAGGGGCTGCCTTGCAGCCCTTTCGCGGCACAAGGCCGCTCCTACAGGGATAGCGTGTTATTGAAACCCGCACGCCCCCGGTAGGAGCGGCCTTGTGCCGCGAAAGGGCCGCAAAGCGGCCCCAGTCCATTGATCAGAAGTCGTAGCGCAGGTTCAACGTTGCGTTTCGGGGCGCTCCGTAATGACCGTAATTGCCCGCCAGGCCCGCGTAGTACTTCTTGTCGAACAGGTTCTCGACATTCAAGGTGGCGGCCATGTTGTCGCGGAGCTTGTAGCGTGCCATCAGGCTGGCTACGGCATAGTCTTCCTGGGTGATACGTGTGTTGCGGGTGGTCAGCAGCGACTGCTTGGCGTTCCAGTTCACCCCACCCCCCAAGGTCAGGCGCTCCCATTCGCCCGGCATGCGATAGGTGCTCCACAACCGGAAGGTGTCCAGCGGCAGCTGTGGCGTCAGGCGGGTGTCCTGGGCGTTTTCCGTGCGTGAATGGCTGTACCCGGTGTGCACGTTCCAGCCGTCGGCCACTTCGCCAGAGAGCTCAAGGTCGATACCTTTGGTTTCGGCCCCGTTTACCGCGCGCGACGCCGTTGAGTTTGCCACGCCAGGTATCGGGAAACCGGTGTCGTCCTCTGCAAAGTTGTCTCGCTTGATCAGGTAAATCGCAGCGCTGGTATTCAATCGGCCTTCATAGAACTCGCCTTTCCATCCCAACTCATAATTTTTGCCAGTGACGGGGTCAAGGACCTTGCCGGTACGGTCCCTGGCGGTCTGCGGCTTGAAGATGTCGGTGTAGCTGACGTACAGAGACTGTTCAGCGGTCAAGTCATGGATCAGCCCCACATAGGGCACGACTTCGCCACGCTCCTGCAGGTTGGAGGGCCTGTCGAAACCGCTGGGTAGCGACACCTGGTGGGCGTCGTAGCGGTAGCTGGTGGTCCGTGCCCCCAGGATCAGATGCCAATCGTCGGTGAAGTTGAGCCGGGTGGCAGCAAAGTACCCGGTCTGACGGATGTTGACGTCGTAATCCAGCACGGGCGTGTAGTTGCCGGGCTGTGGTATGCGATTGCCCCAGGTGAAGAAGTTGAATGTGGGCGACCCTGCCGACCCGGTCAGGTGGTTGTTTCTGTAGTCCAGGTAGTCGAACCCGACGATCAGCTCATGGGATTGTCCAAGCAGTTCGAAAGGGCCCTGCAGGGTGATGTTCATGCCGCGCTGCACCTGATGCGCTTCGACCTCCAGCAGGTCCAGCGTGGCATTGCCTGTGGCCTGATCAAGGGTGGCGATACCGGCACCGGTGCGGTAGAACGCCGACAATGAATCGCGATCGACATCCATGTAGTTCGCTGCCAGTTTCAGTTGCCAGTCATTGGCAAGCTGCTGGTCGAGGCCGAAGGAATAGTTCTTGGTGGTGTAGTCTTCATACATCCAGCGCGGGCCGCTGCTGGTGGAACGCGAAAAGTCAGTCGGCTGGCCGTTGCTGTAGAACAACGGTACACCGGGGGCGCCGTCGGCATTGTAGGTCTGGTAGTCCACCCCCAGGCGCGCGGTGGTGGAGTCAGACAAGTCAGCTTCAAGCACACCGTACAACAGGTCGCGGTCCTGGCTGTACCAGTCCATGAAGCTGTGGTTGGTCTGCTTGGCGGCCACCAGCCGACCGCGCAGCTTTCCATTCTCGACCAGAGGGCCCGAGACATCAGCCTCGGCGCGGTAATAGTCCCAAGAGCCGACCCCCGCCTGTACATAGGACTGGAACTCGCGAGTGGGGCGTTTGCGTACCATGTTGACCACGCCGTTGGGTTCACCTGCACCGGTCATCAGGCCAGTGGCCCCTCGCACGATCTCTACACGGTCGAAGATGGCCATGTCCATCAACGTGCTGGGCATGTTGCGGGTCAGGTACTCCTGAACCGTGTTGACCCCGTCGAGCTGGTAGGTACTGATTTCGGAGCCGCGCGAGTAGATATGAAAGCGCTCGCCGCCGTCCTGCGACATGGTGATGCCAGGGTTCTGCTTCAGCACATCTGTGATGCTCGCCAAGTGTTGGTCGTCCATCTGTTGGCGGGTAACGACACTGATGCTCTGCGGCGTCTCGCGAATCGACAGGTTCATCTTGGTTGCGGTACTGGTCACCCCCGTGGTGTACGAGCCGGTCCCCTCGGTAGTCGCCCCAAGCCCGACGCTGTTCACGTGCGTTGCCGACAACTCCATTGCACCGGTTTCTTCACCTGCGGGGATGATGAAATAGCGATCGTCACTTTCCCGCATCACTCGCAAGCCACTGCCCGACAACAGCGCCTGCAGGCCTGCGTCGACTGCGTACACACCGTCCAGCCCCGGCGTTTTCCGGCCTTGGGTGGAGGCGGGATCAAACGACAGCACGATGCCTGCCTGGGTCGCGAAGCGGGTCAGTGCCTGGCCCAGGTCACCCTGGCCGATGTTGTATTCGCGGGGCGTGCTGTCGGCCAGAGCAGGGGTGGCGGCGAACAGGGCTGAAACCAGCAGGGCGTTGCGGATACCGGCCGCCAGCGGGCGGAGCGGATGATGCGTTTTCATGGAGGGCTTCTCTTATGTTGGCAAGCGGGTCATGCACCCGTTACCCCTGAGTCGTATGAGAAAGAGAAGAAATCTCATCGGTGGGCAAAAAATTTTTCATCCCGTGTGCAGGGCGTTCACACTCACCCAGTAACGGGTGCGTTGCACGATGTCTATCGGCAGTACGCTAGCGATCGCACGCAGCGCCTTGTCGGTGTCATCCACCGGGAAGGTACCGCTGACGCGCAGCCCGGCCGCTGACGGGTCGCAGCGCAGCCAGCCACGGCGGTAGCGGGCCAGTTCGTCGATCAGCGGCCCCAGCGCTTGTTCGTTGGCCACCAACAGGCCCTGAGTCCAGGCATCCTGTGCGGCGGCCAGCGAACGTGTCGGGCCGGCATTCGCAGCAGAGAAACGGCAGTACTGCCCGGGTTGCAGCAACAGGGGGTGCCCATGGGCGGGGGTAATGCGCACCTGGTGCTCGAAGACCGAGACCTGAGTCTGCCCCTGCAGCAGGCGCACCGAAAAGCGCGTGCCCAAGGCTTGCACGCGGCCATGCGAAGTTTGGACGAAGAAGGGCCGGCCCCCAGGATCGTTTGCGGTGGTGACCATCACCTCGCCCTGGCGCAGGTGCACCAGGCGCTGTTGTGCGTCGTAGCGGACATCCGCCGAGCTGTCGGTGTTCAGCATCAACTGCCCACCGTCGGCGAGGGCCACGGGCAGTCGCTGGCCAACCGCAGTGTGGTAGTCGGAAAGCCAAGCGCCGTTTTCGAACTGGTGAACGCCCAGCCAGCCCAGGCTGCTGCTGCCCAGCATCAGCGCCCCGCCCTTTAGCACACTGCGCCGGGTGTGGTGCTGCGCCTGGCCGGCAAGCTCCAGCGTGCGGCCGGCGACGGCAGCGGGCACACCTTGCAGGCGTTGTTGCAGGTGCTCGATCTGCTGCCAGGCCCACTGGTTGGCCGCGCCTTGTTGCAGCCAGTGTTGCCAGCCGAGATGGTCCTGTGGCCTGGCCGCGCCGCTCTGCAGCAAGGTGTACCACTGCACCGCCTGCTCCAGTGCCTCGCGCTGGCGCGGATCGGTCACGCTCATTGCAGGTTTGCCTCGAGGTTGAACAGCAGGCAGTGGTGCAGCGCCTTGGCCATATGCCGGTTGACCGTGGACAGCGATATGCCCAACTGCTCGGCGATGGCCTTGTACGGCAGGCCTTCCAGTTGCGAGAGCAGAAAAGCCCGGCGTACCTCCATCCCCAGGCCGGCCAGCATGGTGTCCAGCTCGCACAGGGTCTCCAGCAACACGGCGCGGTCTTCCTCGGAGATATCCAGCGCCTCGGGCTGTTCGGCCAGTGTTTGCAACCACGCCCGTTCCAGGCGGGCACGGCGGAAGTGGTCGATCATCAGGCGGCGGGCAATGGTCGCCAGGTAGCCCTTGGGCTCGCGCACGGCGTGCAGGCGCTCGGCCGCGTTGTCTGCCGTGAGGATACGCACGAACACGTCCTGGACCATGTCGGTGGCCAGGTCGCGGCAGGTCAGCCGCGGTTGCAGCCAGTTGCGCAGCCAGCGGTGGTGGTCACGGTAAAGGCCATCGACCTGGGCGTGTGCATCCGTGCAAGGCTTTTTCATACAGTCAGATTCAAATAAGAATTCTTATCATTATGGTGGTGCTTGGGCAGGGGGACAAGGGGCCAGGATGCCAGCCTGAACCTGCGTTACGATTTCTGATGGTGCCGGGGGCTGCAAATCAGCCCCCGGCAAATTGTTCAGTTCACCCCTTTCAATGCCCTACCAGCTCCCCCAGCAACCGCTGCTTGTACCCCTGCAACACCTGGCTGTCCCGCTGGCGCGGGTGCGGCAGGTCAATGCGCAAATCCTCGCGAATCCGCCCTGGGTGCGCGTCCATCACGATCACCCGGTCACCCAGGTACAGTGCTTCCTCGATGTCATGGGTCACCATGATCACCGTGCAGCGCTCCTGCACCCAGATGCGCTGCAACTCCTGTTGCAGCCGCACCCGGGTCAGGGCGTCCAGCGCGCCGAGCGGTTCGTCCAGCAACAGCACCTTGGGCTTGTTCACGAGCGCCCGGGCAATTGCCGCGCGCTGGGCCATGCCGCCGGACAACTGGTGCGGGTAGGCCTGCTCGTAACCACTCAGGCCCACCAGTTCGATGTGCTCGGCCACCAGGCGGTTTTTCTCAACCGCGGGTAGCGCATGGTTTTTCAAGGCCAGGGCAATGTTCTGCTGCAGGGTCATCCACGGGAACAGGCGGTGGTCCTGGAACACGATGCCGCGCTCCAGGCCCGGCCCGCGCACGGGTTGCCGGTCCAGCAGGATCTGCCCCTGGTAGTCTTGGTCGAGGCCGACAATCAGCCGCAGCAGGGTGGATTTGCCACAGCCGCTGGCGCCGAGAATGCTGACGAATTCGCCCGGGCGGATGTCCAGGTCGATGCCTTCGAGCACCGGCACATGCTTGCCCTTGAGCGGGTATGCCTTGTTCAGGCCGCGAATGGTCAGCGCGCCAGTGCTGGCGGTGGTGGGTAATGCGTGGGCGATGGCGTTCATGGTCGAGCCTTTCAATGGTTGGTGCGCCAGCGCAGCAGGCGGCGGGTGAGCAGGGTGCACAGCCAGGACATCAGGTAGCCACTGAGGCCGATGCACAGCACGCAGACCACGATGATCTCCATGCGCGCGGCGGCTTCGGCGTTCATCATCAGGCTGCCAAGGCCGGCCCCGGCAGACAAAAATAGCTCGCTGCCCACCGAGGTTACCCAGGCAAAGGCCAAGGCTTGCAGTACCCCGGCGGCAATGCCTGGCAGTGCCGCGGGTAACAGGATCAGCCAAAGCTGCTGCCAGCGGCCGAGCATCAGCACCCGGGCCGCTTCGCGGTGTTGGCCAGCCACCTGACGCAGGCTTTCGAAGGTGTTGAGTACCATCGGGTACAGCGCCGCCAGGCTGACGATCAGCAGCTTGGCGCTTTCGCCGTTACCCAGCCACAGGGCGATCAGCGGGATCCAGCCCAGCATCGGCACCTGGCGCAAGGCATGGAAAAGCGGCGCGATCAGGCGGTTCGCGGGGGTGGACAGGGCCATCAACGCACCTAGTCCGACCCCGCCGACAATGCCGATGGCCAGACCGCTGCATGTACGCAACAGGCTGGCCCACAGGTTGATCAGCAATTCACCGCTGCCCAGCAGTTCGGCCAGTGCTGTGCCCACCTGCGCCAGCGGCACGAAGGCGTAGGCCCCGGCTGCACCTTGGCGTGAGGCGTACTCCCAGGCGCCGAGCAGCAACAGCGGCAGTACCAGGCCACGCAAATCAGGTCGTTTCATCACAGCCTCCTCAACGGCTTTGCCAGGCGGACAAATGGCGTTCCACGCGTCGCAGGGTGAAGTCCAGGGTGAAGCCGATCAGCCCCGTCAGCACTACCCCGACCATCACTACATCGATGCGCAGCATCTGCCGGCCCATCTCGATCATCTGCCCCAGACCGCTGTCGGCCGCCAGCAGCTCGCAAGCCACCAGCACCACCCAGGCGCGGGTCAGGGCTACACGTATGCCGGTGACGATCGCCGGCACCGCAGCGGGCAGGGCGATCCGCCCTACCAGCGTGGGCCAGCGCAGGCGGTATACCGCAGCCACTTCGAAATGGCTGCGAGGGATCGCGCGGATACCTTCGCAGGTGGCCAGTGCCACCGGGAAGAACGCAGTCTTGGCGACGATGACCACCTTGAAGGTCTCATCCACGCCAAACAGCAGCACGAACATCGGAATCAGCGCGATGCTGGGCACTTGGCGCAGGGTATGGAACAGCGGGGCGCAGTAGGCCTCTATGGTTTTCGACAAGGCCAGTGCGGCACCAAAGCCAAGGCCGGCCAGCGCACCGCCGGTAAAGCCAAGTGCCAGCCGCGACAGACTGCCGGTCAGATGTTCCTGTAACTCGCCGGTGTTCAGCAATTCGGCAAGGCTGAGCCAGACCTCTTGTGGCGGGATCAACACGTTGGCGGGAAACAGCCCGGCATTGGCGACCACCGCCCAGAGGCCGAGCAGGGCCAAGGGCGAGAGGAGCCAGGAAAGAGGGGAGAGCGCGCGCATGGCTGGCCTTGGAAATGAAGGGGACGAAGCTCTATCGCAAGAGCTGTGCCAAGGGGCCGGCCCCCTGACTGCGGAGCTGGCAGGAAGCGCTGGTGCTGGAGCAACAACGAAGTGCTGCTACAGCAGCAGCACTGCAGCAGTTTGACGACTGTCGCAGGGGCGTGCACCTGGCAAAACTGCCAGTTGTAGCAAGGGCCCTGTGCGCTTCAAATGAAGCGCTGTTGCCCCGCCCCTCGGTCGGGAGTCTGGCGCCGAAAGCTCACCCTCTGGAGAAAGTCATGGATCATTCAACCGCCGAGCTGCTTAGTTGGTTAGCTGAGAAAACACGTCTTCTGGGCTGGGACATGGTGATTTTTATTGATGGAAGCAAGATCAATGCGATGTTAAAGCAAGAGTCGTTCAGGCGCTTCGGTACGGCGAGTGATATGCCATCCATTTCCGGGTATATCAGCAATGGGGCTGACTACCGTTTTGCCTTGTCCAGATGCAATCTGTCATTGCCGAGACTGGTTTTCGATGTGGCGCTTGCCGGGCACAAGGCGCACATGCCAATGGTAATTGCCGAAGCCAATGCGTATTCGCTGATGAACAAGGGCAATCAGTGGTATGTGCGTCAGCTGGATGTGATGGGCCCCTTGCAAGAAGCTTCGCTGAGCCTGGATATCGACCTGGAGGAATCGGGCGGCAGCGTGGATGAAGATGACACGATAAAACTTGACCTCAGTAGAACTGAAAATTTTTCCATGCCGTGCTACGCCGGCGAAACGCGTCTGCTGACCGAATTTTTCAGGCAGAAGTTTTCAGCGCTGACCGATGAACAGCGTCAGTTTCCGATTGGCCAGTTGGCAAAGCGCAATGTCGAGTTGCATCAACCGGTCTCATACGGCCTGCGTACCCAGGCCCGGGGAAGGACGCCCACCGATGTGGAAGGTGCTGTAGTGCTGCTTGTCGACATGAAGGATGGGGCCGGAGGAGCCTACCCGGGCGCGGATTACAAGTATGCGATACCCAATGACGGACACTATTCGGCAACCATTCTATTCGATACGGAGCGGCTGTTGCTTGCTCAGTTGGTAAGCGCTTTGGGCAGCGTAATCACGGATGCTGACTTTGAATGGCGCCGGCGCGGTGATGAGCCGCCGTCAGTTTCTTGCAAGGCTGGATATATTTCATTGCCGAGGCAATGGAGGGAAGAGCAAGCGGTTACCCGTGGATCTGACAACGACTTGTGGATTGTTAAGGGGCAATTTGAGTTTGATGAAGCCAGAATAAACATGCGCGATGCGTTGTCCATCAGCAAGGTGGGTGACCAGTGGAAAATGAGCCTGTCTTTACGTGGCAGCCTGACGGTCAGGTGCGATGATATCGATGACTTCAAAGGCGTACTACGCGAGAGGCTGGTCAGAGAAGGGTACGGCATGGCTGATTTCCACAAGCCTGTGCAGGCAGGTTTCCAGTATGACGCAGAGTTTGTCTACAGTTTTGAACGTCAGGATAAAATACAACTGGTTAGCGAATCGCATGAATTTAACGAGCGCATGGCTTTTCAACCGGTTTTTGGCGCAATAAGCCCTCCCCGCGCAAGTGACACCATGAATCCTGCCGACGATTTGATCGCGTTTGTGCTGAACCCGGCAATCGCCAATATGACGACCAAGCTCGGGGCGACTGTTAGCAGTCTCTGGCCTGTCGGTTTTACCTCTTTGCAGGGTTTACTGGTAGGAAAGCTGAGAAACGACCTGGTTTTATTGCCTGGCGCATCGAAAATAGCACGCGATGTTCTGAGGTTTAATTTTCATCGCACCCTCATAGCTACAAGACTCGCGGTACCGCTCGACACAGCTTATTTCGGCCTGGTAAACCCTGCTACCAACTACTTCACCATCAGCCCGATGGAAACTTCCCTGCGTGCAGGTACAACCAGGAAATTTGTGACGGAGCCCGCGTCGGGCCTTGTGCGCTGGTCCGTTGAAGCAGTGTCCGGCCTGGCAGAAGGTGCACGCTTTTCCATCATCTTGGGGCTCTTTACCGCGCCGCGTGCCCGCGATATGACAAAGCCGTACGCGCAATTGCTAGTTACGGCCACCAGTATTTTAAACCCGGCAATTCAGTCCAGGGCCTTGATTACCGTGGTTCGCGAAACGCTGCAGGCCAACCCCTCGGTCGTGGTTGCCCAGCCAGGCAGCAAGGTCGACTTCAATGCCTGGGCACTCGGTGACGCCGCTGCATTGGAGTGGCAGTACCAGAACAAGGCCTTGGGCAAGGGCCAAAGCGTGACGGTCACTTGCCCAGCCGACCCTGGCACGGTTGCCTTTGTCGTCGAAGAAGTCCAGGTGAAAGACCCTGAAAGCCAACAGACCAGCACGTGTGTGCTGATCACCGAGATGGCGAGGAAAATACCTATGGCTGTGAGCGCCAATGTTGACCCTGCAGGTGCAAAGGCGGTGCTGGAGGCGAGGGTCAATGGAAACGTGGTCGCGCCGGACAAGATCAATTGGGACGTGCTCTATGGCCCAGGTGAAGCCCCGGCTGGCGTCTACACACCGGGCAATGACGATACAGCCCGCTTCGCATTGATCAGCGCAACCTATGACAGCGGTGACTTCGGTATTTTCGAAGGGTACGCCCTGCTGGCCTTGCCACTTGCCGAACATCGGGACATCACAAAGGTTCAGTCAGACCAAGCCATTGGCAGATGATGACAACCTGCACGGGGAGGGCTGTTGTGCAGCCAATCGCCGAGCAGGTCGCCATAGGGGCTTCTATCAGAAGTCGTAACTCACGCTGGTGTAGTAGAACGCCCCTTGGGCCCCTTCCGGGCTGGTGATGGAGTACTTGGGCACGCCATACAGCTGTGCACCCTTCGCTTTGTCCGGGTGGCTGTCGAACAGGTTGATCGCGCCCGCCGACAAAGTCAGCCCCAGGTCGAAACGGTACGACACGTCCAGGTCGGTCACCCATTGCGGGCTGAATGTCTGGTCCAGCGTGGGGTTGGCGGCGTTGCGGTTCTTCCATTCACCGTAACGGCGCTGGGCGACGGTGACGCTCCAGCCGTCATACAGCCAGTTGGCACTGAGGGTCAGCTTGTCCTCGGGGGTGCCGTCTTCGATCAGTCCCTGGGTGTTGCGGCCGATGATCTGGCTGCCGGGGATGCCGCCCACATCATCCAGCCCGGTTATACGGGTGTTGTTGCGCGCGTAGCCCCCGTTGAAGTCCACGCTCCCCCAGCGACCTGCCTCAAGCTGGTAATGCCCGGCCAACTCGAAACCATCGGTGCGTGTGTCGGCAATGTTGGTGTAGAACGCCGCGCTCTGGATGTTGGCGTAAGGGGTACCGGCGAAGATCGGGCCCACCACCGACGCAGGCAGCTGATCGGACAGGGTGATGCGGTTGTCGATGTCGATACGGTAGGCGTCGAGTGTGACAGAGGCGTTGGGCAATGGCCGCCAGACCAGGCCCACGGAGAAGTTGGTCGATTCCTCAGGTTTCAGCGCCTTGCCGCCAAGCAGGGCCGCTTCCGGGCTGTCGGCACGCAGGGTGCGCTGCTGCACCTCGACCCAGTTGCCACTGCCTGGGGGCTGTTCTACCACCTGTACGCTAAACGATGACAACCCGCTCTGCACCAGCGAAGGCGCACGGTAGCCGGTACTGGCGCTGGCGCGCGCGGCAATCTGCGGGGTGAAGTCGTAGCGCAGCGACAGCTTGCCGTTGGTGGTATCGCCAAAGTCTGAATAATGCTCGCTGCGCACTGCCACGCCCGCCTGGAATTTTTCGGTCAGCTGGGCTTCGACATCGAAGTAGGCACCGATCACGCGGCGGTCCAGCGACACGGCATCGACCTGGGTAATGCCCGAGTAGTAACCGGGTATGCGCCTGCCGGTGATAGGGTCGATGGTGTTGAACAGCGCCCCGTTTGACCAGCCGGCGGCGTCGCCTTGGCTGAGATCGTAGTTTTCCTGGCGCCAGGCCAGCCCGGCGGAAACGGTCAGCGGCTTGAACAGCCAGTCGTTGGCGAAGTCGCGGGTCCAGTCCAGGGTCAGGTTGGTCTGGTCGGCTTCGCGGCGGCCGGTGTAGATGGTCGACGGGCTGGCGCTGCCCCAGCTGGGGTTGATGGCGTCGCGGTCGGTGGAATCGACACGGTTATTGCCGTAGTTCAGCGCCAGGTCGAATTTGCCCAGGGCCTGGTCCTCGAAGCGCAGGCCACCGGTGACGGCAAAGTCTTCCAGGCCGTAGCGAGTGACCGGCAGGCGGCCGTCCGGGTAGCGCGCCAGGGCTACACTGCCGTAGTTGTTGCGCAGCGTGGTGGGCGGGTCGAAGAAGTTCTCGGCATCCGTGTTCTTGTGCGCATAGGTGGCAAAACCATAGGCGCTCAACCCCTCGCTCAAACCCATTTCGGCGTTGGCGGTGAAGTTGTACTGGTCCGAAACATTGCCCGAGCCCCAGCGCCAGTTGCGGTAGCGGTTGTTCTGCTCGCGCGCGGTGTCGATGCTGGTGGAACCGGGGTAGAACAGGCGGTTGTCGTCGCGGGTGTCGCTGGCGGGGTCCTGGCTGCCAGCGTCGAAGGCCAGGGTCAGGAAGCCGTCGTTGGGCAGTGCAAAGCCCTTCCAGCCACTGAGCTTGCGTTGCAGGCCGTCGCCTTTCTTGTAGCCGCCGAAGCGGTAGCCGGCGTTACCACCTTCGTCGCGCTCCTTGAGCACGATGTTGATCACCCCGGCGATGGCGTCCGAGCCGTACTGGGCGGCTGCGCCATCGCGCAGGATTTCCACCCGTTCGATGGCCGACAGCGGGATCAGGCTAAGGTCCACGGCTGCCGCGCCACGGGCGTTGACCAGGCCCTGGCGGGTGACGTTGGCGCTGGTATGGCGGCGCTTGCCGTTGACCAGTACCAGCACCTGATCCGAAGCCAGGCCGCGCAGCGAGGCGCCCTGGGCGATGGACCCGGCAAAGGCGCCCTGGGGCGACTGCGGGAAGCTGAACGAGGGTGAGAGCGCGGTGAGTGCTGCGGACAGGTCGCTGGCGCCGGTTTCCTGGAGTTTTTCACCGCTCAGCACATCGACCGGGGCGGCGCTTTGCAGGGCAGTGACGTCGCTGCGGTGGGTGCCGACCACGACCACGGTGTCGAGGCGGTCGGCGGTTTCGGCGGCGAATGCGGGCACGGCGAGGCCGGCGATGGCCAGGGCGATGGCGCTGGCCAAGGGGGTGTGGTGGGGCATGGAGTAATCCTTTTATACAGCGTGATGCTGTGGGGCAGCGCAGCGGCCCCAATGGTGTTCAATCAGAACCGGCTGGTAACGCTGAGCCCGACGGTGCGTGGGTCGCCGTAGGTGATCACGTACTGCCCGGCGGTGCCGTTGGGCCGGCCATGCACCTGGTAGCGGCGGTCGGTGAGGTTGTTGACGAAACCGGTCACGCTTAGCTTGTCGTCGTGGCTGAACCAGCTCAGGCGGGCATTGGCCAACGTGTAGTGGGGCTGGCTGAGGGTTTCGTCGGCGCTGCTCTGGCGGTCGGCCAGGAAGTACTCCTTGTCACGGAAGCTCACGTCGCCCCCTGCCACCAGCTTGCCGCCCACTTCCAGCGGAATGGTGTAGTCGGCACCCAGCGACACCACGTTGCGCGGCGAACGCACGAAGCTGTTGCCGCTGTAATCGCCGGTTACCGCGCCAGTGGTGGGGTTGGTGTTCTTGAAGTCGGTGTATTCGGTGTCGAGGAACGACACCGCCGCGCGCAGGTGCAGGCGCTCGGTCGGCTGGCCTTCGATCTCCAGCTCCGCACCCTTGACCTTGCCCTTGGCGCCGTTGGTCAGTGCGGTGGTGAGCACGCCATTGTTCACCGTCAGCATGTTCACCTGGATGTCGGAGTAGTCGTAGTAGAAGAGGTTGGCGTTGACGATCAGGCGGCGGTCGAACCACTCCGACTTCAGCCCCAGCTCATAGGCATCCAGCTCTTCCGGGTCGACCGTGGTCAGCTGCGCCAGGCTGGTCGAAAGCCCGGTGTTGAAGCCGCCCGAGCGGAAACCGTGGGCGTAACGGAAGAACACCCGCAGGTTGTCGTTAATGCGGTACTCGGGCGTCAGGTCGTAGGTCCAGGCTTCCCAGGTCTTGTCTTCCTGGCGATTGCCGTTGGTGCCCACGCCACCCAGCGGAACCAGCGGGCCGTTGGCGGTGGCGCGGGTCAATTGCACCAGGTCCAGGTCGATGTCCTTTTTCTCCTGAGTCCAGCGCAGGCCGCCGGTGACGCTGAAATCATCGGTGAAGTCGTAGGTCAGGTTGCCGAACAGCGCGTAGCTGTCGGTGCGGTGATCGAAGCCCATGTCGCGGAACGCCGTGGTGCCCACCTGGTTCGAGCCGGTACCGTTGGGCGTCGGCCCCGGGGTTACTACCCGCTGTGCCGAGCTGTCGAGGTCTTCGTGGAAGTAGTGCGCACCCAGCAGCCAGTGCAGCGGGCGGTCTTCCGGCGAGGCCAGGCGCAGCTCCTGCGACCATTGGCGGTAGCTGTTGTCGGTGATCGACGCGCCGTTGACCTCGTAGGGGGTATAGTCGGCGTCGCTGGTGGAGCGGTTGCGGATGTAGTCGTAGGCGCTGATCGAGGTCAGCGTGTAGTCGCCCAGGTAATAGTTGAACGTCAGCGAGGCGCCGTCGTGGTCCAGGCGGTAGTCTTCGTTGACGTTCAGCGAGATGTCGCGGCCATGCGGGCGTTCGTAGCCGACGTTGTAGTAGCGGCCTACGGGCAGCGAACCATTGCTGCCGTCGCCCTTGAACTGGCGGCTGTGCACCTTGAGCAGGGCGTCCAGGTCGGGGTTGAGCTGGGCCAGAAACTGCAGGCGGATGGCTTTCTTGTTCACATCGCCATAGGTGTTGCCGTCGAAGTCGTTGTTCTGGAAGCCGTCACGCTCCTCGGAATACAGCGCCACTCGCCCGGCCAGCTTTTCGTCCACCAGCGCGCCGCCGATGGCGCCGGTGACGATGCGTTCGTTCTTGCTGCCAAAGCCTACGGTGCCATAACCGTCGGTGTCGAAGGTGGGCTTCTTCGAGATCACGTTCACTGCACCGGCAGTGGTGTTCTTGCCATACAGGGTGCCTTGGGGCCCACGCAGGATTTCGATGCGCTCCAGGTCGAACAGCGGCCCACCGCCTGCGATGGGGGCGTTGAGGTAGACGTCATCGGCGTAGATGCCCACCGGGAAGACCGTCGCCGCGCCGGTGTCGCCGGTGCCCAAGCCGCGGATGTACCAACGCGGGCGGCCGTCGCCGTCGGGGTTCTTGGCCGAGGCGTTGGGCACGAAGGTGGTGATGTCGCCCATCGAGCGCACGCCATCGGCGGTGATGCTGGTGCCTTTGATGGCCGACACGGCCACCGGTACTTCCTGCAAGGTCTGTTCGCGGTGCTGGGCGGTGACGGTGACGGTTTCCAGGGCCGGTTCGTTTTTAGTGTCTTCGTTGGCGGCGATGGCCTGGCTGCCGGTGCCGGCCAGCAGCAGCGCGAGGCTGATCTGGCGGGCGAGTGGATTGAGCTGGTGCATGGTGGATCTCCCCGAGTGTAAAGCGTTGTTGGGGAGAGTTAGAGCAGGGACTGTGCCATGTTATTAACTCATTGAAATTTAACGTTTTTATTTGGGTTTTGAGAGGGTGTTGCAGATTGGGCAGCAGTGGGGTGCTGGGCGGGTGCTGCTGGGGCAGCAGTGGTGGGGCTGAGATTGCTGGGGCCGCTTTGCGGCCCTTTCGCGGCACAAGGCCGCTCCTACAATTGTTCAGCGTAAGCCAGGCCCTTGTAGGAGCGGCCTTGTGCCGCGAAAGGGCTGCGCAGCAGCCCCAAAAATCTCAAACCGCCAACCGCGAAGTCGAACCGATCACACTCTCCAGCACGCGAAAATCAATCCACTCGCGCACATCGAAACGCCGCGGTATGAACCCCCACCTGAACAGGAACTCGGTAAAGTCCTGCAGCGCCTCGATCGAGCGGCTGTCCAGGGTTGTGCGCAAGCGCCGGTGCGCGTCGTCGCCATAGGCCGCTGCCACCCAGTACTCGCTGGTGTTCAGCTCGCGCGCCAGAAAGCGCCGGGTCTCTTCCGGGTTAGCCCAGGCCCATTGCTCGGTGCGTAGCACGGTGTCGACCAGCGTGCGGCTGGCATCAAAGTGGTTTTCCAGCAAGTGCCGGTCCACGGTCAGCGTGCGCGGGGTGCCGTTGTTGCTGCGGATCAACGGGTCCGGGTGGCTGCCGGTGTCGACCACCACGCGCAGGCCGAACTCGTGGGCCAGGTGCACCGCATGCGCACCCTTGAGGAAGATGGCGTCGATGTCGCCACGCAGCAGGCCGATGAGCTCATTGTTGCGGCGGCTGAAGCGGCTGGTGTCCAGGCTCACTTCGGCGCCGTACAGGTGCTGCTTGGCGTCGTCGCTGTAGGTGCCGCCGTAGGGGTAGTCGACCAGCTCCACATCGGCTACCGCCAGGCCTTCGAGCTTCAGGGCGTTTTCCAGCCCGCGCAGGGCCTGGGCACGGGTGAAGTCGATCTGTACGTTGGCCCACTTGGGTATGCCGAAACGGCGGTTCTTCAGGTCGCGAATGCTGCGTACGCCGCTTTCTTCGGTGGTGAGGATCAACTGCACCTCATCACTCCACGACAGCCCCAGCACGCGGGTCTCGACGCCGCTTGCGTAGGCCCAGATTGCCGGGATGTTACCGCCGTGGCGCACCGAGTTCTGCAGGTGATGGTCGTAGTGGGCTTCGCGCACCTCGCGTTCGCTGGACTCGCGCAGCGACTGGATATTGGTGCCAAACGGCGTAAAGGCCTCGGCCAGCCGCCCCGACTGCACGGCGATGCCGAGGCCGGTGGGCACGGGGCTGTGGGTGTACCAGAGCGTTTCCAGGGGCTTGGTCATGGGGTAACGGGTTTCCTGTCCATTTGGAGGGGGGCCAGCAGTTGGTCCAGTGGTTGGCGAGTGATCCAGTCGCGCACCTCGAAGCGCGCCGGGATGAAGCGCCAGCGCTTGAGAAACTCGACAAAGTCCTGCAAGGCATCGATGGCCTGCTCGTCCAGGCGCGTGCTCAGGCGCAGGTGGGCGTCAGCGCCGTAAGCCACTTGCACCCAGTACTCGCTGCTGTTGGTTTCCCGCGCCAGGTAGCGGCGGGTTTCGTCGGGGTGTTGGTGGGCCCAGCGTTCGGCGCGCAGCACCGAGCCGAGCAGGGTGCGCACCACTTGCGGGTGCTGCGCCAGCAGGTGGCTGTCCACCGCCAGGGTGCGTGGCGTGCCGTTGTTGCTGCGGATCAGCGGGTCGGGGTGGCTGCCGGTATCGATCACCGTGTGCAGGGCAAAGGCGTGGGCCAGCTGCACGGCGCTGGCGCCCTTGAGGAAGATTGCATCGACCTCGCCGCGCAGCAAGCCGGCCAGCTCCAGGTTGCGGCCTTCGCTCTGGGTGCTGGACACCGGCGTGCCGGCCACGTTGCGCACCGGGCGGTCGCTGAAGGTGCCGTCGTAGCGGTAGTTGACCAAGTCCACGTCGCCCACTTGCAAGCCTGCGAGCTTGAGGGCGTTTTCCAGCCCGCGCAGGGCCTGGGCACGGGTGAAGTCGATCTGTGCGGCGGCCCAGTCGGGCAGGCCGAAGCGGCGGCCCTTGAGGTCTTTTACGGTGTGGATGCCGCTGTCTGGCCGGGTCAGGATCAACTGCGCTTCATCGGCCCACGACAGGCCGATGACCCGGGTGTCGCGGCCCTGGGCGCGGGCCCAGATGGCCGGAATGCTGCCGCCGTGGCGTACCGAATTGAGCAGGCTGTGGTCGAAGTGCGATTCGCGCACCGCCTGCTGGTCGGCTTCACGCAGGGACTGCACTTGGGTGCCGAGGCCGGCCAGGTCTTGCTGCAGCCAGCCTTGCTGCACGGCAATGCCCAGGCCGGTGGGCACCGGACAGCGGGTGTACCACAGGGTATCGAGGGGTTGGCTCATGTTCAGCTCCGGTCGGGTTCAGGCGCTGGCCTGCAAAGGGGTGGTGGTGGCAGCCTGCTGCACCAGCGGCAACACTTCCTGGCCGATGCGCAGGGCCTCTTCCAGGTGCGGGTTGGCGGCGAGGATGAAGGTGCTGAAACCGGCATCGCGGTATTCAGCCAGGCGTTCGGCGATATTTTGATGGCTGCCCACCAGGCCCACGGTGGGGCCGGGCTTGGCCTTGGCGAAGCCGGCCCACAGGTTGCGCGCCAGGATCAGTTCGTCGAAGCCCTGCAAGCCTTGGTGATAGGCCGCCTGGCGTGCACCGCCGACAGAGTCCGAGCCGGTCACAAAGCCCTTGGCGCTGGCGCTGGCCTTGCCTTCCAGGCGCTCGAACTGCTGGCGCAGCTCGCGCCAGGCTTGTTCTTCGGTCTCGCGGGCGAACAGGTCGACACGCAGGCCGAAACGCACGGTGCGGCCCTGCTTGTCGGCCAACTCGCGCACGCGTTCGATATGCGGCTTGAGCTTGTCGATCGGCTCGGCCCAGTTCAGGTACACATCGGCGTGGCGCGCGGCCACGTCCAGCGCCGCATCGGAAAAGCCGGAGAAGTACACGCCTGGTTTGCGTTCGTGTTGCAGGCCCGGCGGCAGGCTGCCGTTTTCCAGGCGGTAGATATCGCCTTCGTAGGAAAACTTGTCCTGCGTCCACAGGCCCTGGATCACGTCGAGGAATTCGCCGGTGCGCTTGTAGCGCAAGTCATGCTCCAGGAAGTCGCCATTGGCCCGTTGGCTGGCCGGGTTGCCGCCGGTGATGATGTTCCAGTCCAGCCGGCCACCGCTGAGGTTCTGCAGGATTGCCGCCTGCTGGGCGGCGTAGGCGGGCAGGGTCCAGGTGGCCTGGAAGGCGATCAGGAAGCGGATGCGCCGGGTTTCGCGGGCCAGCGCGGCGGCGGCTATCCACGGTTCCGGGCCGGTGGGCAGCAACGCACCTTCGAACCCGGCCAGCTCGGCGGCCTTGGCGACCTGGGCGATGTAGTCGATGTAGGTGAAGCCATCGGCCTGGCCATCGGGCAGGCGGCCGGGGGCGATGTTGCCTGGGCGGTGCGCGGGGTTGCCGCGGTTATGGCGGTCGGTGGACAGCTGCGGGCCGTCGGTGCCCAAGGGCAGGCGCCAGAAGAATTCGGTGGTCATGGGGGCTCCTGAAGGGGGAGGTGTGCGGATGGGGAGGGAGGTGCAACGGCTGTGCCATGCGTGCTGCATGGCCTGTGGGGCGGGGGTTTGAGGAGCAGACGGGGAGAGGGGTGCTGCTGTGGCAGCAGTGGGGCAGCAATGGATGCTGGGGTAGCAGCATGAACAGGCCCGGCCTCTTCGCGGGTGAACCCGCTCCCACAGGTACCTCACAGGTATTGAATGCTGTGGTGATCCTGTGGGAGCGGGTTTACCCGCGAAGAGGCCGGCAAGTCAGACTTCGATCTCCTCGGTTACAACCTCTCCAGCACTGCGCAGGTACGCGTCGTACAGCGCTGCATACGCCCCACTACGACCGATCAACTCGGCATGCGGCCCTTGCTCCACCACCTTTCCGTGCCGGACCACGGCAATCCGGTCGGCATCGCGAATGGTCGCCAGCCGGTGGGCGATGATGATGGCCGTGCGCCCCTGGCACAGCCTACGCAGCGCGCGCTGGATACGTCGCTCGGTGTGCACGTCCACTGCCGAGGTGGCTTCGTCCAGCACCAGCACCGCCGGGTCGGCCAGGTAGGCCCGCACCAGGCATACCAGCTGGCGCTGGCCATGGCTCAGGTGCGCGCCCAGCGGGCCGACTTCGGTGTGGTAGCGCTGCGGCAGGCGCTCTAGCACCTCGTCGGCACCCAGCTCACGGGCGGCGGCCACCAGTTGTGCATCGTCGGCAGCTGGCGCGGCCAGGCGCAGGTTGTCGAGGATGCTGCCACTGAACAGCACGTTGTCCTGCAGCACCACGCCCACGTTGCGCCGCAGGTCGTGCTGGGCCAGCGCGCGCAGGTCGATGCCGTCCAGCTTCACGGCGCCGTGCTGCACTTCGTAGAAGCGCGTCAGTAACTGCACCAGGGTGCTCTTGCCATGCCCGGAGGGGCCGACGATGGCCAGCACTTCACCGGCGCGGATATGCAGGTCGAGCCCGTCGATCACCGGGCGCGAGCTGTTAGGGGTATAGGCAAAGCCGACCGCGTCGAAGTCCACCTGGCCGCGCGCCCGGGTCAGGGCGTGTGGCGCTGGCGGGTCGAGCACTTGTGCGCGGGTGTCGAGCAGCAGGAAAATGCGCTGGGCTGAAGCGCTGCCGGTGGCGTAGCGCTCGAACAGGTCCGACAGCTCTTGCAGCGGCCCAAGGAACAGGAACACGTAGAACAGGCTCTCGGCCACCTGGCCCACGCTGACCTTGCCCTCGGCCAGACCATGAGCGCCGACCAGCAACAGTACGGCCATGCCGGCGGTGCTGAGTAACGCGGTAAACGGGGCGAACCAGCCGGCGCGCAGGCTGCCGCGGATCAGCGCCTGGTTGAAGTCTTCCAGCAGGCGTCGGTAACGTGCCTGGTTGGTCTGCTCTTGCCCGCATTGCTGGATCAGCCGCACCCCGCTCACACTTTCCACCAGGTGCGCGGTGAAGCGGCTGCGCTGCTCGGCTACCTTGGCCCAGTTGCGCTGCGAAACCCGTTTGAAGCGCCAGGTGGCCACGACCAGCAACGGTACCGTGGCAGCCAGGCTGTAAAAGAAGCTGGGGTCGATGCGCCACAGCATTACCGCTGCCAGGCCGCAGCGCAGCAAGGCGCCGAGCAGCTCGGGCGGGCCTTGTACCAGCAAGGGCTCCAGCGCATCCACGTCCCGGTCGGCACGGGAAATGATGCGCCCGGCACGGGTCTGGTCGAAGTAGCTCACCGACAGCGCCTGCACATGGGCGAACACGTTCACCCGCAGGGCGTTGAGCACGCCGATCGCCGCGCGCCCGGCAATGAACTGCGATACCCCGGCCAGCAGAAAGCGCCCCAGCCAGCTCGCGGCCAGCCCCAGGCCCAGCCACAGCACCAGGCGTTCGTCGAGCAGCCAGTGGTCGGCGCTGGGCACCAGGCCTTTGTCCAGCAGTTCGCGCACGAACCACGGGCGCAGGAACACGGTGAACACCAGCAGCAGTTCGATGCCGATCACGGCAAGGATCTGCCCGCGAATGGGCTGCAGCAGCGGCAGCAAACGGTGGAACATGCCCCGGTCCAGCGCCTGGCGGGCCAGGCGTTGTTCGATGTCGATATCGCTGGCGGGGGTGTGCTGCGCATCAGTCATGGTCGATCCCCAGCAAGTCGCGGTAATGGGCGTTGTTCGTGCACAGCTCGGCATGGCTGCCGTTGGCAGTGATGCGGCCGTTTTCCAGCATCAGCACGCGGTCGGCCAGCAGCAGGGTGGAGAGGCGACTGGTGATCAGCAGCAAGGTCGGGCCTTGGCCACTGGCGCTGTGCAGGCGGCGGATGTTGTGCAGCACCTGGCGTTCGCCCAGGGCATCCAGGGCGCTGGTGGCGTCGTCGAGGCAGAGGATATCGGGTGCGCCGAGCAGCGCCCGGGCCAGGCACAGGCGCTGGCGCTGGCCGCCGGACAAGGTCACGCCGCGATCGCCCAGCGGCGTGTCGAGGCCGTGGGGCAGGCGTTCCAGTACGTCCTCAGCAGCGGCCAGGCGCATATTTTCACGCAACTGGGCGTCACTGGCCTGCGGTGCGGCCAGGCGCAGGTTGGCGGCCAGGCTGTCGGAGAACAGAAAGCTCTCCTGGGCCAGCACCTGCACGCGGCGGCGCAGGTCGGCCAGGTCGAGGTCACGCACGTCGTGCCAACCTGCAGTATCGCTGCCGACCTGGACGCTGCCGTGCTGTACATCGGCCAAACGTGGCAGCAGGCTGGCCAGCAGGCTTTTACCTGTGCCGGTGGCGCCGACCAGCGCCACCACCTCACCGGGCAGCAGGGTCAGCGAGCAATCTTGCAGGATAGGCCGGCCAGCTTCTGCTGCACTGACTTGCACCTGGTTCAGCTTCAGCCCCAACGGCCCTTCGGGCAGGGTGGCATGGCCGCCGACGATGGCCGGGCGTTCGTCCAGCAGTTGCCAGATGCGTTCGGCGCTGGCGCGGGCATCGGCGAAGGTCTGCATTACCCGGCCTATGCCTTCGATGCGGAACACCAGCGTGGTGGCCACCAGCAGCGAAGTGACCAGCTCGCCGATGCCCAGCGCGCCGGCCGCCACGCGATGGGCGCCGTACACCAGGATCCACACATGCCCCAGCGCCACCACCGCCTGCGGCAGCGGAATGCGCGAACTGGCGTAGGCCAGGGCGGCGCGGGCATGGCCGGTGAACACCTCCACCTGCCGGGCGAAGCGGGCAATGCGCTGCTGTTCCAGGCCAAAGGCCTTGATCACCCGCACGCCACCGATGCCTTCGGCGAGGTCCTGGCTGACCTGGTCATAGGCGGCGCCCACGGCGCGGTCGAGGGTGACCAGGCGATCGGTCTGCACCACGAACAGCCATAGCCCGGCGCCGGTCAGCAGCAGTGGCACCAGCCCCAGCAGCGGGTCGTACCAACTCAACAGGCCCACCGCGACGATTACCACCAGCGGGGTTTCGATGATCTGCCGCCAGAAGGTGATCAGCGCGTCGCGCACTTTGTCGGCATCGCGGGTGGTGCGGGTGACCAATTCGCCCATGCCGTGCTGCCAGTGATAGCCCAGGTGCAGGCGCTGCACCTGGCTGAGGATGCGTTCCCGCAGGCGCGTGAGCAGGGCCTGGCTAAGCACCAGCGACAGCACGGCGGCGGCGTATTGCAGCAGGCCGCGGCCCAGGGCGATGGCCAGCAGCAGCCACAACCAGTGCCAGGCCACGCGGGCGTCCAGGCTGCCGTCGGCCAGGCGCAGCACGGCGCGGCCGGCGCTGACATCATCGACCGCATGGCCGATCAGCCACTGCTGCCAGGCCAGGCCGAGGTTGCCGGCAATGTACAAGGCAGCGACCAGAGCAAAGCGCCAAGGCATTTCGCGGTAGATGGCCAATGCCCGAAGAAGCGGGTGGTTCATGTTGATGCTCGATCAGAATGCGACGCCGCGCTTGTAGGAGCGGCCTTGTGCCGCGAATGGGGCGCGACACGCCCCCCGGCCCCAAATGGATTCAACGGCGGGTAGCGCCCTGGCTCTCCTTGGCATTGAGCACCGCCGTGTACTCCCCCGGGTCGGCCCCGTTCAGGTAGTAGTTGCCCACGTTGTGCAGCCGCCAGCGGATCGGGTCGTGGGTGGTGTGTACCCGGGCATTGCGCCAGAAGCGGTCGAGGTTCCACTTGCTCAGCGAAGCGCTGGCCCCCAGCAACGAGAACAGGTCGCTGGAAATCTTCAGCGATGCCGCATCGGAATGCGCACGGGCGGTAGCTACCGACAAGATCAGCTCATCCTGCAACGCCTTGTTCTCCGGGTCGCGCTCGTGTTCGTCGAACACCCGCGCCGCTTCGCGCAGCACCGACTCGGCGCCGCGCAGCGCCACGGCATACTCACCGATCTGGCGAATGACATGCGGCTCGTCACTGGCGCGCTCGACGCCGCTCTCCACCCAGGCCCGGGCATGCTCGCGCAGGTACTCGACAGCGGCCTGCAAGGCGCCAGCGGCGATGCCGGTGTCGATGGCGGCGTGGAGGATCTGCGGGAAGGTCAGGCCGGTGCGCTTCATCGGCCCGCTACGGCGGGTGAGGTAGCGCTCGTCGAGCACGATGTTGTCGAAATTTACCGTACCGCTTACCGAGTTCTGCTGGCCGAAGGCTTGCCAGTCATCGATCAGGGTCAGCCCGGGTGTGTCGCGATGCAGCAGCACGCCGACGCCGCCGTCTTCGCTGGCGGCGGTCAGCGAGATCCACTCGGCCAGGTAGGAACCGGTGGAGTAGAACTTGCTGCCGTTGAGTACCCACTGGCCATCGGCGCGGCGCTCGACGCGGGTCTTGAGGGCGAATTTGTTCTTGCCGCCGACTTCAGCCAGGGCGTTGCCGAAGCGCTTGCCAGCGAGCACGTCGGCAATCAGCCGGTCGCGTACTTCATCGGGGTAACCGGCGAAGATGCCGCGCAGCATCACGTTGTGAATCTGCAGCAACTGGCCGACGCCGCCGTCGGCGGTGGAGATCAGGCGCACGGTTTCGACCACGGTCTGCACCGAGGCACCGAGGCCGCCGAACTCGGCCGGTACGGCGATGGCGGTCAGGCCGCTGCTGGACAACAACTCGGCCTGGCGGTGGGGGAGCTGGCCATTATTGCGCGGATCGGCGGCCAGTTCGGCGATTTGCGCGGCGACCTGGCGGGCGGTTTCGATGGCTTCGGTTTCGCTGGTGAGGCGGCGGGCAGGGGAAGGTTCTATGGCACTCATGGAGGGGTCTCGAATTGTCTGAAGGGCCAGTGCGCCTGTTTCGCGGGCTTGCCCGCTCCCACAGAGGCTGCGGTCCCAACCTCCTGAGCAATATCTTTGCCACCCCTCCCCAGACCGCATCCTGCGCGGCTTTCACAGCATTTTGCTGCCTGCGCAGCAGTCATGTTGCTGATCTGGCAGCACCCCGCCCGCAATCCTGCTCCCAGCCAAGCACCCAACCACCTGGCGAAACAACCAATCCCAGGTAAATCAAGGCCTCCAGCGGTTGGCACGCACACTGCAATGGTGCTTGCACGACGCCCAAGGAGCCCCCCATGACCTTCGCAACCCCCACAGCAAAACGCCTGGCAGACGACCCCTCCGCCCTGGAACGCATCTGGTTCACGCGTTGCCCGGTGCCCACCGCCTCAGGCCTGGCCTACAAGCTCGGCTGGCTTGAGCAAGAGTTCGCCGCCGATGGCTTGCCTGTCTCGACCCTGCAGGAGGCCCGTCAGCTTGGCCATCACCACTACGATCACCAGCTGCCCGGGCTGTTTCGCGAAGGCGGGAATGTGCCGGCGCTGGCAGCACGTGCGGCTGGCTCGCCCAGCCGGCTGATCGGCCTGACCTGGATCGAGGAATGGCAAACCATCCTGGTCCGCCCGGATTCCGGCATCCGCAGCGCCGCAGACTTGCGCGGCAAACGCCTGGCGCTGCCGGCCTGGGGCGACAGCCGGCCTGGCAGCATTGCCCGGGCCATGAGCCTTCACGGTTACAAAGGCGCCCTGGCCTCGGCAGGCCTGCACCTCGATGACGTGCAACTGGTGGAAGTGGCCCTGCTCGACCAGGCCAGTGCCGCCACCTCGGAGCTGGGCTTGCAGCGGCTATGGTCGGGGCTGGAATACCTGGCGCGCGGGGAAGTCGATGCCGTGTACGTGAAAGGCGCGGCCGCCGCCGATGCCGCACGCCGGCTGGGCCTGGTGGTCGGCGTTGACCTCGATCTGCTGCCCGACCCACGCCACCGCATCAACAACGGCACCCCGCGGCCGATCACCGTGCATCAACGCCTGCTCGACAACCATTTCGACCTGGTGGTGCGCTTCCTTGCCCAGACCTTGCGTGCCGCCGAGTGGGCAGCCGGCAACCGCGACGCGCTCAACCGCATTCTCGAAGAAGAAACCCGTGCGGGCAGCCAGGGCGTGGCCGAGGCCTACCGCGGTGACTTCCACACCACCCTGGCGCCGGACCTGTCCGCACAGCGACTGGCCTTCCTCGGCACACAAAAGGCCTTCCTGTACCTGCACGGTTTCCTCGAAGCCGATTTCGACATCGCCGACTGGGTCGACCCGCGGCCTCTGCAAGCTGCCCACGAACTGCTGGCCCAGCGCCGCGCCTGACCTGACTGGAGATTGAACATGACCGTACTGATCAACGAACGCCCCGTCACTGCCGAACTGCAAGCCTTCATCGACCAGGTAGTGGCCGAAGCCGAAGCGGCCTTCACCGTATTTCGCGAAACCAACACCATCACCGCCAACGGCACGGTCGGCTTCATCGAGCGTGTGCCGGGTGAAGAGCTGCTGGTGTCGGTGAACTACGGCGGGCCGTGGAACTACCGCAAGCCGCTGCAGGCCACCGTCACCGACTTTGCCGGCAACGTCATCGTCGGCAAGGGTAAAGGCGGTTTGGGCCGTTACACCAAGCTGTTCCAGACCCACCCCGACGTCACCACCGTGTCGCACGTGCACAGCCCGTACCTGGGTGCCTGGGCGCAAACCCACCGCACCTTGCCGTTCCACTACGTGCCGGTACAGCGCTACCAGCTGGCCCGCGAGCTGCCGGTGTACATCGACCGGCGCCAGGCCGAGGTGGACTTCATCCTCGACAAGATCGCCGAGAACCCGTTCAACCTGGCAATCCTGGAAGCCAACGGCGGCGCCACGGTGTGGGGCAAGCAGGGGCTGCGGGCCACGGCGGAGTTCATCCTGTTGCTGGAGGAGGGGGCGCAGATCCAGTTGCTGGCCGATGCCTTGGGCGGGTCGCGGCCTTACGGGCCGGGGGTGCTGACCCAGCAGTGGAAGATGAGCGGGTTGTACGACCGTGCAACCGAACTGGGCCTGGTGCCTGGCATCGATCGGCGTAACTGACCCCGTTTCAGCCCGCCCACGCACTCTGTAGGAGCAGCCTTGTGCTGCGAAAGGGCCAGTCCAGGCACTGCATCTGCATCGGTAGTACCGGCCTCTTCGCAGCACAAGGCTGCTCCTACAGGACCGCGTTGGCAGCCTGATCCACCATTTCAAGCAAGGACCCGCCCCATGGCAGTAAAAATCCTCTGGTACCTCACCACCCCCGACGGCCCCTATCCCTGGGAGCCCGAAGGCCGCTGGCACACCGATTTCGAACACCTCAAGCAACTGGCTATCGCCGCCGACCGCCTGGGCTACTACGGTTCGCTGCTCGGCTCCAGCCCCAACGAAAGCCTGGCCGTGTCGGCAGCGCTGATCGACGCCACCAAGCGCCTGCGCTTTCTGGTCGCCCAGCACCCAGGCGAGTTGTCGCCAGCGGTGTTGGCCAAATGGGCGCTCACCTTCGACCAGTTCTCCAACGGCCGCCTGCTGTTCAACGTGGTCAACGGCAATGACGCAGGCTTGGCCACATTGGGCGTGCATTACCCGCACGACGAACGCTACGACTTCAGCCTGGAATACTGGCGCGCCTTCCAAAGCTTCTACGCAGGCGAAACGGCGGGTTACGACGGCCGATACGTCAAGCTGTCACCCCGTTCGCCCGCCGCAGCCCATCACCCGCTGGGCGGTTGGCACCCACCCAGGCAAAAGCCCGGCATCCCGCTATGGGGCGCCGGCACGTCGGCACCGGGCGTGGCCCATTCGGTGCAACTGCTCGATGTCTACCTGAGCTTCGCCGACACCCCGCAAAAGCTCGGCGACAAGTTCCGCCGGGTGGCGGCCGAGGCGGCGAAGATCGGCCGTGAGCTGACTTACGGCACCCGCCTGCAAGTGATTGTGCGCGAAACCGAGGAAGAGGCCTGGGCCCATGCAGAGCGCCTGTTGCAGCGCACCTCGCTGGCCACCGCGCGCGCGGCCATCGAACGCCAGTTGCCTGCCGGGCAAACCTTCGACAGCTACGTCAGCGACGACCCGCGCATCCAGCGTAACCTCGACAGCATCCGCGCCGGGCGCCTGCCCACGGCCCGCGAGCTGGAGATCTACCCCAACGTCTGGCTGGGCCCCAGCCTGTTCGGCTTCAACATCCTCGGCCCTGCCGCCGGCACTTACCTGGTCGGCAGCGCCGAACAGGTCGCCGAGCGCATCCGTGAGTATGAGGCCCAAGGCACGTCGGCATTCATCCTGTCGGGCTTCCCGCTGATCGATGAGGCGCACCGGGTGGCAGACCTGCTATTCCCGCTGCTTGACCTGGACCATGGCTTCGAGGTGCCGCGCCTGGGCGCAGTCAGCAAGCCCGGCGTGGCGCAACCGGCGTAAGGAGAGGGTGATGAGCGAGCTGTTTTCGCGCCGGGTGTTTCTCGGCAACAGCCTGGCCGTTGGCGGCAGCCTGCTGCTCGGCGGCGGGCTGCTCAGTGGCTGCGACAGCGGCGCGCCGGCAGCCGCCAGTGCGGCGCTGCCGGGCACGCCGGTGCGCGGTGGGCGCTTGCGGGTGGGCATTATCGATGGCGACCAGGCCGGCAACCTTGATGCGCACAAGCCGGTGGGCGGCGGCATCATCCGTGGCTGGGCGCTTTACGCCAAGTTCTGGGAATGGAACGCCGACGTCAGCACACGCCTGGCACTGGCCGAGTTCGCCGAGCCGAATGCCGACGCCAGCGCCTGGACTATCCGCCTCAAGCCTGGGCTGGAGTTTCACCACGGCAAAAGCATCACCGCCGACGACATGCTGTTTTCCATCCTGCGCCTGACCGACCCGCAGCTGGCCTCGCCCTTCGCCGGGCTGGTCGGCGCTATCGATCGGCAGGCCCTGCGCAAGCTGGACGAGCGCACTGTCGAAATACGTTTCAAGCAGGGGCAAAGCTTCTACCCGCTGGATGAAACGCTGATCAGCTTCGGCGGCATCGTCCCCACCGACTACCACCCGGTGACCAACCCGGTCGGTGCCGGGCCGTATCGGCTGAAAAGTTTCATACCTGGCCAGCGCTCGCTCTACACCCGTTTTGAAAACTACTACAAGCCCAACCGCCCCTATGCGGACGAGCTGGAAATCATCGAATTCAAGGACCAGGTGTCGCGGGCCGCAGCGCTGCGCGCCGGTCAGATCGACGTGGCCAGTGGCGTGCAGGCCGAGCACAGCGCGTTGCTCAAGGCCGACCCACGGCTGCGCCTGTATGCCTCACCGAGCACCTCGTTCACCGGCTTCAACCTGAACCTGGCCAAGGCGCCGTTCCAGGACGTACGGGTACGCCAGGCATTTCGCTTGCTGGCCGACCGCCAGGAACTGGTGGCACGCGGGCTCAATGGCTTTGGACGGGTGGCCAACGACCTGTATTCGCCCCACGACCCCACCTACAACCACGCCATTGCCCAGCGCCCATACGACCTGGACCAGGCGCGCTCGCTGCTGCGCCAGGCGGGGCAGGACGATTTGCGTGTGGAACTGACCACCACGCCAGGGCCTGGCGTCAACGCCGCGCTGGTGTTTGCCCAGCAGGCCCTGAAGGCCGGGGTGCAGGTGAAGGTCAATCAGGTGGACGGGTCCGTCTTCAACGGCCCGCAACGTGAGCAATGGCAGCTGTCGCCGGGCTCGACCCCGGCGCGCGGCTTTCTGGCCTCGGCGCTGCACAACGATGCACCGCAGGCCATCTACAACCGTAGCAACTTCCACGACCCGCGCTTCACCGAACTGTTCCAGCAGGCCCTGGCCCAACCCGACCTGGCGCGGCGCACGGCCTTGGTCCACGAAGCCCAGGCCATCCAGCACGAACGTGGCGGGTTGCTGATCTGGGGCTTTTCCGACGTGCTCGATGCGGCGTCGGCCAAGGTTGGCGGGCTTGCCCCGGAACAGACCACCTTCGCCTCCTGGCGCTTTGACGAACTCTGGTTGAACCCCAATGCCTGATCCTCGACACACGCCACGCACGCCGGCCTGGCTGGCCTGGTTCATCGGCCGCCTCGGTTACGGGTTGCTCACGGCATGGGTGATCAGCCTGGTGGTGTTCATCGCCACCCAGGCGCTGCCGTCGGACCCTGCGCGGGTGATTCTCGGCCCGGATGCGCCGCTGGAAAGCATCCTCACCCTGCAACGGCAACTGGGCCTCGACCAGCCGATCCTGGTGCAGTACCTGCGTTGGCTAGGCGCAGCACTACGTGGGGACCTGGGCATTTCACTGGACTCACAGGTGCCGGTGGCGCAGCTGCTGTTCGGCCGGTTGGGCCACACCCTTGCCCTGCTGGCCGGGGTTTTGGCGCTGGTGGTGCCGGTGGCCCTGCTGCTGGGGGTGAGCCTGGCCCTGCGCCGCGACAGCCGGCTGGACCGCTGGGGGCTGTCGGCGCTAATTCTGCTCAAGGCCACGCCGGGCTTTTTGCTGGCCATCGGCCTGGTGCTGTTGTTCTCCATGCCGGGCATGGGCTGGCTGCCGGCGGTGTCGATCCTCGACCCGCAGTTGCCGCTGTGGCGGCAGTGGCCGTCGCTGGTGCTGCCGGTGCTGGCCCTGAGCCTGACGGCGCTGCCGTACCTCACGCGCATGGTGCGGGCCTCGATGATCGAGGCGCTGGAGTCCGAGTATGTGATTGCCGCGCGCCTGCGTGGTATCCCCGAGCGGCGCATCGTCTGGCGGCACACCTTGCCCAATGCCCTGACCCCGGCGATCCAGGGCGTGGCACTGACCCTGCGCACACTGGTCGGCGGCGCGCTGCTGGCCGAGGTGATCTTCAGCTACCCGGGCATCGGCACTGCATTGAACGCGGCGATCCAGATGCGCGACCTGCCGATGATCCAGGGTGTGGTGCTGGTCATTACCCTGGCGGTGGTGCTGATCAACCTGCTGGCCGACCTGCTGACCGTATTGCTCACCCCCAAGCTGCGCACGGCGCGCCGGGTGCGGATGATCCGCCGTATCCGGCGCGGCATTCGGCCCTGGTGGCGACGCGCACGCAGCACCCCTGCCCAGGAGGCGACCCATGATTGAATCCCGTTGGCTGGCCGACCCACAGGTGCGGCGTGGCGCTGTGATCACCTTGCTGGTGGCGCTGCTGGCCGCTTTCGGCCCCTGGCTGGCACCCAATGCGCCCACGGCGATGGTCGGGCCGGTGTACGGCCCCCCGGCTGCCGGGGCACCGCTGGGGCACGATTTTCTGGGCCACGACCTGCTCTCGCGGTTGCTCAGCGGCGGCCTGTCGGTGCTATGGATGTCGGTGGCGGCAGCCACCCTTGCACTGCTGGTGGGCGGCAGCCTGGGCCTGTTGGCCGGGTTCTCGCGCAGGCGCCTGGACCAGGCGATCAGCTGGGCGGCGGACGTATCGCTGGCGTTTCCGGACCTGATCCTGGTGCTGCTGATCGTGTCCATGCTCGGCCGTGCACCTTGGCTGATCGTGCTGACCGTGGCCATCGCTTTTACCCCGGGGGTAATCCGTCTGGCCCGTGGCAGTGCCGTGGCGGTGGCCGGGCAGGAGTACGTCGAGGCGGCGCAGATGATGGGTTACCCGCGTTGGCGCATCCTTTTTCATGAAATCCTGCCGAACATCCTCACGCCCCTGCTGGTGCACTTCGGCAACATGCTGACCTGGGCGGTGGGGATGCTGTCCGGCTTGAGTTTTCTGGGCTACGGGGTGGCACCGCCGGCGGCGGACTGGGGTTTGATGATCAACGAAAACCAGGCCGGCCTGCTGGTGCAGCCCTGGGCCGTGCTGGCACCTGCATTGCTGATCGGGGTGTTTGCCTATGGCACCAACATCCTGGCCGAAGGGATTGGCCGGGCCAGTGCAAGGATTGGGGAGAAGCAGCCATGAGCGCGCTGTTGAATGTGGCCAGTGAAGTGTTGCAGGTCAGCGACCTGCGGGTAGAGCTGGCGGGGCAGGTCGAAGTGCTGGCCGAGGTGTCGTTCAGCCTTGCAGCAGGCGAAATTGTTGGCCTGGTGGGCGAGTCCGGCTCCGGCAAGACCACCTTGGCCACGGCGTTGCTGCGCCATGCCCGGCAGGGTGCGCGCATTGTTGGCGGGCAAGTGGTGGTGGCCGGGCAGTCGCTGCTCCAGCTCGAAGGCGAGGCCTTGCGCCTGGCCCGTGGCGGGCTGGTCGGCTACGTGGCCCAGGACCCGGCCACGGCGCTGAACCCTGCGCTGCGCCTGGGGGCCTTGTTGCGTGAAACCCTGTTGGCGCACCAGCCTGCGCTGTCGCGTGCGGCAGTGCGCCAGCGCATCGGCGAAACCCTGCTGGATGTGGGCCTGCCCGATGACGAGGCCTTCCTGCGGCGGTTCCCGCATCAACTGTCTGGCGGGCAGCAACAGCGGGTGATGCTGGCCCTGGCGTTCGTCTTGCGGCCAAAGCTGATCGTACTCGACGAACCCACCACCGCACTGGACGTGACTACCCAGGCCCATGTGCTGCAGACCCTCAAGCGCCTGTGCCGTGACCAAGGTGTGGCGGCGCTGTACGTCACCCATGACCTGGCGGTGGTGCGTGACCTGGTCGACCGGGTGATGGTGATGTACGCCGGGCGGCTGGTGGAAGTGGCCGGGCGTGAGGCGTTGTTCCGCGCGCCGTCGCATCCCTACACCCGCGCGTTGCTCGCGGCCATTCCCGACATTGCCCGGCGCCAGCCGTTGCAGGCGATTGCCGGGCATGCGCCAGCACCAGGGCAGCGCCCGGACGGCTGTGCATTTGCGCCGCGCTGCGGCAGGCGTCGTGCAGAGTGTTCAGTGATCGAGCCGCCGTTGCTGGCGCATGACGGCGGGCATCGGGTGGCCTGCCTGGTGCCGCACCGAGAGCCGCTGCCCATTGGTGAGGTGGCTGCCGAGGCCGCTGCTGCGCCGGGCGACGCGGTGTTGCTGGAGGTCTGCGGGCTGGATGTCGCTTACGATCGGCAGGTGCTGTTCGATGTTTCCTTGCGGGTGGGCCAAGGGGAGTGCCTGGCGCTGGTGGGCGAGTCGGGTTCGGGCAAGACCAGCCTGGCCAGGGCCATTGCCGGGCTGGGCGAAAACGTTCAGGGGCAAATGAGCTACGCCGGCGAGCCTTTGGCGTTTGCCGCGCGCGAACGCGATGCCCGGCTGCGTCACCAGATCCAGTATGTGTTCCAGAACCCCTATCGGGCGTTGAACCCAAGGCAGACCATCGGGCAAACGCTCAGCGCGCCGTTGGCGCACTTTTTCGGGGTACGCGGTGGTGAAGCGCGCGAGCGGGTCGAGGCCGTGCTGGAGCGGGTGTCGCTGCCGGCGCGTGTGGCTGGTTTGTATCCGCACAGCTTGTCCGGTGGCGAGCGCCAGCGCGTGGCGATTGCCCGGGCGTTGATCTGCGAGCCGAAGTTGCTGGTGTGTGATGAGATCACTTCCGCGCTGGATGTGTCGGTGCAGGCGTCGATACTGGCCTTGCTGCAGCGGTTGCAGGGGGAGGGGCTGACGTTGTTGTTCGTCACCCATGACCTTGGGGTGGTGCGGGCGATTGCCGACCGCGTGCTGGTGTTGCGCCAGGGGCGGGTGGTGGAGCAGGGTATTGCCGATCAGGTGCTGGGGCGACCGGTTGATGCTTATACCCGCACGCTGGTGGAGCATTCGCCCAGGTTGCGGGTTGGCCTCTAGGTGTATGCCTTGGGTTGTGCGGTGCCTGTGAGACCGAGCGCCGCCCGCGCGGCGCTTCGCAGCACAAGGCTGCTCCTACATCTGTTTCGGGCCAGTGACGCCTGCACCAACGCGCGCGGCCGCCTTGTTCGTCCGGCACCATATCGAGGTGGACGCAAAGGGGCCGCGCGCCACCTTCACAGGAGAAATTGGCCCGAAACAGATGTAGGAGCAGCCTTGTGCTGCGAAGCGCCGCGCGGGCGGCGCTCGATCTCACAGGCGCCAAGCAACCCAAGGCATGCACCCGGCAACCCAGATGCACCCAAAGCCATACCCCCCACCTTCACCCCACAAACCGGGCCTGGCGCCGCCGCACCTCCTCGCGCACCGCCGGAATCACCCAGCGCCCGTAATCCACCGTGTCATACAGCGGGTCATAGCCCCGGTTGAGAAAGGTGGTCACCCCAAGGTCGACATAATCGAGCAGCGCCTGGGCTACCGTCTCCGGCGTGCCCACCAGCGCGGTGGTATCGCCATAGGCGCCCACCGCAGTCGCCGTCGGCATCCACAACGCCCGGTCATGCCGGTCGGCGCGGGCGGCAGCGGCGAGCAGGCGTTCGGAGCCGGTGCCCTTGATGCGTTTCTGCCAAGGGCTGTCGGCCGCAAATTGCGGGTTGGCCTTGATCTGCGCGAGGATCTGCTCGGCACGCTGCCAGGCTTGCTCCTCGGTGGCACCCAGGATCAGCCGCACCGACAAGCTGACCCTTGGCGCCGCCACGCCTGCAGCGTTTGCGGCAGCCTTGAGTTTGCCGATCTGCTCGGCGACGCCACTCAGCGGCTCACCCCACAGGGCATACAGATCAGCATGTTTGACGGCGATCTGGTAGGCGATGTCGGACGAGCCTCCGAAGGAAATCGGGATATGCGGCTGCTGCAGCGGCTTCACCGGTGAAAAGGCACCCTTGATATTGAAGTAGCGGCCCTCGAAGTCGAACGGCTCCTCGGCCGTCCAGGTGCGACGAACAATCTCCAGGTATTCGTCGGCACGCCGGTAGCGCTCGGTCTTGTCCAGCAGGGTGTCACCCTCCTGCGGCTCGGCGGTGATACCGGTGATTGCATGCAGGCGGATACGCCCGCCGCCGGTGGTGTGGTCGAGGGTGGCGAATGCCCGTGCGGCCACCGTTGGGGCGGTGAGGGCCGGGCGGTGGGCGATCATGAAACCCAGGCGTTCGGTGTGCGCGGCAGCATAAGCGGCAATCTGCAGGCTGTCGGCGCTGCCGGGACCGCTGGCGATCAGCACCCGGTCGAACCCCGCATGCTCATGGGCGCGGGCGTGGTGACGGATGAACGGCAGGTCGAAGTCGGGTGTGCGTACGCCACGGGTCTCGGACCACTGGCGGGGGAAGATCATGCCGACAAATTCAATGGACATGGCTAAGGCCTTTCAGGTTGAGGAGGAATCAGAATTGGTAATCGACCTGGGCCAGCAGCGTGCGGCCCGGCATCGGTTGCAAGAAGGTGTTGGTGGAGCCAGCCAGGCCACTGACGAAATTCAGCTCGTCGGTAACGTTGAGCATGCGCACCGTCACGCCCCACTGCGGCTGGCGGTAGTACACGGCAAGATCGAGGTTGTATTCGTCCGGCACTTTCACCGTCTTGCTCAGGTTCAGGTACCAACTGCTGGTCCACCAGCCGGAAAGCTCGACGCCAAACCCTGAGTCGAAGCGGTAGTCGACATACCCGCCGGCGTTGTATTCGGGGATCTGCACCGCATCGAACTTGCCGGACGGGCGCTGGTTGAGGCTGTTGTTGTCGCCGAACACAGTGCCGTTGTCGGGGATGAAACCGGCCGAGGCGAACCCGGCCTGGCTGGTGAACTCGTTGTAGGCGCTGATGCGGCTGAGGTTGAGGCCGCCGCGCAGGTGCTGGTCCTGGTAGCGCAGGGTCGCTTCCCAGCCTTTGACGATCAGCCGGGCAATGTTGTTGTTGCTGTCCGGCGACTGGTCGCGCGCCTGTTTGTAGGCAGCCAGGGTGAAGAACAGCTGGTCGGGCACAGCCTCCACCTTCAAACCGACCTCATGCAACACGCTCAGGCTCTCGAAGGCCAGTGGGTTGAGCTGGTTGGCCCCCGTGCCGCTGCCCCAGCCCAGGCCGTTGGTGAAGAAGCCGGTATTCACCGCGAGGGAACGGTCGAACGTGTAGTACAGCGTGCTGTTTTCGGTGGGTTTGAAATAGGGGCTGACCTGCACCGAGAACAGCCGGTAATTGTCCGAGTCCTTGCGCGGGTTGCCGCCGGGCAGCACGAAGGGGTTTTCGATACGTGCGTCGATCCAGCTGCGGCTGGCGCCTACGTTCAGGCCCACGCGCTCGCCCAGGCGCAGGTTGTGCTGGCTGAACAGGGTCTTGGTGGTCCAGGTGCTGTCGGCGGTGTAGGGCGCTACCGATTCGGCATACAGGCCATGCCCGGCCGGGTACATGGCGGGCAGGTTGAGCCAGCCGTAGTAGTTGGAAAATTGCGGCACGCCGGGTTGGCCGATCCAGGCAGCGTTGCCACCGGCGGGGTTGCGGCCGCTCAGGCCGAGCAGGTCGCCGGGGTTCTTCAAAGTCGGGTCAAGGGTCAGGTCATAGGCGTTGATGGTGCTGCCGAAGCTGTTGTTGGCGGCGATCGACTCGTTGCGCTCGCGGCGGTAGATCAGCCCGGTGTTGCTGTCGTCGATCAGGGTCAGGTCGCCCAGCTGAAATTGGCCACGGGCGCGGAACTCGAAGCGGTTGTCGAAGATGTCGTCCTTGCCCTGTACCTGGAACGCCCCGACGGCATCGGTGGTGTCGGTGGAGTGCTGGTAGAAGGTGCTGTTGGCCAAGGTGATCGACGGGGTCAGGTCGCCTTCGACGCGCAGCTGCGTGGTAAAGCGCCGCGAACGGTTTTCGTCCTGCGCGCGCTGGCCGGTTTGTGACGATAAGGAGGTCAGGCCGTTGCCCGCCAGCGACGGGTCATAGACCCAGCCACGCAGGCTGCCGGGGTTGGCCTGGGTGTTGGGCGACGCGCCCTGGAAGCTGCCGTTGACCACCTGGTACTGGCCCTGGGCATTGCGCTGGCGCTGCACCCAGCCGAGCACCTGCGCGTCGGCTGCACCGGATGACAGCACCGGTGACCACAGGGTGTTGCCGTTCTGGATGATCGGTGTGGCGCGGCCGGCGTAGTACTTGCCGTGGTCGACCAGGTCCTGGGTGGCGCGGTTCCAGCCGTGGGTGATGTTGTAGTCGTAGTAGTCGTCGTAGGCGGCGTTCCAGTCCACCCGCAGGTTGTCGTTGCGCCAGGCGAGGGCACCGTAGAAGGCGTCGAAGTTGTTCTCGACATTGTCGTAGAAGTCTTCCTGGCGTTGGCGGGTGATGCTCACTCGGTAAGCCAGGTTGTCCGTCAGCGGGCCGGTGTTGTCGATGCTGAACTTGGTGGCATCGCGTGATTCGCCATCGGGGATCCAGCTGCCGATTTCGCCGCTCAGCTTGGTGCGGAAACGGTTGAAGTCGGGCTTCTTGCTCAGGTAGTTGACGTAGCCGCCACTGCCGCTGACCGAGCCGTAGGTCACCGACGACGGCCCGGCGACGATGTCGGCGCCTTCGTAGGCGTTGAAGTTGGCCGGGTGGCGCACGCCGTAGGCGCGCTGGCCATCCTGGAACACCTCGGTATTCTGCCCGCGCATCTGCGGGGCGATGCCGGCGTTCTGGCCACCGCCGCGGGTGATGCCGGGGGCGTACTTCACCAGGTCGTCGGAGCTGCGGATCGGGTCGTTGGCCAGTTGTTCGGCGTTTATCTGGGTGACCGAGCGCGGGGTGTCCAGCACTTTGGCTTCGAGGCCGCCGTAGATCGAGGCGGGCGGCCGGGTGGGCAGGGCATCGTCGTCAGTCTGTTCGGCCTGCACGGTGACGGTTTGCAGTTGGGTGTCTTCGGCGTGGGCCAGCGTCGCGCTGGCGGCCAGAATGGCCAGCGCCAGTGCGCTGGTCTGGAATTTGGGGTGCAGCAAGGTAACGCGGGGCATTGGCTGGGCCTCGTTCAATAGCAGGAATGTGGGAGAAGCGAGGGCGCAGCCGCGCCTGCGGTTGATATGTCTGGTCTGGCACGGTCGTTGTAGGAGCGGCCTTGTGTCGCGATAGGGCCGCAAAGCGGCCCCGGCAATCTATGTATCGATGCTGAAATCCTGGGGCCGCCTTGCGGCCCTATCGCGACACAAGGCCGCTCCTACAGAAAGCGGACCGCGTAGTAACGGGATCAGGTTTTCAGCCACAGGCTCTCGAATCGCCATGTACTGAACAGCGACTGCTCCGCCTGTGCACCACCCACACGTGTGCTGACACTGTCGAGCAGGTCGGCAAAGCCCCATATCAGCATGCCGCCGCGCTCGTACTGGATGCGTTGCGCACGGTGCACCAGCGCCTTGCGTTGCTCCAGGTCCGGCTGGGCCATGGCAGCGAGGAAGGCCTCGCTGAATTCGCGGTCGTGGAAGTGGGTCTTGTTGGCTACTGCGAACGGCGCGTCGGTGTGGATGGCACTGGCCAGGAACGGCGCACCAATGCTGCCCCCTGTACTTAATGTCCAGTCGTCGCGCTGCGGGCCCTGGAAGGTGGCCAGGTCGACCTGGCGCACGTTGAGGGTGACGCCGATACGTCGGGCCTGCTCGGCCAAGACCAGGGCCGAAGCCAGCCCCGGCCCTGGAGTGGTCACCAGTTCCACCTGCAACTGTTCATGGCCGGCTTCGCGCAGCAACTGCGCTGCCCGCTGTGGGTCGTAGGGGCGCGGGCCGATGCTGTGGTCGAAGGTGGGGTCGAACGGTGCATACAGGTCGTTGGCCACCCGGCCCTGGCCGTTCAGCGCACGGCGCACCAGTTCCTCGCGGTCGGCCAGCAGGCGGAACGCCTCCCGCACGCGCGGGTCGTCGAACGGCGCCTTGGCGATATTCATGTCGAACGACAGCCAGTTGCCGCTCACCGACTTCAGCAGCCGCAGCCGTGGGTCGGCCTGCAGCACTTGCAGGTGCTCTGTGGACATGACGTTGGCCATGTCGATCTGCCCCGCACGCAACGCCGCCAGCCGGCCGGTCTGGTCCTTGAAGTCGATGATCTCCAGTTCATCGGCGTAGGGCTTGCCAGGCTTGTAGTAGTTGTCGAAGCGGGTGAACAGCGAGCGCTGGCCCGGGGTGAAGCTTTTCAGTTTGTACGGCCCGGCACCGACCGGGTTGGTGACCGGGTGGTAATCCACCGGCACGATGCCGCCGAAGTTGACCCAGGTTTCCGGCAGCGGCAGGTAGCTGCGCCCTTCGCGAAAGCCCAGGCGCACGGTGCGGTCGTCCAGCTTGACCAGGTTGTCGCGGTCGACCCAGTGCAGCAGCGCCGCATAGGGCGAGGCCAACTGCGGGTCGGTGAGGCGGCGGATGGAGAAGATCAGGTCGTCGGCGTCGATGGTCTTGCCGTGGTGGAATTCCAGCCCCGGTTTCAGCCGCAACGTCCAGCTGCTGGCATCGGCATTGGGCTCGGCGAATTCGGCCAGGGCCAGGCGCGGCTGCATCTGCTCGTCCCATTCCCACAGCTTGCTGTACAGGGCAAAGCCACGCACGATGCCGCTGCCGATGGGCTTGTGGGCGTCGAGGTTGCCGCTCTGGTTGCCGTCGATGATGCCGAGGCGCAGGCGCCCGCCATGGCGCGGCTGGTCGGAGGCGGCATGGGTCGGGCTGTCGGCGGGGCCGCAGCCGGCCAGCAGCCCGCCCGCCAGCACGCCGGCGTGGCCGAGGAAGCCGCGCCGGCTCAGTGGGTAACCGTCCCTGGCCATGGCGTCAGGCCCCGTTGCTGGCGTGCAGTTGCACGGGTTCGGCTAGCGGGCGGGCAAGGGCAGCGCGCTGTGCACGGAAGTGCGGCAGGATATGCTCGCCGATGCGGTAGGCCTCTTCCAAATGCGGGTAGCCGGCGAGGAAGAACAGGTCGACACCGATGCTGTGGTACTCGCGGATACGCGCCACCACACTGGCATAGCTGCCCACCAGCGCGCAGCCCGGCGGGACGCCGATGTAGCCGAAACCGGTCCACACATTGGGGTGGATGAAGAAGTCGTCGAACGCCTGCTGCTCGTCATGGTCGCTGTAGCCGTGCTCGTAGCTCAGCTTGCGCGCCGTGCGCAGGCCGGCGTGGGCGGCGCGGGCCTTGACCGTGCCCTTGGCCACGCCTTCGTCGAAGAAACGCTTGGCCTCGGCCAGTGCGGCTGCTTCGGTCTCGCGGGCGATCACGTCGATGGACAGGCCAAAGCGGATGTCGGTACGGCCCCACTTCAGCGCGCGGGCGCGGATGTCGGCGATTAGCGCGGCGATCTCGTCCGGGTGCTCGGCACGCATCAGGTAGAAGTCGGCGTGCTTGGCGGCGAACTCCCGCGCTGCCACCGACGAGCCCGCGGTGCAGATCAGCGGCAACTCGGCTTTTTTCAGCGGGCCGCGCAGCCCACCGCCCTCGGCGCGGTAGTAGGTGCCTTCGTAGTGGAACTGCTCGTTATGCCAATAGCCGCGCACCACGTCCATGAATTCGGTGGCGCGGGCGTAGCGTTGGTCATGGTCTTCAAAGTCGCCGACCTGGCGCTGGATGGCATCGGAACCGCCGTTGATGATGTTCCACACCAGGCGGTTGCCGGTGGCGCGCTGGTAGGTCGCGGCCTGCTGCACGGCCACCCAGGGGGTGTAGTGATAGGGCTGGAACGCGGTGACGAATTTCAGCGTGCGGGTTTCCCGGGCCAGCAGCGAGCACACCGTCCATGGCTCTTCGCCGGTGGGGGCGTTGACCATCAGCGCGCCACCAAAGCCGTTTATTTCCGCGGCGCGGGCGATTTGGCCGAGGTAGTCGATATAGGTGAAGTGGTCTCCTACGGCAAACCCCGACACCGCGCCGGTGCTGGCCCCGCCCGCATGCCAGTCGCCACGGTTGCGTGGGTCGCCGGGGAGGAACTGGGTTTCGCCATGCAAGGGCAGGCGGGTGAAGAATTCGATACTCATGGGCGGGCCTCCTTACTGGACGCTTGGGCTGCAATTGGGGGTAACCGGCTGGCCGCTGATGACCTGGCGGGCGAAGGGGATCGAGTCCTTCAGCGAGGCATTCACCGTTTCGCTGTGGCCCAGGCCCTTGTACAGGTGGCCCTGCACCACCGAGCCGGCCTTGCAGGCGTCCTGCATCAGCGCCACCTGGGTGGCGGCGGCGGGGGTCTTGTCCTCGGCGCCGGTGCCGATGAAGATCGGCTGGGCCAGTTTCAGGGTCGGGTACGACACCTGCGCCAGCCATGGCTTGAGCTGGTCGCCCTTGTAGTCTTTCTTGGCGTTGGCCGGGGTCAGGCCTGTGCCGACCACGTCGCTGACCAAGGCTGACAGGCAGCTGGTGCGCGCCTGCTCGAACAGCGGCAAGGCCTTGTCGGTGTAGAAGTCGCGGGGGTCGATGCTCGGGTCGTACTGCTGCGCCGCCAGCAGGGTGTAGAAGCCATAGGCCAGGGCCGGGTCGACCTTGTCCTGGTCCTGTTCACCGACATTCTTCGAGCCCACGGTGTAGATCACCCCCGTGCCGATACTGCCCTTGACGCCCAGCTTGGGCGCATAGGTCGCCGCATAGGCACCCGCGGCAAAGGCCCCCGCGCCACCTTGCGACTGGCCAATGATCAGCACCTTGTCGGCTAGCCCCGGCACGCCGGCTACCACAGCCTTGGCAGCATCGAGAATGCCGTAGGCCGCCATGCGGTTGTTCAGCAGCGGGTGGCCGCCCGGCACACCGAGGCCCTGGTAGTCGGTGGCGACGATGGCGTAGCCCTCCTCGAGCCAGCGGTTGAGGTATTGCACGTCGCGGTAGCTACGCCCAGCCCAGGACGGCGCGCAGATATCCGCCACGCCGACTGTGCCATGGCCCCAGCTGGCGACCGGCCAGCCGCCCGCAGGTGCCTTGCCTTTGGGTATGAACAATGCGCCGGAAACCACGATCGGGGTCTTGCCGTCGATGCCATCCAGCGAGGTGTACAGAATGCGTTGCGCGCTGGCCGCATTGGGCAGGCTGAGCGCCTGGTCCAACGGTTCGCTGCGTAGCAGTTTACCGGGCGTGGCGGGGATGGCCTTGCTCCAGGTGTAGAACGCCGACACACGGCCATCGCCCTGTTGCGGGTCAGGTTTGGGCGCGTACGTTTCGGCGGCCGAGGCACCGATGGAGAGGGCCAGGGCGCTGAGGCCGAAGATGAGCGAAGCAGGCAGTTTCATGGGTAAGGCTCTCAAGGTTGTTGGCTGATCTGGGCGTCGAGGGACGGCCAGTAGTGGGTCAGTTGCAGGTCGATCAGCGCCTGGCGGGTAAAGCCCGTGGCCAGGTCGCTGGTGATGTCGTAGGGCGTGCGGATCAGCCGGTTGGCCAGGGCGTACTGGCCCAGGGCGTCGTAGTGGGCCTTGAGCTGGGCATCGCTTTTCGGCGCCCAGCGCGCCTTCCACGCGACCGGGTCGTCCTGGTCGTCCCGACGCAGCACGCTTTCGCTCACACCGGCACGCGAAGACAGCCCGTAGTAGGCGTCGCGGTTCTGCTCCTGGGAGATCCACCAGGCCGCGCGCACCCAGGCGGTGGCCACCAGTTGCGTCAGGTCGGCGTGCTGCTGCACGAAGCGGTCAGTGCCCCACAGGTCCGAGACGAGCCGCCAGTCGTTGGCGCCTTGCTTGGTCGACCAGAGGATGCGCGCCACGCCTTTGTCTTCCAGGGCATAGGCTTCGTTGAGCAGCACGGCGGCGTCGACCTTGCCGGCGGACACCGCAGCGGCGCCCACCTGTGGGTTGAGGTTGGCGATCTTGAAGTCGCTGAGTGCCAGGCCCTTGCTTTGCAGGAAGTTGCTGAAGGCGAACTCCCATGGGCGGCCGCGGTGCAAGGCCAGGCGCTTGCCCTTGAGGTCCTGGATGCTGCGCACCGTCGAGTCGCTCGGTACTACCAGGTAGATGTTGTTGCCGCTGCCGCCCGGTACCACCAGCTTGCCCGGCACCTGGCCGGCACCGGCGATGACCGAAGGCAGGTCGCCGCGTACGGCAAAGTCCAGGCTGTTGTTGCTGAAGCCTTCGTTGATTTGCGGCCCGGCGCCGGCGTGGGGCAGGGCGGTCCATTGCAGTTTCACGCCGCGGGCGGCCAGTTGCTGTTCCAGCCAGCCTTCTTCGATCACTCGCCCGGGGATGCCGCCGAACACCGGCGCTCCACCCTGGGTGAACGCGACAATGGCAATGCGCACCGCCGCCGGTGGCTCGGCTGCCAGCGCAGCCAGGCTGAGGAACAGGCCGCCCAGCAGGGCGAGGGCATTACGCCAGGGATTGTTCATGTGCAGCTCCAGGCAAAGGTTCTACAGGCCAGGAGCGAAATGCATGCCAGCATGCCATGAAAGGGCTACAGCCCTTTATTTACAGGGGCTCCAGCCATTAGCAAGTGGGTGTGTGATTAAAGGCCTGCTGGTCGGCGGGCAGGCGAGTGCTGCCGGGTTGCTGCTGTAGCAGCAATCGGTTGCTGGAAATTTTAATATTCCCAATTCGAATATCTAAATATTAATTAATAATTTTTTGATCTAATTTGTTTCATGCACTATGGGCCTGCGCGTCAACTGCCAGGAATGCCCCTATGTCGCTGATCACCCACCCTAATGCCCGCGAGCTGACCAAGTCGGTACGTGCCACCGTGCTCGTGTTCAAGGACCCGCGCTCCCAGGAACTGCTCAGCCGCATCGAGCGCCTGGCGCCCAGCGAGGCCAATACCCTGATCATCGGCGAAACCGGCACTGGCAAGGAGCTGGTTGCCCGTCATATCCACCACCTCAGCCGCCGTGGGCGTGAGCCATTCGTGGCTGTGAACTGCGGTGCCTTTGCCGAAACCCTGGTGGAGAGCGAGCTGTTCGGCCACGAGAAAGGCGCGTTTACAGGCGCCACCAGCAACAAGGCCGGCTGGTTCGAGGCGGCCAATGGCGGCACGTTGTTCCTCGATGAAATCGGCGACCTGCCGCTGAACATGCAGGTGAAGTTGCTGCGGGTGTTGCAGGAGCGTGAAGTGGTGCGCCTAGGCTCACGTACGCCTATCCCGATCAACGTGCGCCTGGTGGCGGCGACCAACGTCAACCTGGCCGATGCGGTGGTGGCGGGGCACTTTCGTGAAGACCTGTTCTACCGCCTGCATGTGGCGACGATTCGCTTGCCGCCGCTGCGCGAGCGGCCGGGGGACATCCTGCCGCTGGCGGAATTTTTCATCGAAGAGCATTGCCGACGCCTGGGTTACGAGCGTGCTTCGTTGAGCCCGGATGCCGAGCGCAAATTGCTGGCGCATAGTTGGCCGGGCAACATCCGCGAGCTGGAAAATGCCATTCACCATGCGTTGCTGGTGTGCCGGTATCAGGTGGTGGCGCCGGCGGACCTGCACCTGGTCGATATGCGGCCACAGGTGGCGGCGCCTGCGGCCCATGCGTACTTGCCTGCAGCTAGCGCAGCACCACCTGACCTGGAAAGCGCGTTGCTGGCGTTGTTCGAGCAGAACGTGCCGAATTTGTATGAGCACATCGAGGAGACGGTGTTCAGGGCGGCGTATCGGTATTGCCACGGCAACCAGTTGCAGACAGGGCGGTTGCTTAACATCAGCCGCAACATCGTGCGGGCGCGGCTGGAGAAGATTGGCGAACTGACAAAAGCGTAAGGGGCGCGGCCCCCCCTGTAGGAGCAGCCTTGTGCTGCGAAGAGGCCGGTACGGATCATACTGTTATGTGATCTTTACCGGCCTCTTCGCAGCACAAGGCTGCTCCTACCGGGCCTGTGTTTGCCTTGAAATACAGGTCAGGTGGGACCGCGTAGCCAGCAGCCGAGGTTTATTTGATGAAGCGCACCTGGCTGTTGATCTTTTCGATCACTGCCCCTTTACGCTCGTTGAAGCGTGCCTTGTTCTGCTCGAACAGGTTGTTGCCCTTGGTATCGATGGAGATGATCAGCGGCCCGAACTCGCGAACACGGTTCACCCACAGCGTCTCCGGCATGCCCAGGTCCTGCCACTCCGCACGCTCGATCTCTTCCACCTGGGTTGCAGCCAGCACTGCACAACCGCCCGGGAACACCGCATGCACCGCCTTGTTTTCCAGGCAGCCGGTGGTGGTTTCAGGCCCCATGCCACCTTTGCCGACAATCAGCTTCACACCGGTCTGCTCGATGAACTGCTTCTCGAACTTTTCCATGCGCATGCTGGTGGTCGGGCCGATGGAAACCATCTCGAAGCTGCCATCGTCTTTCTTCCTGACGATGGGGCCGGCGTGGAAAATTGCGCCGCCACGCAGGTCAACCGGCAGTTCGCGGCCCAGTTCGATGAGGCGCCGGTGTGCCACGTCACGGCAGGTCACCAGTTGGCCGGTTAGGTAGACGACATCACCGACGTTGAGGTTGGCCAGGTCTTCGTCGCTGATCGGTGTGCTCAGGATCTTTTTCACAGTACTACCCCTTCGTGCGAGAGGATGTCGTAGGTCAGGTCGGCGTTGATGCGGATCTTGCCGCGGCGGTGCGCCCAGCAGCCGGTGGAGACTGCCACGCCGATGGTGGAGGGGTGGCGGGCCGAGGACTCGATGTTCACGCCCATTACGCTGCTATTGCCGGTGAGCCCCTGCGGGCCGATGCCGATTTCGTTCAGGCCGTCCTCCAGCAGCTTTTCCATCATTGCCGCGCTTTCGTTGGGGTGGCTGGAGTCCACCTCGCGCAGGATGGCCTTCTTCGAAAGGCGTGCTGCAGTTTCCACCGAAGTCGAAACCCCGACCCCCACCAGCAGCGGCGGGCAGGCGTTGACACCGCGAGAGGTGATCACATCGAAGACGAACTCGGTCACCCCTTCATAGCCTTGCCCCGGCATCAGCACCTTGGCCGAACCTGGCAAGGTGCAGCCGCCACCGGCCATGTACACATCGACGATGGCGTAGTCGGCATCGGGGATGATTTCCCAGTCCAGCCACGGGATTTTCGAGCCCGTGTTGGTGCCGGTGTTCTTCTCGATGAAGGTTTCCACTGCGTTGTGGCGCAACGGCCCCTGGATGGTGGCTTCTTTGGTGGCGTTTTCGAGGATGCTTTCCATCTCACCCAGCAGCGGGAAGCGCGCGCCGGCCGCGACGAAGTACTGGATCACGCCGGTGTCCTGGCAGCTGGGCCGGTTGAGCTTGTCGGCGTACTCCTGGTTGTCGGCCATCGAGTCGTACACGGCGATGGCCAGCGGGTTGGTTTCGGCGGCGCGTAACTTGGCGGTCTTTTCCTTCACGTCTTTGGGCAGGCGTTTGCCGATATAGGCGGTGAACTTGGCCATCACGTCGGTAAGCGATGACACGGCGGTTTCTTTGTCCATGATTATTTCCTCACTGCATCACAAGGCGGGTTCTTTTTGCTGTTATCGATAGGTCAGGGTGTGGGTGTGCCGGCCTCCAGTTGTGCAAGGGCAGGGCGGGTCTCGGTGGGTTGTGGTTCTGCCGGTAGCTGGCCGTCCAGGGCCTGGGCCATGCGTTGCTTGTCCAGTGCACCGACCCAGTTGGCGATAGCCACGGTGCCGACGGCATTGCCAATGGTGTTGGTGATGGCGCGGGCTTCGGACATGAAGCGGTCCACGCCCAGCAGCAGCACCATGCCGGCCACTGGAATGTTGTCCATGGTCGCCAGGGTTGCGGCCAGGGTGATGAAGCCCGAACCGGTCACCCCGGCGGAGCCCTTGGAGGTGAGCAGCAGCACGCCGAGCACCAGCAGTTGGTCCATCAGGGTCAACGGGGTGTTGGTGGCCTGGGCGATGAAGATGGCGGCCATGGTGTAGTAGATGCACTGGCCATCCGGGTTGAAGGTAAGGCCCGAGGGGATCACCAGGCCCACCACCGGTTTGGACACGCCGACCTTTTCCAGCTTGTTCATCAACTGCGGCACCACCGACTCGGACGAGCTGGTGCCCAGTACCGTGAACAGCTCTTCCTTCAGGTACTTGAGGAACTTCCACAGGTTGAAGCCGGACAACCGGGCAATGGTGCCCAGCACGATCACCACGAAGAGGAAGCAGGTCAGGTACATGGTTGCCATCAGCTTGCCCAGCGACACGATGGAGCCCAGGCCGTATTTGCCGACGGTGAAGGCCATGGCGCCGCAGGCGGCCAGCGGGGCTACACGCATGATCATGCCGACGATGAAGAACATGCCGTGGGAGAACGCCTCCAGCACATCCACCATGGGCTTGCCGCGAGGGCCGAGGTGCGAGAGGGCGATGCCGAACAGGGTGCTGAACAGCAGGATCGGCAGGATCTCGTTTTTGGCGAAGGCGTCGGTCACGCTGCCGGGTATCACATGCAGCATGAAGTCGATGAAGCCGCCGCTGTTGCCGGCTGCGGCAGCCGTGTAGGTCGAGATGCTCTTGGCGTCGAGGGTGGCAGGGTCGACGTTCATGCCCTGGCCGGGCTGTACGATGTTGACCACCACCAACCCCAGTACCAGGGCGAAGGTGGACAGCACTTCGAAGTAGATCAGCGCACGCACACCCACGCGGCCGAGTTCCTTCATGTTTTCCATCTTGGCGATGCCCAGCACCACGGTGGCGAAGATGATGGGGGCGAAGACCATCTTGATCAGTTTGATGAAGGCGTCGCCGATGGGCTTCAAGTCTGCGCCCACCTGGGGCCAGAACACCCCGATCAGCACCCCGAGGGTTACGCCGATCAATACCTGTACGTAAAGCTTGCCGAACAATCGCTTGGCCATTGCCGTCTCCGAATTATTGTTGTGAGTCGGATTTATCTGGCGGCCGGGCTGATCGTGGGGTGCAGGTCACACCTGGCCTTGGCGGCCGAAAAGCCCAGCTTCTTTGTGGTTAATCACGCAGGGCAAAAGGTAATGGTTTTTCCAAAATGCTGTAATACAATGAAATTCAACTCATTGTTTCCCTCAGGTTAATTATGAATCCGGTATCGGAGCTGGCGTTCTTCACCCAGCTGATCAGGGTGGGCAGCCTGGCGGGCACCGCGCGCGAACTGAACCTGACGCCGCCCGCAGTCTCCAAGCGCCTGGCGCAGCTGGAGCAGCGCCTGGGTGTGCGCCTGCTTAACCGCACAACACGCAGCATCAGCCTTACCGCCGAGGGCGAGACCTACCTGGTGAATGCCCGGCGGATACTGGGTGAGATCGAGGAAATGGAGCGCCAGGTGTCCAGCAGCCGTGCCGAGCCCAAGGGCTTGCTCCGGGTCAATGCACCGCTGGGTTTTGGTCGTACGCATGTGGGGCCAGCGGTGTCGTCGTTTGCCAAACGCTACCCCGAGGTGGAGGTGCAGTTGCACCTGACTGACCGCCCGATCGCCCTGCCGAACGACGCTATCGATGTGGCCATCCGCTTTGGTGAGCTGCCTGATTCGCGTCTGATCGCCCGCAAGATCGCTGCCAACCGCCGCCGGTTGTGCGCGGCGCCCGGTTACCTGGAGGCCCGCGGCACCCCAGAAGCGCCAAAAGACCTGGCCAGCCACAACTGCATCGTGTTGCGCCAGAACGATGCCGCGTTCGGCATCTGGCGGCTCAGCCGCGGCAAGCAGAGCGAGTCGGTAAAAGTACGTGGCAGCCTGAGCACCAATGATGGCGAAGTTGCCCTGAACTGGGCTCTCGATGGGCAAGGCATCCTGATGCGGGCCGAGTGGAACTTGGCCGACCACCTGCGCAGCGGGCGTTTGGTGGAAGTGCTGGGCGATTACCAGACGCCGCCTGCGGATATCTATGCCGTGTACCTGGAGCGCCTGAACCTGTCGGCCAAGGTGTCGTGTTTTGTCGAGCACTTGAGGACGTTCTTCCGCCAGGACGACAGCCAGGCGGCGTGGCAGCTGCGCCATTTCCCAAGGCAAGCACAGGACCTGTAGGAGCAGCGTTGTGCTGCGAAGAGGCCGCCAGGGCTGAAGATCATCTTCGGCGGCAATGGCCTCTTCGCCGCACAAGGCTGCTCCTACCGCGAGCTGCATAGGCCAGGGATGATGTCCATGGGAGGGGCACAGTAACAGCGTGCCATTGTTAAGGATATAAATAGAGCTGATAGCAGATCTAAAGCAATGCGAATTGCTCGATATCGCGGGTAAGTGGAACCTATGCAGAACATCCACCACCTGAAAAATAAAAAACCACGACTATCTCGACTGTAGCCGCACTGCAAATTGGCTCTCACCCTGACGGCAAACAACAAACGCTGGAAACAATCCTGACTTATGAAGACGAAATAAAGCGCGCTGGCGCGCAATTGGTCGTCATGCCGGAAGCCTTGCTCGGCGGTTATCCGAAAGGTGAAATATTCGGCACTTACATGGGCTATCGCCTGCCTCAAGGCCGCGAAGCTTTCCAGCGCTATTTCGACAATGCCATTGATGTACCGGGCGCTGAAACTGCCGAGCTGGCAGCCTTGGCACAACGCACCGGTGCACTTCTGGTGGTCGGCGTGATCGAGCGTGCGGGCAGTTCGCTGTTCTGCTCGGCCTTGTTCTTCTCGCCGGAACAGGGGCTGGTCGGCAACCACCGCAAACTGATGCCAACCGGCAGTGAGCGGCTGATCTGGGGGCAGGGCGACGGCTCTACACTGCCGGTGATCGACACCCCGGTCGGCAAGATCGGTGCTGCCATCTGCTGGGAAAACCACATGCCGCTGCTACGCACGGCCATGTATGCCAAAGGCATCGAGGTGTGGTGTGCACCGACTGTGGACGAGCGCGACAACTGGCAGGTTTCCATGCGCCATATCGCTCACGAGGGGCGCTGCTTCCTGGTCAGTGCCTGCCAGTTCCAGCCCTCACCGCGCGACCTTGGGGTGAGCCTGCCGCATTGGGACGATGACCGCCTGCTGATGCAGGGCAACAGCGTGATCATCGGCCCCATGGGCGAGGTGATTGCCGGCCCGCTGAAAAACGGCCCGGGCTTGCTGGTGGCGCAGATTGATTCGGCCGAGCTGGTCAAGGCGCGTTACGACTTCGATGTGGTTGGCCACTACTCGCGGCCCGACGTATTCACCCTGATCGTCGATGAACGGGCCAAGGCCTCCGTCAAGTTCCAGCAGTGACCTGAACACGCGACACCGTTGAATCGGCCCCTGCCTGGCGTCGCGCTGCCGCCCGGCAGGGGCCGATTCACGTTTCTGTGCATTACGCAGCCCTGCACCAATAAAAAAACATCCGAGGCTTTTCAGAAATGAACAACGATTCGCGCCTGTTGTACCGCAAGATCGCCTGGAAGATCTTGCCCTTGCTGTTTGTCAGTTACATCGTTTCTTACCTGGACCGTGTGAACATCGGCTTTGCGGCGTTGCGCATGCAACAGGACCTGGGTTTCAGTGATGCTGTATATGGGCTGGGCGCAGGTATCTTCTTTATTGGTTATGTATTGTTTGAAGTGCCCAGCAACTTGTTGCTGACGCGTATCGGTGCACGCAGGACGATCATGCGCATCATGATTGCCTGGGGCCTGGTGTCGTCCAGCATGATGTTCGTCCAGACCCCACAGCAGTTCTATATCGCCCGCTTCCTGTTGGGTGTGTTCGAGGCCGGGTTCTTCCCTGGCATCATCCTTTACCTGACCTTCTGGTTCCCGGCACGCCTGCGCGGCAGTGTGATCGCTGTGTTCATGTCTGCCATCGCCATCGCCGGGGTGCTGGGCGGGCCGTTATCCGGCTGGATCATCGGGGCCATGGATGGCGTGCATGGCCTGCATGGCTGGCAGTGGATGTTCCTGCTTGAAGGGTCGCCGGCGATTGTCCTGGGTATCCTGGCGGCCTTGCTGCTGATCGACAGGCCCGAAGACGCCAAATGGCTAAGTGCCGAGGAACGCGCGCGCATTGCCCAGGAGGTCGAAGCGCCCGTTGCCGGCAGCAGCCACAGGCTGGGTGCGGTGCTGCGCGACCCGCGGGTCTATGCCCTGGCACTGGTGTACTTTTCGGTGATGGCCGGGCTGTACATCCTGGGCTTCTGGCTGCCGGGCATGATCAAGGGCTATGGCGTGACAGACCCTTTGCACACCGGCCTGCTTACGGCCGTGCCGTACCTTGCCGGTGGTGTGGGGATGATTGTGATCGGCAGGCACTCCGATGCGGTGGGTGAGCGCCGCTGGTACCTGGCAAGCTGCATGGTACTGGCGGCCTGTGCCTTGGTTGCCTGTACCTGGGTGCCGGGGCAGTTGGTTCCTGGGCTGGTGACCTTGAGCGTGGCAGCGGTGGGGTTGTATGCCTCGATGCCATTGTTCTGGACCATCCCCACGCGCTACCTGGGTGGCCAGGTGGCCGCCGGGGGCATTGCCTTGATCAATTCGCTGGCCCTGTTCGGCGGCTTCACCAGCCCGACGGTGTTGGGGGCGGTGAAGGCCAGCACCGGCAGCCTCGACCTTGGCCTGTATGTGTTTGCCGGTGCGCTCACCCTGGGGGCAACGGTGCTGATCCTTGCCATACCGGCGCGGCTGATCGAGGGCACGGCCGTCACGACAGGCAGAACGACTGCTCAACCAGCTCGATGATCAAAGCCTTGACCGTTTGCAGTGTGCTGTCGTGCTTGCTGCCGACCCGCGTGCCGATCTCCAGGTCGTAGGAGGGGAGCGCTACCGGGCAAGGAAAGGTCTTGAGCGTCGACACCCGCTCCATGGCGCGTGCGGCGTGGGTAGGCACCGTGGTGATCAGCTCCGAGCCCACCAGCAGGAACGGCACGGCGGCAAAGTGTGAGGTAGAGGCACGAATGCTGCGCTTGTACCCGGCAGCATTCAGGCCTTCGTCGACGATGCCGACAAAACCACCCGATGACACCAGCAGGTGCGGCCGCTGGGCATAGTCCTCTGCACTGACCGGCGGGGTGTTGTGCGCATCGGCAATGCCCAGGTAATTGCCCCTGCCCAGGCGCTGCCGGGCAATCAGGGGTGAGGACAACCCACCTGCAGACACGGCGATATCCACCTGGTGGCGCATCAGCATGTCCTGCACCAGGCCGCTATGGGTTTGCCTGAACAGGATACGCAACCCGCCCAGGTGTTTGTCGACCAATGCCAGCAGGCCTTGCCCTAGGGCGATTTCGGCATCGTCCGAAAGCCCGACAGTGATGGTGCGGCCTTTGATGTCCTTGCCTGCCACCGACAGTGCCAAGGCTTGCCGGCAGCGGTTGAGTGCCTCGCCAATCAGTGGCGCCAGCTCGTTGGCCCGCACGGTAGGCCGCAGGCCTCGGCCGGTACGTTCGAACAGCGGGTCGGCGTAGACCTCCCGCAGGCGGGCGAGGGCGGCGCTGACGGCGGGTTGGGTGACGCCTAGGCGTAGTGCAGCGCGGCTGGCGCCACCTTCTTCGATCAACGCGACAAATACCCGAAGCAGGTTCAGGTCGACGCTATCGATATCAATATAATGCATATCAGATATCCTGATAGTTGATTGATTTATAGTATACGCACTCGCAGAATGCACCGACAAATAATTCAGGGGCGTACTTCAGGTGTGTTCTGAATGTATGAGTTGTGATGTGTTTCAGGTTGTGGAGTGTATGAAAGGTATTCGAGTTGTCGGCGGGTTGTTGGGGGCGTTAGTTGCACAGTTGCTAGTGCTGAATATAGGGTTGGCGCAGGCCGAAGATTATCTGCCAGCACCGGGTGTTGCTGCGCAATCGTGGTTGTTGATGGACCCTGAAAGCGGCGAAGTGCTGGCGCAGGGAAATGCCGACGCCCGGGTAGACCCGGCCAGCCTGGTGAAGATCATGACCAGTTACGTGCTGGGCCAGGCTCTGCAGGGTGGCACTGTCGACGGGAATGACCGAGTAACGATCGACACCGACGCTTCGGCGGCTGGCAACGCGCAGTTGCAGGGGTCGTCGTTGATGTTTCTGAAACCCGGTGACCGGGTGACGATTGATGATTTGAACAGGGGCATTGTCATTCAATCTGGCAATGATGCCTGTATCGCGGTGGCAGATTACCTGGCCGGCAGTGAACAGGCCTTTGTTGATGCCATGAATGAACAGGCCCGCCAACTGGGCATGCTCAATACCCAATTCAAGACCGTGCATGGTCTCGCCGCCGAAGGGCAATACAGCAGCGCGCGGGACATGGCGTTATTGAGCCGGGCACTGATTGAACAATTGCCGGCTGAATATGCCCTGTACAAGAAAAAGGCGTTTTCTTTCAACCAGGTGGTTCAGCGCAACCGCAACCGGCTGTTGTGGAGTACCAGCCTGGCTGTCGACGGTCTTAAGACCGGCAATTCCGCTGCGGGTGGCTACAGCCTGGTGACTTCGGCGGTGCTCGACGGGCGCCGGCTGATTGCCGTGGTGCTGGGCGCCGAGTCGGACCGGCTGAGGTTTCAGGAGAGTGAAAAGCTGCTCAAGTGGGGGTTTCGAGCATTTGAGACGGTTACCCCGATCAAGGCTGACGAAGTGTTTGTAAGCAAGCGTGTCTGGTTTGGTGATACGCACAGCGTAAAGCTCAATGCAGGCGCACACCCGGCCATCAGCGTGCCCTATGGGCAGGCCGCTGAAGTGAGCGTCAGTGCCATCCTCGACAGCCCCGAACTCCATGCGCCGTTGCAGGCGGGGCAGGTGGTGGGTGTGATCAATTTCCAGATCGGTTCCCGGCACATCGCGGAAAAGCCCCTGGTCGTGATGGAGACGGTCGACGAGGGCGGCTGGTTCAGCCGTGCCTGGGACTTTCTGCTGCTGAAGCTCTATCAGTGGCTGGGTGTGTGCCTGTTGTGCAACGGCGAGGGGGGCTTATGAACAGTTGCCTGCGTTACCTGCTGCCTGCCATGTGCATGCTCGCCACGGCAGCCTGCAGTACCGACCACGCTGCCAGCGAGCACCGTTTGTGGGTGACCGCGGACGAGGCCGATGCCTTCAATGAACGCGCGCTGCGCCTGCAGTCGGATGAGCGCGAAACGGCCGGGGGCCTGGTCGTGTACTTCGCCACGGAGAGCGCGGCCGTTACCGACCAGGACATCGCCAGGTTGGGGCAGGTAGCGGTCTTTCTGCTTGCCCACCCACAGGCCGAGGTGTTCATCGAAGGCCATACGGATGACGAGGGCTCGCCTGAGCAGAACGTGGTACTGGCCCAGGCTCGCGCCGATATGATCGCCTATTACCTGGTGAAATACGGGGCTTTGTACGATCAGCTGAACACGCGTGCCTACGGCGAGCGCTACCCGGCGCACGAGGGCAGTGGTGCAGAGACCATGCAATACAACCGGCGGGTGGTGGTGGAATGGAACAGCCACAGCGATGCGTTTGGCTATGACCCGCTTCAGTAATGGTGTGGTGCTGATGCAAGGCGTTTGCCTCGTGGTGCTGGCACTCTGCGCCAACCTTTCGAGTGCTGCCCCGCACGTGCCGGACGTGTTGCCTGAAGAAAGCCAGGCAGCAGCACCGGGCACGCAACTGGTGAAGCAGCTACAGCTGGCATTGTCGGAGCTGCGCTTGTATCAGGGTGAAATCGATGGGCTGATCGGAGCGGGTACACAGGAAGCACTTTACCTGCTGCAAATGGCGCATGAGCTGCCCCTCACTGGCAGCGTCAACCTGCCCACGCTGAACGTGCTTGGCATTGCGCCGCCGCACTGGATGCAGCACTGAACGGTTGTGAACCCAAGCCATGGCATTCGCTACAACAACTTCGCCGGGTTACCCGTGGCGCTTCAGGTTGGTCATTTTCCTGGTCCTGCTGTTGTCCTCGGTCCTGTGCTGGCGCATTGTCAGCCTGCAGGTGCTGGATAACCGCTTCCTGCGCCAGCAGGGAGATGCGCGCAGCCTGCGTTATCTGGACATTGCTGCCCCGCGCGGGCTGATAACCGACCGCAACGGCCAGCCGCTGGCGGTCAGCACGCCGGTGGTGACGCTGTGGGCCAATGGCCGGGAACTGGCCATGGAAAAGCCAAGCTGGCCGGCGCTCGCCGATGCATTGGGCATGCCACGCGACCGACTGAAAGCGTTGTTGCAGCGCAGCACCGGCAAAGCTTTCATCTACCTGCGCAGGCGCCTTGCCCCCGAACTGGCGCAGCATTTGTTGCAGGCGGTGCAACGCTTGCACGTCAAGGGTGTGTACAGCCTGGAGGAGCCGCGACGGTTTTACCCGGCCGGCTCAGTTGCCGCGCAACTGGTCGGCTTTACCGATATCGACGGCAACGGCAGCGAAGGCATTGAGCTGGCTTACGATGCCGTGTTGCGCGGTGAGCGCGGCAAGCAGCAGGTGCTGAAGGACCGGCGTGGTCATGTGATCGAGGACCTGGGTGTGAGCCTGCCGGCAAAACCGGGCCAAGCCCTGGCGTTGTCCCTGGACCTGCGGTTGCAATACCTGGCCAGTCGCGAACTGAAAAAGGGCATCGTGGACAACGGTGCCGAGGCGGGCAGCGTGGTGGTGCTGGATGTGCAGTCGGGCGAGCTGCTGGCCGTGGCCAACTACCCGACCTACAACCCGAACAACCGGGCGCATGTTAGCCCGGCGGCGATGCGTAACCGCGCGCTGGTGGACGTGTTCGAGCCCGCGTCGACACTCAAGCCGTTCTCCGTTGCCGCAGCCCTGCAAAGCGGCCGCTGGCAGGCCTCCGATAGCGTGCTGGTGCAAACCGGCAGCCTGAAGATTGGCCGCTTTACCATTCACGATGCGTCGCGCACGGCAGGCGAGCGGCTGGACATGACCGGCATCCTGGTGCGCTCCAGCAACGTTGCGATCAGCCAGGTGGCGTTCGATATCGGTGGCCAGACCATTCAAGACACCTTGCAAGGTGTAGGGCTGGGGCAGGCGAGTGGCTCGGGCTTTCCGGGGGAGCGTTCGGGGCTGCTGCCGCTCAGGCGGCAATGGCGGGCCACCGAGACAGCGACGCTGTCCTACGGTTATGGAGTGTCGGTCACGGCCGTGCAACTGGCCAGTGCCTACGCCACCCTTGTCAATGGCGGCAGGCGTGTACCGGTGTCGCTGCTCAAGGTGACGCAGCCACCAGCGACGGCTCAGGCCATTGCACCGCCAGTGGCGGATGCGCTCAAGCACATGCTGGTGCAGGTAGTCGAGGCGCCGAGAGGGATCTACCGGGCCAAAGTGGCCGGCTACCATGTGGGTGGCAAAAGCGGTACGGCGAGAAAAACTGCAGTTGAGGGCCATGGCTATCAGGGCAAGGCCTACAGGGCGATATTCGCCGGCTTTGCGCCCGCCAGCAGGCCCAGATTCGTGGTGGTGGTCATGCTCGACAACCCGTCGAAGCAGGGCTATTACGGCGGGTTGGTATCGGCGCCAGTCTTCAGCAGCGTGGTGGGGCAGGCCTTGCGCTTGTACGGTATTGCACCCGATAACCTTGACTTTACAGGGCCGTAAAGAAACGCCTGTACAGACTTTATTGAATCAAATACGATGCATTAGTATGTTTTTTGGATGATATGCATTGTATGCGGTGCATAAATGTATGGATGAATTGGGCAAATTGATCAAGAAGCTGCGTAAGGATGCCGGGCTTTCACAAGCCCAGCTCGCGCAGCGTCACGGCATGAGTCGTGCGACCATTTCTGGGATCGAGAACAACTCGATCCCAGAAGTCGGCATTCGCAAGGTTGCAGCGATCCTGGAGGGTTTGGGATACGAACTGACGGCCACGCCCAAGCGCCGGCGTAGAACACTCGATGAGCTAAAGGCCGGGGGTATCCATGATCAGTTCGAGTGATCGCTTGTACGTCGGCGCGGGCGACGCCACTGTCGGCACTCTGGGGCGCAGTAACGAAAATCCGCGTGACACGGTCTTCACTTACAACCCATCGGCTGGTGAGGCGCAAGCCGTCTCTCTGACCATGCCAACGCGCCTGGAGAGTTACAAGTGGGAGTATGGAATTCACCCCTTGTTCGAGATGAACCTTCCGGAAGGGCACCTCAAGGAAGAGCTGATGCGGCGGTTCAGCAAGTCGGTGCGCGGGTTTGATGACTTCGCCTTGTTAGGCATTGTTGGCCCTCACCAACTGGGTCGGATCAGCATCGCCCAGCATCTCGGTGACGAACCCGTGCCGGCCATGAAGCTGTCCAGCTTGCTGGTTCACGACGGTGCAAAAGACCTGTTTGCCGAGCTTTTGAGTACATACGCGGCCTATTCAGGCGTATCCGGTGTTCAGCCCAAGGTGCTGGTGCGCGATATCGATGCCAGCACCCCTGATGTAGACCGGATCACCCACCGCGGGGCCACACACCTGGTCAAGGCATTCAACGAATCAGATTTTCCTCAGTTGGCGGCCAACGAGTATTTCTGCATGCGTGCGGCGTTGCATTGCGGCCTGCAAGTACCTGAACTCCAGCTTAGTCAGCAGGGGAGGTTTCTGGTGGTTCAACGCTTTGACGTCGGCGATAACGCCTACCTGGGCTTTGAGGACATGTGCGTGCTTTCGGGGTGGGGCACTCGCAAGAAGTATGATGGCAGCTACCAAGGCTGCGCGCAGTTGATCAAGCTGTATGTCACACCTGGGCGGGTACCTCGTGCGCTGGAAGACTTTTTCATCATGGTCGCGTTGTGCGCCGGTATCCAGAACGGTGATGCACATTTGAAGAATTTCGGCCTGCTCTACGAGAACTGTGCCGAGCACGCCGACATCTGGCTGGCGCCTGCGTATGACTTGGTGACCACGACGGTGTACAACAGCCACGACATCATGGGGCTGTTGCTGGGCGGGTCGAAAGCGTGGCCCAAGCGCAAGATGCTGGTGCAATTCGGGCGCACCGCCTGCAACCTCACGCAAGCGCGCTGCGAGGAGTTGCTCAACCGAGTGGAAGTCGGCATGAACCGTGCGATGTCGGAGCTTTCAGATTATCGCGACAGCCATCCGGCCTTCGAGCCTGTCGGGGAGAGGATGGCCACTGCATGGGCCTTGGGGTTGAACAGAAGTATTGTGGCCTAGGCTCCTTTCGAACCCTGGTTCACGTTTCGCAAGCTGTGTTTCGAGTCAGTTGCGCAAAGCAATTGCGAAATCCGGTCAGACTCGGGTTAAATGAGAGTCATTATTAAAGACGCTCTGATCGGTTCTACCATGTCCTGTGCTGACCCTTCCCTGCAAAAAGCCGTGCACACGCTTTACGAGGACCACCATTCCTGGTTGTGCGGGTGGCTGCGCAGCAAGCTTGGGTGTATGGAGCATGCCGCCGACCTGGCCCAGGACACGTTCATGCGGGTGCTGACCCTGCGCAAGGCGGCAGAGCTGCAACAGCCACGGGCTTATCTGAGCAGTGTCGCCCGTAGCCTGATGATCGACATGTTCCGCCGGCGTGCCGTGGAGCAGGCCTACCTGGAAACCCTCGCGGCACGGCCCGAGCAGGTAGAGGTTTCACCCGAGGCGCGCCTGCTGATTATCGAGACCCTGCTGGAAATCGATCGGCTGCTCGATGGCCTGGGCACGCGTACCCGCGAGATCTTCCTCATGGCCCAGCTCGATGGCTTGAGCTATGTGGAAATCGCGCGGCGCCTGGATGTTTCGCTCACCACCGTCAAAAAACACGCCGTGCGGGCACTGACCCACTGCCTGATGCTGGCCGAGGCCTGAGCCATGGCGGGTGCTGAACCATTGGACCGCAACACACTGGAGGCTGCCGCACGCTGGTATGTGGAGCTGCGCTGCGAGGCGGATGACAGCACGCGAGCGGCGCATCAGCGCTGGTTGCTGAGCGACCCGCGACACTTGCAGGCCTGGGAGCGCCTGGCACGCTTGCAGGGCAAGCTGGCGCAGGTCTCACCCGGTATTGCACGGCCGACGTTAAGCAGTGCCAGGGCCAAGCGGCGTGAGGTACTCAAGGTATTGTCGGTGCTGCTGGTCGCGGGCGCGACAGGGGGTGTGGTGTTGCGTGATGGCGGCGTTGCGGGGTTGATGGCCGACGTGCGCACAGGCGTTGGCGAGCAGCGTTCGTTGCGGCTGGACGATGGCAGCCAGTTGCAACTGAACACCGACACCGCGGTTGATATCCGCTACGACGGCCAGTGGCGCGCACTTAAGTTGCTGAAAGGCGAGATCCTGGTGCAGACCGCATCGGATGCATTATCCCGCCCGTTCATCGTGCATACCGGCCAGGGGAGTGTCCGCGCACTGGGTACGCGTTTTATCGTGCGCTGCGACGACGACGTTACCCGGGTGTGCGTGCTGCAGCATGCGGTGCAAGTGCGCAGTGCACAGACCATGGCGGCTGTGCGGGTAGAGGCCGGGCAACAGTTGCAATTCAGCACCAAAAAGATGGGCAGCGTGACACCGCTAGCGGCGATGGCAGACGCCTGGTCCCGCGAGATGTTGATCGTGGATGACTGGCGCCTCGCTGATGTGGTGAGCGAATTGCAGCGGTATCGGCCCGGGTACCTGGGTTGTGATGAGGCCGTGGGCGGGTTGCGACTGTCCGGGGCGTTTCACTTGGGCGACATCGATATTGTCCTGGAAAACCTGACCACCACGCTGCCTGTGCGTATTCGTCGCTTCAGTCGGTACTGGACGCGCGTCGAGGCTGCATGAAGCCCATCGATTTTTTTTTCCTGAGGGGGTTATCGATTGTCGTTCTCGTTCGACTTGTAGGTAGACGCGCACCAAGCGCAATGAAAAAACTGCCGCAGGGCGAAAGGAAACCGCATGCTCGCTGTCAACGATTGCAACCGCATCCTATTGATCAACTCGACCAGGACCAAACTGGCGCGTACCGTGAATCGCGCATTGTTCAGCGTGGCGCTGGCGACCCCATTGGCAACGATAATGGTCGCCAGCCCTGCCATTGCCCAAAGCCAGGCTGAAGCTTCATTCGATATTGCCGCGGGCCCGCTGGCCACAGCGCTCACGCAATTTGCTTCGGCAGCCGGGGTGACGGTGTCATTCGAGCCGTCTTCGGTACAGGCGTTGAAGTCGCCCGGCCTGCGTGGCCGCTACAGCCCCGATGCCGGGCTGCGCCAGTTGCTGGCGGGTAACCGGTTGCAGGTGTTGAAGCAGGCCAATGGCAGCTACTCGCTGCTGCCCATGGTCGGTGACGATTCGACCCTGCAGCTTGATACCACCAGCGTGACCGGTGCCCCCGTGGAGTCTGCCTATGGGCCGGTGACTGGCTACGTTGCCAGCCGCAGTGCCACCGGCACCAAGACTGACACGCCCATCCTGGAGATCCCCCAGGCCATCAACGTGATCACCGCCGACCAGGTGCAAGCCCAAGGGGCGCGCAACCTGACCCAGGCGCTGCGCTATACCCCGGGCCTGGCTACCGGCGGTTTCACCGATCGCAACAGCATTGCCGACGAAATCACCAGCCGCGGTTTTACCCCGACCCCGCTGTACCTGGACGGCGCGTACCTGCCGTACGCCGGTAGCCTCGGGGGCGCACCTCAGATCGACCCCTACACGCTGGAGCGTATCGAAGTGCTCAAAGGCCCTTCTTCGGTGCTGTACGGGCAAAACCAGCCGGGCGGGCTGATCAACATGGTCTCCAAGCGCCCCACTCGCGAGCAGCGTAGCCAGGTGAAGCTTGGCGCCGGCAGCTACAACCGGGTCAACGGTGCCTTCGATACCAGCGGCCCGCTGGACGAGCAGAAGGCCTTTACCTATCGCCTGGTCGGCGTTGCCGACAAAGGTAACGAAATGGTCGCTCACACCCACAGCGAGCGCTTGTTGCTGGCGCCTAGCCTGACCTGGGCGCCAACCGAAGACACGTCCCTGACGCTGCTCGCCCAAGTCCAGCGTGATGATGGCGAGCCCGATTATCAGACGTTGCCGATGATCGGCTCGCTCAAGCGTGGCCCGACAGGCCAGCATATCGACCGGGACTTCTTTTCGGGGGACTCGCGGTACAACGATTACAAGCGCAACCAGTACATCTTTGGCTATGACTTCAGCCACCGTTTCAACGAAGACCTGGCCTGGCGCTCAACGGCGCGATACACCGATGTGCGCGACCGCTACAAGGGCTTCTACCTGCGCAGCTTTGTGACGGATGGCGATGTGGTCGACTACACCCGCGCCAACCGGGTCAAGCTTGACTGGCGCCAGCACAACATCGCCTACACCATCGATAACAATCTGGAGTACACCTTCGACACGGGCGCACTGCGGCACACCTTGCTGGCCGGTGCGGACTACCGTCACTTCTCGCGCAAGTACGATGGTTACAACGCCTACAACGTGTTGCCTGTCGACCTGTATGGCAAGAACAACTACCCCACCAGCAACGTGACGCCGGTGCTGGATACCCGTTGGGACAACACGCTGCGCCAGACCGGGGTGTACGTGCAGGACCAGATCAAGCTGGACAACTGGATCCTGACCGTAGGCGGGCGCCAGGACTGGGCGGAAGTCGACAACAAGGATCTGCTGGCGCACAGCATTGCCTCCCAGCGCGACACCAAGTTCACCGGGCGCATCGGCCTGACCTATGTCACCGAGTTTGGCCTGGCGCCGTATGTCAGCTATTCCCAGTCGTTCTTGCCAACCGTGGGCACGGCAGCACCCGAGCGCGGCGGCAAGGCGTTCGAGCCAAGTGAAGGTGAGCAATACGAGGTGGGGCTGAAGTACCAGCCAGTCGACGGCACCTTGTTCACCGCTTCGGTGTTCCAGGTGAAGCAGAAGAACATGCTGACCGGCGATACCGAGTATCCGCAGTACCAGACGCAAAATGGCGAGGTGCGCTCGCGTGGTGTGGAGCTGGAGCTCAAATCCAGCATCGAGAGTGTCGATGTACTGGCCGCTGCCACCTACATCGACTCGTTCTATACCAAAAGCACCTATGGCGACAAGGGCAACCGCAACGAGGCGCAGGCCCCGGTTTCTGCCACTCTGTGGGTGGATTACCACTTCACCCAGGCCACCCTCAATGGCCTGACCTTTGGCGCCGGGGCACGTTATACCGGCCGCAAACAGGGTAACTCGGCCAATACCTTCGAAGTACCGGCCTATGCCGTGTATGACGCCACTGTCAGTTACGACCTGGCCAAGCTCGACCCAAGCCTGCGCGGCCTGCAGGCCAGCGTAAACGTGCAGAACATCTTCGATCGCGAGTACGTATCGGACTGCAACTATGCGTTTGGCTGCTATTACGGACAGGAGCGGGTTGCGTCGGTGGAGATGACCTACGACTGGTGATCAAGCCCCCGTGCCACGCGGTATACTCCGCGCCATTTTGCCAATGGCGGGAGAACGCTATGCGCCAGGTTTTGCTCATCGTCGATGTACAGTCCACCTTCAGCCCGCCCGAGTGGCTGGTCGATGGCTTGCGGCGGTTGTCAGCGAACATTCCTACCATCGCCTCGGTCGAGTTGCACGACGAACAGGTCACCCCGTTCGAGCGGCAGCTCGGCTGGCACCCGGCGGCCGAGGACGAAAGCCTGGTCGAGGCCGACCAGGTGTTCATCAAGCATGGCTACGGGCAGAGCGCCGAAGCCATCGAGTACATCAGGCAACTGGGTGTGGAGCGGGTGCTGGTGTGTGGGCTGCAGACCGAAACCTGTGTGCTGGCCGCTGGCTTTGCCCTGTTCGATGCGGGGCTGACGCCCACCCTGGTGACAGACATGACGGTAGGGTCTTCGCTGGACCGGTCGGCCAAGCTGGGTATCGAACTGTGGCAGCATCACTTCCGCCATGTCACGACCTCGGCTGAAGTGCTGGCCGACCTGGCGGAGCACCGCTAGGCAACATTGTCACTTTGCCATCATGCAGCGCCAATGCGTATCATTGCCGATTGTTGTCCGCTGATCGAGAAGGATCTCCATGCTTAAAAAGCCATACCTGGCAGCTGTCCTGCTGCCTGTCACAATGCTCTGGGCGGGTCTTGCCCACGCCTTTACCGATGGTGTCGACCGTTCCATCACCCTGGAAAAGGTCGCGCAGACGTTCGTCGTGCAGAAGGACGGCAGCTTCCGTCTAGATGTCGACAGCGTCATGCTGATCAACGAAGAACGCGCCATCAAGACCAATGCCCAGCACCCGGTAAGCTACAACCGTTCGCTGGAGACGCTGGAGGTGGTCGAGGCCTACACGCAAAAGCCCGACGGCCGCAAAGTGCAGGTGGATGCCGCGCACATCAAGGAGCAGCAGGAGCAGGGCTCGGCGCAGGCGCCGATGTTCCAGGACTCGGTCAACAAGGTGGTCATCTTCCCCGAGGTTGCGGTGGGGGACCGGCTGGTGCTGCGTTATCAACGCAACCGCGCTACACCGCTTTTCCCTGGGCAGTTCGAAGACATCACCGTGCCGCAGTTCTACCCGGTGGGGCAGTTCTCGCTGACCTACGACCTGCCCCAGGGCATGCCGTTGCAGGCCGATGCCCGTGGTTTCAAGGCGTCGTCACCCGCCAGCGGGGAAGGGCGCACGGTGTATCGCTGGGACTATGTACCGGCGGCGCGGGCGCGGATCGAGACGGGGGCCGTGTCTTACCTGGACTACGGCCACTACCTGGCGGTTTCGACCTTCTCCGGCTTCAAGGACTTTGCCAAGGCCTATCAGGCCAGGGCCACTGTCGAGGTCACCCCACAGATCAGCGAACTGGCGAAGCGCCTGACGGCCGGTCTGCCAACCGCGCGGGAAAAAGCCCTGACCCTCAGTGACTGGGTACGCGAGAACATCCGCTATGTCGCGGTGTACGTTGGTGCTGGCGGGGTAGTACCGCATGCCGCGCAAACCGTACTGGACAACCGCTACGGGGACTGCAAGGACCATGTTGCGCTGCTGGAAGCGCTGCTGAGCGCGGCAGGCATCAAGAGCACCCCGGCGCTGGTGAACCAGGGCACTGCCTATGTGTTCCCCAAAGTGCCCACCTTGGGTGTGCTGAACCATGTGATCACCTATGTGCCGGGCCTGGACTTGTACCTGGACTCGACCGACCCTTCGATTGCTGCCGGTTACCTGCCCTTGACCGTGCTGAACAAGCGAGTGCTGCTGACTGCCACTGGCGAGTTTGGCAAAACCCCGGCCATGCAACTGAACCAGGTTTCCAGTGACTTGCTGTTCAAGGTCAAGGCCGATGGCGGTGCCGAATTTACCAATGTTTCGACGGTGAAGGGCTGGGCCAGCGAGATGAGCCGCTTCGGCTTGAAGTCGATGAAACCGGAAGACCGCGAAATGCTGGTCGAAAGGGTGCTGGCCGCCTATGGGCAGCGTGGCAGTGGTTCGTTCAAGGTCGAGCCGCCACCCGCCAACGGCGACTTTGTCAGCAATGTGAATGGGCACACGGAAAACCTGGTCAATCTGCCAGGGCCGGTTGGTGTGGCGACCCTTACCAGCCTGGCGGGCGGTATCTCGCAGAACGTGTACAGCTTCACCCTGGAGAAGGAACGCAGCCAGAGCTTCGTGTGCATTGGCAACGACACGGTGGAAACGTCGCGGTTCGAGTTCCCGGCCCAGGTCAATGTGTTGGCGATCCCCAAGCCTGTGCAGTTGCATGATGGCGATGTGGACTACAGTGCGCGCTACTCCCAGGAGGGCAACGCTGTGGTGGTGGAGCGGCGCTTCAAGTTCAGCCACCCGGATGTAGTCTGCTCGCCTGACGACTTCAGGGAGATGAAACCGGTGCTGGAGGCGATGATCCGCGACCTGCAAAGCCAGATCATCGTGCAGGCAGGCTAGTCTGGCAGTCCTGTGGGAGCGGGCTTGCCCCGCGAACACCGGCAAAGCCGGTGCCATGCAGCGCATAGCCCCCTTGGCGGGAAAAGCCCGCTCCCACAAATGGCTGGGCGTTGATTCAACGCCCTGTCAGAAGTCCCAGCGGGTCGTGACCATCAGGTTACGTGGTTCGCCGTAGTACGTGGTATCGAAGTTGCCCAGCCCGGTCAGGTAGACCTTGTCGAACACGTTGTTGGCATTGACCGTGAAGCTCAGGTGCTCGCTGTACTGATAGCGGGCCATCAGGTCCACCAGGGTGTAGCCGCCTTGCTTGATGCGGGTATAGTCGTTGGCGATCGGGCTGTAGATGTTGCCGTAGAAGCCGCTCTGCCAGCGCAGCCCACCGCCCACGGTCACCTGATCGAATGCGCCAGGCAGGCGGTAGGTGTTGAACAGCCGCACTACGTGCTCAGGCTTGGTGGTTGCCATCGGGAAGCCGAAAATCCGTTGGTCGTCGGCGTCGCGGGTACGGGCATAGGTGTAGCCTGCGGTGACGTTCCAGCCGGGCGCCAGTTCGCCGGCCAGTTCCAACTCGACGCCTTTGGTGGTGGCGCCGTCGATGGCCTTGTAGATGCCTTCGTTGGTCACCGGGTTGGTGCCGATATTGGAGGCGACGTTGTCTTGCTCGATGCGGAAGAACGCCAGGGTGCCGTTCAGCCTGCCGTCGAACCAGGCAGCCTTCAGCCCGGCTTCATAGCCATCGCCTTCGACGGGCGCGAGGGTGGCGCCGTTGATGTCCTTGTAAACCTGCGGCTGATAGATCGACGTGTAGCTGGCATACACCGAGTAGGTGTCGTCCAGGTCATAGACCACGCCCGCATAGGGGGTGACCACACCGTGTTCCTTGTAGCTTGCATGGGTATCGCTCAGCGACGACGTGGCGTAATAGTCCTGATCATCGTTGTACTTGAAGGTGCTGACCCGGGTGCCGAGGATGACCGAGAGCTTGTCGGTCGGTCTCAGGCGGGTGGCCACGTAGGCGCCATTCTGGCTTTGCGTGGTGGTGTAATCGCCGTTTTTCGGGAAGTTCTGCTCCGGCAGTTTACCGTTCCAGTCGAAGATGGAACCGGGCACCAGGGCGAACGCGCTGCTGTCGAAGGTGTCGCCGGTCTGCTTCGAATGCGAGGTCATGAAGCCTGCCACCAGGTCGTTCTCGCGGCCGAACAGGGTGAACGGGCCGGAGACATTCACGTCTGCTGTGTTCTGCACGCGGTGACCTTCCCAGCGCCCCCAGTACAGGAACATGCCCTCGCCGGTCGCCGGGTCCGGGTTGCCGCCGCTGGCAGACGCCAGGCGCGTGTCATGATCGCTGATCATGTGGTTGAGGCTGACTTTGACCTTCCAGTCGTTGGCCAGGGCCTGCTCCAGTGAGGTGAAGTAGGTGGTGGACTGGAAGTCGCGGCGGCTCCAGTCTGCCGCCGGGTTGTGCGAGCGCGAGAAGTCGGTGCGGCTGCCATCGGAAAAGTAAGTCGGGTTACCGGTCCACGACGAGCCACGCGGGGTCGTGGCCTGGTTGTCGATGCCGAAGGTGAGGAGGGTATCTGGCGTCAGGTCGGCTTCAAGAATGCCGTAGTAAACATCCTTTTTCTGCTTGTAGTGGTCCAGGTACGACTTGCGGTCCTGGTAGGCCCCCACCAGGCGGCCACGTACGCTACCGCTGTCGTTGAGCGAACCCGAAATATCACCTTCGGTACGGTAGTTGTCCCAGGACCCTGCGCTGGCGGTGATCGACGCCTTGAAGTCTTGAGTGGGCTTCTTGCGCACCAGGTTGACCGTCGCCGAGGGGTCGCCAGAGCCGGTCATCAGGCCGGTCGCACCCTTGATGACTTCGATGCGGTCGTAGGCGGCCATGTCGACGTGGGTCACGCCCTCATCGTAAACGCCGTCGTAGATGGTGTTGATGCCATCGTACTGGTAGTTGGTAATGGCAAACCCGCGTGCGGAGTACTCCATGCGTTCGCTGTCGTAAGCCTGGACCGAAACCCCGGGCGTGTTGCGCAGCACGTCGCCGATGTCTTGCGAGCCATGGTCGTCGATAACCTGCCGGGTGATTACGCTGACCGACTGCGGCGTTTCGCGCAGGGTCAGCGGCAGCTTGGTTGCGCTGGTAGAACCGCCGGTGGTGTAGGCGCCGGTACCCTCGGTGACGTTACCCAGCCCCAGGGCATCGACGCGGCTGGGGGCCAACTCCAGCGCATCGCCCTGGCCGGTGGTCAACAGCAGCGAATAGCGCCCGTCACTTTCCCGCGTGGCCTGTAGCCCGGTGCCACTGAGCAGAATCTGCAAGGCTTGGTCGACGTCATAGCGCCCCTCAAGCGCAGGCGAACGTTTACCTCGCGTCCAGTGGGTGTCGAAGGACAGCACGATGCCAGACTCGGCAGCGAACTGCGTCAGCGTTTCGCCAAGGTCGCCCTGCGGCAGGTGGTAGTCATGGGCTTGCGCGGCGCTGGCAGCGCCAGGCCCCGCGAGCAGTGCAGTCAGTAGCAGGCAGGTGCGCAGGCCTGGCGCAGTGAAAGGCCTGGTGTTGAAGCGGCAGGTCATCGTCGCGTTTCTCTGATAGGTAAAAGTCGGGATACCTATGAGTCGGATAAGCCCTGGCAAAGTGATCAGGCGCCCAGCATTTTTTTTACGCCGCCGTGATGGTGACCCAGAAACGCGTACGCACCTGTACCTGCACAGGCAGTGACGTGGTCAGCGCGCGCAGTATCTGGTCGGTATCGTTGAGCCGGTAGGTGCCGCTGATGCGCAGCCCTGCCACGGCCGGTGCGCAGCGCAGCCAGCCCGGGCGGTAGCGTGAAAGGTTGCTGATGAACGCGTCGAGGCGCTGGTCATTGGCAATCAGTAACCCGAGGCCCCAGGCATCTGCGGCCAAGGGGACGGTTTCCAGCGCGGCGAAGCCCTGGTCGTTGAACCGACAGCGCTCGCCACTGTTTACCAGCAGGGTCTGGCCCGAGTTCAGGGTTACACGCGCCTGCCGGGCAAATACCTCCAGGCTGCTGCCGTCATCGAACAACCGCAGGGCAAAGCGGCTTTCGCCTGCTTCGACCGTGCCGTTTCGGGTGCTGACGTTGCAGTGCTGGCGCGCCGGCACAGTGACCATGACCTCACCTTGGCGCAGGCGCAAGCGCGCAGGGTCGCGCGCGTCATCCACATCGACTGCAGAGGCGGTATTGAGCATCAGCGCAGTGCCATTGCTCAGGATCCGCGAACGTTGTTCGCCCACGCCGGTGCGCACGTCTGCCAGTAGTGGAGACTGCTTGACCTCCCGGTATCCCCCCAGGCCCAGCGCGCCGCCGCCCAGCAGTATCAAGCCAGCCTTGACCACCCGCCGACGGCTGGCGTTGCGGCCATGGGCTGCCAGCGCCAGTACGCGTGCAGACGCCGGGTTTTCGCTGGCTGCCATGCGCGTTTGCAGGCGCTCGGCCTGCTGCCAGGCCCAGGCATTGACGGGGGTCGCATTCAGCCACAGCTGCCAGGCCGAATAATCACTGGCCTGCACCTCACCGCTGTTGAGCTGGCTGAACCAGTGCGCGGCCTGGCGCAACGAAGCCAGTTGCTCGGCATTCAGGTTCATGCTCAGTGGCCATGCCCAAGGCTGTAGATCATGCAGTGCTCGGCCGCCTTGGCAATGTAGCGGCGCACACTGACTTCGGAAATACCCAGCTGGGTGGCGATGTGTTTGTAGGGCATGCCATCAATCTGCGAAAGCAAAAACGCTTCACGTACCTTGGGCCCGAGCGCGGCTAGCATGGCGTCGAGCTCGAACAAGGTTTGCAGCAACGCCAGGCGTTGCTCAGGTGAGATGTCCAGTGCTTCGGGTTGCTCGGCGAGCACCTGCAGCCAGGCCCTTTCCAGGTGCAGCCGGCGCAGGTGATCGATCATCAGGCGGCGAGCGATGGTTGCCAGGTAGCCTTTGGGTTCGCGTACGGCGTCGAGCTTTGCGGCGGCGTCGGCGGCAGACATGACACGCACGAACACATCCTGGACAAGGTCTGCTGCCAGGTGGCTGCAGTTCACCCGCGGTTTCAGCCAGTTATGCAACCATTTGCTCTGGGCGCGGTATAGCTGGCTGACTTGAGAAGTAAAAGCTATATCCGGGATGCTCATCCATGCCGCCTGAAAATGTTTACAAATGTTAATGGTTCGCATTTTAGGCAGAGTGTTTCAGGGTTTGCAATCGCAGCGCCATTGCCGGCAGGTCAACTCAAGCAGAGGTAGCACGCTCGGTTGCATCGGCTCCACGCGCCCGGTTTTGCTTGTTCCATCGCGTAAACAGCAGACGCAACAGGGTGTTCCAGCAGTAACCCACCAGTACCCCTCCGGCGAGTGCCATGGCTACCTCGAACAGCGGGTGCCTGAAGATATGGTCCGCCAGCGACTGGAACTGGAAATGCGTCAGGTAGATGAACAAGGTTGACGATGCGATGACCGCACCTACCCGTGCTACCAGGGCGGGCACTGGCACCGACCGGAACCAGATAAGGGCCAGCATCGCCGGCAGGGCGATATCGATATAACGCGAGAAAGCCTCCCAGCCAACGTCGGCAACCGCCATCAGGTCCAGCTCGCCGACCACCAGCACGGCTACAGCGCTGGCCACCCACTTGCGCGCGGTGGTGTCGGCATGGTGCACGGCCATGCCCAGCACCATGACCGCCAGAAAGTGCTGCGGTACCCGGTTGAGCAGCGCACTGGCGTCGAACACGAAGCGGCTGAGCAGCACATCCAGCGCCACCAGCGCACAGGCCGCAATGATCAGGCAGCGGAACGGGTCGGCGAGGACGGCTTGGCGCACGCGCCTGATCGACAGCACCACACCGATGATCAGGATCATCTGTACAAGCACTTCGATGTACCAGTAATTGAACAGGCTGACTTCGCTGGCCGGGAACCAGTTGGACACCAGCAGCAGCGATTGCCAGTGCAACCGGTCGAACACCAGCTGGATCAGCGCGGTGTACAACAGCGTGGGCACCACGATGGCCGCCAGCGACCTGAGCAGCGTGCGTGCATCGCCACGTTCTTCGATGGCTTTGAGCTGGAACCGCGCCAGGCTGATGCCGGAGACAAGGAACAACACCGACGTTTCGCCGACGATCAACCAATGGTCGAACTCGCTCAGGTGGCCGACCACGATCAGGATGATGGCGAGCATCCGCACGAACACCGGTATCTCCATCACCCGCCACGCGCTTTTCGGGGGCGCATTCAGCTCGGCCAGCTGGCACACCGGCAGCGTTTCCCAGCGCTGTGGCAGGTGGCCGATCAGTTCCTCCAGCGCCCGCGAGGCTTGCACGAACGACAGCGAGTCGCCGCCCAGTTCGACAAAGCTCAACCTGGCATCCAGGCGCGGCACCTGGAGGATGCGCGCCCAGGCCGTGCTCAGTTTTTCGGCCAAGGGGGACAAGGGAAGGCTGGCGCTGTCGTCAAATGGCGCAGGCAAGGCGCGTTTGTCCACCTTGCCGTTAGGGGTGAGCGGCAGGACGTCGAGGAACATGAATAGCGCTGGCACCATGTAGTCCGGCAGCTGGCCGGCGAGCGCCTGGCGCAGTTCATCGGCGCTGGTCGGCTTTTGACCAACGCAATAGGCCACCAGCCGGATCGACGCGCTGTCGTGGTTGGCCACGACCACGCATTGGCCGATGTGCGGGTGACGGGTGATGGCGTTCTCGATTTCCGCCAGCTCGATGCGGTGGCCACGGATTTTCACCTGGCTGTCACCGCGCCCCAGGAAACTGGCGCTGCCATCGGCCAGGTAGGTGCCCAGGTCACCGGTGCGATAACAGCGGTCGCCTGCGTCGCCGGTGAACGGGTTGACGATGAACTTGGCCTCGGTCAGCGCCGGGTCGCCCCAGTAACCCTGCGACAGATAGGGGCTGCGGATCAGGATTTCACCGGTTTCGCCCACGCTGACCAGCTGGTTGGCCGCGTTGACCACCAGCAACTGCGCATTGGCGATACCTTTGCCCAAGGGCACCCGTGAACTGTCCCAGTCAGGGGAGAGGGTATGGAAGGCCATGGCTTGTGGCGTTTCCGTGGTGCCATAGAAGTTGACACTGACAGCACACGGCGCAATGGCACGGATCTGCTGGTACAGCGCAGGGCTTAGCGCATCGCCGCCCCAGAACAGGTAGCGCAGTTGATCGAGTACCTGGCCATTCATGTGTGCGCCGGTCTCGATCAGCTTGCCCAGCGGCGGGGTGAGGTGGATCACGCTCACTCCGTGCTGGTGAATCCAGCCTGCCAGCTGTGACGGGTCGGTCAGGGTTGGCTGGGCAGGGCAGGCGATGGTCGCGCCTATCGACAGGGGCGTGAACACATCGCGGTACACCGGGTCGTGGCCCAGACCGGAAAGCAGGGAGAAGGTATCAGCCTGGGTAAAGCCATGCTGGCGCACATGCCAGTCAATGAAGTGCACCAGGGGCGCGTGGTGAGTAACGATACCCTTGGGTTCTCCGGTGCTGCCCGAGGTGAAGGTGATGTAAGCCGGTTGCTCGGGGTTGACGCTGGGCAGCGCGACCTGTTGCCAGGGAAAGGCTCGCAGTGCCTCAGCGGGGGCTTCCGGCACCGTAACCACAACGGGGCCGGAGGCGTCGAGGGATGCCTCGCCACAGCGCAGGACCACGGCAGGCGCCAGTGTACGGATGATCTGCCCGATACGCGCGGGAGGGTAGGCAGCGTCGGCCACGGTAAAGGCCAGGCCGGCACGCAGGCAGCCGAGCATGGCGTACACCAGGGCGGCGCAGCGACTGGCGACGATGACCACACGATCGTTGCCACTGGCAGCGTTTTCTACCAGATACGCGGCAATGCCCTGGCTTATCTGCGCCAGTTGGGCATAGCTGCAGCGGGTGTGCCGGGCAAGGATGGCGGTGGCATCCGGGCAGCGGCTGGCCTGGTCGAGGAAGGCGTGGTGAATGGGGTGTTCGGCACGGTATTCCAGGCGCAGCGTCGGGTTCGGGCGCAGGTCCGGCATGGTGGGTGAGGCCTCCGCTGAACGTTGGGGCTGGCTGGTAGCACAACGCTAGTGCAGGGTGGCCGATGGCGCCAATGTTCAGCGGGATTGGGCGTTGCTTGTCGACAGTCGGGTACGCTGCGCGCCGCTATCGTGACACAAGGCGGCTCCCACAAATATAGCGTGGGCCCGGGGCCTGTGCGGTCCCTGTGGGAGCTGGCTTGCCGGCGATGAGGCCAGTACAGGTATTGCACGGCAGCCTGCACTGGCCCGATTCATCAAGCCACATCCACCAGCACGATCTCGCTGTCCTCGATGGCGGTCACCCGCAGCACCTGCTCCTGCTCGATCGCCACCCCATCGCGCGCCTTGGCCCGCAGCCCGTTGACTTCCACCAGCCCCTTGGCCGGCACCAGGTAACCCCGGCGTGCGGCATCGAAGCGATACTCGGCGGTTTCACCGGCACGCAAAGTGGCAGCTACCAGTCGCGCATCGGTGCGAATCTGCAGGCTGTCTTCATCACCGGTACGGCCGCTGGCCAGGGTCACGAAGCCTTCGCCACGCTCCCCTTTGGGGAACGGCCGGCTACCCCACTGCGGTGCTTCACCGGTGCGCTCAGGCACGATCCAGATCTGGAAAATACGCGTATCGACGTCTTCCAGGTTGTACTCGCTGTGCACGATGCCGGTACCGGCGCTCATCACCTGCACGTCACCGGCTTCGGTGCGGCCTTTGTTACCCAGGCTGTCCTGGTGGCTGATCGCGCCTTCACGCACATAGGTGATGATTTCCATGTCGCGGTGCGGGTGCGGCGGGAAGCCGTTGCCAGCCGCGATCAGGTCGTCGTTCCACACCCGCAGGTTGCCCCAGTGCATGCGCGCCGGGTCGTAGTATTCGGCGAACGAGAAATGGTGGTGGGCATCGAGCCAGCCGTGGTTGGCGTGGCCGAGGCCTTCAAAGGGTCGCAGTTGCAGCATGGTCGTGCTCCTTGAATCAGTGGAATGACGCCATGATGCGCTAAAGAAACATCGAAAATAAGCGTAAATATCGGCTTAAAATAATCATATTATTCGATATTAATTGCTGCCATGCTTGATTCGCTTCATCGCCTAATCCACTGATCTGCAAGCATTCGCTGGCGATTTTCTGTCGATGCGGCGAACATGCCAGCTGTTTTTGTTTTCCAACGGAGTGACCGTGGCCCACGAGCAACCCCAGGCCCCCGCCGACCTTACCCCTCCCGCGCAATTGCCCTGGTTTCGCCGCCTGGCCGCCCGCCTGCTGGGGCGTGGCCTGACCCGTCTGCAAGCCCAGCACCGTGATTCCTGGTTCCTCGGCCACGCCACAGGCCAGCGCAGTGGCCACGCCGATGGCGTGCGTGAAGGGTTCGACCGCGGGCGGGTGGAGGGTTACGAAGCCGGGCGCCAGGTGCTGGTGATCCGCGATACCCGGCCTGACATCGCTGCTGTGCCCGGTCAGGACGACAACCTGTTCGACGATTGGCGCCTGCCCTTGACGGCCGAGCTGAAAAAGCGCTTCAAAGCCGATGTCGCCCAGCGCCTGCCCGCCGAGGTGCAACCCAGCGCCGCGCAGTGGAAGCTGATCTTCAGTGACACCCCGTCCACCTGTGTGGTGGCCGGCGCCGGGGCAGGCAAGTCCACGTCGCTGGTGTTGCGCATTTTGCTGCTGCGCCATTATCTGGGTTACGAACTGGACGCGATGACCGTGGTCACGTTCACCCGCGAGTCGCGCAAGGACTTCATCAAGCGCCTGTTGCAGGTATTCGCCCTGTGGCAGATCAGCCTGCAACCGGTGCAGGCTCGCGAGCTGGTGCGTACCTTCCATTCGCGCATCCTGCCGCTGGTACGCAGCCTGCCGGGCTTCGGCCAGGTGCGCGCCTTCGAGACGCTGGGCAACGAGATGCCTGCCGGGCGTGAGGCCGAGGCCGACAGCAACCCGTTCGACCTGCGCCTGAACGATGCCCAGCGCCAGCAACTGAACCAGTGCTATAGCAGCGTGCTGGGTGAGAGCCCGCGTTTTGCCGAGCTGGTCGGCCTGTTGCGCAGCGAAGCCTTGCAACTGAAACCACTGGACCCGAACAACCCCGACGTACAGAAGCGCGCACAGGTGACCCAATTGGCGGCCCAGCGCGACGAAGAATTGTGCGACGTAATCGAGGACCTGTGGTTCGCCGCCGGCGCCTGGCCGATCAAGGGCATCGAGCCTTGCCGCGAAACTGTCGACATCCGTGGCAGCCGCTTCCATGTTCATGGCCGCCTGGCTGGCCAGGGGCCGTTGGTGGTGCTGGGCTTCGACCCGGCTGAAAGCGCGCAGTACCAGCGCCCCGGCGCCAAGTTGGCGGTGCGTGCCGAGTGGGCGGTCAAACGAACCCTGTTGCAGGCCTTCTGCGACCGGCCGCTGATCTGGCTCGACAACTATGCCATGGCCCGGCGCCTGGCGGCCTCGTTGGCTGGCGATGCCGTGGCCGGCCCGGGGTTCGAGTACAAGGTCAAGGGTGAACTGGCACCGGCGCCGTTGCTGGACGCCTTTGTCGGCGCGGCCAACTTCATCGAGAACCTTGGCCTGGACGTGAACAACGCGGTGGCGGCGATGAGCTTCCCGTCTGGCGACAGCGATGCCTTGTTTTTCGAGGCCCTGGCCCTGTACTGGAAGGCCCTGGAAGCACACCTGCTGGATCAGTCGCCGCCGGTGATGAGCTACAACCGCATGTTCGCCCTGTTCAGCGAGAACAACCCGGAAAACCTGCAACTGCTGCCCGACCCGTTGTTGCGGCCTTTGGCGCACCTGATGATCGACGAGTTCCAGGACGTGTCGCCGCAGATCGTCAGCTGGTTGCGTGCCAGCCTTGCTGAAATCCGCCGCCGTGGCCCAGCCATGCACACCGGGCGCCACGCCCAGCATTCGTCGCTGCTGTGCGTGGGTGACGACTGGCAGTCGATCTATGGCTGGCGTGGCAGTTCGCCCAAGTACTTCATGGAATTCACCAAAGCCTTCCCGTCGCCGGCCAACACGCGGGTGATGCTGGTCGACAACTACCGCTGCCAGCAGCAGGTGATCGACGCGGCCGAGCACCTGGTCAAAGGCACCCCGGCGATTGCCGGCAAGAAAGCCCGCGCCAGTGGCCCGGCAGCCGAATTGCCGGGCTCTGCGGTCAAGGTGTTCGACCGTGACGAGGCCGCCTTGGGTGAAACGCTGATCGAGCACTACCAACGGGGCGAGACGGTGATGATGCTGTACCGCAAGGGCAGCGACAGGGCCTTGATGAACGACCACCTGCAAAGCGTGCTGCACGCCGAGGCGGCATTGCCGGCCGAGCAGCGCCGGCTGCGTCAGCTGACCTACCACAGTGCCAAAGGCTTGCAGGCCGATGCGGTGTTCATGCTGGGCGACTGCCAGTACCTGACCAGCTCGCCCTACAAGAACCAGGTGTACCGCCAGGCCGGCCTGGGCAAGGCCGGTGATGCCCAACCGTTCGATACGGCGCAGAAGGAAGAAGTGCAACGCCTGGCCTACGTGGCGGTGACCCGCGCGGTGCAGCACTGCTACTGGCATGTCGAGGCCGCCAATGCAGATGCAGCCGCCGCCCCGCGGGCCTCCAGCCAGGTAGATGGCAGGCAGGCCTTTTTCGAAGACCTGCGTGGGCAGTAGCAGGGTTAGTTGTTGGGGTCTTGCGCGCGCGTGAGCGTTTCGAACAACGCTTCGCGCTGCTGGTCACGCCCGGCATTCAGGCGCCGGCTGGCCTGGTCGTAAGCCTGGCTGCCCAGGTTCATTCTGTGCAATTGGCCGGTTGCATCCAGCGGTGGCGCGGGCAGTACCTCGGTAAGGGTTTGCAGCACCGCGCGATCCAGTGAAGTAACTGCTTCGCCTTCGGCATCCAGGCAATAATCCAGGTACTGCATGCCTTGGTACCAACGCGCGTCCAGCGCTGCGAAACGGCTGGCGAAGCGCTGGGCAAGGTAGCGTTGCCAGCTGGGCTGTCGCGCAACCCAGGCCCTGCGCTCCGTAGCGGTATCGTCGAGCCGCAGGACCGCGCGTTCGACATTGTGGGCCACACGTGCCGAGATCATCGCTTCCTGGCGATAGAGCATGCCTTGGCTGGTTTCCGGGAAATTGAGCGGTTCTGCCAGTGACTGGCGCAAGGCCAGGCGTATTTCTATCAGGTCCGTGCCGCCATTGAGCAGGGCGTTGTCACTCAGTTCGTCCAGGCGGTCCAGCTCAGGCACGTCGAGCCTTGCGGGCTGAGCCTGGGCGGGCAGCCGTTCCAGCTCCAGCAAGCGCGCCTGGCGGGCATGGCGGGCGAGCTGGATCCGTTCGGCGAGGGCGTTGACCATTTCGCGGCGGTAGAGGTTTCGGAAAAAGTTGAACAGGTAGGCAGGGCGCTCCGCTTCCTCGGCCAGTTGCCTGAACACCTGGGCTTCGAGCTCGAGGGCACTGAACGCATCGGTACCGGCGTCGCCACAGGTGGGCGGGTAGCCTTGCGCGACATTGTCCAGATGGGTGCGCAACGCCTCGTCTCGCCCCGCCTGTTCAAGCAGCTGCCAGACCTGCTGGGCCAGCGCTCGCAGGTTGCGCTCGGCTTGCCGCGAGCGCGCTACGCGTTCGACCACTTCGCGCAAATGCCGGTTTGCGTCACCCTCGAACAGCTCGTCCCAGAGCTGCGCCTGTTCCGGGCTGGCATCCACGAGCCAGAAGTCCACGCTGGCATCCGACAGCTCATCGTCGCCATGCAGGTCCACGCCAGCCGTGCGCAGGCGACGGCGGCTGTCGGCGTCCAGAGCGTTTTCGTTGAAGTCCCAGAAGGTATCGCGACCTGGCGTACGCAGGGCGTCGGCAAAGGGGCTGGTCAGCACCTGATCGAGGTCCGGCACCTGGCCGATCGGGTTGTCGCTCAGGCTGAGGTGACGCAATTGCAGGTCGGCCTGCGCCATCAATGATGTAAGGCCACGCGGCCATTCACGCAGACTGCAGTGGCGCAGTTGCAAGTTGGCCAGCGATGTCAGGCCGGTCACGTCAGGCGCCTGCCCCAGCGGGTTGTTGGTCAGGCGCAGGTCGCGCAGGCTGCGCATGTCGGCGAAACGCGCAGCCAGCGCTTCACTCAGCACAATGTGGTTGTTCTCCAGATCAAGGTCTTCGAGGGGTAGCTGGGCAAGGGTCTGCAAGTCGGCTTCGGCAAGCTGCAACGTGTTCAGGCGCAGGCTCAGCCTGCGCAGGTGAGTGAGGCCACCCAGGCGCTCACGCATTGCCTCGGTCAGGCTGCCGAGCTGGTTGTTGCCCAGCTCCAGTACTTCCAGTTGAGGGGTAAAGGCCAATGCCTGGAACAGGCCTTCGAAGTCGAGTTCAGGGCTTAGCGCCAGGCACAGTGTGCGCAGGGAGGGGAAGCTCTGGAAAAAGTCTGCGGGTAGCTGGCGGATGCCGATGGCGCGAATGTTCAGGGTGGTGATGTGATCGAAGCGAGCCGGCAACGATGGCAGCGTGTCGACGTGCAGCAGCTGCAGCGTCAGGTTGTCAGGGTCGTCACGACGCCAGGCTGCATTTACCAGGTCGCGGACCACGCCGCTGCTCTCGCGTTGGGTTTCAGTGCTCTGATTCACCCAGTTGCGCAGCGTGACGTCGAGGGCGTCACGCTCGATCTCCAGCGCCCTGAGCTGTGCTGTGACGCTGCCACGTTGGCTTAGTTGACGCCGCAAGGCATTGCGCTCGCTTGCGCTCAGGGCAGGGTAGAGTGCACGCAGACGTCGATCTGCGGTACTGGCCCAATGCAGCCTTCCACTGAGTGGGTAGCCAACGCGACCGTCGGCCAGACGCATGGGCGATCGATAGCCTGGCCTGATCGGTTGCTGTCCGATCAGCCTGGCTGCATGCAGCCGATCGGAGACTGCCATTTCATACCGTTGGCTTGCATCGAGGCCAGGGTGCTCGGCTTTGAGCGCGGCATCCAGCACGCCACTGTCGGCGGTGGCCAGATCAGGTCGCCAGAGCCCCAGCAAGGCCCTGCTCAGGCGAGCGTGTGCCTGCAAAGCCCGGGCTTCTTCGGCGACGCGCAAGGGTACCCTGCCTTGTCCCAATAGCAGACGTTCACGGGCGCAGGTCCTGGCCATGATCTGCCCAATGGCACGCTGCGGCAGGCCCGGGAACTGCCGGGCCAGGGGCCCGGCTTCTTCGGGCAGGCTGACCTGGTCACGGGTTTGCAGCCGGTCGAGTGCGTCGGCCAGCAGGGCGGGGGGAGGCTGTGCGGCAACCTGGGTTTGGCGAAGTTCACCGCCTTGCACGCCTGAGCACTGCAGTGCAGCCTGCAACTCGCCGTCATCCAGGCCTTCACTGATCGGCCCCAAGCGCCGCACCAACCGTAAGTCATCCCACTCGAGTGGATCTTCATGTGCCGCGCGCCAGGCGCCTGCGCCATTGTCCCGAACCACTGGCCGATAGGCCTGCGGGTCTTGCGGGTGGGGAATCCGCCATTGGCCGCGTTCCTGCAACTGTTCGTACACAGCACCCTCGATGCGTATGTAGTGGCGCCCGTCCAACGTATAGCGGCCCTGAACATCGGGTTCGAGGTCTTCGGCAATCGACACCGGGCTGGCATGGTCCTGCAGCGTGGCGTTCCACAGGTAGTCCTTGCCACCCTTGACGATGCTCTGCATGCCATCGACGAAGCCCGAAGCCTTCAGCGCCACGGCACCGCCACCTACGGCAGCGACCGTGACAATGTTCAGCAGCACCGACTCTAGCTGGGCTGCAGCCTCAGCATTGTCACCTTCCTCCCAGGCCGAGATGCCCTCGAATACACTGCCCATGATCTGCGCGGCGCCGAGGGTCAGCATGATCGGGTTCAGGCATGGCACGACCATCGCTGCCACATTCAGCACGGTCATGCCCAGGTCCAGCCAGTATTCGATGTTCTGCAAGCGTACTCTGGCGTCGACATCTTCGGTGGGCACCGCGATCTGGCGAGCATCAGCTCTCAGGCGGGCAAGGTGGCTGGATTCCAATAATGCCCAAGGGGCATCTGGCAGGTTTCTGTCGATGGATTCCAGGTGTATCGACTTGCGAGGTTTCAGCTGCGCCCCGTCTTCCTGGTCGGCGTTGCTGTACAGGGCGCGCGCGAGCCGCTTGTTCAACGTCGCCTTTTGTGATTGCAGTGCCAGGGCGACGAAACGCTTGCGGTAGTCGTCCTGCAGCAGTTGCTGGCGCAAGTACTTGCGTGCATCGCCCAGCGAGGCGAACTCCCTGAGCGCATCGCCATCCACCGGGTTGTAGAGAAATACCGGGTCATGCTTGCGGTTTTGCATGGGCGCGATGAACAGCAGTTCGTGGATCGGGATGCCAAACAACTGCAGTTGCCAGCAGCGCAGGGGGCGGCCTTGATAGGTGGCGTCGGCGTTGTCGGCGCACAGGCCATGCAGCGCGCGCGAGCCGGCGGGGCTGAGGTAGCCTTTGCAGGCAGCGATACGGGTTTGCACGCGAAACTCGTCGCGCCGGGCGTTGATGGCCAGCTGCTGCAGCTCGTTCTTGTTTGCTCCGTCGAAGATCTGGTCAAGGTGCTGCTGGTAGCGCCGACCCAGGTTCAGCGCCCGACATTGGTCGATGAAACCTGGCACCGTCAGCCCAGTCATGAACCTGATGTCATGGCGGCTGTGTTGCAGGCGACTGAACCGCGTGGTGTCGGCCGGGCCTTCGAAATTGTGCAGGGCCGCTTCGAGCAGGCTGCGGTACTGCGGGGCACCCTTGGACACAACCTCGGCCCGCTCATGCGGCACGGCAGGGCCCCCGGGCACCCCCTGTGGTTGCTTCACAGTGGTGGCTTGATAAACGTATTGCGCCTGGGTTACCGGGGTGTCGATGTTGAGCTGTTCTTGCAGTAACGGGGCGCAGAATTCGGTCACGCCCTGCAAGTTGCCGAGCGCCGCGTGCACGGCCCTGTTGCTGGCATCACGCTTGGCGATGGCGCGCTGCAGGGCCTGGCGGGTGGGTTCGTCTGCCTGTTGATACCAGGCGCAGGTATTACCCTGGCTGTCCTGGTAGTCCTTGTGCAAACGCGCCATGATCTGGCTGGCATGCTCGCTGTGCAACGCCTTGCTCCAGCCGGGCAGGGTACGCACCATTTGCACGTGGTGATAAGGGGTGTGGCTCATGTCGGCACTCCGTGGACGGGAGCCGCTATGGGGCCGCATACGCTGGCGGCCTGTGCGGTAGATAATTGCCTGCCCAGGTCTGTCATGCGTATGGGGTTGTCGGCATGTCTTCTGCCAGGTAAATGGTCGGCAGGCCTTCTTTGAAGACCTGCGCGTCCAGCGAGCAGGGTTTAATTGCCGAGTGTCTGCAGCTGGCGAGTGAGGCTGGTCAGCACACCGGTTTCAACCTGTTGCTGCTCGGCGCTCAGCACGTCCACGGCTTGGCGATACTGCTGCTCGTTGATCGCCACGCGTTGCAGAGTGCCACTAGCATCCAACGGGTTTTCAGGCATGACGCTGGCCAGGGCTCGTAGCAAAGAACTGTCCAGGGACGTCACCGGGTCTGCTGTTTCATCCAGGCAGTGATACAGGTAGTCCAAGCCTGGCCGCCAAAAGTCGGTGATCAGGTTGAACTGCGCCGCATGCTCTCGCTTCAGGTACGCAACCCAGCCCGGCTGCTGGTTCAACCATTGCTCTCGAGCGGTGGCATCGGTATCCAGAACAAGCACCGCAGCCTTCACCCTGTCAATGATTGTCTGGTTGATCCTGGCCGTGCTGCGGTACAACATGCCGCTACTCGGCTCAGGGTAGTCCAGCGCGGTAGCCAGGGACTGGCGCAAGGCCAGGCGCAGCTCGATATCGTCCACAAGCCCCGTTTCCAAATCTGTGTCCGGAAAGGCAGAGGGCTCGTCGAGCTCATCGTATGAGGGGAGATCTTCATCGAAGACATCATCGAGCAACGCCTGCTTGCGCAAGGACCGTTTCCAGCTGATGCGGTCGGCCAGTTGATTGACCTGATCGCGTCGATACAACTTTCGGTACAGGTTCAGCAGGTCGGCCGGTCGACTACCGGCATGGCCAGCAGCGTGATGGGCCAGCACTTCTATTTCCAAGGCACTGAAGGCGTCGGCACCTGCGTCGCCGCAGGTTGGGGGGAAGTCCCCGGCCACGGTGGCGAGGCGTTCGCGCAGCACGGTGTCGTGGGCAGCGGCATCCAGCAGGTCCCATACACGCGCCCCCAGGGCCTGGGCATCACGCCGCGCTTCTGCCGACTGGGCAAGACGCTCGAGTACCCCCAGCAACGCTGCGTTTTCACCTTGATCAAACAGATTGCTCCACAGCTGCTCTTCGGCACTGCTCGCCCCGTCACGGAAAAAGCCTTGCCACGGGGGGACGTCTTCGGCGTGCTCGAATACATTGACGCCACTGCTGCCCAAGCGCGCACGTGCCTCGGCTTCCAGCGTGTTGTAGTTGAACAGCCAGCGGCGCTCAGGCAAGCGCGCGGCGACATCGCGGGCGAACGGGGTGCGCAGTACACCTGGCAAGTCTGGCAGGGTACGAATGCGGTTGGAGGAGAGGTTCAGATAGCGCAGCTGGTACTGGGGCTGGCTCATGAGGATTGTCAGGCTGTCGGGCCACTGCTGCAGTTCGCAACGGTCGAGGTTCAGGTGGCTGAGGCGGGCCATGAAGCGCAGGTCTGGCGCCAGTCGCAGTGGGTTGCCAGTCATGTCCAGTACCTTAGGGTGGACCATGTCCTGAAACTGAGCGGCAAGGCTTTCATCAAGCGTGATTTGATTGTTGCTTAGGCCGAGTGCATCCAGGGGCAAGCGCGTCAGGAAGGCCAGGCTGGCGTCATCGAGCTGCAGCCGGTTACGGCCGAGGCCCAGTACCCGCAGGCTGGGCATCGCCCCGATGGCTTGTCTGGCTGTGGCTGAAATGGTAGTTAAACCATTGCCTGTCAGGCTCAGTTCGCGTAGCCGTGGCACAGACTTCAGCGCCTCGAACAATGTTTCGGCGTCCATATCCGGGTTGCTGATGATTTCCAGGGTTTCCAGGTCAGGGAAGTTTGCCAGGAAGCCACCCTCCAGGCCTCGCATCTGCAACCCATCAAGGACGAGTTGCCGGATATGCGGCATTCGGGCAGTGAACGCTGGCAGCGCTTCAAGTTGCATATGGCTCAGCACCAGCACTGCGCGTTGTGCGCCGCCTTCACGCCGCGAAGCACTCATCAGCCGCTCGGTGAATTGCTGGCGATCAAAGCGTTCATCCAGGGTGCGCGAGGTGCTAACCCAGCGGTTGAGATCACGGTTGAGGGTGCGCTGCTCGGCTTCCAGTTGTCTGATTGCGCTACCCAGGTCGCCTCCCTGGGCAAGCTCGGTTTGCAGTGCGCTGATTTGCTGGCTGCTGAGTTCGGGGTAGAGGGCCCGAAGTCGACGCGCGGCCGGCAAGACGCGCCCTTGCAAGCCACGGCCGCTCAGGGGATAGCCAAGCTGGCCGTTGGCCAATCGCAACGGGGAGCGGAACCTGGGATTGATGGGTTGCTGGCCGAGCAGCGAGGCGCAGTGCTGGCGATTTCCAAGGGCCAGCTCCAGCAACTGCGCCGAGTCTGCCTGCGGGTGCTCGGCTTGCAGCGCCTGTATCAGGCATAGGCTGTCGTCGTTGGCCAGGCTGGGCCTGAAAATGCCGAGGATGGCGCGGTCAAGCCGCGCTCGAGCTTGCAGAAGGCGAGCTTCTTCGGCAATGCGAAGAGGCACCCGTGCGTTTCTCAGGCTTTCCCGTTCGGCGTTGCCGATGTTGGCCAGCAATTCTTCAAGGGCGCTGTCCGGCAGGCCGGGAAACTGCCGGGCGAGGGGTTGCGCGGTTGGGGGGAGGGTGGGGCGGTGACTTTGCTGCAGGCTGGTTAGCAGAGCGCCGCGATGTTGTTCCAGGTGTTCTGCCAGCGTGTTGTTCAATGCGAATGATCGGTGCTCGGTCGGCGTGTCGCCCAGCAACTGTAGAATGGCTTCCTCATCCATCTGCGCTAACACTGTCTGGCTCAACTGGCCATTGTCCAGGTCGTTACGGGTAACGTCTATTTCTACCTGGCCAACCGTGTCAACAGGGCCGTAGTGCACAGCTTCGCCCCAAGGTTCTGGCCCTTGGTAAACCTTGAGCACATGCCCCTCAGGCCACCCCGGCAGGCGCAGCAACTCAGGCAAGGCAAAGTTTTCGTACGCAGCCAGCGCCAGCCCATGGCGTACGCGGGTGATGATCTGTTGTGCCTGGTTATCCAGTTGCAGGCGCTGTAGCGTGTCGAGCAACAAGGCGGGTGGACGCAGGCCGGCTGCGTGAGCACGGCGCACTACGTCTGGATCGGTATCGGTGCTGCGCATGGCATTGTCCAGTTCGCGCTCATCCAGGCCTGCGCCATAGCCGCCAAGGCGGCGCATGAGTTGTACTCGGTCCCATTCCAGTGGCTGTTCATGAGCCAGTTGCCAGCGGGCGTTACCATGGTGCAGCAAGCGTGGGGCATAAGCCTGCGCGTCATCGGGGTGGCGCACCTGCCATTGTTGTTCTGCGCCCTGAAACACTTCGTACAGCGTCCCGTCCAGCTTGAGAAAGGTCTTCCCATCGATGTGCACATGGCCGAGCAAGTCAGGTTGGGCCCCATCAGGGATAGCCGTTGTGCTCGCATAGGGCTTCATGTCGGGGTGCCAGAGCAGTTCTTTGTCTTCATGCCACACACTTGTCAGCGCATCGACAAAGCCTGACGCCTGGACGAGCTTGGCGCCTGTGGCAAAACCGGCAATCACCGCCGCATTGATTGCCAACGACTCCAGTTGCGCCAGTGCTTGGCGGGTATCGCCTTCTTCCCACGCCTCGAAGCCGGTGAACACCGAGCTCATCAGATCGAAAGCGAAAACGCCAAGCATGACCGTGTTCAACCCAGGCACGAAAAACGCGGCGACGTTCAGCACATTCATGCCCAACTCAAGCCACTGCTTAAGACGCTTGTCACGGGCCCTGGCGTCGACCTCGGCGGTGGGGACGGCAATGGTTTTTGCGTCGGCCTTCATGCGTGCAAGGTGTGCGTTGTACAAGGTCGCCCAAGGGTCGGTTCTGATTGGCGAGGGGGTGAAATGGAGCACGGGCATGTTTCGGGGCTTGCGTCTGCCTGCTTCATCCTGTTCGAACAGCGCATGCTCCAGTTTGTCGGCCAGTTCCTTTTGCCTGTCCTTGTAGGCGAAATGCACCACGGTTCGGCGAAACTCGCTTTGCAATAGCCGGCTGCGTAGGTGTTTGCCGGCTTCCTGACGAGAAGCAAATTCCCTTATAGGGTGCTCGCTGTCGCCAGGCATATACAGGACACAGGGGTTTTTCCGGTCAGGATTGTCTGGCCCGATGAACAGCATTTCGTGGACGGGGATACCGAACAGGCTGAAGTTCCAGCAATGCAGTGGCTGTTTTTCATAGGTGGGGTGAGGCTCGTCATCGCACAGTTGGCCAAGCGCATCGAGTCCAGGTTTGCTCAGCAGGCCTTTGAGCTTTGCAATCAGTGCCTGGACCCTCAGGGCCTCGCGACTTGCTGCTATCGACCGGCGCTGGACTTCGGCGCGATTGACGCCCTCATGGGTTGCCAGCAGGTGCTCTTGATAGCGTTTGCCAAGGTCCAGCGCCCGGCAATGGTTGACGAAGTCCGCCATCGTCAGGTCCGGTAGGGGCGTAGTGCTGCCTGCAGCGCTGGTGAGTCTGCTGTAAGCCCCTACTTCGGCCAGGCCCTCGAAGTTGTGCAGGGCCGCCTCCAGCAAGCTGCGTGTTTGCGGTTCGCCCACGGGGCGGGTGGCAAGGACATCCACCTCAAGGTCCGGGACCAAGGGCGTTTCGACGTCGGGTACGCCGACCCAGATGTTGGCGTCTGATTCAAAGGGCTGGAACACATATTGCGCCCTGTCTACGGGCACGCTCACTTTCAGGCGCTCGGTCAGCAGAGGGGTGCAGAAGCCGATGATGTCCTGGAAACCCGCCAGTGCCTGCCTGACTTGTACCAGGCGTTTGTTCCGCGTTTCGATAGCACTGTGCAATTGCTCACGCGCTGGCTCATCGGCAGTGGCGTACCAAGAGTAAGGGGAGCCATCTTCATCCAGATACTCCTTGCGCAGGCATTGCAGCACTTTGTGCGTATGGGCGGGCTGAAGAACCTTGCTCCATTTCGGTAATGTTCGGGTTATCTGGCTCTCGTGTAACGGCGTGGGGTTGGTCATGGCAACGGTCTCTTGCGTTGGGGCGAATAGTCCACGCTCATCAAGGCGCCATGGTGCGGTAGATAGTTGTCGTCAAGGGTCGGTACTGCGCATGCGCGGGTCGGTGAGGGGCTGGCGGCGAGGGGGGATGTGCGAGAGAGTGGGGCAGGCCAAGACGCAGGCAGCCAAGGAGAATTGCAATGCGTTCGCTGTGCAGCCCGAAAGATCACCTGCTCGACCTCGATGGTATTGAAATAGCGGTCCGCACCTGGGGCGCCGAAGACGGTATTCCCGTACTGGCCTTGCATGGCTGGCTGGATAACGCTGCATCGTTCGAACGCCTGGCACCGATGCTGGACGGTTGCTTTGTGGTGGCCCCCGACCTGGTCGGCCATGGCCGTTCGGACCATCGCCGCCGCGACAGTGGCTATTACCTGTGGGAGCATGCCGAAGACATGCTGGCGGTGACCGACAGCCTGGGCCTGGCGCAATTCCATGTGCTGGCCCATGGCATGGGCACCGGTGTGGCGTCGCTACTGGCGGCCATGACCAGTGGCATTGCCAGCATGACCTTCCTCGACGGCATGGGTGCCCCGTTCACGGTGGCCGAGGATGACCGCGTGCAGCACCTGGCGCGGGCCTACCGGCTCAAACGCATGGTCCAGCGCAGCCAGCTGCCGGGCTTTGCCGAGCCGGAGGTCGGCCGCTTCGACGACCTGGACACCGCCCTGGCGCAACGGCGCGAGCGCCTTGACACCGAACTGTCGGAAGGTGCCGCACGGCTGCTGGCATTGCGCGACCTGCTGCAGCTGGGCGATGGCTATTGCTGGCGCCACGACCCGCGGCTGGTGTTGCCCGAACCCATGCCGCTGACCGAGCGCGAAGCGTGCGACCTGCTAAGCCAGATCCGCTGCCCGTTGTATCTGCTGTTCGGCCGCCAGGGGGCATTCACCGGGGAGGCCTTTACCCGGCGTCAGGCCGCCTTGCCCAGCCAGGCGAAGGTCTCCTGGCACCCAGGCGGGCACCACTTCCACCTGGATGCCCCGGACCGGGCGCTGGTCGACCAGCTGTTGCGTATCCTGGCGCACCATGAAGGGGGCGTGCTGCAACGCTTGGTGAACGAGTAGCTGATTCTGGCCACGCTCCAGCGACCTGGGCTATGGTGGCGAACGTCATTGCGTGAAACGCCAAGAAGGAGCCCAGGCATGCGACCGTTCACCATCAAGCACATCGATCACCTTGTGTTGCGGGTCAGCGACCTGCCGCGCAGCGTTGCTTTTTACACCGAGTTGCTCGGCTGCGCAGTCAGCCGCGTGCGCGAAGACCTGGGCATGGTGCACCTGGCAACCGGCACAGCGATGATCGACCTGGTGACCCTGGACGGCCCGCTGGGCCGGCCGGGCGGGGCGGCACCGGGGGTGGAAGGGCGCAACCTGCACCATTTCTGCCTGCGTATCGAACCGTTCGATGAGGCCGCCTTGATCGCCTACCTGGAAGCCGCCGGGGTAAAAGTGGAGCCGGCAGAAAAGCGTTATGGCGCTGAAGGCGAGGGGCTTTCGCTGTACTGCTATGACCCGGATGGCAACCAGGTGGAGTTGAAAGGGCCGGTCGCGGAGGGGGTATGAGCAACCTGCACATGCGCGAGCACTGGGTCGACACCGCGCAAGGCAAGTTGTTCGCCCAGGATTGGACGCCGTTGCAGGCACAGGGGGCGCCCATTGTCCTGCTGCATGATTCGCTGGGGTGTGTGGCGTTGTGGCGCGACTTCCCAGCGCAGTTGGCGCAAGCCACCGGGCACCGGGTAATCGCCTACGACCGCTTGGGCTTTGGTCGTTCCGACGCGCATCCGGGCAGGTTGCGCCTGGGTTTTGTCGAATGCGAGGCACAGCAGGGCTTGGCGGCGCGTTGATGCCTTTGCGGACATAGTCGGTCTTGATGGCTGGCCTGGCGGGTGGATATCCCGGCAAACCCGATTATGCTTCAGTTACCTTGCTGCGATCCGAGGCGGCCCGCCTCGTCGTGCTTCGCGCAACCAAAGCAAGCCCTAGGGCCTGGGTGCGACGGTGGAAGGGATGTGACTTACTCCCTGTGAGGTGCTCCGGCCTGCATGACGACAAGACGGAGGCAACCCATGGCGGTTATCGACAGCGCATCCACGGGCAGTAGCGCGCCCCAACGCGGCATTACCAAGGAGGAGCGCAAGGTCATCTTCGCCTCGTCCCTGGGCACGGTGTTCGAATGGTACGACTTCTACCTGTATGGTTCACTGGCCGCGATCATCGCCAAGCACTTCTTTGCCGGTGTCAATGAAACCACCTCGTTCATCTTCGCCTTGATGGCCTTTGCCGCCGGTTTTGCCGTACGACCGTTCGGGGCTATCGTGTTCGGTCGCCTGGGCGACATGATCGGGCGCAAGCACACCTTCCTCATCACCATCGTCATCATGGGCCTGTCTACGGCACTGGTGGGCCTGCTACCAAGCTACACCGCGATTGGCGTGGCCGCGCCGATCATCCTGGTCACCTTGCGTTTGCTGCAGGGCCTGGCCCTGGGTGGCGAGTACGGCGGCGCGGCCACCTATGTGGCTGAACATGCGCCCAAGGGCCGACGCGGCTTCTTTACCGCCTGGATCCAGACCACCGCGACCCTGGGGCTGTTCCTGTCGCTGCTGGTGATCATGACCTGCCGCACGGTCATGGGTACTGAGGTGTTCGAGGCCTGGGGCTGGCGGGTGCCGTTCCTGCTGTCGATCCTGCTGCTGGCGATTTCGGTGTACATCCGCATGCAGCTCAACGAGTCGCCGGTGTTCCTTAAGATGAAGGCCGAGGGCAAGGCATCCAAGGCACCGTTGACCGAGTCGTTCGCCCGCTGGGATAACCTCAAGGTGGTGATCATGTCGCTGCTGGGCGGCACCGCCGGGCAGGCCGTGGTCTGGTACACCGGGCAGTTCTATGCACTCTTCTTCCTGTTGCAGATGCTCAAGATCGAGCCGCAGACGGCCAACCTGCTGATTGCCGGCTCGTTGCTGATCGGCACGCCGTTCTTCATCCTCTTCGGCAGCCTGTCTGACCGCATTGGCCGCAAGAAGATCATCATGGCCGGCTGCATCATCGCTGCGCTGACTTATTTCCCGATCTTCAAGGCGTTGACCGAGTACGGCAACCCGGATGTGTTCGTCGCCCAGGAGCAGAACCCGGTCGTGGTGGTGGCTGACCCTGGCCAGTGCGCGTTCCAGTTCGACCCGGTGGGCAAGGCCAAATTCACCAGCTCCTGCGACATTGCCAAGAGCCTGTTGGCCAAGCGCGCCATTCCCTATACCAACCAGGCGGCCGAACCAGGCAGCGTGGCGCAGATCCGGATCGGTGAGCGGGTATTGCCGAGTTTTGAAGGCAGCACCATGGCTGCTGCGGACTTCAAGGTGCGAAGCGAGGCATTTACCGCCACCTTGAGTGGTGCTTTGAAAGAAGCAGGCTACCCGGAAAAGGCCGACCCGGCGAAGATTCACTACCCGATGGTGCTGCTGTTGCTGACCATCCTGGTGATCTACGTGACCATGGTCTACGGGCCAATCGCCGCCTGGCTGGTGGAGCTGTTCCCGGCGCGTATTCGCTACACCTCGATGTCGTTGCCTTATCACATCGGTAATGGCTGGTTCGGCGGCTTTCTGCCGACGGTTGCGTTCGCCATGGTGGCGGCTACCGGGGATATCTATTACGGCTTGTGGTACCCGATCGTGATCGCGGTAATGACGGCGGTGTTGGGGATCCTGTTCCTGCCGGAGACCAAGGACCGGGATATCAACTGATGGGGCAGCTGTACCGGCTTCTTCGTGGGCAAGCCCGCGAAGAAGCCGGTACAGGCCATCAATCAGTCGAAGTAACCACGCAAGCCAAAGGCATACCCGGTATCCACCTGCGCGGCCTCACCCCGGCTCCAGCGCTTCTTCAGCACGAATTCGAACGCCGGCTCGTACAACCCGTCGCGCACCAGTGCCCCCGCCAGCACCTCAACGTCGTACCAGCCATTGTCCAGCTCGATGATCGGCCGCCCCGGCACCTGGTAGCGGGCAATCAGGTCACCCAGGGTCTTGGGCGTGAAGTGCTGCAGGATGCGCCAGGTGTACAGCATGAGCGCCCCGTGCTCGACCCGCAGCACATAACCATTGCGCCGGTGCTTAAGGCGGCTGCCGGCTTCGCGCAGGGCCGGGGTATGGCCATCGAGGGTGAACAGAATGCGGTAGGGCAGGTTGTCGACCCCGGCCAGCGGCAGCACGACGCCTTCACGCACCGCCTTGTCGCCGCTGTCGTCATGGGTGAAGGCGTACGCCAGGTCGTCCGGTAGCGCATGTTCTTGCTTGAAGCGCTCGAGCAGCTGGATATCGCCCAGCAGAAAGTAATCGACCAGGTCGTTGAGTACTTCGCTGAATTCGTGGCGCATTTGTTTTCCTTATTGGTGCGCGGCGGGGTGTCAGTGTTTCTGGGCGATCTGGATCAGGTTGCCACAGGTGTCATCGAACACGGCCACGGTGACGGGGCCGATGGCGGTGGGCGGCTGGGTGAACTGCACGCCGGCTGCACACAGCCGCGTGTATTCGGCCTGGATATCGCGTACCCCGAACGAGGTGGCGGGGATGCCGTCCTGCTTGAGCGCGGCCTTATACACCTTGGCCGCCGGGTGCGCGTCGGGCTCCAGCAGCAGTTCGACGCCATTGGGATCGTTGGGCGAGGTCATGGTCAGCCAGCGGTGCCGGCCCATGGGGATATCGTGCCTGGGTTCGAAACCGAGTACGTAGTGGTAGAAGGCCAGGGCCTTGGCCTGGTCGTCGACGAGAATGCTGGTGACCACGATCTTCATAGGCGTACACCGTATTGCTGAGGCCGTTGGGTATCAGTAAAGACGCTTGGGTGTATTTGGCCAGCCGCTCTTCCTGGGTTCAGGCCATCGCGCTACAAAAAAACTGCTCAAGCCATAGCTAAATCCTTCGTTACCCGGCCCCCTTCCGCCAGCGCACGGAGTTAAAGTGTCAGGCAAGATCCCAGCGCGCCCAGACCGGCGTCAAAGAGGTGCCCGTGGCTGCCTATACCTTGCGACAACTCAAGTACTTCGTCACCACCGTGGAGGCCGGCAGTGTTGCCGAGGCCTCGCGCCAGCTGTACATCGCCCAGCCGTCCATTTCCACGGCCATCAAGAGCCTGGAAGAAAGCTTCGGCGTGCAGTTGTTCATTCGCCACCACGCCCAGGGCGTATCGTTGACACCCAGCGGCAAGCGCTTCTACGCCAAGACCAGATCGCTGCTGCAGATGGCCCATGAATTCGAGCAGAACGCCCTGGCCGACAATGACACCGTGGCCGGGCAGATCGACATCGGCTGTTTCGAAACCGTGGCACCGCTGTATCTGCCGCGCCTGATCGCCGGCTTTCGCCAGCGCTACCCGGGCGTGGATATCCGCCTGCGCGACGGCGAGCAGCAGGAGCTGATCCAGGGCCTGACGGCGGGAACATTCGACCTGGCGTTTCTGTACGATCATGACCTGGACGGCACCATCGAAGCCGAGCCGCTGATGCCGCCGCAAAAACCCTACGTGCTGCTGCCGGAAAACCACCGCTTTGCCGGGCAGGCCCAGGTATCGCTACGCGACCTTTGCCCGGAACCGATGATCCTGCTGGACGTGGCCCCCAGCCGCACCTACTTCGTCAGCCTGTTCAACGAGATGGGCCTGACGCCGAACATCGTCTTCAGCTCGCCGTCGATCGAGATGGTGCGTGGCATGGTCGGGCAGGGCTTCGGTTTTTCGCTGCTGGTGACCCGACCCCATTCGCAATACACCTACGACGGCCAACGCCTGGCGCTGCTGGATATCGCCGAGCCGGTGGCGCTGTCGGGGCTGGCGGCGGCCTGGTTGAAGCGGGTGCAACTGACCAAGCCTGCACAGTTGTTTGTGGAGTTCTGTCGGGAAGAGCTGGCGAAGTTCTGAAGGCGGCACGCCATGCTGTACATCTAGGGGCATGGCGTGCCCGCTGATCAAGGATTGATCTGATAGCCGCGCCCTTGCAGGCAACCGCTGTAGGCACTGGCATGGGCCTGGGTTTTGGCCTCGCCTTCGCTGCGCCGATCCTGGCGCCGGTCCTGACGCTGGCGCATGCCGCCGACCGCCGCACCGGCGGCGGCCGTTTCGCCGGCACGGTTCTGCCGGTATTGCTGCTTGGCATCGTCACTGGCCCGGTCATACAGCTCTTCGTGCTGGTTGCCGCGCACTTGCGCGCCCACGGCACCGGCGGCGGCGCCTGCCGCCGCACCACGCACCCGGCCACCGACATGGGCTTCGCTGGACGTCGCGGTGCTGTTCGCGGCATTGGTAGCGACGGTGTTGCAATCATTCATATCCAGTTGCATCTGCTGGCTGCTCTGGCCCTTGAGCGGCACTACCGACTGTGCCTGGGCTGCCGATGCCGCACACAGCAGCACCAGCAGGTAACTCCACGTGAATGTACGCATGGCACACCTCCACCGGGCAGAAAGCCCGTTTCACAGGATAGTCCGTCATCGGTTGGGGATGGCGTATTTGTCTGCATGGTCTACACCGGATATCAGAGTTCGCCATTGCATGTGACCCCCACGTCGGGCTAACCGTGGACACGCCATGACCCAGCCCCAGGATCTGATCATCTGTGAGTACTGCGACACGGTGTACCAACGTACGCCTTTGCTCAAGCACCAGCGCGCCCTTTGCCAGCGCTGTGGTGGCGTGCTGTACCGGCATACGTCATTGACCATCGAGCAGCGGCTGGCCTTGAGTGTGACCGGCGGCATCCTGCTGGTGTTCGCCAACGCCTACCCGGTAATGACCATCGGCATGCAGGGCCTCACCCATTCGGCGACGTTATGGGACGCGGTGCAGATCCTCAGCCACGGCAGCATCACCTTCATCGCCCTGGTCATGGCGTTGTCGATCATCTTTGCGCCTTTGCTGCAGATTGCCATGTTGTGCTGGGTGTTGAGTTTTGCCCTGGCCGGCCAGCGTGCCCCCGGTTTTGCCCTGTGCATGCGTGGCCTGGAAAGCCTGCGACCGTGGAGCATGCTGGAAGTATGCCTGCTGGGGGCGATGGTGGCGGTGATCAAGCTGGCCGGGCTGCTCGATGTCATCCCTGGTATCGGCCTGCTGGCCCTGGCGGCGCTGAGCATGCTGATCATCCGTATCGCCGGTAAGGATATTCGCGACTTGTGGGTGCAGGTATGAGTCACCCGGCCAACGCCGACCAACTGGGGCTGTGCCTGTGCCATGGCTGCGGCCAGGCCTGTGACCTGAGCAGCGGTGCCCACACCTGCACGCGCTGCGGCGCAGCCATTCACCGGCGCAAGGCCAATGCCATCGCTCGTGGCTGGGCGTTTCTGCTGGCGGCGCTGGTGTTCTACATCCCGGCCAACCTGCTGCCGGTGATGCACACCGAAATGCTTGGCAGTGGCAGTGAAAGCACCATTGGCGGTGGTGTGCTGGAGTTCTGGGAGGCCGGCGCCTGGGACATCGCGTTGATCATCTTCATTGCCAGCGTGGGGGTGCCTGCCATCAAGTTCTTCTCGCTCGCCCTGCTGCTGTTCACCGCCCAGCACCGTTCCACCTGGGCCTGTCGTCAGCGTTCGCAACTGTACCGCTTCGTCGAGCTGATCGGGTACTGGTCGATGCTCGATGTCATGGTGGTGGCGCTGGTGGCGGCGCTGGTGCAACTGCGCGGGCTGGGCACCATCGAGCCGCGGGTGGGCATCCTGTTTTTTGGCATGGTGGTGGTGCTGACCATGTTTTCTGCGATGAGCTTCGACCCACGCCTGATCTGGGATAGCCATGCCAACGAGGGGAGGCCGCACTGATGGGGCAGCAGACTGACGAGCGCGAAGGCGCGGGGCAGGTTGAGGTACGCACCCGGCGCTGGAGTGTGTCGCTGGTGTGGATCGTGCCGATCCTGGCAATCCTGATTGGCGCTTCACTGGTGGTGCGCAACTGGATGCAGCAGGGCCCGGTCATTGCCATCTCCTTCCACTCCGGGGAAGGGCTGGTGGCGGGTAAGACCCAGGTCAAGTACCGCAGCGTGGTGATTGGCGAAGTCACGACGGTGGACCTGGCCGATGACAAGAAAAGCGTGGTCGCCAAGGTGCAGTTGACCGATGATGCCCGCGCGTTCGCCACTCAGGGCGCGCGCTTCTGGGTGGTGCGCCCGCGCATTGGCGTGGGCGGAATCTCCGGGGTGGATACGTTGCTGTCGGGCAGTTTCATCGGGGCTGATTCCGGCGAATCGAAAGTACCGGAAAAGTCCTTTGTCGGCCTGGAACTGCCGCCGCCTATTACCTTCGACGAAAAGGGCAAGCGTTTCTTCCTCACCGCCAGCGACCTGGGTTCGCTGGATGTCGGCTCGTCGATCTACTACCGCAAGATCCCGGTGGGTGAGGTGGTCTCCTTTGCCCTGCAGGACGATGGCAAAGGGGTGGAGATAGGCGTGTTCGTGCAGGCCCCCTACGACAGTTTTGTCACCACTGACAGCCGCTTCTGGAATGCCAGTGGCGTCGACATGCAGATTGGCGCCAATGGCCTGAAAGTCGATACCGAATCGCTGTCATCGATCCTGGTGGGCGGGCTGGCCTTTGGCTCGCCCGATTTTGCCCCGCAGGCCGAGCCTGCTGCCGATCAGGCCCGCTTCCAGCTGTTTGCCGACCGAGACTCTGCCTTGGCCCCGCCCAATGGCCAGGCGCAATACCTGCAGCTGCGCTTCGACCAGGCCATGCGCGGCCTGTCGGTGGGTGCGCCGGTGGAGTTCAAGGGCGTGGAGTTTGGCCGGGTCACCTCGATCAAGCTTGACTACGATGCCGAGCGGCAGACCTTCCCGGTGGTGGTCGATGCGGTGGTGTACCCACAGCGGCTGGGGCCGGTGCACCGCAAGATGCTGGCGGTGTTCAAGCACGCCGAGGGCGATGTGGATGGGGCGCGGCGGCTGATAGGCACCTTCGTCGAGCACGGGCTGCGGGCCCAGGCGCGTAGCGGCAACCTGATCACCGGGCAGATGTTCATATCCCTGGACTTTTACCCGGATACTCCCAAGGTGGCCTTCGACATGGCCGCCGACCCCATCACCATCCCCACATTGCCCGGCAGCCTGGAGCAGTTGCAAGAGCAGCTGCAGCGGGTGGTCGGGCGCATTGCCAAGCTGCCGCTGGAAAGCATCGCCAGCAACCTGGACGGCAGCCTGCGTGAGCTGCGCGCCAGCCTCAAACAGTTCAATGGCCAGACGCTGCCGGATGTGAAGGTGGCGCTGGACGAAGTGCACAAGACCCTGCGCACGGCCAATGCGGCCATTTCCGAGGACTCCCCGCAGCGCGAGCGGATGGGCGAAACGCTGGACGAACTGGAGCGCATGTCGCGTTCGCTGCGCGACCTTGCCGACTACCTGGGCCGGCACCCCGAGTCGCTGATTCGCGGGCGGCCGAAAGCGGCCGGGGCCGCAGAGCTTGAACCCTGAGGAGACAGCCGATGCAACGACTGCGCAATGTGTGTGTGGCCAGCCTGCTGGTGTGGCTCGGGGGCTGCAGCAGTACGCCGAACAACTACCACACGCTGGTGCCGAACGAGCCGATGCGTGACAGCGGGCAGCACATCCGGGTGACCCGGGTGGTCGTGCCGCCCCAGGTGGACCGCCCGCAACTGGTGGTGCGGCAAGGGCAGAGTGGCCTGGCCATTCTGGAGACGGAATGGTGGGGTGCCAACCTGGTGGATGAGTTTCGCAGCGCCTTGCAGGACCAGCTGGGTGGGCCGGCAGGTGACGCCAAAGCGGCAGTGCGGGTGGACGTACAGCGCTTCGATACGGTGCCGGGGCGCTATGCCTCGCTGCAAGCCGTGTGGCGCCTGAAGCTGGTGGGGCAGGCTGAGCTGAGCTGCCGCACCTCGGTGCAGACTGCGGCTGACAACAGCATCACCAGCCTGGTAAATGCGCACCAGGTCAACCTGCGCAAACTGGCCGAGGCAGTGCGGGGCAGTGCCGCTCGGGGTAGCTGCTCGCCATCTGCCTGAAGGCCTGTCGACCTGTGTTCACGCCTGCGTGGCCTTGCGCAGCGGCACCTCGCGCAGCAGCCAGGACAGTGCGAAAGCCACGCTGGTGATCACCCCGGCCAGCAGGAACACGCCATGCATTGCCCCGGAAAACGCCTGCAGGTAACTGTGCTGCAGGGCAGCGGGCAGGGCATGCACGGCGGCCGGCGAAAGGCTCGCGGCACCCCCGGCGCTGGCGGCAAAGTCACTGCCCAGGCCGCCCAGCAAGCTGTGCGAGAACAAGGCGCCGAACAGCGACACACCGATGGCACCGCCAATCGAGCGGAACAAGGTGGCCCCGGAGGTCGCCACGCCCATGTGGCGCAATTCGACGCTGTTCTGCACGGCCAGGATCAGCACCTGCATGACCATACCCAGGCCGGCACCCAGCAAGCCCATGTACAGGTTCATCAGCGCCATGGGCGTGTCCAGCTGTAGCCGGCTGAGCAGGCCCAGGGCAATCACTTGCAGCAGGGTGCCGAGGATCGGGAACACCCGGTAACGCCCCCAGCGGCTGATCAGCCGTCCGGTAATCGCCGACACCACCAACAGGCCACCCATCAGTGGCAGCATCTGCAGCCCGGCACTGGTGGGCGTGGCGTTCTTCACCACCTGCATGTACAGCGGCAGGAAGGTGACCGCGCCGAACAGCGACACCCCGACGATGAAGCCGATCAACCCGGCGAGCACGAAGGTGCGGTGGCGGAACAGGTGCAGCGGCATGATTGGCTCGGCGGCGCGGCGTTGTCCCAGGACGAAGCCGACCAGACCGATCAGGGCGAACAGCGAAAGGCACAGCATGTCCAGCGACTGCCACGCCAGCAGGCTGCCGCCGAGGCTGGTGATGAGCACCAGGGCAGCCAAGGCCACGGTAAGGAAGAACGCGCCGATGTAGTCCACCGTATGCCGTACCAAAGCCACGTGCGGGCGGAACACGCTGCCGATCACCAGCAGCGCCAGCAGGCCCAGGGGCAGGTTGATGTAGAAGATCCAGTGCCACGACAGCTGTTCGACCAGAAAACCGCCGATCAGCGGCCCTACCACGGTGGCCAGGCCGAACACGCCACCGAACAGGCCCTGGTAGCGGCCACGTTCGGCAGGCGGGATGACATCACCGATGGCGGCCATCGCCACCACCATCAAGCCGCCACCACCCAGCCCTTGCAGGGTACGGAAGACGATCAGCTGGGCCATGTCCTGTGCTGCGCCACACAAGGCCGAGCCCAGCAGGAACAGCACGATGGCCACCTGCAGCACACGCTTGCGGCCGAACTGGTCACCGAATTTGCCATACAGCGGCACCACCACCGTGGAGGCCAGCAGGTAGGCGGTGACCACCCACGACAGCCAGCGCAGCCCACCGAGGTCGCTGACGATGGTTGGCAGTGCGGTCGAGACGATGGTCTGGTCGAGGGCGGCCAGGAACATCACCAGCATCAGCGCTGCCAGCAGCAGCGGGATGGAGGTTTGCGCGCCCGTTGCCGCGGGGGAGGTATCAGTGGATACAGGTTGCACGGTGCTTACCTCAGCTGGGGGTGGCGTTGGCCTGGGCATGCTGCTGGCCAGCGTCTTGCAGGCCTGCAAGGGCAAAGCGGTAAAGCTGCGCTGCAACGGCCTCGCTGGGCATCTGCAGAATCTCGTGCAGCGCCCCGGAGCCGCCGCGCGGGCCGATCAGCAGCATTGCCCAAGGCGCTGTGACGCACAGGATGCAGCGGGTCAGGGCCGGTTCGTCGACGGGGATGGTGCTGACCTCGCTGAACAGCCCCTTGAGCAGTGACAGGCGCAGTGGCGCGGCGGCCTGCAGATGCGCCTGGCCGTGAGGGCTGGGGGCGAGGATTTCTGCGGCCAGTACCCGCAAATGCCAGTTGTCCCGAGCCTGGGTGGCCTTGTGCACCACCAGTTCCACCAGCACGCGCAGCTTTTCGGCTGGCGCGTGGTTGCCTTGAGTGATGCGCTGTAGGTCGCTGAGGTCGAGGAAGCGTTGGCGGGCCTCGTCGAGCACGGCCAGGTACAGGCCGTTGCGGCTGCCGAAGTGGTAATTGATCGAGGCCAGGTCGACTTCGGCCTTGGCCGCGACGGCCTTGTTGCTGGTTTCGGCGTAACCGAGCGCGGCGAACAGCTCGCCGGCGGCTTCGAGGATGCGCGTACGGGTGACGGCGCCGTCCTTGCGGGGTTCGCGGGGGGCTGCGGACATGGTGGGTACTCTGCAAACCGGGAATATGGGCAGAGCGTGGCTGAGGCTTAATTTAAAATCAATTTAAATTTAATTTATACGGCAAACGGCCTATCGCGATTCTTGTAGGAGCAGCCTTGTGCTGCGAAGCGGCCGGTACAGGCCACACATCCGTATGGCTCCAATACCGGCCGCTTCGCAGCACAAGGCTGCTCCTACACGTGACGATCTACTGGTGATTACTGGCCGTTGCCTGCACCCGCTCGGGCTTGTCCAGCGGCAGGTGGTCGAACTCGCGCAAGCCATCCTTGCGGTACGGGTCGCCGATCCAGCGCGGTGCCACCACAAATTGCGGGCTCACCAGGCTCTTGGCCGGCTCGAAGCGGTCATAGCTCAGCCCGGCCAGGTCGGACAGGGTATGGATCAGGTGCGAGCTGCTGTAAGCGCGGTTGGCCATGGCCTGCAAATCACGTGGGTGCTCGGCCTGCCAGCTGGGCGAGGTCCACAGCAGGAACGGGATGGTGTACATCGGCCGGGTCGGCGCGCCTTCGTTGCGCCCCAGGCGGTCGTGGTTGCCGGAGCTGTACACGTCTTCGCCATGGTCGGACAGGTACACCAGGAAACCATTGGGGCTGCCGGCCGAGTAACGCTTGATCAGGCTTGATACCACGTAGTCGTTGTAGCGCACCGCGTTGTCGTAGAAGTTGTAGGTTTCTACCTGGTCTGGCGTCAGCTCTTTCGGTACGTCTTGGCTGTCGGTGAAGTGCGCGTAGTCGTTCGGGTAGCGGAAGCGATAGTCCATGTGCGTGCCCAGCAGGTGCACGATGATGAACTTGTTCGGCGCAGGGTCTTGCAGGGCCTTCTCGAACGGTGCCAGCACCACGTCATCGTACTGGCTGGCGTTCTGGTTGCGCTGGTTGTTCAGGTATACCGGCGCGTCGGTCTGCTGCGAGAACGTGGTCAGCATGGTGTTGCGCTTGGTCATGGTCTGCTGGTTGGTGATCCAGAAGGTCTTGTAGCCTGCCTGTTTCATCAGGTTGATCAGCGACGGGTCGGTAAGGAAGCGGTCCGGGTTCTGCTCGTTGCCAAAGGTGAGGATCTGCTGCATCACTTCGATGGTGTACGGGCGCGGCGATACCACGTCACGGAACACCGTCAGGCCCTTGTCGCTGGCGGCCAGCGCGTCGAGGTTGGGCGTGGTGTCGCGGTTGTAGCCGTACAGGTGCATGTGCTCGCGGGTGGTGGACTCGCCCAGCACCAGCACCAAGGTGCGTGGCGCCGTACCGCTGCTGTCACGCAGGTTTTGCAGGGGCGGCAGCGCGGCGTTCTGCGCCAGCAACTTCTGCATGTTGTCCAGTTGCTGAAGGTACTGACGGTAGCCGACCAGCAGTTGCCAGGGCACTGCAGGCTCCATGCGCTGCTGCACTTTTTCGGCTGCATCGGCGAAGTTGCGCTCCTGGGTCACCATCTGCTTGTAGAACGGGTATACCAGGTTGGCTACCAGCAACAGCGCCACCACTGGCAGGCGGCTGCGCAGGGGCAGGCTGACCGGGCGCACGCGCTTCCACAGCAGCACCGCCACCAGCGTGTACAGCAGCAGCGCCAGGCCCAGCCACACGCTGAAGTACTGGCTAAAGTATTCACCGGCTTCGGCGGTGTTGGACTCGAACATGACGAAGATGACGCTTTGCGAGAACTCCTGGCGATAAATGCCGAAGTAGCTCAAGCCCACCAGCGATGCAGCCCAAAGCACCAGGCCGATGACTGCCGCCGTGGCGCGGGTGAAGCGGGGCAGCAGCAGCACCGGGGCCAGCCACAGGCTACTGAGGAAGAACGCATCGCGAAAACCGGCGAAGCCGGTAGTCCCGCTGAACAGCAGCAGCGCCTGGGTGACGCCGGAGAAGTACCAGAAGAACAGCAGCAGCCAGCCCAGGCCGGCCCAGTCCACGCGCGTGTGCGCGGCGGGGGATGTAGTGTGTGACACGTATGCCTCGTCGTACCTTGGCGGCCAGCGGATGTGCCCGTGACCGGAAAGGGCGTGACGCTAATCTGCGGCGTGTGAAAATAACGTCAAGATGGCGAGGAATAGGGGCCGGCGGGTAACCCGGCGCAATGTTTACTGGCGCAATGCGCAGGCCGCACAGGTATGATGTGGTCAGCAAAACCGCACTGACAGGCCCTGTGGACTATGAACCGTCGTAAGAAGATCAAGCAGCTATTGGAGGCGCATGCCAAAAAAGCCAATGCCAAACTGGCGCCGCGCAAGCCCAAGTACATCTGCAAGGCAGACCGCTTGAAGATGGAAGCAGAGGCGGCGGGGGATAGCTCTCAGCTGGCCGATTGAAACGGACTGTGCAGGAGCGGCCTTGTGTCGCGAACGGGCCGCAAGGCCGCTCCTACAGGGATCGGTCGGCTTCAACGGCGGTAATAACGGTGCTCGTCATGGTGACGTTGGTGCAGGGCACGCTCATGGCGGCGCTCCCAATCACGGCGCCGTTCCCAATCACGCCGCCGTTCCCAGTCCCGCCGGGCTTGCTCGCGCCGCCACTGCTCACGCCGCCAGTCGCTTCTGTGGTCATGCCAGCGGTCGTCGTCGTGCGCCAGCAGCGTGGCCGGCTGTGTATCGGCGACACTGGCCACCCTCGTCCAGGGGTTGCCGGCAGGCTGCAACGGTGACTGAACGGCCGGTGACGTTGGCACCGGTGCTTTCATTTGTGTTGCCGATGCCGAGCCCACCGCCGCGAACGAGAACAGGCCGAGCAGCACCAACCTTGCGACATGTATTTTCATGAGCGAAGCCAACCTTTGATAACAATTGAGCCATCTGGCCAGCAGGTGTGGGGCGAACCTTGTGTCGCGTTCCGCAACCTTTCTGTACCTTCCACATAGACCGGCAAACGGGAAAAAGTTCGCTACAGCAACAACTTGTAGAACTTTGATGCCTCAGCCCCCCTTTACACAAACGCCCGTCCACCACGCCGGCGGTCTTCCTTGAGCAACCCCTCAACCTTGCGCAACGCCTGCCCCAGCATGGCCTGGTCCGACGCGCCACCCAGCGAGATACGCACGGCATCCGGCCCCTGTGTCGCCACGCTGAACGAGCCCGCCCCGGCCACACTCACCCCCACATCCTCCAAGGCCTGGGTAAACCGCTCCTGGTGCCAGTGTGCTGGCAGTGGCAACCACAGGTGCAGCCCGGTGGGGTGCGCCTGGAACTCATGGCTCAAAAGCGTGCGTGCCAGCTGCTGGCGGGCGCGGGCTTCGCGCTGGATTTCCTGTACCAGCTCCCTGGCGGTGCCACTGCGGATCCACTGCTCGACCAGCGCCAGCAGCAAGGCCGAGCAGCCCATGCTCGATGCGCGCAGGCCATGGAGCAGGCCTTGCCCGTCATCGCCACGCGGTGGCAGCACAAAGGCCGTGCGTAGGCTTGGCCACAGGCACTTTGACAGCGACGCCAGGTAGTACGTATTGGCGCCCCCGGTCAGGCAGGCGATGGGCGCTGGCGCATCGTCGAGCAGGTAACGGTAAGGGTCATCCTCGATCAACGTGATACCGCGCTTGAGCACCAACGCGGCAATTGCCTGGCGCCTGGCCGCGGGCATGGTATGCGCGGTGGGGTTGTGGAAAGTGGGATTGAGGTACAGCAGGCGTGCACCACTCTCCTGGCAGGCCTGTTCCAGGTCGTCGGGGCGCATGCCGTCGGCATCACTGGCCACCGCGACAATGCGCAACCCCAATTGCTGGGCTGCCAGCAGCAGGCCGGGGTAGGTCAGTGGGTCGCAGAGAATGGCGTCACCCGCGCGGGCGTGAGCGCTGAGGATGGCAAAGATAGCCGCTTGCGACCCCGAGCAGAGCGCCAGGCCGCGGCTGTCCAGGTCGCCCAAGGCCGGTCTGAGCCAGCCCTGTGCGGCCTGCAGCAGCGAGCGGGTGGCGGGTTCGTCCTGGTAGGGCGACAGTGCTTCGATGCGGTAGCGCTTTAGTACCTGTTCCAGCCCGGCGCTCACCAGCTGAGCCATCGAGCCATTGGCCGGCTGCGGCGGGATGTTCATGGTCAGGTCGATGCCGGCCAGGGTGGGCGTTTCGCGGCTGCCCAGGATAAAGGAGCCGCGGCCACTGTAGGAGGCAATCAAGCCACGGTCGCGCGCTTCGGCGTAAGCGCGGGTCACCGTGGTCAGGTCGACACCCAGATGCGCAGCCAGTGCGCGCTGCGGCGGAATTTGCTCGCCATCCTGCAAAACCCCAGCCTGTATGGATTCTGCAAGCATGTCTGCAATCTGTATGTATCTCGGCCCTGCTTTTGGCTTGAAAGGCTTTGTCCAGCGCATCTGAGCAGCTTCTCTTGGCGTTTCGGCTAGAGGCATAGGTATTCCTCCCGGTTGTCAGTCCATACACATAGGAATATCATGACATACGGTTGTTAACAAATCCATACAGTATGGAAAGTGTATGGTTTATTTGATGTGCACCGGAACGGCGCGGCAGGGTTGCAACGATAAGCGCTTCCGGGCTGCCAGTCATGGAGATGTTTGATGTATGACTGTCATCTGATCTGCGCCAATCGCCTCGACGATGGGGCTGTGGTCTGGCTTGATGCCGGGCACGAGTGGGTAGAGACACTGCAACAGGCCGGCACCTTCGATGCGCAGGGTCTGGTAACGGCAACCCTCGCCGCCGAGGCTGCCGTGCTGGCCAACCAGGTGGTTGCGCCGAAGCCCTGTGAAGCCCGGCTGGTCGATGGCCTGCCAGAGCCGAAAAGCCTGCGTGAACAGCTGCGCTCGCGTGGCCCGTCGGTGCGCAGCGACCTCGGCAAGCAGGCCGCAGGCACGTCGCCGCAAGGTGGCAAGGGCGAGCGCCCGCTGCTGCCGGTGGCGGCGGGGCAGGCGGGGGTGTACCGATACGACCCGTTCGAGCGTGAGTTCCTCAAGGACCGCGCCCGCCAGTTCGAGCAGCAGGTTGCCCGCCGCTTGAGCGGCGAGCTGGACGAAGAGGCGTTCAAGGTATACCGGCTGATGAACGGCCTGTACCTGCAATTGCACGGCTACATGCTGCGCGTGGCCATCCCCTATGGCACCTTGAGCGCAGTGCAGCTGCGCCAGCTGGCCTATGTGGCCCGCACCTATGACAAGGGCTACGGCCACCTCACCACCCGGCAGAACATCCAGTTCAACTGGCCCCGCCTGGCCGACACGCCAGAAATCCTGTCGGTACTGGCCGATGCCGACCTGCATTGCATCCAGACCAGTGGCAACTGCATCCGCAACGTTACCACCGACCACTTTGCCGGGGCCGCCGAGGATGAGGTGCTGGACCCACGGGTGCATGCCGAGATCCTCCGGCAGTGGTCCACCGACCACCCCGAGTTCACCTACCTGCCACGCAAGTTCAAGATCGCCATAACCGGCAGCCCCAAGGACCGTGCCGCTGTACGCTTCCACGACATTGGCATTCTGGCGCAGCACAATGCGCAGGGTGAGGTGGGCTTCCAGGTGTATGCCGGGGGCGGCCTGGGGCGTACGCCGATTGTTGGCACCCGAGTGCGGGAGTGGTTACCCGAGCGCGAACTGCTGCGTTATGTCGAAGCCATCCTGCGGGTTTACAACGCCCTGGGCCGGCGCGACAACCTGTACAAGGCACGCATCAAGATACTGGTGCGCGAGCTCAAGCCCGGCCGTTTCATTGAAATGATCGAGCACGAGTTCGCCAGCCTGCCGGCGGATCACCAGTACCTGGAGCCGGCCATCGTCCAAGGTATCCGTGCCCGCTTCGTGCAGCCGGCCTTCGAGGCGTTGCCTGGGTTGTGTGACAGCTTCCTGCGTGCGCGGGCCGACGACAACGCGTTCGCCAGCTGGGTACGCACCAATACCCACCCGCACAAACAGCGTGGCTACATCAGCGCGGTCATCTCGCTGAAGCCACCAGGTGGCATCCCCGGCGATATCAGCGCCGAGGAAATGCTCACCTTGGCCGATTTGGCCGAGGCCTACTCGCTGAACGAGATTCGCGTGTCGCACGAGCAGAACCTGGTGCTGCCGCACATCCGCCAGGGCGACCTGTACAGCGTATGGCAGGCCTTGCGCCAGGTGGGGCTCGCGACCAGCAATATCGGTTTGTTGTCCGACGCCATCGCCTGCCCGGGCATGGATTACTGCAGCCTGGCCACTGCCCGTTCAGTGCCGGTTGCCCAACGCATCGCCTTGCGTTTCGACGCGGCCCGGCAACAGGACATCGGCGAACTGAAACTCAATGTCTCCGGCTGCATCAATGCCTGCGCCCACCACCATGTGGCGCATATCGGCATCCTCGGTCTGGACAAGGCCGGCCACGAAAACTACCAGATCACTCTGGGCGGCAGCGCCGAAGAAGACGCTGCGGTCGGGACCATCCTGGGCCGTTCGGTGCCCTTCGAGGAGGTGCCCGACATCGTCGAGGCGATCGTTGGCCTCTACCTGCAATTGCGCGAGGACGGCGAGCGCTTCCTTGATACCTATCGCCGCGTCGGTATCGAGCCGTTCAAGGAGGTGTTGCGTGATGCTCGTTGATCGTGATGGCCGGGTGCAGCCCGACAGCTGGCGCTACCTGGGCAGTGAAGAAATGCCGACCTACGCGCCGCAGACCGTGCTGCAGCCGCAGCAGTGGGATCACTACCACATGCGTTTTGGCCAACCGGCCGAAGGCCTGTGGCTGGCGGCCGACCAGGACCCGGTGCAGGTGCTGCCGTTGCTCGGCCACCTGGCTTTGATCGTGGTCGAGTTCGCCAAGTCACGTGATGGCCGCGGCTTCACCCTTGCCAGGCTGCTGCGCGAGCGCCACGGCTTCAGCGGTGACCTGCGCGCCACCGGGCCTTTGCTGCCCGACCAGTTCGCCATGTTGTTGCAGTGCGGGTTCACCAGCGTACGGGTTTCGGCCAGCGTGCCGCCGCAGCGCTGGCAGGACGCCGCGGCCGCCCATCGCCAGGCCCGTCCACGCACCCTGCTGCAACGTCTTTCCCAACGGAGCGAGGCATAGCCATGTTCAGCCTTACAGCCCTGGAGCTGGCCCGTATACAGTTCGGTTTCACCATTACCTTTCACATCATCTTCCCGGCCGTCACCATTGGCCTTGCGGCATTCCTGGCGGTTCTGGAAGGTTTATGGCTGTGGAAGAAGGACAACGCCTACCTTGACCTGTACCACTTCTGGTCGAAGATCTTCGCCGTCAACTTCGCCATGGGTGTGGTTTCGGGGCTGGTCATGGCGTACCAGTTCGGCACCAACTGGAGCTTCTACTCGCAGTTCGCCGGTAGTATCACCGGCCCGTTGCTGACCTACGAGGTGCTGACGGCCTTCTTTCTTGAAGCGGGTTTCCTCGGGGTGATGCTGTTCGGTTGGCACAAGGTCGGCCGGGGCTTGCACTTTTTCGCCACCGTCATGGTAGCCGTGGGCACGATGATCTCCGCCACCTGGATCCTGGCGTCGAACAGCTGGATGCAGACCCCGCAAGGGCATGAAGTGATCAATGGCGTGGTGGTGCCGGTGGACTGGTTCGCCATCATCTTCAATCCATCGTTCCCGTACCGCCTGGCACATATGGTCACTGCTGCAATGCTGTCGACCGCGTTGTTCGTCGGCGCTTCGGCCGCTTGGCACCTGTTGCGTGGCAACCGCACCCCGGCGGTGCGGCGGATGTTCTCGATGGCCCTGTGGATGCTGTTGTTCACCGCGCCGCTGCAGGTGCTGATCGGTGACGTGCATGGCTTGAACACGCTCAAGCACCAACCTGCAAAGATTGCCGCAGTAGAAGGCCACTGGAGCAACACCCCGGGGCAGGGTGTACCGCTGATCCTGTTCGGCATCCCGGACATGGAAGCGGAAACCACCCGCTACAAGGTCGAGATCCCTAACCTGGCCAGCCTTATCCTGACCCACAGCCTGCACGGGCAGATCCCTGCGTTGAAGGACTTCCCGAAAGAGGACCGGCCCAACGCGACCATCCTGTTCTGGTGCTTCCGCGTCATGGTCGGCTTGGGGCTGCTGATGGTCGTGCTTGGCCTGTATGGCACCTGGCAGCGCTGGCGTGGGCGCTTGTACGAGTCGCGGGGGCTGGCGCGGTTTGCCCTGTGGATGGGGCCCTCGGGCCTGGTGGCCTTGCTGGCCGGCTGGTACGTCACCGAGATCGGCCGCCAGCCCTGGGTGGTGTACGGCCTGATGCGTACCAAGGACGCAGTTTCAGACCACTCTGCGCTGACCTTGTCGGTGGGCCTGGTGGTTCTGGTGGTGATGTATATCGGGGTATTTGGCACTGGCGTCGCCTACATGCTGCGCCTGGTGGGCAAGGGGCCGCAGGCGCACGACGACCACGAGCAGCCAGTCACCCCCAACCAGAGGCCCGCCCGCCCGTTGTCGGCAGTGGACGACCCGCTGTATCCGCATTCGCCCAATTACACTGACTGACCGGAGACGTTGTCATGGGTATTGATCTTCCGCTGATCTGGTTCCTGATCATCGGCTTTGGCGTGATGATGTACGTCATCATGGACGGTTTCGACCTGGGTATCGGCATCCTGTTCCCGTTCATCACCGACCGCGACCACCGCGACACCATGGTCAACACCGTGGCACCGGTGTGGGATGGCAACGAAACCTGGCTGGTGCTGGGTGGGGCAGGGTTGATGGCGGCGTTCCCCAAGGTCTACGCCATTTTGCTCAGCGCGCTGTACATCCCCGCGCTCGGCCTGCTGGCCGGGTTGATCTGGCGTGGCGTGTCGTTCGAGTTCCGCTTCAAGGCCGATGAGGCGCACAAGCCGTTCTGGGACAGGGCGTTCATGGGCGGGTCCTACGCGGCGGCGTTTTTCCAGGGGGTGATGCTGGGGGCGTTCATCGAAGGGCACGCGATTGTCGATGGCGTGGCTACCAACGGCGTGATGAGCTGGCTGACACCGTTCAATGTGTTCTGCGGGGTCGGGGTGGTGGTGGCGTATGCGCTGCTGGGTGCCACCTGGCTGGTGTTGAAAACCGAAGGCCGGTTGCAGGCCAGCATCATACGCGCGTGCTCGCCGATTACCTTGGCGACAGTTGCGGTGATGCTGATTGTCAGCATCTGGACGCCACTGACCCACCCGGCCATTTTCGAGCGCTGGTTCAGCCTGCCGAACTTCTGGTTCTTCCTGCCGGTACCGGTGCTGGTGCTGGTGGCGACCTGGGCGATCCTCAGGTCCTTGCGCGGCGCGCCACATGCCGGGCCTTTCGTCTGGTCGCTGCTGCTGGTGTTCCTCGGGTTCACCGGTTTGGTGATCAGCATCTGGCCGTATGTGCTGCCGCCCAGCCTGACCCTCTGGGAAGCTGCAGCGCCGCCCCAGAGCCTGGGCTTCGCCCTGGTCGGGGCGCTGCTGATCATCCCGTTCATCCTCGGCTATTCGGCCTGGTCGTATTACGTGTTTCGCGGCAAGGTCAAGGATGGCGAGGGGTACCATTGAGATCTGGTGTGTAGCACAGGGTGTGAGGCCCTGCGTTACCTCCTTCGCGGCGCCGGCAGGTACAGCACTGGCTTGCGGCTTATGCAGTACCTGTGGGAGCGGCTTCAGCCGCGAACACCGGCGCAGCCGGTGCCATGCCACGCCACGCCACGCCGTTATATCTGTGCGAATACCTCACGCAAATGTGCCCGATAGCTGTCGAACGCAGCAATCGCCCCCGTCACAACTTCTGCTTCTTCCCCCTCATCCAGCGCCAGGCCATCAAGCCTGGCCACGAACTCGCGCCAGTGCAGTGCCCGACCATCGGGGTGTGGCGCCAGGTGGCGGGCACCCTCATCGCCATTCAGGCCCAGGCGCTGGGTCTGCTTGAACAGGAACGCTGCACCCAGGTTGGAGCCTTCACTGCAATACAGCCAGCCCAAGGCCTGGGCTGCACTGGCGCAAACCTGCCGGGGCAACTCAGGCAGCGGCAGGCCGAGATCACGCAGATCGTCCTCGACCGCCGCAAAGCGCGACAGCTGCACCAGCCCCGGCAGGCGCAGGTTGAGCGCCTCGTCGCGGTAAAGCGACAACAGGCTGCCGTGGAAACGGTGCTGCACCTGCAGGAAGCAGGCATAACGTTCGCGGTCTGCGAAGGGCCGCGCCGCCATCACCAGTTCGTCGACGTTGTCATGGTCGCTGCTGCTGGCCGCTTTCAGGCGTTTGCAGCGTCCTGGCTCTGTGAGAGGGAGTGGGGCAGCGATCATAGGCGTGTCCGTGAGCGAGTAGGCAATGCGCCCATGATGCGTGCCATCCCAGGTAGGCGGCAAGTGCAACGCTACTGGTTTACCATGCCTGACGCTTTCACGTTTCCAAGGAGTCAGCCATGAATACCACGCAGTTCCGCACCCCCACTGTTGCAGACGCCGAGCGCTGCTACGCCATTGAAATCGGCGCCTATGAAGGGGATGAAGCGGCCACGCTGGAGAAAATCCGCACCCGCATCGTGGAGTATCCGCAAGGCTTCCTCATCCTGGAGAACATGGGTGAAATCGTCGGCTTCATCAATAGCGGTTGCGCCCACGAAGTAGTCATGTCTGATGAAGAATTCAAGGAACTGATCGGCCATGACCCGGCAGCACCGAACGTGGTGATCATGTCGGTGGTGGTGGACCCGGCGCACCAAGGCAAAGGTTACGCCAAGCGCTTGATGGACGAATTCATCGCCCGCATGAAAGCATCGGGCAAGCAGACCATTCACCTGATGTGCAAGCAGCAGCATGTGGCGCTGTATCAGAAGATGGGGTATCAGTACGTGAAACCGTCGCCGTCGGATCATGGCGGCATGGCCTGGCATGAGATGGTCATGGGCCTCTGAAACCTCGGTTTGCTTGAGCCGCACTCACCCATCAGAAGGACCTGAAGCTTTGGCCAACCCGGCAGCCGTCTACACCTCCCGCCAAGCCACCTGCATCGCCCTGCTGGTCGCTATCACCTTCTTCATGGAAAACCTCGACGCCACCGTGATTGCCACGGCATTGCCGCAAATGGCCAGTGACTTCGGTGAAAGCGCTGTCAGCCTGAACATCGGCATCAGTGCCTACTTGCTGGCAGTTGCGGTGTTCATTCCGCTCAGTGGCTGGGTGGCCGACCGCTTCGGACCGCGACAGGTATTTGCCGGGGCCATCGGCCTGTTCACCGTGGCGTCGTTGCTGTGCGGCATGGCCCCGACCCTGGAAACCTTCGTCGCCGCCCGGGTGCTTCAGGGCATTGGCGGTGCCCTGATGGTACCGGTGGGCCGGCTGGTGGTGCTGCGCACGACCGAGAAGAAGGACCTGGTGAAAATGCTCGCAGTGATCACCTGGCCCGGCCTGGTGGCGCCCGTATTGGGCCCGCCACTCGGCGGCCTGATCGTCACGCATTGGTCGTGGCCCTGGATCTTCTACCTGAACATCCCCCTCGGGTTGCTGGCCATTGCGGCTGCCTGGGTGCTGATTCCTAATGCGCGGTCAGATGAAAAACGCCGTTTCGACACGCTGGGGTTCGTTTTCCTGGCATCGTCTTGTGCGGCGTGGCTGGTCGGCCTGGAAATGCTCGGCTCGCTGGCGGGTGGCAGCCTGGGCGCCGGGTTGGCACTGGTGTCGCTGGGCGGCTTGCTGACCTGGTTGGCGATTCGTCATTGCCGGCGCCATCCTTCGCCGCTATTGCCACTGAATGCCCTGTCTATCCCCACGTTCAGGGTCAGCATCGTTGGCGGAACCTTGTTCCGCCTGTCGATCAGCGCCTTGCCGTTCCTGATCCCGTTGCTGCTGCAGATTGGTTTCGGCTTGTCGCCGGTGGATGCCGGGCTGCTGGTACTGGCGATCTTCGCCGGCAACCTGGCGATGAAGCCGTTTACCACCAGGTTGCTGCGCCGCTATGGTTTCCGCCGCGTGTTGCTGGTCAACGGGCTGATTGGCGTTGGTTGCATTCTGGCCTGCCTGGGCTTGCAGCAAGGCATGCCGTGGTACTGGATGGCCGTGGTGTTGTTCGTGGGCGGGCTTTCGCGCTCGATGCAGTTCACCACGTACAACGCTGTCGGTTTTGCCGATGTGCCCAAGCAGCAGATGGGCGAGGCTTCGACACTGTTCAGCATGTGCTTCCAGCTGGCGATGGCGTTGGGTGTGGCGGTGGTGGCACTGCTGTTGCGCGTGGCGATGATGGTGCGGGGCGGCGAAGCCGAGATGACAGTCAGCGACTTCCACTGGGCGTTGATTGGCGTTGCTTTGATTGCCTGCGTGGCGTTGGCGGATGCTATGCGCTTGCCAGGCAACGCCGGGGAACAAGTGCTGCGCACCTGAAACCACGGCCCTGCTTCGCACCCATTCAACTCTGCAAGGTATCGCGTAGCTTGACGACGCCATCAAGCGCCAGCGCCTGGGCCGAGTAGCACAGGCCGGTACGCCGGCGAAGGTCCAGCTGTGGCAGGGGCTCGATGCGCACGCCGGGGTGCTCGGTGGCCAGCGATTCTGGCACGATCGCGACACCCAGGCCCGCCGCAACCAGCTCCAGGGCCAGGGCAAAGGTGTCTGCCTCTGCCACCAGAATACCGCTGTAGAAAGGTTGCAGGCGCTGATGGCTGGGCTGTGACGGGCAGGTGATCCAGCGCGCTTCGGTGGTTGCCTGCTGCGCAACCGCCAGCACGAACGGGTCGCTGTGCAGCGGCAGAAACAACTCATCCTCACAGCGCAGTTCTTCGCTGGCCAGCCGCACCGCGCCCATGCAGCCGGTCGCCAGTTGCAGGCGCACCGGGGGCTGGATGGCAGCGGCTGCCAGCACCACCTTGCCCAGTACCGCCGCACTCACATCCTGCTCCACGCCGATCTGCAACGGCGCGCGCTCACGATCCCCCTTGAAGCGGCCGAGCAGGCGATTGGCGTCGGCGACCATGCGCTGCGCTTCGGGGTAGAGCGCGCGGGCATCCTCGGTCACCTCGACGCCGCGGGCCTGGCGCACGAACAGCGTGGTGCCCAAGGCCTGCTCCAGTGCTCGGATGCTGCCGGAAAGCGCCGGTTGGCTAAGGTGTATCGAACGCGCGGCGGCAGTGATGTTGCGCTCTTCGAACACGGCGATGAAGGCGCGAAGTTGGCGATAATCCATGAATTACCCATAAGTGATGCCGATGGCTGCGAAAAGAATTTCCCGTTTTTCGCAAGAAAAACCAGCTTCTATACTCGCTCTACTTCTTACCCATAGGCAAATCGGATAACAGGATGGTGACCATGACCAACACCCTTAAACCTTTGGTAGTCATTACCGGTGCCAGCTCCGGTATCGGCCTGGCCACCGCCAAGCTGCTGTCCAGCCGTGGCCACGCCCTGTTGCTGCTGTCCCGGCGCCTGGCGCCGATGCAGCAACTGCAGCTGCCCAATACCCTGGCACTGGCGGTCGATATCACCGACCGCGCTGCGGTGCTGGCAGCCGTCGCTGAGGCCGAAGCACGGTTTGGCCCGGTAGACGCGATCATCAACAATGCTGGGGTGATGCTGCTGGGCAGTATCGCCACCCAGGACCCGGAACAGTGGGACCGCATGCTCGACGTGAACGTGCGTGGCCTGCTCAACGGCATTCATGCTGTCGCCAGCGGCATGGTCGAGCGCAGGCAGGGCACTATCATCAACGTCAGTTCGGTGGCCGGTCGCAAGGCCTTTCCCAACCACGTCGCCTACGTCGGTACCAAGTTTGCTGTTACCGGCCTGTCGGAAAACCTGCGAGAAGAGCTGGCACCGAGCAATGTGCGGGTGATCACCATCGAGCCGGGTGCAGTCGACACCGAACTGCTCAGCCACACGACCGATGACGCCATCAAGGCGGGGTACAACGACTGGAAGCAGGAGATGGGCGGGGTGCTCACGGCCGAGACCATTGCCGAGACCATCGGCTTTGCCTATGGCCAGCCGCAGTCCGTGTGCATCCGCGAAATCGTGGTGTGCGCTACCCGGCAGCAGCAGTGACTGGCCCGATAGGCTGACGCTGCCCTTGTGTAGGAGCGGCCTTGTGTCGCGATCGGGCTGCGCAGCGGCCCCCGGATGGCGCGTCAACGCAGCAATTGCCGGGGCTGCTTTGCAGCCCGATCGCGACACAAGGCCGCTCCTACAGGAGACCGCGCCAGGCTTTAGGGATGTATTGTCAGTGCATGTGTGCCACTGGCGCTTTGGCCGGTTTGAAGTGCCCCTCATCAGGCTCCATGATCGGCACCTCGTTGCCATCGCGGTCATACAGCTTGCCATCACGGAACACATCACCTTCATTCAGCCCGGCGATATCCCGGTAGCGCAGGGTGCGCTCGCTGGCGGCGACGAACACCGACTGCTGGTCGGAGTTGCCGGCACGCAGGTGGTTGAACAGCAGGTTGAGCAGAATCGCCATGATCGCCGCCGAGCTGATGCCGGAGTGGAAAATGGTCTCGAACCAGGTCGGGAAGTGGTGATAGAAACCCGGCGCCGCAATCGGGATCATGCCAAAGCCGATCGAGGTGGCGACAATGATCAGGTTCATGTTGTTGCGGTAGTCCACCTGGGCCAGGGTGCGGATGCCGCTGGCCGCGACCGTGCCGAACAGCACCAGCCCGGCACCGCCGAGCACGGCAGTAGGCACTGCGGCGACCAGCCTGCCCATCACCGGCAGCAGCCCCAGCGTCATCAGGATCAGGCCGGCACTGGCCACCACGTAACGGCTCTTCACCCCTGTCACGGCGACCAGGCCGACGTTCTGCGCGAAGGCACTCTGCGTGAACGAGCCGAACAACGGCGCCAGGGCGCTGGAGATCATGTCGGCACGCAGGCCATTGCCCAGGCGCTTGGAGTCGACCGGTGTGCCGATGATTTCACCCACGGCCAGGATGTCTGCCGAAGTCTCGACCATGGTCACCACGATGACGATAAGCATCGACAGGATCGCCGCCACCTGGAACTGCGGTGCGCCAAAGTGCAGCACCTCGGGCATGGCCACCCACGGCCCTTGCAGCGCCTGGGAGAAATCGGCCATGCCGGTGGCCATCGCTGCCAGTGTGCCGATAACGATTGCCAGCAGGATCGACAGGCGCGACAAGCTGGCACTGCCCAGCTTGCTCAGCAGCAGTACCGAGGCCAGGGTGAACGCCGCCAGGCCAATGTTCGCCGGGCTGCCAAAGTCAGCGGCCTGGCTGTTGCCGCCCATGGCCCAGCGCGCGGTAACCGGCATCAGGGTTAGGCCGATGGTGGTGATGACGATGCCTGTCACCAGGGGCGGGAAGTACTTGATGATGCGCGAGAACAGCGGGGTGATCAGCAGGCCGACCAGTGACGACACGATCACTGCGCCGAACACCACCTGCATGCCGCCGGTGCCGTCATTGCCGATGATCGCAACCATGGTGGCGACGCTGGCAAAGGAAACCCCCTGCACCAGTGGCAAGCGGCAGCCGAAGAAGGGAATGCCCAAGGTTTGCAGCAATGTTGCCAGGCCACCGGCGAACAGCGAGGCGGCAATCAGCAGGCCGACATCGCCAGCGCTGAGGCCTGCGGCCTGGCCGATGATCAGCGGTACGGCGATCATGCCGCCGTACATGGTCAGTACATGTTGCAGGCCATAGGCCAGGTTGGCGCCCACGCCGAGGTTCTCGTCTTCCGGACGAGGTGAAGCGGGAGAAGTCATGGTGAGTAGCTCGCTTTGTTATTTTATGCGTCTAACAGCACGGTCTCAGTCGCATTCGTTGGGTTTGAATGGGAGGTGTGGGCTACTGCAACCGGCCTTGGCCGCAGCAGCCCGGGTACATCAGTTGCCGCTGACCAGCTGGTGTGCCAACTGGTTGTGACGCTCCAGCACGCGTGGCAGGTCGACGGTGGCCAGCTGGCCGTCTTTCACCACGACGCGGCCGTTGATCACGCTGGTGTGCACCTGGGTCGGGGTGCAGAACACCAGTGCCGCCAGCGGGTCGTGGTGGCCACCGGCATAGGCGACGTGGCCGAGGTCGAAGGCGACGAAGTCGGCGACCATGCCCGGGGCCAGGGCGCCGATGTCATTGCGGTTGAGCACCTTGGCGCCGCCGAGGGTGGCGATTTCCAGTGCTTCGCGGGCGGTCATGGCGTCGGGGCCGAAGCCTACCCGCTGCAGCAGTAGGGCCTGGCGCACTTCACCGATCATGCTGGCGCCGTCGTTGGAGGCAGAGCCGTCGACCCCAAGGCCCACCGGTACGCCGTGGTCGCGCATCTTGCGTATCGGGGCAATGCCCGAGGCCAGGCGCATATTCGAGCATGGGCAGTGGGCGACGCCGGTGCCGGTGCGGGCGAACAGCTCGATGCCGTGCTGGTCGAGCTGCACGCAGTGGGCATGCCATACATCGTGGCCGACCCAGCCGAGGTCCTCGGCGTACTCGGCAGGGGTCATGCCGAACTTTTCGCGGCTGTAGGCGATGTCGTTGACGTTCTCGGCCAAGTGGGTGTGCAGCGACACCCCGTACTGGCGTGCCAGCACGGCGGCTTCGCGCATCAGGTCACGGCTGACCGAGAATGGCGAGCAGGGGGCTACCACGATGCGGCGCATCGAGCCGTGGCTGGCATCGTGGTAGTCCTCGATCAGGCGCTGGGATTCCTTGAGGATGTCAGCTTCCTTTTCCACCACTGAATCAGGCGGCAGGCCGCCCTGGCTCTGGCCGACGCTCATGCTGCCGCGCGCGGCGTGGAAGCGCATGCCGATCTCGGCGGCAGCGTGGATGCTGTCGTCGAGCTTGCAGCCGTTGGGGTAGATGTACAGGTGGTCGCTGGAGGTGGTACAGCCCGACAGGATCAGCTCGGCCATGGCGGTCTGGGTCGACACCGCGATCATTTCGGGCGTGAGGCGTGCCCAGATCGGGTACAGGTTGGTCAGCCAGTTGAACAGCTCGCCGTCCTGGGCTGCCGGCACCACGCGGGTGAGGCTCTGGTACATGTGGTGGTGAGTGTTGACCAGGCCTGGGATGACCACTTTGCCGGCCATGTCGAGGATGACGTCGGCCTGTTGTGGCAGGGTATCGGTGGGGCCGACTTGTTTGATCAGGTTGTCTTCGATGTACAGGCCGCCGTTCTTGATCTCGCGGCGTTCGCCGTCCATGGTGACCAGAAGTGCAGCGTTTTTGACGAGGAGGGTTTTCTTACCGGTTGCAGATAACATGGCTTAAGCCCGTTGCAATACGCCTTGGCGATTACCGAGGTCGTAGGCGAGGGATAATGTAATCAGGAAACCTGTAAGTTGTATACATTCAAGTGCAATTAATGATTTGAGTTCATTCAATTCGTGAAAAATAACCAAAAATAGGAATTTTATTTACCAATAGACTGGCAGCATCTTTATCGGAGCCTGTCTTGATGTCTGCTTTTGAACCCCGCCTTGGGGCTACCCCCACCGGCCGTATTGCTGCAATCAGCGTCGCGGTCCTTGCCTTTTCGGCCTTTTTGATCGTGACCACCGAATTCCTGATTGTCGGCTTGTTGCCCGCGCTCAGCCAGGACCTGGGGGTTTCCATTTCGATGGCGGGCCAGTTGGTCACGCTGTTTGCCTTTACTGTGATGCTTGCCGGCCCGTTCCTGACTGCGGCATTGGCGCACCTGGACCGCAAGCGTTTATTCATCACCATTCTGCTGGTATTTGCCGCAGCCAATGCATTGGCTGCGGCCTCGACCAGTTTCTGGGTGCTGGCCATTGCGCGGGTTGTCCCGGCACTGGCGTTGCCGGTGTTCTGGGGCACGGCCAGTGAAACGGCCGGCCAGTTGGCCGGGCCTGATAAAGCAGGGCAAGCCATTTCCAAGGTGTACCTGGGCATCTCGGCGGCGATGCTGTTGGGTATTCCGCTGGGCACCGTGGCGTCCAATGCCGTGGGTTGGCGTGGCGCATTCTGGATACTGGCCGCGCTGTCGTTGCTGATGGCGCTGGCCATGTGGGTGTGGATGCCGCACGTTGCCCGCGCGGCAAAAGTCGACTTCATGCAGCAGGCACGCATTTTCAAAGAGCGCTATTTCCTCGCCAATGTTTTGCTTTCGGTGGTGGTGTTCACCGCGATGTTCACAGGCTACAGCTACCTGGCCGAGCTGCTGCAGCGGGTTGCGGGTGTACCACCCGCGCATACCGGTTGGTGGCTGATGGGCTTTGGCGCAGTGGGCCTGCTCGGCAACTGGATTGGTGGACGGGTCGTGGACCGTTCACCGCTCAGGGCGACGGCGCTGTTTCTGCTGTTGCTGGCCATCGGCATGGCGGCGATCGTGCCGCTGGCCCATGCAGGCCTGGTGTTCTGCCTGGCACTGGGGGTGTGGGGTGTGGCCAACACCGCGCTATACCCCATCAGCCAGGTACGGGTGATGGGGTCTGTGACGCATGCCCAGGCTTTGGCCGGTAGCACCAATGTGTCGGCGGCCAATGCGGGCATTGGCCTGGGCGCCGTCCTCGGTGGCTTGACCATCCCTGGCCTGGGTATCGAATACCTGGGCTACGTAGCCGCAGGCGTGGCCGTGGTGGCGCTGGGGCTTGTGCCGCTGGTCGGCGGCCTTGCGCATCAGCGCGCATCGCTGGCCCGGGTACCATGAGGCGCCAGCCGCGGCAGCAGGTAGTCGAGCAGGGCGCGGACCTTGGGTAGCCCCTCGCGGCTCTTGAGCCACACCAGGTTCATCGGCAGGCCGTCGGTGGCCAGCTCTGGCAGCACCTCCACCAGGCGCCCTTGATCGAGCAGTTGCTGGGTCAGCCAAGTGGGTAGCTGGCCGATGCCATGACCGGCCAGCACTGCTGCAACTTCCCCCTCGCCGTCCCCCACCGCGATACGTGGCTGTACGGTGCGTCGCTCCATCTCGCCAGGCTGGCGGCCCTTGAACAGCCAGGGGCTGACCATGCCATCGGTGTGCCCATAGCCGACGCAGTGGTGGTGTTCCAGGTCGCGTTCGTCTTGCGGCACACCGTGTTTTTCCAGGTAGCCAGGCGCGGCACAGAACATCAGGCGTTGGGCTCCGAAGTACTGGTGGCCAAGTGCGGCCGGCCAGGCATCCGGGCCACCGATTCGCACCACGATGTCGATACCTTCGTGCACCGGGTCGACAAAACGGTCGGAGAAAGACACGTGCGGTTGCAGCAATGGGTGCAGGCGGATGAAGTCCAGAATCAAGGGCAGCACATGCAGGCGGCCGTAGGAGGCTGGCAGTTCTATCCGGACCTTGCCATGGGGTTCGTTGTCGCTGGCGACCAGTGCGTGCTCGACCTCTTCCAGGTCGGCCAGGACCGAGGTGCAGGTACGGTAGAAGATGACGCCAGCCTCGCTGAGCGACAACGTGCGTGTGGTGCGGTTGAACAGGCGTGCACCCAGGCGGGCCTCCAGCCGGGCCACACTCTTGCTGATGGCCGAGCTGGTGAGGTTGAGCCGCTCGGCGGCTGCCGTGAAGCTGCCCAGATCAGCGACGGCAACGAATACGTCGATGCCTTTCAGGCGTTCGGAGGAGTACATGGCTGGCCTTTTTGATGAATTGGGTTCCATTGTCAGTGCAGCATATTGAATGCTGACAAGGACATTTCATCAATGGCATCTGTGTGTCTCAGCCCTTCGCGCGGAAGCGGGTTTGCCCGCGAAACGGATGACGCGTTGTTCGCGGACAAACCAGGCCATGCCGTCAGGTTCAACAGCCTTGCGGCATTTCTCCACGCGCCAGGCGGGCATTGATATCGGCGATGACGCCAGGCAGTTCGGCGATGGTGTCGATCAGGTAATGCGGTCGCGCACCTTCGAACAGGCTGCCAATGCGCCGGCGTTGCTGTTCCAGTTCCGCCTCGGGCAGGGCCTTGTATTGCTCGTAGGTCAGCCCGAGAGCGTTGCCCGAGCACGTCAGGGCCACGGTCCACATTCCCGCGCTGCGGCCCTCGAGAATGCCCGGCCAAGTGTCGTCGACCTTGACGCAAGCCGCTACATCGCTGACCCCCAGGGCAATCACGTTGGCCAGTGCCTGCGCGGGGTAGGGGCGACCATTCGGTACCTCGTCGGTAGCCACAACGTGGTCGGCGCTGTAGCCGTTGCTCAAGGCCAGGGCCACCACCTTTTTCATCACCACTGCAGGGTAGCCTGAGCAGGAGCCGATTTTCAGCCCTTGCCGGCGCAACTGGGCGATGACGTCCAGGGCGCCTGGAATCAGCGCCGAATGGTCGGCGATCTTCTCGATCTGCAAGGGCATGAAGCGCTCGTAGATGGCTGTTACATCATCGTCGCTTGGCGTATGGCCGAATGCGGCCTGGTAGCGCGCGGCAATGGCGGGCACATCGCACAGGGTGCGGATATGGTCCCACTTGCCCATGCCCATGGGCCCGCGGGCTTCCTCCAGGCTGACCTGCACGCCGAACTCGGCAAAGGCCTCGACGAAGATCTGGGTGGGGGCGAACGAGCCGAAATCCACCACGGTGCCGGCCCAGTCAAGAATGGCGGCCTGCAGTTGCTTGGGGTGCTGATAGTGCATGGCAAAGCTCCAGTGGGTAAAAACTCAGGGTGCGCGCGGCCCGCCCGACGCATTGGCAGGCTCGCGCTAGTCAGTGGTGCATCAGTGCGCGTTGAGCGCGTCGAACAGTTCGGCGATGATCGCCCGGTTACGGCGGATGCCCAGGCAGCACAGGTAGTAACTGATGTGGAACGGGTCTTCGATAAAGGCGACAGAGCGCGTGCCGGGCCGGTCGGCATATTCCACCGCCGAGACAAAGCCCACGCCGATGCCGTGTACCACCGCATGCACAATGGCCTCGCGGCTGTTCAACTGCATCGCGCAGTCCAGTGAAACGCCATGCCGGCGGCAGCCTTCCTCCACAAGCTGGCGAGTGCGCGATGCCGCCTCGCGCAGCACCACGCGCTGACCGGCAATGTCCCTCACGCTGACACTCGTCTGCCCGGCCCAGGGATGGTCGTCGCGCACCACCGCCAGAATCGGGCAGGTGCGGTACAGCCGGGTGCTCAGGCGCTGGTCGAACTCCGACAGGGCGAGGATGGCCAGGTCGATGTCGAAGTTGTACAGCCGCTCCAGTGTCCCGGCTTCGCTGCTGAACGAGGTTTCCAGTTCGATCTGCGGGTAGCGCTGCATCAGCTCGTACGTCAGGCTCATGGCGATCGGCGGCGACACCGCGCCGATGCGCAGCATGCCTTGCTTGCGTTGCTGGAAGCTGTGCAGCAGTTGCAGCGCTTCGTCCTCCTGGCCGAACAGGCCCTGGGTGATTTCGTAGAGCTGGCGGCCTGCCGGGCTCAGCTCGATAAAGCGCCCGCGGCGGTGGAACAGTTCCACGCAAAAGCGTTTTTCCAGGCCGCTGACCTGCTCGCTGACAGTCGGCTGGCCGATGCTCAGCAGCTCGGCGGCCTGGGTGAAACTGCCGGTCCGTGCCACGGCATGGAAGGAGCGCAACCACTTGTGGTACTGGTACATGACACCTCTCTGGCAATGGCACGGACGACATGGCAGGCAACCTCAGCGGCGCACGAACAGTGCCACCAAGGCACTGCAGGCGCAGGCTGTGGTGACCACGACGAAGATCAGCGAGGTGTTGCCGGTGGTATCGAGCATACGTCCGATCAGCGGCTCCGCCAGCCCGGCGAACAGGTACGATGCGAAATTCATGATCCCTGTGGCGGTGCCGGCGCGGCGCGCGCCGACCAGGTCCGGGCACAACGCCCAGAAGCTCGATGCAGGGCCATAGACAAAGAAACCGCAGAGGAACAGCGCCAGCAGGCCTACCGCGCTGTGTGCAGGCAGGCTCCACATCCACAGGCTGGTGAGCGCGCCCAACACCATGTACAGCATGATTGCCTTGTAGCGCTTGCTACCGAACAGCTTGTCCGACACCCAGCCGTTGCTCAGCGCGCCCACGGCCATGCCCACCGGCAAGGCGATGGTGATCCACTTCGGGTCGATGAAACTGTCGCCTTTCTGCCAGTTGGCCCCCAGGAAATGCACCGGCACCCAGACGATCAGCCCGTAGCGCGCAGCGTTCTGGAAGCCCAGCGACACTGCGGCCACCAGCAGACGCGGGTTTTTCAGAACGGCAAGGTAACGCTGGCGCGAGGTTTCTTCGCCGCCCTGGGTGGCCGCGTTGGCGCTGTCTTCGGCGTTGGCTACGCCGGTGTCGTCCAGCGCGGGGTAGCCCATGTCCTGCGGGCGTTCCCGGGCGACCAGGTAGAACACGATCCCACCGGCCAGCATCAGCAGCACCGGCAGGCGGAAGATCCAGCGCCACTCCAGGTGCAGTACATCAATCACCACCACCGAGGTGACGTACGACAGCACCGACGCGCAGCCGGCGGCGAACACATAGAAGCCATAAACCTTGCCGCGCTCGGCAGCGCCCCACCAGTTTGACAGCAAGCGGCTGCCGGGCGCCCAGCCCAGGGCCTGGAAGTAGCCGTTGACGCCCCACGGCAGGATCAGGCTGAGAAAACCGCCGGCAAAGCTGGTGACCCAGTTGGCGCCGCATGACAACACGGCGCCGATGCTCATGATGCGTCGGCCGCCGAACTTGTCGGCGAGGTTGCCATTGATGGCCTGGCCAATGGCATACATCCACAGCATGGCGGTGGAGGCCCAGCCGAGGGTTTCCTTGCTCAGGCCGAACTCGGCCTGGATCCCGGGGATGGCGAAACCGAAAGTTTGGCGCCCGGTGTAGAAGAACAGGTAGCAGAACATCGCGGCCAGCAGCATGCGCCATTGCGCGAGGCGAAACGGCATGGTGCTGGGCAGCGCGCCAGTCAGGGTTTGTGCACGGTTCATGACGGTTTCCTTTTGTTCTCTGGCGCCGGCCCAAGGGGCACGGCGAGTCGGCACTCTTGAAAGGTGCTACAGGAAAAACGCGGAATGTCAGGCGGCTTGCGCGCCGATGAAATTGCGCCCACGGGCGCCCTGCATGGCGGCGTCGATCATCGCCTGGGCCTCGGCGGCTGTCACGCCGTAGTCTGCGAACTCGGTGCGCACGCCCAGTTGATGAAGAAATGCTCGCAAGCGCTGTTGGGCCGCTGCAAGGTCGCGGCCGAAGGCCTTCTGCAGGATCTGGTCACGCCCGGCATCACGGCCCCAGGCCAGGCCCAGCACCAGCGGCAGGGTGAAGGAGCAGGCGATGCCGTGGGGCAGGCCGTGGCGCAAGGTCATTTCGTAGGAAATGGAGTGGGCCAGGGCAGTCTTGGTGTTGGAAAAGGCCAGCCCGGCCTTCAGTGCAGCCAACGCCATGCGTGCCCGCAGCTCGCGGTTGCCCAAGTCCTGCTGCAGGCGTGGCAGGCAGTCGAGAATGTCGTCGATGGCCGACAGCGCGAAGGTATCGGAGAGCGGATTGGCGTTGTGGTTCCAGATGGATTCCAGCGCGTGGGACAAGGCATCCAGCCCGGTGGATACCGTCACCCCGGCCGGCACGCTGAGCATCAGTTCCGGGTCTATAAGCGCCACGCTGGGCCAGGTACAGCTCAGGTGCAGCGAGTACTTCTTCTGCTGGCCAGCGTCCCACAGCGTGGCCCATGGCGTCACCTCGCTGCCAGTGCCTGCCGTGGTCGGCGCGGCCACCAGCGTCTTGTGTCGGGCCGGGGTAAACGGTTTGCCGCTGGCCAGCAGCTCGAGCAGTTCATCGAAGTGGCCAGAAGCGGTACCGACGATCAACGCCTTTGCGGTATCGATGGCGCTGCCACCGCCTAGCGCCAGCACCGTATCGCAGTCGCCGTGCCGTGCCCAGAACGCTTCATGCACACCCCGCAGCCAGGCGACATCGGGGTTGGGTTGCACGTTGTCGATCACGCACACCAGTCGCTCGCCCAGCAGGCTGCGTACCCGCGCAACCAAACCGAGCTGTTCGGCCTCGGGGAAGGTGACCAGGGCGACTTTGCCGGGGCAGTGTCGGGCGATCTGGTCCAGGCTGCCACCGCCGAAAACGGTGGTGACCGGGTTGTGGAAGCAGGCAGGCATGGGCAGTTCCTTATTGTTGTTGGAAGGTGCAGCCATGCTCGTCGGCTGGCGGGTTTCGATCCAATCGATTGATTGCAGGGTGCTATCGGCTGAGCCGATAACGGACACAAAGTGCATGGGCTTGACCTCCAGGCATGGTCTGCCCGTCGCGCGCCCACCGGGCGCACGTGGCAAGGGGTTGGATGGGCGGCGAATCAGTGGCGGGCGTTGCCCTGAATGGCGTGCCGCAGGCGGTTGGAGACCAGGTCGGCAAGCACCACCATCACAGTGATCACCAGGATGCAGGTGGCGGTTTCCTGGTACTTGAACAGCTTCAGGCTGCTGACCAGCTCGAAGCCCAGGCCACCGGCACCGACCATGCCCAGCACCGTGGCCGAACGCAGGTTCACCTCGAAGCGGTACAGCACCACGGCGATCCAGGCGGTGATCACTTGCGGCAGCACGCCGAAGGCGATCACCTGCAGTGGCCGCGCACCGGTGGCCCGCAGCGCTTCAATGGGCCCCTGGTCGATTTCCTCGATGGTTTCGGCAAAGAACTTGCCGAGCATGCCCACGCCATGCAGCGCCAGGGCCAGCACGCCTGGGAAGGGCCCCAGCCCTACCGCCGAGACGAACACCAAGGCCAGGATCAGCTCGTTGATGCTGCGGATCACGTTCAGCAGCTGCCGGGTGGCCTGGTACAGCCAGCGGTTGCCATGCAGGTTGCGCGCGGCCAGAAAGCCCAGCGGCACGGCGAGAACGATCCCCAGCAGGGTGCCCCATAGCGCGATTTGCAGGGTTTCCAGGGCCGGGCGCCACAAACTGGGCATTATGCTCAGGTCTGGCGGTAGCGAGCGGCCAAGGAAGTCGCCGATCTGTGGCAGCCCGTTGGCCAGTTCGCCCCAGCTCAGCTGTGCCCCTTCGGCGCTCCACTGCAGCAACAGGATGATCGCCAGCAACAGCGCGCCAGTGCCCAGCCAGCTGCGGGCGCGAGTGGGTGTTTTAACCAGCCATTGGTGGCTCTGCGGGGTCATGCCGAGGCTCCTGTGCCAGTGGCCAGCATTGGCCGTGGTGCAGCCATTGCCTGCTCAGGCTCATTGGCAGATGGGTTGTGATAGATGCGCTGCAGCGCGGCTTCGTCGAGCTGACCGGGTTGGCCGTCGAACACCAGGCGCCCGTTGGCCAGGCCGACGATGCGGTCGGCGAATGCCCGCGCCAGTTCCACCTGGTGCAGGTTGCACACCACGGTTATGCCGAGGGTGCGGCTGGCTTCGCGCAGGTACTGCATGACCACATGCGCGGTGTTCGGGTCGAGGCTAGCCACCGGTTCGTCGGCCAGGATCACCTGTGGTCGCTGGGCCAGCGCACGGGCGATACCCACCCGCTGCATCTGCCCCCCAGACAGCGCATCGGTGCGCGACAAGGCCTTGTGCTCCAGCTCGACCCGGCGCAGGCAATCACGCGCCAGGGCCACGTCGTCGCGGCGGAACAGCTGTAGCAGCGAGGCGAGCGTGCTGCAGTGGCCGAGACGGCCGGTCAGCACGTTCTTAAGCACCGACAGCCGCGCTACCACGTTGTGATGCTGGAAGATCATCGCGACCTGCCGGCGCAGTGCGCGTTGGTCGGCTGCACGCATGGCGTTAACCCCGGCCACCTGCAGCTCGCCGGTGTCGGCCTGGGCCAGCCGGTTCATGCAGCGCAGCAGGGTCGATTTGCCGGCGCCGGACTGGCCGAGGATCACCACGAATTCACCGGCCTGAACATCCAGGTCGATGCCGCGCAGTACCGGGTTGTCGGCGTAGCCCTTGGTCAGTTGGCGGATACGGATCATTTCAGGCTCCGCAGGTCGAGGTCGAGCACTTTGGCGGTGTCACGAACCACGTTGTAGGCCGCGTCAGTGGTCGGCTGGAAGCCATTGAGCATGCCCTGATCGCCCCATGGCACGTCCTTGATCCCGGCAAACGCGGTACGCAGCCTGGCCTGCAGTTCGGGGTCGAGGTTGTTGCGCCAGACCATCGGTGATTCGGGAATGTCCGGGGAGGTCCACACCACCTGGAAGTCCTGCTGCTGAACCTGTCCGTTGTTCACAGCCCCGGCCAGGATACGGTCGGCCACAGCCGCTGCATCAACCTTGCGGTTTGCCACGGCGAGGATGCTGGCATCGTGCGAGCCGGAGAAGATCACCCGTGAGAACAGGGTTTTCGGGTCATGGCCAGCGTGCTCGAGGCCGGCCTTGGGGAACAGATGGCCGGAGGCCGAGCTGGGGTCGACGAAGGCGAAGGTGTGGCCCTTGAGGTCGTCGAGCGTACGAATACCGCTATCCCGGCGGGCGATGATCAGGCTGTGGTAGGCGCTGCTGGCGGTCTTTTTGGTCACCGCCACGGCAAAGGCTTCGGCACCGGCGATCTGGTTGGCCAGTACGTAGGAAAACGGGCCGAGATAGGCCACGTCCAGCTTGCCGGCGCGCAGGGCTTCGATCACCCCGTTGTAGTCAGTCGCGACGAATGGCTTGACCGGCATGCCCAGGCGCGCTTGCAACTGGTCGAGCACCTGCTGGCTGCTCTTGATCATGGCCTGGGAGTCTTCCGACGGGATCAGGCCGACGGTCAGCACCTGCTGTGCCTGCACGGCGGGGGCGAGCAGCAGTGGCAACAGGGCGAGGCGGGCACAGCGCAACAGTTTCGGGAAGGGTGTCATGGCAATACCGGAGTGGTTGTTGTCGGTAGCGCCAAAGCTAGGGCTGTCATGTGACAGTCACAGCATCAATTCAATATGCGTTTGGCCAGCTAATCATTCAAAGGATCTATGGATGTCTACCGCTCGCCTGCGCACCTTCCTTGCCGTGGCCCGGCACGCCAGCTTCAGCGCCGGGGCCAGGGCCATCGGCCTCAGCCAGCCGACCGCGACCAACCAGATCCAGGGGCTGGAACGCGAATTTGATGTCGAGCTGTTTCACCGCCGCGGTCGGCGCATCGAGCTGACCGCCGTTGGCCGCGCCTTGCTGCCCATTGCCCAGCAGATGTCGATGCTCGAAGCCGAGGCGACCAGCCTGCTGCGCGACAGTGGCCAGCTAAACCGTGGTGAGCTGAAGATCGGTGCAGTGGGACCGTTTCATGTGATCGAAATGGTTGACCGCTATCGGCAGGCGTACCCACAGATCGATGTGTCCATCCGCGTGGGCAACTCGGCGTCAGTGCTGGCCGATCTGCAGGGCTATGTGACCGACATCGGTGTGTTGGCGGGGCTGCACCATGACCCGGCGTTTGTCGCACAACGTTATGCCAGGCACCCGGTGATCCTGTTCGCCCGCGCCGATCACCCTTTTGCCCGCTACGATCAGGTGCCGCTGCAAGCCCTGCAGGGGCAGCCGTTGCTGCGCCGTGAGCAGGGTTCGACTACACGGCTGGCGCTGGACAATGCGCTGGAAGCGGCGCAGGTAACACCGCGCATCGCCATGGAAATCGGCAGCCGCGAGGCGCTGCGCGAGGCGGTGATCCGTGGCATCGGCATTGGCGCGGTGTCCGAGGCGGAATACATTGGCGACCCGCGCTTGAAGGTGATCCGCATCGCGCAGGACCCGGTGTACACAGAGACTTACCTGTATTGCCTGGCTGATCGGCAGAGCAGCCAGGTAATTGCGTCGTTTCAGCGTTGCCTGCAAGCCTGGCACGGCTAAGCTGCACCGTGCCTGCTCAACATGCGCCGTATCACACCGCGTCGCGGCTGTTCAGGCCATCGAGCAACCGCGCAATCCCCAGCGGGTTCGCGTTTTTCAATGCATCCGGCAGCAGTGCATCGGGGTAGTTCTGGAAGCACACCGGGCGCAGGAAGCGGTCGATGGCCAAGGTACCGACCGAGGTGCCGCGTGCGTCAGAGGTGGCCGGGTAAGGCCCGCCATGCACCATTGCATCGGAAACCTCCACACCGGTCGGGTAGCCGTTGAGCAGCAGGCGCCCGGCCTTGCGCTCCAGCAACGGCACCAGGGAGGCGAAGGCTTGCAGGTCATCAGGCTCGGCAATCAGCGTGGCGGTCAGTTGCCCTTGCAGGTGGCGCAGCGCTTCAGCCAGTTGCTCGGCGTCGGCCACCTCCACCACTACGGTGGTCGGGCCGAATACTTCTTCCTGCAGCAGCGGGTCGCCGTTCAGCAGCAGGCTTACGTCTGCCTTGAACAGCTGTGGCTGGGCCTGGTTGCCGGTGTGTGGCTGCCCGGCCAGGTGCTGGATACCCGGGTGCGCCAGCAGGTGCTGCACACCGTTCTGGTAGCTGCGCAGGGTGCCGGCGTTCAGCATGGTCTGCGGGCCCTGGTCGGCCATGCGTGCCACCAGCGTTTGCACGAAATGCTCGAATTGCGGCGACTGGATGCCCACCACAAGGCCAGGGTTGGTGCAGAACTGCCCGCAACCCATCACCACCGAGGCAGCCAGTTCGCCGGCTACCTGCTCGCCACGGGCTCGCAGCGCCTGGGGCAGGACGATCACCGGGTTGATGCTGCTCATTTCGGCAAACACCGGGATCGGCTGCGGGCGTGCTGCCGCCATGTCGCACAGGGCGCGGCCACCGCGCAGCGAGCCGGTAAAACCGACCGCCTGGATGGCCGGGTGCTTGACCAGCGCCTCGCCCACGCCGGCACCGTAGATCAGGTTGAAGACGCCTGCCGGCACGCCACTGCTGGCCACCGCGCGGTCAATGGCGCCAGCCACATGGGCGGCAGTGAGCATGTGCCCGCTGTGCGCCTTGAACACCACCGGGCAGCCAGCGGCCAGCGCCGAGGCAGTGTCCCCGCCAGCAGTGGAGAAGGCCAGCGGGAAGTTGCTGGCACCGAACACGGCCACCGGGCCCACGCCGATGCGGTACTGGCGCAGGTCTGGGCGCGGCAGCGGGGTACGCTGGGGCAGGGCACGGTCGATGCGCGCGGCGTAGAAGTCGCCTCGGCGCACCACCTCGGCAAACAGGCGCAGCTGGTTGCTGGTACGGCTGCGTTCGCCACGGATGCGGGCTTCGGGCAGCGCGGTTTCGCGCATCACATGCTGGATGAAGTCGTCACCCAGTGCGTCCAGCTCGTTGGCAATGGCGTCGAGGAAAGCGGCACGCTGGGCCGGGCTGGTGCTGCGGTAGGCGGGATAGGCGGCGTCGGCGGCCTGCACGGCAGCCTCTACTTCGTCGCCGGTCGCCTGGTGGAAGGCGTAAGGCAGTGGCTCGCCGGTGTGGGCGTCGACGCTGTTCAGCAGCACGTCACCGTTGCCGCTGAGTTGGCCGGCGATATGGTTCAGGCGATGTTCGATGGACATTTCGTTTCCCGTTGGCAATGACAGTCGTTGCACTGGGACTGTAGGGGGCAAACGGGGGGCTGAATAATGATTAATGCGGATCGGGTGATAACGACCAGTTATCACCCAGCGTGTAGCGTCACTCCGCCATCTGCAATTCCGGCAGCTTCACCCGAAACGCGCGGGTCAGCCCCATCAGCACTACCAGGCCCATGCCCATCCAGCACAGGCCGATGGTGAACGACAGGCTGGTCAGGCTGCTCCACAGCCACAGCGTGCTGAGAAAGCCCAGGCCGGGGATGGCGCCGTACAGCAGGTAGTTGCGGCCACCGCGCAGTTTCTGGTCGACCAGATAGTGCTTGACCACCGCCAGGTTCACCGCCGAAAAGGCGAACAGCGCGCCAAAGCTGATCATGTTGGCCACGGTGTCGAGGGTGATTACCAGGGCGATCAGCGACAGCAGGCTGACCACCAGGATGGCAGTGGCTGGCACGCGTTTTTTCGTCACCAGTTGGCCGAACGCCCGCGGCAACGCGCCGTCGCGGCCCATGGCGAACAGCACGCGCGACACGCTGGCCTGGGACACCATGGCCGAGGCGAAGCAGCCGGCCACGTAGGTGGCAGTGAAGGCCGTTACCAGCAGTTCGCCGCCGACACGGCGCATCACATCCACCGAGGCCGAATCCGGGTCGACGAAGCTGCCCCAGTCGGGGAACACCATCTGCGCGCAGTACGACACCACCAAGAACAGCAAGCCGCCGATCAGCGAAACCGCCAGGATCGCCACCGGAATGCGGTAGGTCGGGTTGGTCGTTTCTTCGGCCATGGTCGAGACGGCATCAAACCCCAGGAAGGACAGGCACAGCACAGCGGCGCCGGTCATGATCAGCGGCACGCTGAAGCCTTCGTGGTGGAAGGGCGCCAGCAGCGACACCGGCTCCGCCTGCCCGCTGAGCTTGAGCACGGACAGGGCGACGAAGACGACGATGAACACCAGCTGCACCACCACCAGAATCCAGTTGACCCGGGTGATGGACTCGATGCCGATCAGGTTGAGGAAGGTGACCAGGGCAATGGAGCCTGCCACCCACACCCAGGCGTGGATGGCCGGGAAGTATTCCGACATGTAGATGCCGATCAGCAGGTAGCTGAGCAGCGGCAGGAAGATGTAGTCGAGCAGCAGTGTCCAGCCGGTAATAAAGCCGATGTGGCTGCCGAAGGCCTTGCGCGTATAGGTGTAGACCGAGCCGGAGTAGGGGTGGGCCTGGACCATTCGGCCGTAGCTGTAGGCAGTCAGCAGCATGGCGGCGAGGGTGAGCAGGTAAGCGGTGGGCAGATGCCCTTTGGTCATCTGGGTGACCAGCCCGTAGGTGGTGAATACGGCAAGGGGCACCATGTAGGCCAGGCCGAACAGGACCAGGGCCGTCAGCCCCATGGACTTGCGGAAGCGGCCGGTGTTGGCGCCGGGATGCGCGACGGTGTCATGTGAGGGGCTATGGGCTGTACTTGTTGTTGTATGCATTGCTAACTCCTGGAAGAGGATGCAAGACACCGCAGTACGCGAGCAGGCTCGTTACCGGTGGGTGAAGTGCAAGGAGGTCGAGCGGAAGGCTCGCAGCGCTGGGGCGGGTTGATGCTCCCACACCCTGCAGGTACCCGGAATCACCCTTTGGGGTGAGCGGGTACGGCCTTGCCCGGCTCACCCCAAAGGGTGATTTCGGCGTCTGCAGTGGCGTGGGAGTATCTGGTCAACAACGCACCGCACTGGCGGCGGTGCCACTGAATAGAAACGGCAGGCCCACAGTGACTAATCAATTGCTTTCAGAACAGTGGTTCGAGCACCTGGCCAAGGTCACCGAGGCAATCGGCCGACCGGGCTTTGCCGCCAACCTGTTTGCCGCACTTGGCGTTATCCGGCCGATCCAGGCGACCACGGTGTACCTGTACCCGCACGACGGCATGCCTTGTGCGCTGTTCGAGCAGGACGACAAGGCGCCCTGGCAGCCTGAGGGCAATGTCAGCCGCTACTTGTCCGGCTTCTACCTGCTCGACCCGTTCTACGGTGCCTGTGTGGAGCAGGTAGCGTCGGGGTGCTATGGGTTGTTCGAAGTAGCGCCCGACCATTTCGAGGTCAGCGAATACTACCAGTCGTTCTACCGGCACTCGCACCTGGAGGATGAGCTCAACTACATCCTGCAGGTTGCGCCGGGGCAGAGCCTGGCGGTGTCGCTGGCGTTCACCGACAAGCTGGATGCGCACACCCGCGAGCTGTACGGGCGCATCACGCCCTGGGTGCTCGCGGTGCTGAGCAAGCACTTCGCCGGGCTGGACAGCCGCACCGGGCGCTTCGAGAACATCCTCGAACAACGCATCCACGCGGCGCTGAACAACTTTGGCAGCTCGCTGCTCACCGAACGTGAATGCCGTATCGCCCAGTTGATCCTGCGTGGCCACTCGACCAAGTCGCTGGCCGAGCGCCTGGGGGTGTCGGAAGACACCATCAAATCGCACCGCAAGAACGTCTACGCCAAGCTCGACATCGGTACCCAGTCCGAGCTGTTTTCCCTGTTCATCGACGCCCTGGCCAATGCCCAGGGCGTGCTGGGCAAGGACCCGCTGGAAAGCTACATGGGCAAGCTGCGCTGAGTGCCAGCCACCCTGCAACCCCACCGCAAAGGAAAACCAACAATGAATGCGCCTTTCGCCCCGCAACGCCAGACCCGCGACTACCAGGCAGCCGATGCCGCGCACCATATCCATGCCTTCCTCGACCAGAAAGCGCTGAATGCCGAAGGGCCTCGGGTGATCGTCGGTGGCGAACGCCTGCACCTGTGGGACAGCGAGGGCAAGCGCTACCTGGATGGCATGTCTGGCCTGTGGTGCACCCAGCTCGGCTACGGGCGCCGCGACCTCACTGTCGCCGCCGCCACGCAGATGGACCAGCTGGCCTACTACAACATGTTCTTCCACACCACCCACCCGGCGGTGATCGAACTGTCCGAGCTGCTGTTCAGCCTGTTGCCGGGCCACTACAGCCACGCGATCTACACCAACTCCGGCTCTGAAGCCAACGAAGTGTTGATCCGTACCGTACGCCGCTACTGGCAAGTGGTCGGCCAGCCGAACAAGAAGGTCATGATTGGCCGCTGGAACGGTTACCACGGCTCGACCCTGGCGGCCACGGCGCTGGGCGGCATGAAGTTCATGCACGAAATGGGCGGGCTGATCCCCGATGTGGCGCACATCGACGAGCCGTACTGGTACGCCGAGGGGGGCGAGCTGACCCCGGCCGAGTTCGGCCGCCGCTGCGCCTTGCAGCTGGAGGAAAAGATCCTGGAACTGGGCGCCGAGAATGTTGCCGGCTTTATCGCCGAGCCGTTCCAGGGCGCAGGCGGCATGATCTTCCCGCCGGAAAGCTACTGGCCGGAAATCCAGCGCATCTGCCGCCAGTACGACGTGCTGTTGTGCGCCGATGAGGTGATTGGTGGCTTTGGCCGCACCGGCGAGTGGTTTGCCCATGAATACTTCGGTTTCGAGCCCGACACGCTGTCGATCGCCAAGGGCCTGACCAGCGGCTATGTGCCCATGGGTGGCCTGGTGCTGAGCAAGCGCATTGCCGAGGCGCTGGTGGAACGTGGCGGGGTGTTTGCCCACGGCCTCACCTATTCCGGCCACCCGGTGGCGGCGGCGGTGGCCATCGCCAACCTGAAGGCGCTGCGCGACGAAGGCATCGTCTCCCAGGTGAAGGATGACACCGGGCCGTACCTGCAGCGCATCCTGCGCGAGGTGTTCGCCGACCACCCGTTGATCGGCCAGGTGCAGGGCGCCGGGTTGGTGGCAGCGTTGCAGTTCGCCGAGCACAAGCCGACGCGCAAACGCTTTGCCAACGAGAACGACCTGGCCTGGCAATGCCGCACCTTTGGTTTCGAGGAAGGGGTGATCATTCGCTCGACCTTGGGCCGGATGATAATGGCACCGGCCTTGATCGCCAACCACAGCGAGCTGGATGAGCTGGTGGAGAAAACCCGCATTGCCGTGGACCGTACGGCCCGCTTGGTCGGCAAGCTCTAACCATCCCCAAGCCCACCGCCCACCCCTGTGGGAGCGGGTTCACCCGCGAAGAATGCGACGCGGTGCATGGCACCGGCTTTGCTGGTGTTCGCGGCGGTCCGACGCCTCGGTGAACCCGCTCCTACAGGGCTCTACGGCACTGCACCTTACGAGCAACAGAGACCGCGATGGCGGTCGCCTGGAGTACAAATGTACACCCTCGAATTCTGGCAACAACGCGCCTCGGACCTGTACCTGCCATCCCAGGCGCTGATTAACGGCAAACCCGTCAACCCACAGGATGGCGCCACGTTCGCCGCCATCAACCCCGCCACCAACAGCGTACTGGCCCAGGTCGCTGCCTGCGGCCAGGCCGAGGTCGACCTTGCCGTGGCCAGCGCACGTCGGGCCTTCGAACAAGGCCCCTGGCCGCGCATGGCCCCCGGCGAGCGCAAGAAGGTGCTGCTGCGTCTGGCCGAGCTGATCATGGCCCATCGCGAGGAGCTGGCCCTGCTGGACTCGCTGAACATGGGCAAACCGGTGATGGACGCCTACAACATCGACGTGCCGGGCTCTGCCCATGTGTTCGCCTGGTACGGCGAGGCGCTGGACAAGCTGTATGACCAGGTGGCGCCCACTGCTGCCAATGCGCTGGCTACCATCACCCGCGAAGCCCTCGGCGTGGTCGCTGCCGTGGTGCCATGGAACTTCCCGCTCGACATGGCCGCCTGGAAGCTCGCCCCGGCGCTGGCTGCCGGCAACAGCGTGGTGCTCAAACCTGCCGAACAATCACCGTTCTCGGCCCTGCGCCTGGCCCAGCTGGCGCTGGAAGCCGGTGTGCCGGAAGGCGTGCTGAACGTCGTGCCTGGCTTGGGCGAGCAGGCTGGGCAGGCGCTGGGCCTGCACCCGGATGTGGATTGCCTGGTGTTCACCGGCTCCACCCAGGTGGGCAAGTACTTCATGCAGTACTCGGCGCAGTCCAACCTCAAGCAGGTGTGGCTGGAGTGTGGCGGCAAAAGCCCCAACCTGGTGTTCGAAAACTGCCAGGACCTGGACCTGGCGGCGGAAAAGGCCGCATTCGGTATTTTCTTCAACCAGGGCGAGGTGTGCTCGGCCAACTCGCGGCTGTACGTACAGCGCTCCATCCATGATGAGTTCATCGAACGCCTGCAAGCCAAAGCCCGCCAGTGGTTGCCGGGCAACCCCCTGGACCCGGCGAGCCGTGCGGGTGCCATTGTCGATGCCGAACAAACCGGCCGCATCGAAGCCGCCATTGCGCGCGCCGGGCAAGAGGGCGCACGGTTGGTGTGTGGCGGCCGGCGCCTGACCATCGAAGGGTCGGACAACTACATCGAGCCGACCATTTTTGCCGGTGTCGATGGCCGCATGAGCCTTGCGCGGGAGGAAGTGTTCGGGCCGGTGCTGGCAGTCAGCGCCTTCGACACGGAGGAAGAGGCGGTGCGCCTGGCCAACGATAGCATCTATGGCCTGGCGGCCTCGGTGTGGAGCGATGATTTCAACCAGGTGCACCGAGTGGCGCGGGCGTTGAAGGCCGGTACTGTGTCGGTGAACACGGTCGATGCGCTGGATGTGACGGTGCCGTTCGGCGGTGGCAAACAGTCGGGGTTCGGGCGCGACCTGTCGCTGCATTCGTTCGACAAGTATTCGCAGCTCAAGACCACCTGGTACCAGTTGCGCGGCTGATATCACCACCTTTTACCGCGTCACATTCTTCGCGGGTTAACCCGCTCCCACAGGTATCGCACTGCACCTGAGGCCGGTGCAGTACCTGTGGGAGCGGGTTCACCCGCGAAGAGGCCCCCACAGGCACCGCACAATTGTCGGTTAGAAGTCCACGCTAGCCGACAGCTGATAGGTCCGCGGCGCCCCCAACCCCAGGGTCTGGGTCAGTGGCACACCCCAGTAGTCCTTGTCCCCCAGGTTGGCTATGTTCGCTCGCAAGGTGACCGGCTTGCTGGCGACCTGGGTCACATAACGGGCGCCCACGTCGAGGATCGTGTAACCCGGAATCGACAGGCTGTTCTCGGCATTGATGTATTGCTTGGACTGTGAGGTCACGTTGCCGGTCAGGGTCAGCCCATCCAGGCCGGGGATGTCCCACTCCATGCCCAGCTTACCCTGCAGCTTGGGGTAGGCCGTGGCGGTCTTGCCATCGTTGGCACCGCCTGCGGTCTTGGTCAGCTTGGGGTCGACATAAGCCACGCCCCCCATCAGGCGCACGTCGGGCAGAGGGGCACCGAAGAAGCTCCATTCCACGCCCCGGTTACGCTGCTCGCCACCGAACGAAAAGATGTTGGTGACCGGGTCGGTGTAGCTGCCCGGGCGCTTGATTTCATACAGCGCCAAGGTGTGGCTGAAGGTGCCCAGGTCGAGCTTGAGGCCGATTTCCTTCTGTTTTGATTTGTATGGCGCGAACACGTCGCCATAGTTGGCAGCGGTGATCGGTGCGGCCGCGCCTTTACTCAGGCCTTCGATGTAGTTGGCGTACAGCGATAGCTCATCGGTCAGCTTGAACAGGATGGCCCCGGCGGGGGTGGTGGCGTGGGTGTCATAGCCTGGTTTGTTGCGGGCACCGGTATTGGTGTTGTAAGTGTCGGTGACCACTTCCTGGCGACGTACGCCGAGGGTCAGTTGCACGCGGTCGTCCAGCACCGACAGGGTGTCGGCGATGCCATAGCTTTTCAGGTCGTTCTCCGTGTGGGCGATCAGCGGCCAGGCCTCCGATACCTTCGGGCCCCAGACCGGGTTGTAGATATTGGTCGTCCAGTTCGAGCCAGCGGCGCGGCGGCCGAAGTCCTTTTGCGTGTCGCTGTACTGGGTGGCGTTGACCGACCATTGGTGGTTGATGCCGAAGGTGTCGAAATGGCCACGCAGCCCGACCTCGGCAGAGGTCTTGTGGATCTCCATCTGCAACTGGCCCATCGCGGTGGTGAAATCACCGGCGCTGTTGTTCACCGTAGCTGTGAGTGCGCCGCTGTAGCGATAGTCCGTCTTGCTGGTGCCGACCGCGCCATAGGCCAGCAACTGCTCGTTCAGCTCGTACTCGCCGCGCAGGATGACGCCCTTGTCCTTGGTTTCCACATAAGCCCAGTCGGGGTTGAGCAGTGTGTCGTTTTTTGGCGGTTTGGGGACTGGCACCCCAGCGGCCAGGCCCATGCCGCGGTTCTGGCCGCTGATGTGGTCGTCGGTATCGAACAGGTCGAGCGACAGCTTGCCACGTTCGCCACGCCAGTCCAGGGCCAGAGAAGACAGCACGTTGCGCTGGCGTTGATCGTCGATGGCAGTGTCGCCGTCGCGGTACATGCCGTTGAATCGCACGCCAAACTGGTTGCCCTCACCGAAGCGCCGGCCAACGTCGACATGGCCGCCAAGCTGGGCATCGGAAGCGTAGGTGGCGGTCAGCCGGGTCAGCGGCGTGTCGCCAGCGCGCTTGGGAATCAGGTTGACGACCCCGCCCACCGAACCGCCGGGCGGCATGCCGTTAAGCAGCGCCGACGGGCCTTTGAGTACTTCGATGCGTTCGTACATTTCGGGTGAGGCGCGGTAGTAGGGGGCCATGCCGAACAGGCCATCGACAGTCATGTCACTGACGCTGGTCTGGAAGCCGCGGATCGAGTAGTTCTCGCTGTAGGTGCCGGTCAGGCCGTTGCTGAACACCGACGGGTCGGTGGCGGCGATGACGTCGGTGATGTCCCGGGCCTGCAGGTCCTGAATGTAGGTGTCGGTGTAGCTGACGGTGCTGAACGGCGTTTCCATGAAGTCTTTGTTGCCCAGCAGGCCTACGCGCCCGCCGGTGGCCACCTGGCCGCCGGCATACACCGGTGGCAGTGGATCGACAGCGCTGGCCTGGGCGTCGATCAGGGTGGCAGCCAGCTCCGGGGTGGCGGGTTTCTCTTCAGTAGCCAAGCGGGGGCGGGGGTTGCCGGTCTCGGCGTGTACGGGGATTGGTGCCATTGTGCAGCTACCGAAGGCCAAGCCGATGAATACGGCATGTGCCAGCGGGGTGCGCGGTAGCGCAGGCAATGTCAGGGCAGGGGACGAGAGTGTGTGCAAGGGACGGATGGACACGCGATGGCTCCAGAGGGACAGATGGCAGGTTGGTGTTTTTGGTTTTACAAAACGAAGACGTAAGGCAAACGAGAATCACGCGCTAACGCAGTGGCAGGCATTTGCAAAAAGGCAGTGCCTAGTCCTGATAGCCCTTGATCACGTCAGCCGCGATCAAGGCCAGTGAGGTCGGGCTGGCGGCCGTGACGTACCAGGCCTGCGGGTCGACGAACACCACGCGGCCGTGCTTCCACGCGTTGGTCTGGCGCAGCAGCGGGTTGCCCAGCGTTTCAGGCGTCATCAGCGGGCGGTGCTCCATGACGGCGGTGCGATCCACCACATAGAGGATGTCGGGGTTGGCCTGCTGGATGAACTCACTGGAAATCGGCTGGCCATGCAGGCCGGTATCCAGGGTAGTGGTGGCCGGCTTGACGCCCAGGTCGTTGAAGATGAAACCGTAGCGTGACTGCACGCCGAAGGCGCTGAAGGCGCCGTTGTTGTGCAGCACCACCAGGGCCCGCTCCGGGCGGTCACGGGTGACGCTGCGCGCCTGGGCCAGCCTGGCCTCCAGGGCGTCAACCTGGCGCTGGGCCAGGTCCTGCTTGCCGAACACCTGGCCCAGGCTGACCAGGTGCTGCTTGATCATGGCGACATGCCCGGTTTCGCTGTCGCGATAGTCCACATCGAAGTGCAGGGTCGGGGCCATTTCGCTCAGTTCGCCATAGTGGTTGGCCTGCAGCGAGGTGATCAGGATCAGGTCAGGCCGCGCCGCATGCACCCGCTCCAGGTTGGGCTGCACGATCGAGCCGACATCTGCCGTTTGCCCGGCATCCTTGTAGCGTGCAAGAAAGTCCGGCACGAAGTCCTTGGGCATGCCCGCCACGGGCACGCCCAACTGGTCGAGGAAGTCCACTTCGTTCATGTCCAGTGCCACCGTGCGCTGTGGCAGTTGACTGATCACCGTGGTGCCCAGCTTGTGTTGCACGGTAACCGCCGTGTAGTCGCCATGCTGCGCGGTTTTCACGGTTGCCGCCGTGGTTGCCGTGGGCTGGTCGCAGCCGTGCAGGGCGAGGGTGGCGCCTAGCAGTAGTGCCAATGGCCAGCCGCTGGCGGGGTGGTTGCGGTTCATTGCTGTTCTCCGGGTGGGTTGAAGTAGTTGCACAGGCGGCCGCGCGCGCCGTGGGTGATGTCGAAATCCAGCCCGTACAGCGCGTGCAGCTGTTGCTCGGTCACAACCTGCTCGACGCTGCCGCTGCAATGCACACGGCCACCCTGCATGGCGACGATGTAGTCTGAGTAGGCGGCGGCGAAGTTGATGTCGTGCACTACCAGGATCACCGTGCGGCCGAACGCGTCGCACAACCGGCGCAAGGCGCGCATGATCTGCACGGCGTGGCGCATATCGAGGTTGTTCAACGGCTCGTCCAGCAGCAGGTAGTCGGTCTGTTGGGCGATGGTCATGGCCAGAAAGGCCATTTGCCGCTGGCCGCCGCTGAGTTCATCGAGATAAGCCTGGCGCAGCGGCTCCAGGGACAGAAAGGCAATGGCCTGGTCGATGGCCCGACGGTCTGCAGCGGTGAGCGCACCACGGCTGTAGGGGAAGCGGCCGAACGCGACCAGCTCGTCGACGGTCAGGCGCAGGTTGAAGTCGACCGACTGGCGCAGGGTGGCGACGCGTCGGGCATAGTCGCCAATGGCGATGTTGTCGATGCTTTGCCCGTCCAGGCGTATGTCACCGCTGCCAGGCGCCAGCAACCGGGCCAGCATCATCAGCAAGGTGGTCTTGCCGGCGCCATTGGGGCCGATCAGCGAGGTCAGCTGCCCGCGCGGGAAGCTGGCGCTTACCCCGCTCAACACCACCTTGCTGCCATAGGTTTTGTGCAGGTCGTGAACAGTAATCATGCGGCTCCCCGGTTGCGCACCATCAGGGCGAGGAAGTAGGTGCCACACACCAGGTTCACGAGGATGCCGACGGTGGTCCTGTAGTTGAAGATATGCTCGACCAGCAACTGGGCGGCAATGAACACGGCAATGGCCACGGCGCTGCCGAGGCCCAGGGTGACCCGGTGGCGGAAGGTACCGGCCATCGCATAGGTGATGTTGGCGACGAACACGCCCATGAATGCCGTGGGCCCCAACAGGCTGGTCGACACCGCGACCAGCGCGGCGATCAGCGCCAGCAGCAGGCGCACGTTGCGCCGGTAGTCCACGCCCAGCGAAATGGCCTGGTCGCGCCCGAGTGCCAGCACGTCCAGCACCGGTACGGCCCGGGCCAGCAGCACACACACGCCCGCCACCAGCACGGCCGAATACAGCAGCAACTGCGGCGATGCCCGGTTGAACGAAGCCTGGGTGTAGCCCAGCAGCATCGAGAACTCGCCGGGGCTGACTTTAAGCTGGACGAACTGGGTGAATGTGGCCATGACCATGGTCAGCACCAGGCCGACCAGCAGCAGGAAGTACACATTGTTTTTGCCGTCACGAAACAGCCAGCGGTGCAGGGCCCAGGAGTAGCCGAGCATCAGCAGCACCGAGAGCAGGAAATTGCCCTCACTGCCGAGTACCATCAGCCCCTGCACGCCCATGCCCAGCACCAGCAGCGCCTGCAGCAGCAGGTACACGGCTTCGTAGCCCATGATCGCCGGGGTGAGGATGCGATTGCCGGAAAGGGTCTGGAAGGCGATGGCGGAGCAGGCCACGCAAACGCCACCGATTACCATGGCCGCCAGGCGCACAAGGCGCTTGGGGATGAGGTAGGCGAAATCCGCCCCGACGTTGACGAACACGAACAGCGTGGCCAGGGCGACCACGGCCAGCCACATGCAGTGTCGGCCTTTCATCGCTGCCTCCAGATGATCAGCCCGAGGAAGATCAGCCCGCCCAGGCCGCCTGCAGTCAGGCCGATGGGCACTTCGAACGGGTAGATCAGCAACCGCCCGAGCAGGTCGCAGACCAGCAGTAAGGCCGCACCGCCCAGCGCCACCAGTGGCAGGGTGCGGCGCAGGTTGTCGCCATGGCGCAGGGCGACCAGGTTGGGCACCACCAGGCCGACGAAGGGGATGGCGCCGACGATGATCACGCTGGCCGACACCGTCACTGCTACCAGCAGCAGGCCCAACGTCACGTTGGCGGTGTAGTTCAGGCCCAGGCTGGTGGCCATGCCTTCGCCCATGCCCAGCACGGTGAAGCGCTGTGCGTACAGGTAGGTGAGCAGCACGATCGGTACAATCAGGTAGAGGATTTCGTAGCGGTCCTGCACCACCTTGGAAAAATCACCCAGCAACCAGCCCTGCATGCTTTGCAGCAGGTTAAAGCGGTAGGCGTAGAACTCGGCCAGTGCACTCAGCACGCCGCCGTACATCAGGCCGATGACCGGCACCAGCACCGCGTTGCGGGCGCGTATGCGGCGGATGAGGGTGACAAACAGCAGGCTGGCGGCAAAGCACACGGCCAGTGCGAACAGCATGCGCAGCAGTGCCCCGGCCGCGGGCGCCATGCCCAGCGACAGCAGGATGCCCAGGCGCGCGGCATCGAGCCCGCCGGTGGTGCCGGGCTCGACGAAACGGTTGCGCACGATCTGCTGCAGGATCACACCGCATACCGCCAGCCCGACACCCACCAGTAGCAATGCGGCCAGCCGTGGCAGGCGGCTTGCGGTCAAGGTCAGCCAGGCGTCGCCTTGCAGGGTGAGCAGCTGAGACCAGGCCAGCTCACGAACGCCGACCGCCAGTGAGGCCGCGCACAACAGCAGGAACAGGATGAGCCATGCAACACGCATCAGTCGTGTTCCACCCTCGGTGCCCCGATGCGCCAGCCGTTGGCGGCGTGACGCTGTTCGAGCATGCGTGCATAGTGCCCGCCACTGGCGCGCAGTGTGGCCGGTGCGCCTTGCTCGACAACCTGCCCGGCATCCAGCACCACGATATGGTCGGCCATGGCCACGGTGCTGAGCTGGTGTGCGATGACCACCAAGGTGCAATGCCCATGCAGGCTGTGCAGCGTCTGGGCAATCACGGCCTGGTTCTCGGCATCAAGGGCGGCGGTGGCTTCGTCCACCAGCAGTATTGGTGCTTGCCTGATCAGCGCACGGGCAATGGTCACACGCTGGCGCTCGCCACCGGAAAGCCGTGCACCCCCTTCGCCCACGGGCGTATCGAGGCCCCCGCGCAGCCGTTCGAGGGTGTGTGCCAAGCCGGCCATGTGCGCCGCTTGCAGTACCTCGGCGTCGCTGGCATCGGGTTTGCCGATACGGATGTTGTCGGCGATGCTGCCCTGGAACAACCAGGTGTCCTGCAGTACTTGGCTGACCGTGTCGGTCAGGCTGGCGCGGGCCATTTGCCGCACGTCGACGCCGCCAATGCGCACACTGCCTTCGGTGGTATCGAAGAACCGTGCAATCAGGCGCATCAGTGATGTCTTGCCCGAGCCCGAGGCGCCGATGACGGCGGTCATGCTGCCTGCCGGGATGTGCAGGTTCACGTTTTGCAGCACGTCGGGCCCGGAGGGGTTGTAGCGCAAGCTCACCCCTTGCAGGTTGATTGCGCCGCCCACCGGCCGCTGGGGCGAGGCGGGTTCTGGCAATGGCTTGGCGGCCAGGACCCGTTCGATTTCCTGCAGCTGGCCATGGGCCCCGCGCAGGATCTCGACATGGCTGGCCACGTCCTGCAGCGGGTCGATGAAGCGGCACACCAGCACCAGTGCCACGATCACCGCGACTGCGTCCTGCGCCTGGCCACCCGCCTGATCGCCAAACCACAGGCCGGCGGCCACCAACAGCGCGGCAAATGTTGCCTGCACGGCCCAACTGTTGAGCAATGCTGACAGCGAAGCACGAATGATCAGGCCCATGCCGCTGCTGCGCTGACGCTCCAGGCTCTGCGCCAGCAAACGTGTGCCACCACCCTCCCCATTGAAGGCCCGCAGCACCGACTGTGCCTGGGCGAACTCCACCATACGCTGGCTGGCGGCGGCGAAGTGCTGGTGAAAGGGCTGATCGGCGCGGCGCCCGAGGCGTGCGCTGAACAGCAGTACCGCGGCGAGCGCCGGCAGCGCTAGCAGCGCGACAAGCCCCAGCGGTGGGTGCAGGGTGAACAGCGCTACCAACAGCACCAGCGGCGTGACGCTGCCACTGATCAACGGCGTGAGCACATGGGCCGGCAGTTGGGCCACGGCCATCGTGCCCTGGGTGATCACATGCCCGAGCCGCGCGGTGTTGTCGGGGGTGAACCAACCCAGTGGCAGCTGTGCCACCTGGGCGCCAATGTGCTGGCGGCCGCCTTGCAGCACCGCTACCGCCAAGCTTATGCCGGCCTGTTCCACCTGGCGTCGCCACGCCCAGCACAGCATCGTGCCGGCGGCCAGCACGGCCAACCAGGCACTGGCAGCGCGTATTTCGCTGTTCAGCAGGTGCAGCATGAGCGGCGCCAGGGTACTGATGGTCAGGCCACTGAATACCCCGTACAGCACGGTCATCAGCAGGTAACGGCGCCACGCCGGGGCGCTTTCGCCCAGCAGTCGGAGGAAGGTTTTCAGCATGCTGGCAGCGCCTTTTTCACGGTGTCCTGATACCCACCCTGCGCCCACAGCCGTGCATAAAGGCCTTGGCGGGTGAGCAATTCGCTGTGGCGCCCTTGTTCACACAGGGCGCCTTGGTCCAGCACCAGGATCTGGTCGGCATGCATCACCGTGTCCAGCCGGTGGGCGATGACCAGCAGGGTGCGACCCCGGGCGAAACGCGACAGGGCATCCTGGATGGCCGCTTCGCTTTCGGCGTCGGCGGCTGCGGTGGCCTCGTCCAGCACCAGCACGGGCGGGTCGAGCAGCACGGCGCGGGCAATGCTCAGGCGCTGCTGTTCGCCCCCGGACAATTGCGCGTCCTCGCCCACCACCGAGTCATAGCCACGCGGCAGTTGCAGGATGCGGGGGTGAATGTTGGCCAGGCGCGCAGCCGCCTCGACTTGCTCGCGGGTTGCAGTCGGTTTACCCAGGGCGATGTTGTCGGCCACGCTTGCATGGATCAGCCGCACCTCCTGCAGCACGAAACCTATGCGTCGGTACAGTTCGCGGCTCTCGATCCGCCGCAGGTCGACGCCGCCCAGGGTGATGCGCCCGGCGTCGGGGTCGAAGAACCGCAGCAGCAAGCGCGCCAGGGTCGACTTGCCGCCGCCAGAGGGGCCGACGATGGCGGTCGTGGTACCGGGGGCCAAGGTGAAGCTGACGTCATGGAGCACGTTGTTGCCGGGGGCGTAGGCATGGCTCAGTTGCTCCACGCGTATTTCGCTGCCGTTGGGCAGGGCGCCCACCGCAGGGGCCGGCAGCACCGGAGTGTCCAGCAGGGCCTGCACCCGTTGGGCCGCCGCCACGGCGTTATTGAGGTCGTGGGTGATGTAATGCAACAGCTGCAGCGGCGCGCACAACCCGGGTGTGACCAGGGCAAAAGGCACGATCTGCTGCGGCTCGATCCAGCCCAACGCCACGAACAGCATGCCTGCCAGCAGCACCACCCCCAGTACTGTCACCGGGGCGATCAAGGCATTGGCCCGTGCCATCGCCGCAACCAGTGGGCGGGTGAATCCGGTGAAAGTTTCGGCAAAGGTATCGACCGCTGCATGGTAGCGGTCCTGCGCGTTGCCGCGCCCGCCGAATGCTTTGACCAGCGGCATGCCATTGACGAACTCGACCACCGCGTTGTCGATGCGCCCCATGCCCGCAACCACATCACCCATATGCGCTGCGCTGGCCTTGATGGCACGGTGCAGAAACAGGAAGAACGCCGGGAAGGGCAGCAGCACGACCACGGCAAGGCGCCAGTCCATGGCGAACAGATAGGCCACGGAAATCAGCACGGCGCCCACGGCGCGGCCCAGCGTGGTGAAAAAGTGCGCGGTCAGGCTGTGCAGTGTGCCGATGTCGTCCTGCATGGCCCGTTTCACTTCGCTTGATGCCCGCTCGCTGAACCAGCCGAGCGGCACTTGCATCAGGCGCTGGCCGATCGCCACGCGCAGGTGATGGGTGATGTGGTTGTCGGCCTGGTGCGCCAGTATTTCGGCTGCGGTGATCAGGGCCATGCCAGTGAACAGGCTGGCGATGCTGGCTGCGATGGCCCGGCCAATGGCGCCCGATGTGGCGGTCTCGCTCAAGGCCAGCTGTGCGATGTGCGCAATGCCTGCCAGCGGTACCCATGCCAGCATCGAACCTGCAGCAGCCAGCACCGCCGACAGCGCCAGCCGCCCGCGAATGGGGGAAAGCACACGGCTGAGCGGGCTGCGGGCTTTGTTTGTTGAGGGGGCGGCATCGTCAAGGGGCGTTGATGAATCGGACATGAAGCGGGCCTGGAAAGCTGCAAATTAATTAGTTGCATGACTATAAACTAATTTGCGAAAACTCGACAAGACAGCTACAAGACTGTCTTCACAAAGCCTGGAGGAACCGATGCAACCACCACTACGCACCCCCGGACGCGGTCGCCCTCGCACCATCACCCGTGAACGGATTGCCGACGTGAGCGTCGCCATCGGCTTGCCCAACCTCACGTTCGTTGGCGTGGCCGCTGCGTTGGGCGTAAGCCACATGGCGCTGTACAAGCATGTGCCGAACATCGAAGCACTCAAGTGCCTGGTGGCCGAGGAGATCTTTCAGCGCTGGCAAATCCCCAGGGCAGACGGGGATTGTGTAGAAGGGTTGCACGCCTACCTGACGCGCTTTGCCACGTCGATACAGGCATTCGTGAAGGCCCACCCGGGTCTGACGCCCTATGTGATCCGCAGGCTGGCAGCCACAGAAGCGATGATCGACAAGATCAATGACCACCAGGCACACATCGCCCAGGCCTATGGCCTGAGCCTGGAACAGGCGCGCTGGTTGTTGTCGACGGTGGCGTTCCATGGCTTTGCGGTGGCCGATACGGTGTACACGGTGTCGGGGCGCGAGCCGCTGCTGGAGGCCGACCGGGCTGGCGAAGAATCGGAGATGGAAGTGGAGTTGCATGAGGGCATGCAGGCGCTGATTGTCGGGGCGTTGGTCATGCTGGAACAGCGGGTTTGAACCCTATGTAGACGAACCCCTGCTGGCCGTGCGGCGGAGCACCGCGTGCCCTGGGGTGAACGCAAACCAATTGCCGAACGGGTGATGGCGATTGCCGACATCTTCGAAGCGCTGACCGCAACTGACCGGAGATAAGGCTGACAGGCGTCCGCCGCAGCAGTTTCAGCGCCTGTGAGATCGAGCGCCGCGCGGGCGGCGCTCGATCGCATAAACGCTGCAAACCTTTCGGCGTACCTCACTCGTACCCTTGCACCCCGGCAATGTGCCGCCCGGCCACATAACCAAAGGTCAGCGCCGGGCCCAGGTTGATGCCACCTGACGGGTACCAGCCACCAAACACGCTGGCCATGTCGGTACCTGCAGCATACAGCCCCGGGATCGGCTGCCCGGCCTCGTCCAGCACGCGGGCACTGCCATCGGTGCGCAGCCCGGCAAAGGTGCCAAAGCAGCCAGGCTTCACCTTCACCGCATAGAACGGCCCATGCTCAATGGGCGCTACACAAGGGTTGGGCCCTTCGTGCTGCGGGTCGCCCTGCTTGCGGTTGAACGGTGTGGAACCACGGCCGAATGCCGGGTCCTGGCCGTTGCGGGCGTAGCCGTTGAAGTCATCGACCGTGGCGCGTAACCCGGACGGGTCGATGCCACACGCCTGGGCGAGTTGTTCGAGCGTGGCGCCGCGCTTGAGGTAGCCGCTGCGCACATGCGGCCCAACCGGCAGCGGTGCCGGGCGGGCGTAACCCAGGCCATAGCGGCGCAAGAAGCGATGGTCGCAAACCAGCCACGAGCACACTTCCTTATCCGGCGGCACCGCCGCGACCATGGCTGACACATAGTCGTAATAGCCATGCGCTTCGTTGACAAAGCGCTTGCCGTCGGCCAGCACGCCAATGATGCCGGGCTTGCCGCGCTCGATGATGTGCGGGAAGTGGCCGACGCTGCCGTCGCGGTGCGGCACCTGCGAAACCGGTGCCCAGGCCACTGGCGATTTCAGGTCGGTAGCGACCACGCCACCCGCCGACTCGCCCAGGCGCAGCCCGTCACCGGAGCAACCCTGCGGCGGCAGGGCCAGGTTGTCGTGGCCACTGGCATCACGCGGGAAAAGCTGCCGGCGCCGGGCGTTATCGTTGGGGAAGCCACCTGCCGCGAGTACCACGGCCTTGGCCCGGATCTGCCGATCACCCTGCGGTGTGCCCACCAGCACCCCGCGTACCTGGCCCTCTTCGATCAGCAGGCGTTTGGCCGGCGCCGACTCCTGCAGGTGCACGCCCAGGTCTTGTGCCGATTTGGCCAGGCGTGCCACCAATGCAACGCCGTTGACCAGGTGCATCGCCCGGCCATGGCGGGCCAAGTGATACAGGTGCCGGCCAAAACGTTTGCACACGTGCAGCAAGGCCTTGGGCGAGCGGGTCATGTTGAGGAAGGCGGCAAGGTCGGCGCCGGCCATTATCGGCATGCCCATGAACGAGGTTTCGCGCAGGGTCTTGCGCAGGCGTGGCAGCAAGGCGCCAACCTGGCGGGCGTCGTACGGCGCGGCGATCACCTGGTGCCCGCCCTGGGCCGCACCTGGCGTGTCGCCATGCATGTCCGGGATGCCGTTGCCGTCGGCAAACTGCAGCGCTGTGTGCTTCTCGAAGAACGCCACCATATGCGGGCAGGCTTCGAGGAAGGCATCCACGCGCTCGGCGTTGTAATACGCCCCAAGCTCATTGCGCAGGTAGGTGCGTGGCTGCTCGATGTCTTCCACAATGCCAGCCCGCTGTGCCAAGGGGTTGCGTGGCACCCAGGCCCAGCCGCCAGACCAGGCGGTGGCGCCGCCAAACACGGGCTCCTTCTCCAGCACGATCACCTTCTGCCCATGCCAGGCTGCCGTCACGGCCGCAGCCAGCCCGGCGGCGCCGGAGCCTATGACCAGTACATCGTATTCGGTATCGAGAGCTGCAGAAGGCATTGCGGCGTTCCTGTTTGTTATTAGAACAAGGTTCCACATTTTTATCCGCAGTGCCGCAGCCTGCAAGAGCGTGGCAGCTTGGCCGGCCAACTACTGGGCGATAACCGGACATTTCACGGCGCGCTGGCTGCGCCCGCTACCGCTCATATGGAATCATCTTCTAGAATCCGCAAAAATTCAGGGACCTGTGTCATGGCTGGTAGTCAGATCGAACGCGCCTTCAGTCTTGTAGAAAGCCTTACCGGTGAACCCCAGGGGCTGCCATTGCAGACCTTGGCAGAGCGCCTGGACATTCCCAAGAGCGCGGCCCACCGCATGCTCACCGAGCTTGTGCGGCTGGGCTACGTGCGGCAGAACCGCGACAACAGCCGCTATCAGCTGTCGGCCAAGCTGGTGGCATTGGGGTTTAGATACCTGTCGAGCAACGGTGCCGACATCATTCAGCCGATTCTCGACCGCCTGGCCCAGGACAGCGGCGAACTGGTGCGCCTTGGCGTGATCGACGGTGCCCGGCAGACCTGGATAGCCAAGTCCCAGGGCGCCCGCTCCGGGCTGCGCTACGACCCGGACATGGGCCGCGATGCGCCACTGTTCTACACCGCGTCCGGGCATGCCTGGCTGGCCAGCCTGGACGATGAGCAGGCGTTGCAGATGGTGTTGCGCCAAGGCATTGCCGACCCTGCGCAGTTCGGCCCGAATGCGCCACGTTCCACTGAGGAGCTGCTTGCCTACCTGCACCGTGCCCGCGAGCAGGGATATGCCTGGGTCGAGGAAACCTCGGCCATCGGTACCTCGGCCCTGGCGGCTGTGGTGCGTCGCCCGCAAACTGACGAAGTGATCGGCGTATTGAGCATCGCCGGGCCCAGTGCACGCATGGCACAAAGCCGCCTGGCAGAGCTTGCGCCGCTGTTGCTGGCGGCGGCGCAGGAGCTGTCCGCAGCCAGCCGGGCAAGCGAATTGTTTGCCTGAAGGCACATTACTGGTCGATTACCGCACAGTCTGTCTCACAGGTTCTTCTGAAAAGCTGAACTTGGTTCTAAATTGTTGAGTGCTGATTCTGGAATCTGGTCCCAGAATCAGTAAAACAACAATGACAAGAGGACAGGCTGTTGAACGCACCCCTTCGTATCGCCTTGATCGGCGCCGGCATCATGGGCCGCCAGCACTACCAGCACTTGCGTAACGTGCCGCAAGCCCAACTGTGTGCGGTGGCTGACCCCGGTCCGCAGGCCGAAGCTTTTGCTGCCGAATGTGGCGTGCCCTGTTTTGCCGGCCACCGGCAGATGCTGGAGCGTGTGCGCCCCGAGGCTGTGATCGTTGCCAACCCGAATAACCTGCATGTGGCTACCGCCCTGGATTGCATTGAGGCCGGTGTGCCAGTGCTGGTCGAGAAGCCGGTGGGCGTGCACCTGGATGAAGTCCGTGCGTTGGTAGAGGCATCGCGTAGTCGGGATGTACCCGTGCTGGTTGGCCATCACCGGCGCCACAACCCACTGATCGCCCGGGCCCACCAGGTGATTGCCGACGGCAAGCTGGGCCGGCTGATCAATGTCACCGCACTGTGGCAGTTGCAAAAACCTGATAGCTACTTCGAAACCCCATGGCGTCGCGAGCCGGGGGCGGGCTTCTTGCTGACCAACCTGATCCACGACCTCGACCTGCTGCGCCATCTGTGCGGCGAGGTGGTGCAGGTGCAGGCGTTCACCCGTAACGATGTACGCGGTTTTGCCAACGAAGACAGCGCCGCAGTGCTGTTGCAGTTCGCCAACGGCGCATTGGGTAGCCTGACTGGCTCCGACGCGGTGGCCGCCCCGTGGAGCTGGGAGCTGGACTCTGGCGAAAGCCCGATATACCCGCGCCAGGATGGCCAGCCGTGCTACCTGCTGGCCGGCACCCACGGGGCGCTGAGTATTCCCCAGCTCAAGCGCTGGCACTACGCCGAGGCGGGGTCGGGCTGGCACACGCCGCTGCTGCAGAGCGAAGAAACCATTCCTAGCGGCGAGGCATTGACCTTGCAGTTGCAGCATTTCGTGCGGGTTGCCCGCGGTGAGCAGGCGCCGCTGATCGACGCTGCCGACGCTGGCCGCACCCTGGCGCTGGTCGAAGCCATTCGCCAGGCCTCACAAAGCGGCCGAGCCTGTGCGCCCGAGCAGATTGCCTAAGCCGACCTTGACTTATTTTTGGTGACGAACAATGACTGATCGAATTTTCTCCCTCGCCGCCCTGACGGTCCTCGAACTGTCCCCGCCGGACATGGTCGAGGCAGCTGCCCGCGCCGGTTACAGCCACGTTGGCCTGCGCCTGGTGCCGGCCACCGAACAGGAGCAGCATTTCCCGCTGGTGGCCGACGCCGACCTGCGCCGGCACACCCAGGCGCGCCTGCGCGACACCGGTATCAAGGTGCTCGACCTGGAGATACTGCGCCTGAAGCCCGAAACCTGCGTGGCCGATTTCGAACCGATTCTGGCGGTAGGCGCCGAGCTGGGTGGCACAGAGCTGCTGGTGGCCGGCAACGACCCGGATGAAGCCCGTCTGACCGAGCGCTTTGCCGCGTTGTGTGACCTGGCAGCGGGGTATGGCATTTACCCGCATCTGGAGTTCATGCCCTGGACTGATGTACGCGACCTGAGCCAGGCCATGCGGGTGGTGGCCAACGCCGACCGCAGCAATGGCTGCGTGCTGGTGGATGCCTTCCACTTCAATCGCTCCGGCTCTTCGCTGGACGATCTGACCCAACTGGCGCCGCAGCGCATGCGCTACGCCCAGCTGTGCGACGTCGCCGGCCCGGTACCGGCCGACATGGACGAGATTCTGCGCCAGGCGCGAAACGAGCGGCGCTTCCCCGGTGACGGCGATGCCGACCTGGTCAGCCTGCTGCGCGGCCTGCCGCCCACCGTGCCGCTGAGCCTGGAAATCCCCACACGGCAGCTGCTGGAGCAAGGCATCAGCGGTGAACAGCGCGCGCGCATGGCGCTGGAGAAAGCCATGGCTGTGCTGGCCACCGTCTGATTTCGGCACCATCACGCAGTCTACCGCTTCACCCCTGTAGGAGCAGCCTTGTGCTGCGAAGAGGCCGTAAGGCTAAAGATATTCTTCGGCTGCAATGGCCTCTTCGCAGCACAAGGCTGCTCCTACAGGACTTGTGTTTCCCCTTGCAATCAACGCTGCCCCGACAGAAAACGCGCTTTCACGGTCTGATCATCAGCCCAGGAAAAGGGCCCGCAAGGGCCCCGTAGAGGTAAGTGGCTAGTGCCCTCAGGCGCTCTCCTGTGCTGGCCACCGTCTGATTTCGGAACCATCACGCAGTCTGCCGCTTCACCCCTGTAGGAGCAGCCTTGTGCTGCGAAGAGGCCGGTAAGGCTAAAGATTATCTTCGGCTGCAATGGCCTCTTCGCAGCACAAGGCTTCGCCTACAGGACTTGTGCTTCCCCTCGCAATCAACGCTGCCCCGACAGAAAACGCGCTTTCACGGTCTGATCATCAGACCAAAAAAAGGGCCCGCAAGGGCCCCGTAGAGGTAAGTGGCTAGCGCCGTAAGGCGCTCTCCTGTGCTGGCCACCGTCTGATTTCGGCACCATCACGCAGTCTGCCGCTTCACCCCTGTAGGAGCAGGCTGGTGCTGCGAAGAGGCCGGTAAGGCTACAGATTATCTTCGGCTGCAATGGCCTCTTCGCAGCACAAGGCTTCGCCTACAGGACTTGTGCTTCCCCTTGCAATCAACGCTGCCCCGACAAAAAACGCGCTTTCACGGTCTGATCATCAGCCCAGAAAAAGGATCCGCAAGGGCCCCATAGAGGTAAGTCGCTAGCGCCCTCAGGCGCTCTCCTGTGCTGGCCACCGTCTGATTTCGGAACCATCACGCAGTCTGCCGCTTCACCCCTGTAGGAGCAGGCTGGTGCTGCGAAGAGGCCGGTAAGGCTAAAGATTATCTTCGGCTGCAATGGCCTCTTCGCAGCACAAGGCTGCTCCTACAGGACTTGTATTCCCCTTGCAATCAACGCTGCCCCGACAGAAAACGCACTTTCACGGTCTGATAATCAGACCAAAAAAAGGGCCCGCAAGGGCCCCGTAGAGGTAAGTGGCTAGCGCACTCAGGCGCTCTCGACCTTGCGCGGTGCCATGAAGTACATCCACACCAGCGCCAGGAAATACATGGCCGGAATCATCGTGAACAACACGGCATAGTTGTTGTTGGTGGCGGTCAGCACGCTGCCGACGATCTGCGTCATGAACATCCCGCCAATGGCCGCGCACATGCTGCCGAAGCCGAACACCGTGCTCACCAGGTGCTTGGGCGTGTAGTCCATCACCAGGCTCCAGATATTCGCTGTCCACGCCTGATGCGCGCCTACCGCCAGCGAGATGGCGGCCACGGCGACCCAAAGGCCACTGGCGTTGGCGGCAAAGACGACGCTGACCATGGTGCAGGCAAAGATCAGCATCGACACCAGCCGCGCGGTGGTGGCGCGCACGCCACGGCCGATCAGCCAGGATGACAGGATGCCGCCGCCGATGCTGCCAAAGTCCGCCGTCAGCCAGATGATGATCAGCGGGATGCCCATCTGGGTCACGTTGATGCCCAGGCTGTATTGCTGGTTGAGAAACGGCGGCAGCCAGTACAGGTAGAACCAGAACACTGGCGCGGTTATCGCATAGGCCACCGCAAACGCCCAGGTGCCCCGCAGGCGCAAAATACGGCTGAACGGCACACGGGTCGGCTCGGGCTCGTCATCCTGCTGGATGTACTGCACCTCGCTCTGGCGCACGCTGGGGTGGTCTTCAGGGTTGTAGTACTTCAACACCCACAACACCACCCACACCAGGCCCAGGCAGCCCATGGCGATGAACGCTGCCTGCCAACCCCACACGGCGAGGATCAGCGGCAGCAGGGCCGGGGTGACCATGGCGCCGACGTTGGTGCCGGCGTTGAACAGGCCGGTAGCGATGGCCCGCTCACCCGCCGGGAACCACAACCGCACGGTCTTCACGCAGGCCGGGTAGTTGGCGGCCTCGGTCAGGCCCAGGATGAAACGGCAGACCATGAAGCCGGCCGCCGAAGTGGCCAGGCCATGGGCGCCAGTGGCCAGGCTCCACAGCAGTACGGCGAAGAAGAAGGCGCGTTTTACCCCAACCTTGTCGATCAGCCGGCCCTGCAGCAGAAAGCCGATGGCATAGCCGACCTGGAACCAGAAGTTGATGTTGGCGTAGTCCATCGCCGTCCAGCTCATCTCCTTGGCCAGCACGGGCTGCATGATGCCAAGGGCGGCGCGGTCGATGTAGTTCAGGGTGGTGGCGAAGAACACCAGGGCAAGCATGCCCCAACGGGTCTTGCCGACGCCAAAGGCGCCGCGAAGCTTGTCGCCAATCGAACCCTGATGCATCCGGGGCGCGGCGGGGGTGGTCTTGGTGTGGTTCATAAACTGCTCGTTTCTTGAAATTGTATTCAGCTGCGGTGCTACAGGTGCGTGACCAAGTCCCAGGCAGGGGGGCACGCAAGGCCGGTGCATGGTGCGCAGTGAAGGCGGCAGCGTCAATTCGAGAGACGGGCTACTGTTCGGTTACCGAACGGTTGCGTTGCCCTGTGGGCGCGGCAGGGATTCACGTCAATAAAGGGTAGAAGGCTTTCACCCTTGTTGCTTGATGGGCGCAGGCCAAGCACTCAAGGGCAGGCTGTGCTGCACAGCATGACTACAGGCCAGGTTTGTGCGTGCACACCGACCATGCAGTTGCCCAGCTTTCGACCTCGGCGCGGCCGTACTGCTGAATCCACAACCTTACGGTTTTGTGCAGGGTGCTTTTTGCTTCTACTTCCTCCCCGGTATGAGGGTTTATGTAGTATTTGCTTTGCCGAGCCCTGTAACGTGCGGACGATACGACAGGGGGCGGTTGTTGATAGGCATCGTAATCCTGGGTTGCGATTTCACTCTCGATGATGGCCAGTATGTTCGATAGATTGAACTGATATTCGGCAAGCAGGTTGTGGAGTTTGCTTTCAAATTCGAATTCGCGGATGAGGCGCGGGTCGATTTTTATGAATGAGAGTTCGGACTTTTTGGTCGCGAGTAGTCGTTCGAGGGCGCGGAACTCGGCGAGGCGGGACATGGTTAACCTCCATCGGGTGATGGGATTAGTGTTAGAGGTTGCCGAACGGAAATGCAAGCGGCGAAATAATTTGAAGGATTTTTCTTGGTAAACCACCATGGCTTTGTTTTTCGTGGAGTTGTTTAGCTTCATGAGCTTTGTGTAAGGATATTCCGACGCCGGAGGAACTGATGGTTTCAGGAAATTACCGCGGCTATGTCATGACCGACGACTATACCGGTTACAACGCGCTGGCCGCGCAGGACGGCGTGGAGCGATTGGGCTGCTGGGCGCACGCACGGCGCAAGTTCGTTGAAGCACAGAAAGTGCAACCCAAGGGCAGAACCGGGCGGGCAGACATCGCACTGAATTGGATCAACAAGCTCTATGGTATCGAGCGCGACCTTAAGGACGGCAGCGATGAAGATCGCCAGCTCACCCGCCAGGCGCAACTGGAGCAGGTTGGAACGCTACGTCGAGCACGGTTCTTTGCCGATCGACAACAACGTAGCCGAACGTGCCATCCGCCCGTTTGTCATCGGCAGAAAGAACTGGTTGTTCAGTGACTCGCTCAGATGGGCGATGGCCAGTGCGCAACTTTGCAGCCTGGTCGAGACGGCCAAAGCCACCGGCCAAGAGCCCTATGCGTGGCTGCACCACGCACTGGAACACCTGCCGCTCGCGTCCTCAGTGGAGGACTACCAAGCGCTGCTGCCATGGAATTGCACGTCTAAAATACATAGCTAAGTGCTTTACCCATCGCGGGTCAGGCCGGGCCTACGAAACGTTTGAAGAATAAGAGCGGAGTAACCATGGACTACGATGATAAATTGATTGAAGACGCAGTGCTTGCGCTGTTGGCAGCCTATAGCTCCGACAAAGGTAACGCCTGGAAAGGATTCGACTTCGAGATCATGAATCGACTGCATGAACAGGGTTTCATCAGTGATCCAGTTAACAGAAACAAATCCATCTGGTTGACGACTGAGGGAATGGAGCGAGGCCGGCAGCTAGCAGACCAATTGTTCGGGTTAAGGACTAAAGCGGGGCAGATGCCCGACTCGCAGACCTGACTTCCCTGCCCCTCATGTAACGGGTGGGGTTTATGGATCGCTTACGCTGCAGTCGCGGTAGCTGAGCAACTGACCGCAGGTGTTCCAGCTCAGGTACTTGTTCTTTTCGAGGGCATCGGTGACCTGGGTAACACGGCCTTCCGGGTCGTATTGATCCTGTGTCTCGCGCCCCAGCGGGTCCTGCTGCCAGAGCAGGTTGCCGTGGTTGTCGTAGCCGTATTGCCGAGTCCGCCCGCCTGTATCGATGACCTGGACCGGCAATGCCCAATGTCGCAAGTATTTGATGTGTTCGCTGCGGCCGAGGGGGTCGCGGGTTTCGATCAGGCGGCCGATATCATCGTAGCTGTAGCGCCATTCGCCCCCTTGTGGGTCGATGCTTTTCAGCAGTTGGCCGCTGACGGTCTCCTCTTGCCAGCAATTGCCGAAAGGGCGGTGTATTTGTACACCTTGTACATCGCCCTCCAATAACAACGAAGGGTGTTGGCCAAGGCTATCGATGACGAAGATCTTGCCGTACTAGAGGTGCCGGGTCGGGTGGCAAAACAGAATTTAATCTTATTCCTCAAATTGAATTTTGACGCCGTGACATGTTATGCCGGTTTCAAATATTTTTCTTATTGCTAGTTCGATGCTGTCTGTGATGAACTCGTCAAGGCTTTTGTAATTTGAGTATTGAGGTGTAATTGCTATAAATTTTTTCTCGTCTATAGCTAGGAAGTAACCGAGTTCCTTTGGGGGTAGGCCATATAATGCGTTTTCAATGCTGGGGGCTGGGATGGAGATTGAGATTTCAAATTCGTTGTCAGATGGGTATCTTGTTGTGCGCTTGTAAATGCCAATCTTATCAGTGGTTTTAATGGTGGCGGAGATTAAAATATTCCACCCATTAAGCTGTTCAGTGTTTATAGTTGGTCGCATTTTTGCTATGTATTGATTGATTCGGTCAGTAAGGTCCTTGATGTTGATTGAATCGTTAATGCATGGTGCTTCATTGGAGATAATGCATTTTATCGAGTTTGGCATGGTTGTCCTCTGGGGTTGTTCAGATTTTGGTTCAACTAAGGGCACGGTTTAGGATTGTAGCGGTTATCTCGCTCTTTATTGTGCGGTAACGCAAGCCCCTGATTTCTAAGGGTGCGAACTCTCTCTGCTTCAATTTCTTTCATTTCGCCCTTGGTGATGCTTTGGTGCGTGCTGATGATTTTGGCGTATGCATTCTCGAAGGTAAGGTCTTTTCGCACTTTCCTTGCGCTTGCATGAGCTCTTCTATTTGCCCCATTAGCCATGACATTTTCTGCTTTGCCGATGCCAGTTTTTCCATGACCACCCACCGGGTCAATTATGTCGTACAATACCCAGTCACCGATAGAGCTGTGGCTGTTCTTATTCCACCCCCATGGATCGATCCAAGTGAGACCGTTTGATGCGTATAAGTATAGGTTTGTGCCGCCCGCTAGTCCTATCGGATCTGTCTGTATAAACCGAGCTATATCTGGATCATAAAATCTAAAAGTGTTGTAGTGCAGTCCCGTTTCTCGATCAAGACTCTGCCCTTGATACCGTAGGTTCTGCTCTCTCGCCTGACATGGACTATGCCACTCCTCCCGCGTCTTCCCCCATCCCTGGTAGTCGCTGCGCCAGATTGCATTGCCATCAGCGTCAGTCAACTGCTCTGGCAGGCCTGCCAGGTTGGTGTGGAAATAGTGAATTGCCTCGCCACCCGGTCTGCCGTCGATCCGCGCCAGCGGGTCATAGCTCTCAAGATTGGCATACACATACAAGCTGGCCAGCCCGCTCTGCACTTCTTGAAGCAAGCGCAGCCCTTGCCAGTGGAACAGCACCCGCCGACGCGGCTCTGGGTAACCCTTCTGATAAACCTCCTTGCTGATCCGCCTCCCCAACGGGTCATAGGCAAACACTACACGCTCCCGCTCCCCACTGCGGTACTGCTCCACGCAAACCAGCCGCTGCTCGGCGTCATACTCGAAATACTGCACCCAGTTGCTGCCGATCCGCTTCTCGCACAACCGCCCAAAGCGGTCATAGCGGTAGCGCTTGTCCTGATACACCAACACCCGGTTGTGCTTGATCAGGCCATTGAGCTTGGGCCCGTCGAACAGATTGCCGGCCTTGTCATACTTGAAATCCTCGACCTGCGTGGCTTGCCAGTGGGGGCGTGACTGTTGGACGGTTTGCAGTTGCTCGTTGAGGTCGTAGCCGTAACGGTTGCGTCCCGAGTAGCTCTTGCCGGTGTGTGGCAGGTCATTGAAGCACCCGATGATCCGTTCGAGATGCGCGCTCTCATCGTTGGCAGCGTTGGTCATGCCCCGGCGCTGGGTCTGGGTCAGTACCTCGGCCACCAGGTTGTCGCTGGCATCGTAGCGATAGGCCTTGTCCAGCAGCGGCAGCACTTCAGCAGGGGCGTCGCGGTAATGGATGGCCTTGCCGGCCAGGCGACCGCTGCTGTCGTAGTGCGTGCGCGTGACCAGCTTGCCTTGAGTGCGCAGGACTTCGTCATGCACCGCATCGCGCTCGAAATCACTGATGACCCGCCCGTTGAGGTTGATCTGGTGCAGGTGCCCGCTGCCGTAGTACAGGTGGTTGAGTTCGCGCTGGTCGGGCAGGACCAGCGTCTGCAGGTTGCCCAGCTCGTCATAGCGGTACTGCAGCAGGCCAGCGCTGTTGGTTTCGCTGAGCAATTGCCCGTTGGCGTCATAGGTGTAGTCGAGTTGCTGTTGTTCTCCTTTGTTGTCCGTGAAGGTGATGGACAGCAGATTGTCGGCAGCGTCGTAGCCGTAGTCGGTGGTGCCATCTTCAGTGCGCTTGCTGAGAAGACGGCCGATTGCGTCGCGCTCGAAGTCATGACGGATGGCGGTCGTGCGTGTCGGCGGAGCGTTGTCGGACAGTGGCAGCTGTTCGTCAGGCGAGGGCACATGGGTAAGGCCAGTGACCTCATCCAGCACGTTGTAGGCATAGAGGCGGCCACTGCCATCCAGGTCCTGTTGCGCGACCAGCCGGTCCAGTTCATCCCAGCCGAAGCGGTATGACTCGCCATTCTCGTTGGTGAGTTGCAGTAACCGACCATAGGCGTCGTAGCGGAACTTGACGCTGTAACCCATGGCGTCCGTACGCTCGACTAACCGGCCGCTGCGGTTGTAGCGGAACTGCAGGCTTTTTTGCGCAGGGTCGATATAGCGCGTCAGTTGACCAGCGACGTCAATTTCATAGCGATCGATGCGACCGTCCGGGCGTTCGCTTTCTACCAGATAGCCACGTGCGTCATAGTGAAAGTGGGTATGTTCGCCCCGGGCGTTGATGCTTTCGCGCAAGCGGCCATGGGCGTCGTAGTGATACAGCGTCTGGGCATTGCTGCAGTCGCGGTAGCTGAGCAACTGACCGCAGGTGTTCCAACTCAGGTACTTGTTCTTTTCGAGGGCATCAGTGATCTGGGTAACGCGGCCTTCCGGGTTGTACTGATACTGTGTTTTGCGGCCCAGCGGGTCCTGCTGCCAAAGCAGGTTGCCGTGGTTGTCGTAGCCGTATTGCCGAGTCCGCCCGCCTGTATCGGTGAGCTGGACCGGCAATGCCCAATGTCGCAAGTATTTGATGTGATCGCTGCGGCCGAGGGGATCGCGGGTTTCGATCAGGCGACCGATATCATCGTAGCTGTAGCGCCATTCGCCTCCTTGTGGGTCGATGCGCTTGATTAGCTGCCCCGCGACAACTTCCGCCTGCCAGCAGTTGCCCACAGGGTCGATGTGTTTGTAGACCTCGTACAGTGGGCCCCAGTAGTAGTGATCACGACGGTTGAGGTTGTCCGTGACGAGGGTTTCGCCGTCTTCCAGGTTGTACTCGAACCGGTACTCTTCTCCATCGCTCCCCCAGTGGCGAATCACCCGCCACTCGTGATCGGGTTGGGGTTCCAGCAGCGGTGGCAAGCGGTAGGGCGTACCGTCTAAGCGCTTGGGAGTAGGGCGCTTTGAGGGAGTGTCGAAGCGAGCCCATTCGTATTCACGGACAGCACCGCTAGCCAGTTGATGGCTATTGAGATAGCCCTCGGGGGTGTAAGTGAAGCGGCGGACCCGTTGCTCCGTCGCATCCAGTACCTCGTGCAGTTGCCCGCTGTCGGTGTAGCGATAGCTAACCAGCAGTTCGCTGTGTTCTACAGTCGGTGTTCCGCCCTTCAGGAACACCCGCGATATGTCTCTGACCCGTCGGGAATGCCTGGCGTCATAATGAAGCTGCACGACCGTTTGGCCGTACTTTTCATAGAGGGCTTTCAGGCGCCCTTGTTCGTCGTACAGCAGGTCTATGCAATTGAGATTGCGGTCGCCGAGCCTGATCAGCCGTGAGCGTTTCGGGTTCAGCGGGTCGGTATCGAAGACCCGATAAAGCCCGTCATGGATATCTTCGACAACGGTCTGACCGTCCTCCAGCTGGAAGAAGGCCAAGCCGTCCACGACACTGACGAAAGCGACACCGGCGCTGAGGCGGCCCAGTTCCAGTCGGTTACCTTCCTCGTCAATGTAAATCCACAGTTCACCCCCATGGGGATGTTGTACACGTACGAGCTCAACCTCATACGGTACGCTCCATCCCATGCCTAATAGGCCATCGGGACGTCTATCATTGCTGTCGTAGCTTCGGGCCCATTCAATACCCACCAAGCCGGGAAGACTGAAGTCGATTTCCTCGGAGCCTACAAGGACCTTGCTACCCGCGGAAACCAGCACGGGGCTACCCTTATATGGGCAACTTTTGGATTTGGGTCTTGGTACTGGTGCGGTTGTGGGGCGTCTACGGGGCAGCCTGATTCTCCGTGAAACCAGCATCCCCGCAATAATCCCGGTAAACATCGCAATCTTGCTCTTGCCGTTGCGAATATCCCGGACCGTCGCCGTACCGCCGCCGATGCGTACATTGGGTGATACATTTTCATTCACATCAATCGTGGCATCGCAGGTGGTTTTATCACCTGCGCGCGCTGCGGGCTGGCCATTGATGAATACCTTGTCCGAGCCCTGCGCAATGAAGTTTTCGGGCAGTGGCGTGTGGCGGGAACAGCTGATCTTGTCATCTTCCTCGGGCTCTGAACCCGGGGCGGCCGGTGTCGTCACTGGCGGGTTGAAGATGTCACGTATGGCCATACCCAGCCCCACGAAAGGGATCAGATATGGCACTGCGGCCATGGCCATGGAACCAACGTTCTCCAGGATGGAGGGTTCCTCTTGATCAGCATCGGCTGTGCCGCCTCCAGGTGGGCCGGTGGTGCCGGCCGCGCGAGCAGCGGGCTCGCTGTTAATGAAAACATTGCCTGACCCACTCTCGATTTTGCCGTAGGGATCAGGGGCGTCCACGCTGTTGCCAAGCCCGTCGCAAAAGCTGGAAATGGCATCGCCGATAGTCTGGTCTTCGCCGACGGTAAGGGTGCTCATCGCACCGACGGCCACACCTGCGACCGCAGCGATGGCGAACCCCGCCGCACCGCCCGTAGCTACGGTGCCGACAACGGCCAAGCTGATGGCGGCGGCTACCGCTGCGGTGGCCGCAGCATAGATCACGGCCTCGGCAACCGCGCTGAGCATTTCGGCGGCAAGCGATGGATGAAGAATTGCGTCGCCCATCCGGGCGGCATGAACAGTCTGCGCCATTGGCTGTAGCTCCTAGCTATCCGAAAGTCCTTGTCTTGAACCATGGAGTGGTTCAGGCAAAGCGGAGCTCGCCTTTGATAGCGCGCCAGTGGCTGATATCGTCGTCACTCAAAGGCCCGGGCTTGCTGTAGTTGAGCACCAGCATCCGTTGCTGCCCCGGAACCAGGCAGGCCGCCTGAAGCTGGTAGTGGGGCTTGTCGCCGACCATCATTTGAATCGCCATTTCCCGCCCGTCCACGTGATGCTCATTTCTTCCAAGGCGAGTCACTTGCGCGGGGGTGAGGGTCAACGCCTGTGATTTCCTGCGTAATATCTTCAGTTGGTCGTCTAGGGCCGCGTCCAGGGTCTTGTTGTTTTCGACAGGGCTACGCGCTATCACCAACGTGGTTTGCCTGCTGGCAAAGCGCAGCATGTTCAGCGTCAGATCCTCGGGGGCCTCGTCACCCAGATTGAGGATCACATCGTGCGTCAAGTATTCGGTCATTTCGGGGAGTCCTTTTCAGTTCAATGCTGGGCGGCAGCGAGAGCGCTATTCGAAATGCCCATCCACGTCGGCCTCGATAGAGCCGCTGTCGCGCCCGTTTGCTCCCGCGCCTGCCGAACCGCCAGTGGGGTTGAGGTCTAGCTTTGCCGCCAAGGTGTTGATCTGCCCGGTCTGCTGTGCGGTGAAGTTGAAGGTCTCGCAGCTGATGTTCAGCGTGCCATTGGCCTGCATCTCGATCAGGGTCTTGCCGCACTTGAGGCGCAGGGTGTTGCCTGCTTCGACTTCATAGTCGCCCGCGATGAGGTCGTTCTTGCCGCCACCTACTTTCAAGGTGTCGTTGGCTTTTACGACGCGCAGGCGATTGCGGCCGATGGCGACCGATTCGTCCTGGCCAATCTGGTGGGTACGATCGACGCCCACGGAGAGGGACTGGTTGTTATTGACTAAGGTGTTCTGATCTTTCTGGGCGTGAACGAACACTTCCTCCTTGCCCAACTCATCCTCGAACCGCAGCTCGTTAAAGCCATCCCCCTTGTGGGTCTGGCTCTTGATGGTCATGCGCGTTTTGTGATCGGGCAGGTCGTAGGGCGGCAGTTGGTCACCGCAGTAGGTGCGCCCGGTTATCATCGGTTGGTCGGGGTCACCAATGCGCTCAGACGCAAACGGTCTGTAAGCGCTCCATGAACCCCACATTCAAAGCCGCTGCTTGATCCCGGATGCTGTGCTCCCGATTTATTTCTGGAACCCGCCAACCATGATGCGTCCCGATGCAAAAGTCGAAAAAGTGTATCTGTACTCCAAGCCCGTCGACTTCCGAAAATCCATCGACGGTCTGGCAGCCTTGGTCGAGTTGGACATCAAGGTCGCGGTGTTCGACCCTGTGCTTTTCGTCTTCTTCAACAAGCCACGCAATCGCGTGAAGATCTTGTATTGGGAGCGCAACGGCTTGTGCCTTTGGCTCAAGCGCCTGGAGTCTGAGCGTTTCAAAACATCGCCCGATGTGACCGACGAAGCAATTGTCCTGAATGTCCAGGAGCTCAATTGGATGCTCGACGGCTTTGACCTTTGGCGTAACCGTCCCCATCCGGTTTTGACGCCACGATTCGTAGCCTGATTCGGTATAATCCCGGGCATGAATTTCGTGCCCGACAACCTTCCTGATGATCCTGAATTGCTCAAGCAGACGCTTGCGAAGATGCAGTCCAGAATGGGCGTGCTCGAAGAGCAAGTTGCACTACTAAGGCAGCGCCTGTTCGGCCGAAAATCAGAGCAGGCCGTCGGTCCGGCAACGCCTCAAACGGCGTTGTGCAATGAAGCGGAGCACGAGGTCGAATTGGCGTGCGAGACCACTGAAGAAGAGGTCGTCGCACCCGCAAAGCGCCGTGGCAAGCGTAACCCATTGCCTGCCGATCTACCGCGCATCGAAGTCATCCACGAACTGCCCGAGCATGAGCTGACTTGTACCTGCGGTTGCCGCAGACACGCCATTGGCGAGGAAGTCAGCGAGCAACTTGAAATCGTCCCGATGCAGATACGGTTGATTAAACACGTTCGTAACGTCTAGGGTTGCCGCGACTGCGAGACTTCACCGGTCACTGCAGACAAGCCGGCTCATGTGATTGAAAAAAGCATGGCCAGCCCGAGCGTTCTGGCGATGCTGCTGACCACTAAATATGTGGACGGTTTGCCGCTTCACCGCTTTGAAAAAAGTACTGGGCCGCCACGGCATCGATATCCCTCGCCAGACCTTGGCACGCTGGGTTATCCAGTGCGGCGAACACTTCCAGCCGCTGCTGAATTTAATGCGCGACAGCCTATTGGCCAGCCGGGTCATCCATTGCGATGAAACGCGGGTGCAGGTGTTGAAAGAGCCTGACCGCGAGCCAGGCAGCCAGTCATGGATGTGGGTGCAAACCGGCGGCCCGCCGGATAAGCCGGTGATCCATTTTGACTACTCCACCAGCCGAGCGCAGGGGGTGCCTACGCGCCTGCTCGGTGGCTATCGTGGTTACGTCATGACCGATGATTATGCCGGTTACAACGCACTGGGCGCCCAAGCTGGAGTTGAGCGCTTAGGATGCTGGGCCCATGCGCGTCGCGAGTTCGTTGAAGCACAGAAAGTGCAGCCCAAAGGTAAACGGGGCGCGCGGATATCGCGCTGAATCTGATCAACAAGCTTTACGGCATCGAACGCGACCAAAAGGCTTGCGGCGACGCTGAACGTAAGATCGGTCGTCACGAACAAAGCCTGCCGATACTGGTTCAGTTGAAAAGTTGGATCGAAAAGACGCTGCCACAGGTCACTGCTCAGAACGCCCTGGACAAAGCTATCAGTTACCTCGCCAGTAACTGGAGCAGGCTGGAGCGATACATCGAGGAAGGCTACCTGCCGCTGGACAATAACGCCGCTGAACGCGCGATCCGCCCCTTCGTGATCGGAAGAAAGAACTGGCTGTTTAGCGACACGCCCAAGGGCGCGACGGCCAGTGCTCAACTTTACAGTTTGGTCGAGACTGCCAAAGCCAACGGCCAAGAGCCTTATGCGTGGCTGCGCCACGCACTGGAACGCCTGCCAACGGCAAGATCGGTTGAAGATTACGAAGCTTGCTGCCGTGGAACGGCTCACCCGCATCGCCTAGCTGACCGCGCCAGCCATATTAAGATCGGTGGGGTTTATGGAGCGCTTACAACTCTCTGAATCAGTGAGGAGCAGGCCGAACGTGTGGCTCATTGTGCAGACACCCACTGAGGACGCATGCGGTAAGCATTCCAGTGTGTGGCGCAGCCGCGCATTATGGCTCTTGACCGTTGACCAGGCTGTAAAGTTGTGCGCTGGCTGTGGCGTCTTTGGGCGTGTCACTGAAGAACCAGTTCTTTATGCCAATGACAAACGGCCGGATGGTACGTTCGGCTGCGTTGTTATAGATCGTGTTCAACGCGCGTTCCAACTTGCTCCAGTTGCTGGCCTAGACGCTTTGAGTGTGGGGTTCATGGAGCGCTTACGATAGAATGTGGCGCAGACAGCAGATCTTGACGGTGGCTTGTCCGAGAAGAGCACGGTGCTAAAGTGTTACGTTGCTGATGCAACCTATCGAAAGCAGCCTGTTATTTCGCCGCTTCCAAAGAAGCGCAATCTAAACCTTGATTTGCACAGACCGTTTGACGGTCCCAGTTCCCGGCTGTCTGAAAGAGAACCGCCGGATCGTGACACGCTTCGACAAGCTCCGAAAATTATGCCGCCAAGGTCTCACTGGCTTGCTCCACGCGGTGTTAGCGACATCTCTTTTCGTAGAGAACCTAGTCGAGCAGATCACTTCTATATCCGGTACGTAGAATTCGAATAGACTCAATGCAGTTGTCAAGATTGTCGAAGTTGATCAGCACCGATAGCTTGGGTAGAAGCCATTGGCAAACCCCAGAAGTTTTACTGTCGTGCCAGTAGTTAGCGTTCTTGCCAATCCTTTCTTCCAGTTTCGATGGCGATTCATCAAAGTTTATGTCGAATGGTAAGGTTCCTCTCCAAGCTGTTGAACGTCCTAGCCGATCGCGACACATGTTAATGCCGCTGAATGAAGGGCGTCCATCGGCAGCTGGCCTTGCTTTGTCGAAGTATAGAGCGAAGCCGTATTCGTGTTTTCTTTCTACAATTTCCTGTTCTGCTTCAAGAACTAAGTTGGTAGGCTCAAAGTCTTGGAATGCGGCTTGGAATGCGGCGGCGGCAGGAGAGCTTCCAAAGAGGGCATATACTTGGTCAGGAGTGGGGTATCGCCTTGGGGGAACGGGTGTTTTCGATGCTGGCATTGGAATTCCCAAGCTAATGTCAAAAATTCCATGCTCTTCCTGTTGGTTGATATCGCCCGGTTGATAGGTTAGTCGGATGTGATAGTCAGGCAGCCACCAAGCGTCGCGTTTGTAAGCATGAAGATGATGATCCCACCCTGCAGCTGCAAGCTTGCCGCGAGCTGAAAGTCGATCATCATTCCATCGTAAATCGAATGGTAATTCACTGTCTGGAAAACGTCGCATGACACCAGGTATCCCGGCGGTGATGGCGACATTTGTAAGGATGAGCGTGTTGCTTCTGCCATAAGACCTAACCTGAAAGCCTTCCCAGTAGTTGCGTTCGCTGAAAGAAAGAAGCATCCCTCTTGCCTTTATTTTTAATATTGCCTCGTAAGGACTTTTCGCTGGTCGAGCTAATTCAGGTCTTCGCTTAACTTCAAGTGACTGAAACATCTCTTCAATTGCTGGGTCTGAAGAGCTCTTGCCAAAGAGTTTTACAATGTCTTGGATTTTCATATGTATTTCTCGCTAGGGTCGCTCTTATATTTCATTGCGGTTAATAGGTACTCCAATGGCTATGCAGCGAATTGCCTTTTCATCTCCTGAAAAGTCAATTGTTATTTCTGTTGATCCAATATTCCACATGTCTACCTCTCCGCTTAAGCCCATTTGTGTGGCTTCTCCGAATCCGTCGTCACGAAATTTTTTTCTTGTCGCTTCTCTAGAGGTATAAAAATTCAATCCATAAGGGAGTATGCTCGAGTATGTAGGCTTTTTCTTTCTAACTCCCCAGAATACTAGTTTCGTCAATGTCCATGGGCCGTCATCTATGTCATGATATGGGATGTTTTCGAGTAAGCCAATATCTTCGAATTCAAGTTGCAATCCTTTTTCATCGTTCGACCAAAATCGGTGCCCCACGAGACCTAATGGGTGTGGTTTCAGGTCCTGTTCGCTGATGTTTAACTCGGAAAGCATCTTCTGAGCGGGCTCCGATCGCGAATTTTTGCCTACTGCTTTGACTAGTGCTTCGGTATTGATTGTGCTCATTTGGATCTCCTAAAGTATATTTTTCCAAGGGTTGGTCGTTTTCTTTCCGGTTATTGTATCGGTCAAAAGCTTTATTAGGAAATCATCATATTGTTTGTTGGTTATTTTGCCTATCTCTCCGGTGGCTTGCTGGAGGGCGCTAAGGCATTGATGGTTTTTGTCGCTTCGCCTCATGTTTTCGCGGTGGTTTCTGCTTTCGTCTCTTGCGATTTTCTGTAAATCTCTTGCGTGACTTTTATTGTCTGGGTTGCTGTTTGTGATCCCATCGCGATGAATTTTCTCGGGGATACTCACTGCTTGGCCGTGGCGCTCAATTTTCCTCCTTAAAGTTTTCAGCTGCTCGTCATCTAGCGTCTGCCCTGTCTTCGCAAGAAGATTCTTTGCTTGTTGGAGCAGTGCAGCTTGGGGGGGGATGTGATCACGCTCCATTCCCGCACCGATAGCATCAAAGTTGACCAATTCGCTGTAACTTCCCTTCTGTCCACATTTAAGTTGGGCTTTGGGTTTGCTCTTGCCGCCAGGGTCTTTATCATTTTTACCGTTACTGGCTGTATCGCTTTGAACCTTCTGTTCGAATTTTTCAGCAGTCTCATTGCGGACATTTCTCTCAGTGGCTTCTTTAGCACCTTTGGCTGATGCTTCAGCCACTGCGTTCGCGCCGTGCCGCCCGACTTTGCCAGCTGTACCCAAATAGCCTACAAAAGGAATAGCTGAAAGCAAAGACAGCGCCGCACCCGCATAGTCACCCCGTGCAAGGCTGATGCCGGCGTTGGCTACGTCGGCTAGCTCGCCGAACACCGGGATCAGACCCACAACGTCCAATCCTAGCTGCAGGCCATCCAGTATTTCATTGCCTGTAATACCCTCTGCCGATGTTTCGCTTTCTACCTTCGGGTTGGAGTAATCCGCAGCAGCGCCGGTGGGGGGCGTTTCGCCACTTACTCTACCGAGGGTGTTGCCATTTGGTGTTGTGGTCGCACCGCTGTTCTTCGATGATGGGTAGAGTTGAGTGTAGGTCGGTATGTCTTCCAAGTCAGTCAGTTCCCTGCGGAACGCCTCCTGACGAAGGGCCTCATACTCCTTTTCACTCAGTGTCAGGGCTTTGCCCCACTCGTTGACCCCATCGGCGAAATCAACCAGCACCTTGCCGGTGCCGTCAGTCTGCACGAACATTCGGTCCGGGCCTCCTGGGAGCTTGCGTAGAGGCACTTCCTTTACCTGGACATGCAGTGTGTCCAGTTGAATGGGCTGTTCACTCATGGCATCAACTCCCATTCATCCAGAACAGGTCGCCATGACGAACCAGGTAACGCCCCTCGGCACGCACGGAACTGCTGTGCTCCAGTGGGTGACACTTGCCCTCGACAGTGCCGCTCTTGAGGCCTTTGGCCTTGCCAGCTGCGTCGCCGATGGTCTTGGGTGTAAAGCTACGTTTGTAGACCACAACCGGATGGCCATTGGCGCGTACGCTCTTGGCAACCCCAGTGCTGGTATCGAGCTCTGCTGTAACTGGATAGGGCACCGGTGGAGTGCTGCTTCCCATGGGCGTTTTGCAAACATCGGGGGCGATGCTGACGACCGTCCATTTGCCCTGTTGGCGGGCCATTACGTTGTCGGCCATGTCACACCTGCTCCCTATCGCCGCGTTTTGCGCGCCGGATGATGGGAGCGTCAGGGTTGGTCTCAAACCGTGCTTCGAGGACACGGATATCGAGCGACCCTGGCAGGCTGATGCGGTGGGTCATCGACAGCGTCATGGCATCGGTATCGATACGTAGCGTGTCGGTGAGCATGGGCAGCGGGAGCATCACACCGTTGGTCATACGCATGAGTACGAAAGGTCTGTGCCCAGGTAACTGGAAGTCACAGCGTCCGTCAGCGCTCAATGATGGGTCGGTCAGATTGAACAGCGTGATGCGCGCATTGGGCGCCGGGTGAGTGACCTGTTGATCGGAGGGGGCACCGTTCCAGTAGGTGAAGTCGAAGTCTTGCGGCAGACCTGGCCAGTGATTGTCTTGCCAGGTTTGATCATAGGTGCCGGCGAGTGCCAGACGTGGTGACCAAGCACGGCCAATGACGCCAAAGCCTGCGGGCGTGTAGCCATACCCATTGGCCACATCGGCCATAGCGTATGCATCCAGCGGGCCCGCAGGGCGCCGTGTGCGAACGAGGCGTTCAATGGGATCGTCCAAATGTTCTATTTGGGGGCCCGGCAAGCGCTCAAGGAAGTCGCCCGTCAGCTCGTAATGCAGCTTTCCATGGTGGTGCTCGAGCCATCCACGGCCTAATGGGTTGCTAAAGCAGACTTCGTTGAGTAGAAACTCGGGAGCATCGGATGCGCGCCCAAATTGTGGGTTGGCGATTTGGCTCGTTCCCCCAAAAGCCCGCTCCCAGCGCAGCGGTACGCGGGTGGCGAGTTCTGGTTCGGACAAACGCCAACCTAGTAGCCCATGGCGAAACTCACGCGGGCCGGTAAAGCGAAGTGTTTTGTCCAATAACAACTGCGGCGTGCGCTGCTCCCTATTACGTCGCCGCACGTCCAAGATATTGGCCTGATGCTCTTGCAGTTCGGCGGCGGTGAGGCAAACACCCGGTGCACGCTTTGGCGGCGCTGGATCAGGTAGTTCGATTCTGGGGCGGGTGGATGTGATGCGTAACCCAGCCTCCCAAGTGAGTGCCGGACGTCCTGCAGGTGCGTGTGAGTGGCCGACTACGATCACATCGCAGCGGGGTTTGAAGGGCGCTAGGTCGCTTTCTTCAAGTACAGAGCTGAAGCCGGGTTCACCATGGTAGGTATCGGCTGTACATAGTCGCAGCGGGTCTTCATCAACGACGATAGCGCGACAGTGTCCTGGCTGATTTTCAATCGGTTCAAGGCGGTAGCCGACCTTCATCGCGATAACCGGATGTTCCTGTCCGTCAGGCGCGAGCGCACTGAAGCACATGACGTCAAACGGCGTCAGGTTGCGAAATTCCATGTTGGGTTACCCCTTCAGTTGATATCGACGTCCTTGCCGTTGATTTGCACAGGCCCTGTGGCACTGAAGTCAAAGTTGCTGCCGTTGATCAGCACGGTCCCATCGGACTTCATGACCAACGTGGGTTTGCCCACCGTGATAGTGAGCTCGTCGCCTGCGGTGATGTTGAAGCGGTTGCCGACTATCACGGACTTGTGGATGCCGACCTGTTCGCTTTGACTGAGGCCAACCGTCGTGTTCATGGCCGCGCCTACACTGACCTGATACCCCGCCCCAATGGTCAACGCCTTCGCCAGTCCGATCGTCTCCGCCTTGGCCAGCGCGATGGTCTCAGTCTTGTTCGCCCCGATGGTCACACTGCGGTTGGCGCCGATGCTGATGGTTTCGTTCTTGCCAACGTCTTCGGTACGGTGGTCACCAATGGAAATGGTTTCGTTGTGGTCTACGCGTTCGCTGCGGTTGTTGCCAACGAAGGTGGTTTCGTTATTTTTGACGACGTTGTTCTGGTCTTTTTCGGCATGGATGAATACTTCCTGACGGCCTAACTCATCCTCGAAACGCAGCTCGTTGAAACCATCCCCCTTGTGGGTCTGGCTCTTGATGGTCATGCGCGTTTTGTGATCGGGCAGGTCGTAGGGCGGCAGTTGGTCACCGCAGTAGGTGCGCCCGGTTATCATCGGTTGGTCGGGGTCACCATTGACGTACTGGATGATCACGTCCTGGCCGATGCGCGGGATGGCCATCGAGCCCCAGCTGCCACCGGCCCAACCTTGCGATACGCGCAGCCAGCAGGAACTGAACTCGTTGTTCTGGCTTTCGCGGTCCCAGGGGAAACTGACTTTTACCCGGCCCCATTCATCGCAATAGATCTCTTCGCCCGGTGGGCCGACGACGGTGGCCATGTGTGGGCCGTCGATTCGCGGCTTTTCCAATGGCGCAGGGCGCCATTCGGTTCGACCGGGGACCAGCACGGCGGTCTGCTCGTAGCGCGTGCTTGCATCGACGTCGGCGGCTTCTTCCTGCAGGCTGGTGAACTGGGTGCCTTTATGAATAACGGTGTTCACCCGCCAGTGCGCATTGAGGTCTTCACGCGGGTGACCGGTCAGGGTGAAGCCAAGGCCCGGTTGCAGGCGCACGTCATCGCCCTGGACCTCGGCAATACGGACGTCATGGCGCAGCGCTGTGATGCGGTTTTCAGTGAACGGCTTGCCCACGGCATCGCGTTTATAGCGGCCTGGGTATTCGAAGTATTCGTACTCTTTGGACTGATGCTCCAGGAAGGGGCCGGCGGCTCTGTGCTCCTGGCGGTAGGCAGGGTTGGTAAAGGTATAGTCGCGCTGCACTTGGCGGGCAGTCCGCACCTGCTCGCTGTAGCGCAAGCGGCGAAGGCAGGGTTTGGCTTGATCGCCACCGCTGTTCGCTTGGTACAGGACGGTGTCAGGGTGTACGGACTCGTCGGCATCAAAGAAGCCCTCGTCTTCATCCTCGTCCTTGACGGCCCCATGGCTGATCAACCCGAGTGATTGCAACCGATCGGTAATGATCAGCTTGTGCAGCTTTGCACTGTGCGCGAAGCGGTAGACGAAGCCTTCTTCAGCAGCCAGGCGGGCGATGAACGCCAGGTCCGTCTCGCCGGCCTGAACGCAGAACTCGCGGACCTGATGGTCCATGTTGGCGCGCAATTCGTACTGGTTGATACCTTGGCGCTGGAGCATCAATTCAAGAATCTGCGGCACGGTCTTCTGCTGGAAGATGCGCCAGTTCGAGCGCAGGTTGGCGCGAGCCAGCTGTGGCTCGATCAGCGCGTGATAGTAGGTGCGGTAGAAGCCACTTTCCGCCTGGCTGAAGCGGCTGACCAGACCGTGCACGTAACGCACCGGGCGTTCCGCTTCCCAGATGGTGAAGAGTACGGGTTTGTCGAGCAGGTGGCCGAAATCGATATCGTTTTCGAAGCTGATCAACTTCAGCTCCAGTTCGAAAGGTGTGCTGATCCCTTCTCGGAGTTCGAACGACACCACTTCGAATTCAGCTTTACCAACCAGCGGCTGGAAGCTGTAACGCAAATCAGATTGGCTAGGCATAAGCAATCCTTGTCCGCCGTCTGAGGTGACACAAAGTCCGGGCAGGTAAACCCGCCCGGAGCATTCATGAATATCAGGCGACTGGTGCTCGCCAATCATCAGAGCCACCGGTACCCGCTACGGTGTGCTCCCAGACGATCTTTCGATAGGTCATCGCGACCTCGACCAGCTGCGTGTAGTTCTCGTTCACCTTGTCTTGAGCGTGAGGGAGGACAGTGTTGATGCTGACAATAGTTGCGTCTTCCAGCGTGGTTGAGAAGAAGTGCTCTTGTTTGCCTTCCGTCGAGGTGCGGTACCAATTGACTTCGACTATCGACAGCATTTCGCCGTCGACCAACGCTTGATACATCAGAGGCGTCGCCTTGTTGAGTGAACTGGTGAACTTGAACGGCTTGTGTACGCGCTGGCCGCTCGGCTGACCATTCTGTGGATCAGTGGGTGTGGTCACTTCATGCTTGATTTCCTGAACCAGGATTTGATCTTCATGACCTTGCTGGTAAACGTTACCGACCGAGTCGGCAGTGAATGCACCAGCAGTGATCAGGCCTTGTTTCTCTCCAGTGATCGTGATGTAAGCGGGTGTTGGCATGGCAGTTTCTCCTGCGTCCATGTGGATTAAACACGCGCACTCAGGGTGGCGTGGCCATCGAGAACGATGGGCTTGTCAACGAAGCAATTGCCTCGTCAATTCGTTGAATTCGGTTGCTCCGGCTTGTGCCTTTCTACTGCTGCAAAATGCCGTTGAGCGACTCCAGCACTTCGGTGGTTATCAGGTGCAGCCGGTAGCTGTAGATGCCGTAGGCCACCGCCATAACCAGTGCGGAGATAGCCAGCGGGCTCCACCACGGCCATTGCCGGTTCATGCGGAAATTGCGCGGGGCTACGTTGGTGTAGGGATCGCCGACCGACTCCGGCACGGGTCCGCGCAGTTCGCGGATGATCCCGTGAAGCTGGTGAATAAGCGCGTTCAGTGACTCTTCGCCTTTCGGCGCGATGGCGTACTTGCCCTTCAGGCCCAGGCACAGGGCTAAGTACATGAACTCAAGCACGTCCTGATAGCGCTCGGGCTCCTGCATCAGGCGCGAGAGCACAGTGAAGATTTTCTCCCCACCCCAGGTTTCGTCGTGGAAGATGCTGAGCAGGGGTTCCTGACTCCAGCAGCTGGCCTTGCCCCAGGGCCTTTCCATGACTGCTTCATCGATGAAGAGGCACAAGCCGTAGGAGTACGCCAGCAACTGAGTGGGTTCGTAGCCGTGCTGGCGTATCTCCTCGCGAATGTTGTCGATCTGGTTGCGTACTTGCTGGTGCACGTCCTTGATATTGGGCAACGCGTCCAGGGTGCGCAGACGTATCACCAGGCCGAACAGAGGGGCAGCGGCATCCAGCATCAGGTTTTCGTAACCGCCGCGCAGTTGGAAGTCCGGGTCAGGTGCGTAGCCTGCATAAACAGGCTCTGACTTGGTTTTCTGATCGGAATCTCCAGCTTCTGCGGGTGCGGCTGAGTCGCCGGACAAGGACTCCTCAATCATCGTCTGCAGTTTTTTGCTTTCAATCTGTGCAGCATCAGTGGGGACGGTTTTGTTATCTACCATGTCATTCACTCCTGATCGCCCAGAACTGCAGTTCAAGTCCAGGGAACTCGCCTGCGACATGAATACCGAAGCCATTGGAGGTCTTCATGGCCGCCCAGGTCGGGTCGCGGCGGTCCAGTTCGAAGTAGGTGAAGCCTGCATGGAAAGGCAGATCCCGCGGGGCCACGGGCAGCGGCACCAGTGGAATACCGGGCAGTTGCAGCGGCACGACCTCGTTCAACGATTCCAGCGAAACGACTTTGGCCTTTTGCACAAACATCTGGCGCAACGTTTGCGGTGGCAAATTGGCGCGCACGGCCAGGATGAAATCGGCTTGGTCGATCAGGCGACGGTCTTCCAGTGTGGTGGTCATCACCCCAAACTCCAGCGTCTCCAGTGGCAGCGAAACCGCCCGAGGTTGCAGTACCGTGCTCAATGCCCGGCGAAGGGTGTCTTCCAAGGGCTTGAACGACGTGCGCAGCGCGGTGTGGTGATAGGCGGGATATTCCTGCGGCAGGCGGGTCTCGTCGGTGAAGGTGACGAACTCGCCACAGGCCTGGCTCATGCACAGGTACAGTTGCTCAGGGTGTGTCTGGCCTTGCCTGGCCAGATGCTGGAAGCATGGCCACCAGCGGTTCATAGCCTGCAGCAGGTTGAAGTCGCGGATGTCCGCGATGCCGGATTGCCCTGAGGCACCAATACGGGCGGCGAGGTTGCGCGCCCGCTCGCGCAGGGAGTGGGTGATTTCCTCCAGGAAGCGTTGCAGTGCGGGTACGGCACGCACTGAAACGCTGGTGGGATAGAAGCCTTCGTCCAGTTGCAGACTCCCATCCGGGCGGCGTTCCAATATGCGTGCCAGGGCCAGTCGTGTGTAAGCGCTGCTGTCGTCGGCCTTGCGTTTGAGCTGCAGGTTTGGCACTGCCAGGTCAACCTGCACCAGGTCGCCGTCGGCGCTGTGCGTGTCCTTGATTTCCTCTGCCTGAGCGCGGTAGCGGAAGTTGGCGGCATCGTCGGGCCAGCTCACCTCGCGGCCACCTTCGGTACGCAGTGGCAGGCACAGGAAGATCTCGCTGTCTTTGCCGCCGTCGTCCTCGATTTCCAACGGTGGAGGTGGCGGCAGGTCAGCAGGGATATCGAACACGGTGCCGTCCGGCATGATGCCGCGCGCGCGGGTGATGGCGATCTTGCCCAGGCTTAGGTACTCGTCATTCAACTGCAGTTCGCTGAAGCCATAGAAGGCTGCGTTCAGGATGCCAAGGCGCTGATGCAACGCTGCTTCGGCGGCACGGGCAGCCTGCTGAAAATGTTGCGGTTTGACGAATAGGCCTTCAGGCCACAAGACGGGATTACGTGAACTCATGAGCGCTCCATGTCAGCGTGAGTAAGCGAGAAGGGCAGGGGTAAAGGCGCCATCAGTCCTCCCCCTTGAGCAAAACCTGCATGTCGTTGAGCAACACCGATAGAATGATCTGGTGGCCGCGGGGCGGAATGCGCAGCACCTGGCTCCAGGTGGCGTCCTCCTGGTTGCGGTAGTCGGCGATCACCGCGACGAAGCGCGTTTCGGGTTCGATGGGCGCAAAAGGGATGAACTTGAACTGGCCGGGGCGCACCAAGTAGTCGTCATCGCGGATGTAAGTGCTTCGCAGCGCCTCGGCAGGGTCCTTGTCCAGCAGCTCATAAACACTGTTGCGCAGCAGTGAATCGTCGCGCAGTTGCAGAATCTTGATGGCCATAGGCGTGGCGACGGGCTCGGCAGCCAGGGTGGTGGTGCGCGGCAAGGTCAGGGCAACGGTCGGATCGTCGTAGTTGCCGGGGGCATTTTCCTCCAGGGGGGAGCGCGCAGGCTCCTCGCCGTCGTCCACTGGTATATCGACGGGCGACATCGCGGGGAAGTGTTCCTGAAGGTATTCGAACAAAGCCCCGACTTTTTCAGTCAGCACGTAGGGATCACCTGCGCTCAGGCTAACGGCATAGGGGTTGGGCTCGATGACGGGCTCCAGCTCGGGCGCCATCACAACGCTGTTTGGATTGCCATTGAGTGTTGGGCTGGCATTGATGCTGAACGCCACCTGGGTAGGGTGATCCTTGGGCGCTCCGACGGGTATCGAGGGGTCCATGACCACCTGGCCGATTTTGTTCAGGGAGTTGCAACCCGAAATCCCGAGCAGCGCAATCAGCAGACCGGCCACTAATGAATGTCGCGTCATGGACGTTCTCCTGCAATCAGGTGTTCCAGCGGGCTCTCTTGGGCTGCCCCTGTCACTGTGTCCAGTGCCGCCAAGGGATCGTTGCCGATACCTGGCGCGAAGACCGAGCAGATGTCTGCGACGACGTGCTTGGGGGCTGAAATGGGGCGCCAAGCATTGGCTGGCGCTTCCAGTAGCCAGTGATCAAGGGTTCGCTGTTCCGGACTGAACAAGTCCTCCAGAGAACGTGCATCGGCCTGCGAAAGTTGAACCTGCAGTCGATAGGCGCCAATGCGCAGTTGGTCGCCGTCCAGCAGTCGCCTGGGGGCGAGCGATCCCACGCTGTCGTGGCTGTCGTTCAGGTAGGTACCCTGGCAACGGTCAATGACGCAGAAGCTGCCCTCCATCCAGCGAATCTCGCAGTGAATCGGCGCAACGGTCTGCTCACGATCGTTGATCCGCCAGGTGGCCCCGGCGCTGCCCAGGGTGCCGCCTGTGCAATCGAATCGATGTCGGGCAGTGACGTTGTGTTGCAACTGATCAAGGTTGGTGATGCTCAAGATCAATGTGCTCATGAGCGCCCCCGGAACCGCACGACGGGGCTGATCTGTCCGTGGCGGTCATCGATAAAGCTGGTCCAGCCCAGGTAGGCGCCCTGGCTACGGTGCAGGCAGAAGGGCGATAGCGCGTTCTGCTTCAGACGCAGCTCCAGGTCATAGGCCAGTCCGTCTCGCAACAGGAAGTCGATCAGTGCACGCAAGCGATTGAAATTGAGGCCGCTGGGCAACAAGTCACGCAACTGTTCCTGATCGAGCTCGCTGATCACGATGGTGAACTTGCTGCTGCGGGTTCGCGTACGGCTGCCGACCATGAACGAGCTGCCAAGCTCGCCGTTGCTGCGGCCAAGGCTTACCAGCTGTTTGGCCGTGGTGGGAACCGAGCGGGTTTCGAACTCGCGGATGTGCACCTGCTTCAAGTCGAAACAGTGGGCGATGATGCCGGCGACAGTGCCCGGCGCGCGGCTGCGGCTGGCGATGACCCCGGCGAAACTGAGCAACCGGCTCCAAGGCAGCGGCGTGTCGCCGCGCAGTTGTTTGTCATTCAATCCGAGCAGGGCGAAAATGTACTGCGAGAAGCCATCGGTCGCGCCCGGCTGGAAGCGGATGTAATAGCGGTACTTGCGCCAGATGCGGTGCAACAGGCTGAGCAAGTAGTGATTGAAGAAGTCGAAGAACGCCGGTCGTATACCAATGCCGTGAGCATGCTCGTACGACACTTCTTCCAGGTAATAGGTTGGCAAAGGCGAGTCAGTGCCGTGCAGGCCCATGAAGGTGGTGCACACGCGATAGCGGTCGTCCGCTTCACGCATGCGTTCGGCCTTGTGCACGTCGGACACAGGAAAGGTCAGCCGCGGGTCGCTGGCAAGCCGCACGCGCCGTCGGATGGCGGGATCGGGCCAACGCGGTTCCAGGTCATCCCCGTGCAAGCCGTGCAGGCGCTCCAGCAATTGATAGAAGTTGTACTGGTGCGCCTCGGCGAGCAGCTTGTCGGCTAGATCAGCGGTTGTTTGCCGGTCTGGATTGGCCATGTGTAGTGCTCGTTGTTGGTGGTGTTGATCACTTCCAGTTGATGGAAGGAATTGATGCTGGCGTACAGGGCGAAGAAGTGGGCGAGCACGCAACCGAACAGATACAGGTCGCCTTCGCAGAGGAATGCGCTTTGGGCCAGCTTCAGCCGCGTGCGCAGACCGCGAATGGGCTGCCCCTTGATCAGCCAATCGAGGGGTTCTGTTTGAACATCCCGGATGCCGTCGAGGCGCTTGCGGGTGATACGGGTTTGCTGGATGTCATGCAGGGCGGCGAAGTCATAGGCATTGATGACCGCTTTAAGCGGCTCGGCAGAGAGCAGCGACAGGTAGTTCAGCGACATGTTGGAGATCAGGGCCCACTGCAACTGGCCGTCCAGTACCGGCCGATAGGGGCGGGTTGGAGCACAGATGTTGGTGTAGGTAGCCAGGGGCGGCGTGACCTCGGAAATCACATTGATGTCATCGATAGCCAACGCCCGTGGCAGGTCGCGGTTGGTGCAGGTCAGGTCGATGGAGGCAGTTTCCAGCTCGCCGATGTAGGCGTTGGCGTCTGCGCGGACAAATGCGATGCGGTGAGTGACGCTATCCTCGCGCAGGGATTCTTCAAGCGTGTAGCGGTAGTACAGCGCTGTGCGCCCCTGCACATGCTCGATCTCATGGGCGAACGACTCGAAGGGCCGGAAGGTTCGCAGGTGTTCACCGGTACTGCCGTCTGTTGTCGTGCGGGTGCTGATGACCTGATCGACACTGAAGATTTCATAGGCGTGTCGCGCCTCACCTCTGGGCGTGAGCTCAGCCTGGGCGGACTGGCTGGACAGGTCGATAGGCTCGGCGCTGTGACTGAACAGGTTTACCGCAGGGGTGCAGAACAGGCTGAAGTCTGCTCTGCCGACACGCAGCGAATCAGGTAACTGTCGGGTGAAGTGAAATTCGAGGCTGACCTGCTGGGTCGTCTGATCGGGCCATACTTTGTTCAGTCCGGCCACGCTGAAGAAGTGGAAACGCTCGGGAAATATGAAGTATTCCTGCAGAATCCGGTAGCCGTCGAAGACATTCTGTGGGTAAGGCAGCAAGGCTTCAACCGGGCTGAAGCCTGGGAGGATGATGCTGCTGGCCGTCAGCCGGCGGCCCTCGCCATTGACCGTCACTTCGACATGTTTGAGGTATTGCGCAATCCACAGATACAGGGTGCGGGCAGTTTGAGTATCACCGCTCAAGTGAAAATCGAGACTGGCGCAGCCCAAGGTGTTCAATGGCCGCTCGACCAAGGTTCTCAAGTTGAGCCGAACCACCGAACTGTCCAGTGTCTGGCTAGCACTCACTGCGTCGATCTCGAACGGATGGATGTCCACCGCCGTGCAGGTCCGAAATTCGCAGGGCACACCATCCACAGGTTTGGAGAACAACCGCGAGCCCTTGGGAATACGCTGCGACTGGCTGAGCGCTTGCTTGCGCGGGGTGAACTGGATGATCGTGGCGCTCGGCAGAGGCCGCAGGTAATTGGGCCACAGCAGCTGCAGCATCGGGTGCGTCAGCTCGGGCAGGTCGTCCTCCAGTTTCAACCGCAGCTTGGCCGTCAGGAAGGCAAAGGCTTCCATCAGGCGTTGGACATCCGGGTCGCTACCACCCTTGCCGAGCAGACGGGCAAGTTGTGGGTTGTCCTGAGCGAAGTCGTTCCCCAGTTCATGGAGATAACGCAACTCTTCGCTGAATCGATCCTTTAGTGACATGGGTCACCTCACGCGGGTGTGGCGGTTATGGCCGTTGACCAGCAGCTCCAGTTGCAGCTGCTCCGTGTGGTTGTTGACCTGCACGTGGCAGTCCAGCCTGAAATGGAGCTCCAACGGGGCATTACAATCGGGCACTGCCTTGAGCGTTCGCACGTGCACACGTGGCTCAAAGCGCTGAATGGTGCGGCGGATGTCTGCGCTCACTTGCTTCAGGAGGTCGCCACTGCTTACGTCGTGCCCGTTGAAGTCGCGCAGGCCCAGCTCAGGGCTGCTCTGTGAGCAACCCTGGCGAGCGTTGAGCAGCGTTTCGAGGTGGCGCTTGATGGCGGCGAACTTCTGGGTAGCGTTCTCTTGCCTGGACGGCACCCGGCTTGCGAACTGGTTGGTCACCAAACCATCGAAAAAGCCACTCATTGGGTATCAAGCCGACCAACCAGGGAGATTTCGAAGTTCGCTCCCATGTACTTGAAGTGCGGGCGCACGGCGAGGGACACCTGGTACCAGCCCGGATCACCGGCGACATCCGAAACCTCGACCTTTGCAGCACGCAACGGGCGACGGCTGCGCACATCGGCAGAGGGGTTCTCCTGGTCGGCGACGTATTGCTTGATCCATTTGTTGAGTTCGGATTCAAGGTCTCGTCGCTCCTTCCAGCTCCCGATCTGCTCGCGCTGCAACACCTTGATGTAGTGGGCCAGGCGATTGACAATGAACAGGTAGGGCAGTTGGGTGCCGAGCTTGTAGTTGGTCTGTGCTTGCAGGCCTTCGGGTGTCTTGGGGAAATTTTTAGGCTTCTGCACCGAGTTGGCTGAGAAGAACGCGGCGTTGTCGCTGTCCTTGCGCATGGTCAGGGCGATAAAGCCCTCTTCAGCCAGCTCGAATTCCTTGCGGTCGGAAATCAGTACTTCGGTAGGAATCTTGGCCTGCAGCTGACCCAATGATTCGTACAGATGCACCGGCAGGCCTTCGACGGCACCACCCGATTGTGGGCCGATGATGTTGGGGCACCAGCGGTAGCGGGCAAAGCTGTCGTTGATGCAGCTGGCCAGCAGGAAGGCTGAGCTGCCCCACAGGTAATTATCGTGCCGCCCGTCGATGTCTTCGCGGTAGTGATAGCTCTTGGCCGGATTGTCTTGCGGATGATAGGCAGAGCGGAGCATGAAGCGCGGTCCTGTCAGCCCAACATGGCGGGCATCCTCACTTTCACGAAACGCACGCCACTTGGCATGCCGTGGGCCGGCGAAAATGTCCTTGATCTCCTTCAGGTTGGGCAGCTCTTCAAAGCTGCTGAGGTTGAAGAATTCAGGGGAGGGTGCGGCGAGGAATGGGGCATGCGACATCGCACCGACGGAGGCCATGTAGCTCAATAGTTTGATATCGGGGGAAGAGGGGCCGAAGCTGTAATTGCCGACCATGGCCGCAACTGGCTCGCCACCAAACTGGCCGTAACCTGCGGTGTAAACGTGTTTATACATTCCGCTGCACGTGATATCGGCCGCGTTCTCGAAGTCATCAAGCAAGTCTTCTTTGCTGACATGCAGCACTTCAAGCTTGATGTTCTCGCGAAAGTCCGTACGGTCGACCAGAAGTTTGAGGCTGCGCCAGGCTGACTCAAGTTGCTGGAACTCAGGCTGATGCAGAATGGCATCCATCTGTCTGCTGAGGACTCGATCCAGTTCAGCAATCATCTGATCGACGCGATGTTTGTTGATCAGTTGATCTGGATCAGGGCTTTTAATGATTTCGGCAATAAAGGCAGATACACCTTGGCGAGCGACTTGATAGCCCTCTTGAGTGGGCACCAACCTGGTTTCTGCCATGATCTGGTCGAGCAGGGTGGCGTTGCTCAGTATCTCCGTTGTCGATTCAACCGTGACGGTCGTGTTGTTTTGCTTTGGCATGGGACGCTCCGTTGTCTCAGTCTTCTTTCGGCGCTTCGAGCACCAGGTTCAGTTCTTGGGCCAGTTGTTTGCGCGCTTGCTCGTCATTCAACAGATGCTGCAGTTGCTTGCGGAACGTGGGCACGTTGCCCAAGGGGCCTTTAAGGGCGACCAATGCTTCGCGAAGCTCCAGCAGCGTGTTCAGCTCCGGTACTTGGCGGGCGATGCTGTCTGGCCCGAAATCGTTGATGGCCTTGAACTGCAGGTTGACCGCCAGCTCCGCATCCGGGGCTGTGTTGAGCGCAGAGGGTACGGACATGGCCAGGCTGACACCGGCATCGTTCAACACATTGTTGAAGGTGTGTTTATCGATGCGCATGACCGAACGGTCTTCCAAGGCACGGGTGTCTTCCAGCCCGAAATCACCAAGCACCAGCATCTTATGTGGCAGCTCTACTTCGGCCTGTTCATCGCCCGTGGCGGGTACGTACTTGATGTTGATACGTTCTTTAGGTGCAACCGATCCCATGGCTTTTGACATCGCAGAAACTCTCCTTGGTATGTAGGAATTTTCCGTGGAAGTTCTCTAAGTATGTCTTGAGTGACTTGTAGGAAATTTCGCTGATATTGACGTATCGTTTAAACAGGTCTGACTGGTTTTTATAAACAAAGTTGGTCGGACTAGATGGGTCCTTTAAAAACCATGCGCTCGGTGGTGGCGCTTGGTCGAGCACGAAAATGTTAAAAAATATTTGTTTGTATCACCTGTTTTTTATGGGCTAGGCTCTTGTCAGTTTTGGGCGCTCAAAGTAATCGGGGTTCTTGCGCTCGTCGGCTAAATGGGGCGTGTGTGTTATTGAGAGAGAATATTCTTGCGATGACTGGTAAAAAATCTTATGGAATAAGTCTTGTGCTGGTATTGAACTTTCTATCGATGCCCGCGTATTCCTATCAGGATTGTCGGCACATCGTTTCTAATCTGGAGCGTTTGGCCTGTTTCGATAGATCAGCCGGAACTCCTGCTCATCTTGTGCCTGTGCAATGGTCCGCACCGGAGCAGGACTCGACCACGTTGCGTCGTGTCTTGACCAATGAGGTGGGGCGGTCGCCAGAGGACCTGATGTTTCGCCTCAGGGCTGAAGATGATGGGCTGATGATATCGGCGCCTGCGATTGCTTCGGCCGCACAGCATTCCTATCTGGTGATCAGCTGTCTGCAAAACATTTCCAGGTTGCAATTGGTCGCCGCACAACCCATCGATACCGGTCGCGTGATCGTGCAATTGAAGGGGGATCGTGGCTCAACTGCTCCTACCCCTTGGCAGGTGATGGAGAACGGTCAGGTGCTTGATGCCGGCAGGGGCTTGCCGGGCATCGAGCAGATCAAAAAACTGATAAAGGCCCATCGTATTCACGTCGAGAGTGACAACCCGGCCGTTGACGGCCTGGTCTTTGACGCTCAGGGGCTGGACCCACTCATCGATGAGGCGCGTAAAGCATGTCGCTGGTAGCAGAGGTCAACCCGCAGGAAATTGCCCGGTTGCTTGCTCCCATCGACGCTCAGAGTCCTGCCGGGTTGTTCGATGTAGAGGACGAAACCTACCAGGCCATAGACCAGGAAATGGTCAAGCTGGGCGGGCTGCAGGAGGCCTCAATTGACTGGGCCTACATCGAGGAAGCGTCCCGGCAGTATCTGGGCCAGCAGTGCAAGCATTTGCGCATCGCCGCGCATCTGAGTGCCGCCTGGCTGCGCAGCGGATGCTGGGAGCGTTGGGTTTTTACCTTGGCGATGCTCGCTGGCCTAATCGAACAGTATTGGGAAAGCTCGTATCCGAAGCCTGGCCCTAAAGGCTTCCTTGGTAAACGCAAGTTGGTTGCGCTGATACTCAATCGTTTGACCGAAGCGCTGCCACGGCTGGACCGATTCACGTACACCCCCGCTCATGCGGTGTCGGCACAGGATGCCTTGCAACGGATGCAACGGCAGCAAGCTGCAGCGCAATTGGATGAAGCGTTTTTGGGTGAACTTGAGCGCCAGCTTGCTAAGCACACAGGGCTGGCCAACGGTGTGGGCGAGCCGACTACAACCTCATCCTTAGCCACGGCCTCTTCGGCGAGCAAGCCTGCGCCGCTGGCTGAGGTCATTGCTACACCAATGCCCCGCGTATCGCTGGGCAACGAGCGTGAATCACGCCGGGCCGTGCTGACCATGGCCGAACTGATCAATCAGCAGGACCCTTACGACCCGACGGGCTACCAGCTACGTCGATTCGGCTTGTGGGCCCATATGCAGGCAGCACCTCAAACCAAGCAAGGCAACCGTACAGAGCTGATGGCCGTGCCACAGGATATCGCCGGGGATTATGAAGAGGCCATTGCAGGCACCGGGATTGACGCGGCATTGCTCCTGCGTATCGAAAAAAGTGTGACCGCTTGCCCCTACTGGATACGCGGCAGCTTCCTGGCGGCAACCGCTGCCAGCCGGCTGGCAATGGGCGAAGTGGCAGAGGCCATTCGCGCCGCGACCGCGCGGTTCGTGCAACGCATGCCGGCATTGCAGCAACTGTGCTTCAGCGACGGCAAGGTGTTTGTCGATGATCAATGCCTGGCATGGCTCAAGGGGGCACATGGCGCATCCGGCCAACAAGCGGCCGCCTATGAGTTTGCCAACCTGCGTGAAGAATTGGTAAGCCAGCTGGAAGCAGGTGGCGTGGAACCCGTCTTGCTCAGGCTACAGGGGATGCAGGCGGATCTCCACGCGCCCCGTGAGCGTTGCCATACCACTGTCATTGCCGCAGACCTGTTGGCCGCCCGGGGCGTGTCCTGGCTGGCGCGGGACTTGTGCGCAGGTGTAGCTAGAACGATGCAGGAAACCACCGCCAGTGCCTGGGAACCAGAGGTTTTTCAACGTCTTCAGCAGTATGCGGTACCTCAGATAGAGGCTGATCGGAACAAGGAGCGGGAGTCACGATGAATCAACTATGGAAGCACCTCAAACGTTGGGGCTTGCCCCTGGTGACTCGTATTGGTCTGGCCATGCCGCTGCTGCTCGGGCTGGGTGCTGCATTGATACTGGTGGCCATCTGGTGGCTCGGCCCGCAATGGACGTGGCGTGAACAGCAGCCGTTGGCCAGCATGGCCCATCGAGGGCTGGCCAGTCTGGTACTCGTGCTGGTGTCGCTACTGTGTTGGCTCGTTGTGTTGCGCAAGCGCAATCGCCGTCTGCAAGCAGAGCGCAATCAGGCCGCAGCCGTCGAGCTGGATCGGGTATTGCCGTACGTTCAAGCGCAAGAGCAGGCGTTGGACCAAGGGCTTTCGCGGTTTTTGCATAACGCTGGCGGCCGACGCGCCTTGTACCGATTGCCCTGGTATCTGGTGGTGGGTGATCAGCGTGCTGGCAAGACGAGCTTCATTGACCGTACCGAACAAGATTTCTCGCTGACTCGCATCGACAAGACACAGAAGCGCGGCCGACAGGCGCAAGCGCTGGCATACCCGATTGGTTGGTGGGTCAGCAACGACGCGGTGGTCATCGATCCGCCCGGCGCCTTCATCCGCCAATATTCGCCCTCAATTTCACCAGCCGGGGAAGCAGACGCACCGGAGGTACCACCCGCTACACCGGCCAGGTTGTGGCAGCACTTACTGGGTTGGCTGGTGCGCAACCGCAGTCGGCGCGCCCTTAACGGCTTGGTATTGGTGATCGACTTGCCTGCGTTATTGCACGGCACGTCCGAACAACGCGTTGCATTGGCGCATGTGTTGCGCACGCGGCTGTACGAGGTGAGCAGTCAGTTGGGTTCGCGATTGCCGCTGTATGTGGTTCTGAGCAAGTTCGATCTGCTGGATGGTTTTGACCAGCTTTTCGCCGGCCTTCCCGCCGCTTCGCGGGAAAAGATGCTGGGCTTCACGTTCAAACTGGATGCGATCGGTACGTTCGACGCTTGGCTAGAAGAATATGGCGAACAGTACGGTCGGATGATCAGCGAGTTGTTCGAACAGATGGTAGAACGCCTGGATGCACTGGACGGTGCGCTGCTGCGAGCCCGCGTGTTCTCATTGCATGCCCAGTTGATCGGTTTGCGCCCAATACTATTGGGCTTTCTCAAAGAAACACTTGCCAGCGACCGCTATACAACGCCTGCTTTGGTGCGTGGCGTGTATTGGTCTTCGGTGATGCAGCAGGGCGACATGCTCAACGCCTTTGTTCGGGAGGCGGCACAGCCCTACAAGACCAAGCTTCCACTGTTTGAAGGCAAGGCGCAGGGCAAGGCTCTGGCCTATTTCATCCAGCACGCGTTCAGGCGCGTCATCAATCCGGAATCTGGGCTCGCTGGGGACAACATCAAAGTGGCGCGCAACAAGCGCCAGCTGCTCTGGGTAGGCTCTGGTGTAGGCGTCCTGGCTTTGTGGGTTGGCATCGCCAGTTGGCAACGCTACTTCGATATCAATGGCGCCAAGGCCGCCAATGTGCTCGCCAAGAGCAGGGAGTATAGTCATCACGAAATCGACCAGCGACTGGACCCGACCGGGCGCAACCTGTTGGAGCCACTGGACCAGATCCGCGACGCGGTGGCTGTGTTTGGCGACTATCGTGCAGCGTGGCCGGGTGTAGCTGATTTAGGTCTGTATCAAGGACGGGCCATAGGTCCACGCGTGGATGAGGCTTACCTTAGCTTGCTCTCCAAGCGTTTCCTGCCAGCCTTGGCCAGTGGGGTAATCGATGCCATGGCCGCGGCACAGCCTGGCAGTGAGCAACAAATGGCTACCCTCAGGGTTTACCGGATGCTGGAGGACCGTCAGAACCGACGGCCCGACTGGGTCGAGGACTGGATGGCTCGCCAGTGGCAGCAAAAATTCCCAGGCCAAGGGCAATTGCAACGCGACCTGATGCGGCACTTGAAGTATGCGCTGGCCTATGCCGACGCCGATCTGCCCCAGTATCGTCAGCGCATCGCCGAGGTGCAGCAGAGTTTGCGCAGGGTCCCGCTTGCCGAGCGGGTCTATGCGAGCCTCAAACAGCAGGCTGAGGAGCAGTTGCACATCGGCCTGGACCTGCGTAATCAGGTGGGGCCGGCCTTTGATGTGGTGTATCAGTCAGCTGGCAGTTCCAGGAAAGGCGATGATGTCGTGCTGGCACCGATGCTCACCGCTAAAGGTTTCAAGGAGTACTTCGAACCGCGCAGCCAGCGGTTTGCTGACATGGCGATGATCGACCAGTGGGCGCTGGGTGAGCGCGGCCAGCTCGATTACTCTGACGCTGATCGTGCGGCGCTGAGCGAGCGGCTGCGCAATTTGTACAGCGCGGATTTCATCGACAGTTGGCGGCGCGCCTTGAACGCAATTTCGGTGACTGACTTCCGCGATCTGGACCATGGGGTGGCAGTTCTGCAGCAGTTCACCGGCCCAGCGGCACCACTCCATCGATTGTTGGACACTGTCAAGGACAACACTTCGCTGTCACCAGCCATGGGCGTTGAGACACCTGAAGATGCTGAAGCGCTAGCACCGCCAGCCAGCAAGCCCGAGCAACAACAGGCCTGGGCCATCCAGCGCGCATTTGTCGGGCTGAGCGCCATGCTGCGAGGAACCGGTGAGAAGCCCAGCTACTACGATGAAACCCTTGGCGCCATTACCGCCGTTCATGATTACGCCAAGGCGGTGCAGGACAGCCCCGACAGAGGCAAAGCTGCACTCCAGGCTGTGCATCAACGCTTCTCGATGACGGGTCAGGATCCTATTGGTACCTTGCAGCGAGTCTCTACCGGGTTGCCAGAGCCGATCAACCACCAGGTCAGGAAATTGGCCGATCAAACGGCACAAGTGCTCAACGTCGAAGCCCTGCGCGAGCTGGAGCGGCGTTGGGATGCCGAGGTGTACAGCTTCTTTCAGCAGCGCCTGGCAGGGCGCTATCCCTTCGTAGTGAGAGCACCTGACGCCTCCCTGGACGACTTTGAGGCGTTCTTCGGGCCCAAGGGGCGGCTGCAGCAGTTCAACGATCAGTACCTGAAGGTCTTCCTGAAGGACAACCTTGAAGCCCTGCAGGCCGGCCAGCAAGGGCGCTCGTTGATTCGCGCCGACGTGATCGAGCAACTCGAGCTGGCAGATCGCATCCGCGAAACCTTCTTCGATCAGCGCGGCAACCTGAGTGTGCAGTTCAGCATCGAGCCGTTGGGCCTCAGCGCTAACCAGCGTACCAGTCTGCTGGACCTCGATGGTCAGCTGATTTCCTACACCCATGGGCCGAGCCAGATCACCGGGATCGTCTGGCCCAATACTTTGGGGCAGCAGGTGCGCAGCAACCTTACCTTGCTGAGGCAGAACGGTAACAGCAGCAGCCTGGAGTACCGCGGGCCATGGTCGATGTTCCGCTTGCTCAGCCGCGGCTCACTCAATGGGCGGACGCCAACCAGCGTAGACCTGAGCTTCCGGACCGGCGATGGCGTGATGCGCTATCGACTGAATGCTGAAAAAGCCTTCAATCCCATTACCCAGCAACCGTTCAAAAGCTTCCGATTGCCGCGAGGGTTGTTGCAACAGTCGCCCAAGGTGGCTCAGGTAGAGCAGGCGCATGGGCAGCCTTTATGAAAATCGGCCCTTGCGGTGTTCACTTTGAACGCAGGCCACTTAATGCTCTACCGGCCAGATACCCAAAGGTCATCCCTGGCCCAAGGGTAATACCCCCACTCGGGTAGTACCCACCCATCACGCTGTGCATGTCGTTACCCACCGCAAACAGCCCGGGTATCGGCTGCCCCGCGTGGTCCAGCACCCGGGCCGAGGCGTCGGTGCCCAGGCCAGCGAAAGTGCCAAGGCTGCCTGGCAGCAGTTTCACCGCGTAAAACGGCCCCTTCAACAACGGCCGAAGCGACGGGTTGGGTGCCTGTTGCGGATCGCCCTGGGCCCGGTTGTAGGCGGACGCGCCGCGCTGGAAGGTCGGGTCTTCACCCTGTGCCGCACAGTAGTTGAAACCGTCCACCGTGCGCTGCAACTGCGCGGCATCGATCCCGCAGCGCTGCGCCAACTGTGCCAGCGTAGCGCCGCTGTGCAGGTAGCCGCAGCGTTGGTAAAAGCGGGTGGGGAAGGGAAACGGCTTGGCCCAGCCGATGCCGTAACGGCGTTGCGCGGCGTGGTCGCAGATCAGCCAGGCTTCAGGTGGCTCGCCTTGCGGCGTGGCAGCGAACAGTGCGTTCATGAAGTCATGGTAGCAATCGGCTTCGTTGACAAAGCGTCGGCCATCGCGGCGCACGGCGATGAAGCCGGGTTTGGCGCGGTCGATCAGGTGTGGGAAATGGCCGAAGGTACCATTACTGCGGGGTACCCGCGAAACCGGTGCCCAGGCCCCGGATTGCGCCAGCTTGGTACTTACCAGACCACCGGCCTGTTCACCCAGGCGCAGGCCGTCGCCGCTGTTTTCTTTGGGCGCTGCAGAGTAATGCCGGGTGCCATCTGGCGCGTGCGCTATCAATTGAGCGATGCGCTCGCGGTCGTGGGGGAAGCCGCCGCAGGCCAGCACCACCCCCCGGCGTGCGTGGATCGCCTGGCCATCGGCAAACAGCGCGCCGCTGACCCGGCCTTCCCCCAACAGGCGGCTGGCCGGCTTGTCGGTCAGCAGCGTCACACCCAGGTCCAGCGCGCTGCGCAGCAGGCGTGCCACCAGTGCGTTGCCATTGACCAGTTGCTGGCCGCGTCGGTGCAGCAGCAGGTCGCGCCCGTGACGCAGCAGGCGCTTGCCCACATGCAGCGCTGCCTTGGGCGAGCGTGTGGCATTGAAAAAGGCGGCCATGTCGGCGCCGCCGGCAATGCCCATGCCGGCCAGGCTGACGATGTCTAGCGGCGGGCGGAGCTTGTGCAGCCAAGGGCCGAGCAGGCGGCCGTCGTAGGGCAGTGCGCACAGCGAACGGCCGCCGTTTGCGCTGCCGTCACCTTCGCGCATGTCGGGCATGCGGCTACCGGATTGAAACTGTACGGCGGTGTGCTGTTGGAAAAACGCCACCATTTCCGGGCCGTGGCGCAGGAATGCACGCTGGCGTGGGTCCAGCTCGTGCGTATGGGTTTGCGCACGCAGGTAGCGTTCTGGGGCATCGTCGTTTTCGACGATGTCTTCGGCAACGGCCAGCGGGTTGCGCGGTACCCACAGCCAGCCCCCCGACCAGGCGCTGGTGCCGCCCAGCTGGCTGGATTTTTCCGCAACGATCACGTGCAGGCCGTGATGCGCGGCGGTAACGGCGGCCGCCAGGCCAGAGGCACCGGAACCGATGACGAGTACGTCGCATTCGAGGGGTTGCATGCAAGGGTTCCGCTCAGGCGTTGGTAGGAGGTGGCTTAGGGTTTACTGCAGCGGCGAAAAGCCGGTGGGCCGCATCAGCCGCGATTGCAGGCGTACTACTGCCGCCAGTTCGCGGTTGCGCCGCGAGAATTCCGCCCAGCGCGGGTCGGCTGCCATTGCGGCGCGGCGGGCGATGCGCTCGTCGAGGCTGGCATAGCCCCAGATGTGCACCACCTGGTTGACGTCGCCGAACTCGCTGGTGAAAAAGCCCACCAGGTTACCCAGGTGCTCGCTTTGCACTTCCAGCGCATGGCTTTGGTACAGGGCCAGCCAGTCGGCCATTTTCAGTGGGTCGAGGGTGTAGGTTCTCAGTTCGTAGTACATGCAGGGGTCTCCGTTTGTGTGGCCGGCGCCTGCAGGCGCGCGGTGATGTGGTTGGCAGCGAGCCAGCCGAAGGTGAGGGCAGGGCCCAGGGTGATGCCGGGGCCGGGGTAGGTGCCTTTCATCAATGAGTTCATGTCGTTGCCGACCGCGTACAGCCCGGCAATCGGCTGGCCGGTGCGGTTCAGCACGTTGGCATCGGCGTTGGTCACCAGGCCGCAGGCCGATCCGAGGTCGCCGGTGTGAATGCGAATGGCGTAGAACGGCCCACTTGCCAGTGGCGCCAGGCAGGGGTTGGGCGTGTGCTGCGGGTCGCCCATGTAGCGGTTGTAGCTGTTGCCGCCTTTGCCGAACGCGCGGTCGATGCCGTTGCAGGCGTCGGCGTTGAATTGCTCCAGGGTGTGCCCGAATACCTGCGGGTCGACCCCGATGGCCTCGGCCAGGGCTTGCGGTGTTGCCGCCTGATACAGGTAACCGGCGTCGATCAGCGCCTGGTTGTTCACCGGTTTTGGCCGCGCCAGGCCCAGGCCATAGCGGTTCATGGCCTCGGCATCGCAGACCAGCCAGCAGCTGGCGAGGCCGTTGGCGAACATGGTCTGCACGAAGTGGTGGTAGGAGTCGGACTCGTTGACGAAGCGCCGCCCGGCCGGGTTCACCGCGATCACGCCGGGTTTGGCGCGGTCGGTGACCAGATGCGGGAAGCGCTCACGCTCGCCACTGGCGTGGCGCAGTTCGGAAACCGGCGCCCAGAAGAAGTTGGCCGCCAGGCCCTCGCCCTGAGCCGCCGACACAGCCTGGCCAAGGCGCAGGGCAGCGCCGTCGTTGGCAGCGGGTGACATGGTCAGGTGCGGTGCTTGCTGGGCTGGCCGGTAGCCAGCGGCGAGTGCGCCCGCCGCGAACCCACCCATGGCGCACACCACACCGCCGCGGGCCAGTACCCGTTCGCGGCGCCCCTCGTGCTGTACCACCACGCCCGTGACCGCGCCCTGTTCAACGATCAGTTCCAGGGCCTCGCTGCGCAACCACAGCTGTGTGCCATGGGCAAAGGCGCTGGTGGCCAGGCGGGCGATCAGCGCGTTGCCGGTAGTCAGCCGGGTACCACGCGGATGCTGCAGGCGGTCCCGTGCGTAACGTGCCATCAGTTTCAGGCAGTGCCACAGCGACTTGGGTGAGCGACGAATGCTGAGAAAATGCTGGATATCCACCCGGTTGACCATCATGCCGCCGAACAACAGCATGCCGGGCGGTGGCATTTGCAGGTCCTTGAAGCGGGGGCCGAGGTGCTTGCCGTCGTACTCGACCATTTCCAGCGCCCGACCAAACTGGGTGGCGCCTGGGGCATCGGGGTAATAATCCGGTGAGTGCGGGCGCAGGGCGTAGCGCAGCTCGGTGTGCTGTTCCAGCCAGCGCAGCGCCTGGTGGCCGTGCTCGATGAAGGCATCTGCCAGGGCAGGGTCGTAGCCGTCGCCGATCACATGTTTGAGGTAGGTGCGCATGGCCTCGGGTGAATCCTTGGCCCCCGCGGCGCGGGCTTGATCGGTGCCGTACAGCCACACCGCGCCGCCGGATATCGCCGAGGTGCCGCCAAAGCGTTCGGCCTTTTCCACTACCAGCACCTTCAGCCCGCGGCGAGCCGCCGTGGCGGCAGCTGCAAAACCGCCAGCGCCGCTGCCCAATACCACCAGGTCAAAGCTGTGTTGTAAGTGTTCAAGAGTTGCCATGGCCTCAGATCTCCAGCGGCGTCACGCCCATGAAGGCGCCAAGGTGGCCGAGTTGGGCGAAGGCCATTTCCGGGCCGGTCTGGGTCGCGCAGCCGACTTGGCGCGCGCGGTTAAGCAGCGGGGTGATTTCGGGCGAAGTGACCACGTCGGCGACCAGGGTGTCTGGCTGCAACGTGGCCAGCAGGGCAGCGGACAACGGCAGTTCTGCGCCTGTGCCCATGCCGACCGGGGAGGCGTTGGACACCAGGTCGAAGTCTTCCAGCCCACTGAACTGCGTGCTGATCGAAAGCCCCGGGAAGGCATTGCCGAGCAGTTCGCACACAGCGCCCATGCGCGCTGTGCTGGTGTCGCTGAGGGTAATGCTGCCGATACCTGCCTCGCCTAATGCGTAGCTGATGGCACTGCCAACACCGCCGCAACCGATCACCAGCGCCCGTTTGCCCGCCGGATCAAAGCCATGCTTGCGCGCAGCACCGAGGAAGCCGGCGCCGTCTACGTTGTCACCCAGCAGGCGCCCGTCGCGCTCGCGGCGTATCACATTGACCGAACCTAAGGCAGCCGCACGTTCGCTCAAACCATCCAGGCGGCTGGCCAGGGCCTGCTTGTAGGGCACGGTGACCACGCAGCCGCGCAGGTTCTGCCAGCCACGCAGGCTGTCGGCAAAGCTGGCCAGCGCGGCTTCGTGCAGGTCGATGGGCAGCATGGCGACGTTGCAGTTGTTGTTGGCGAACCAGGTGTTGAAGTTCTCGGGGGACTTCACCTGGGCAATGGGCGAACCGACGATGGCAACCAGCTCAGTGGAACCACGAATCATGCTGACCTCCTTATTGATGTTGTTGTGGAGGCAAGCGTGATGCAGAGGCGGGAGAGCAACAATGCATTGATCGGGCTTTTGATGCGATAATCGCAATCATGATCCGGTTATCGCAGTAATCGGCTGTTTTTGCCCACTTGCGAGTCGTAAAGATGAACACGCCCGCCACCCACCCCCGCGATTTGATCGCCGGCTTGCAGAAAGGCCTCGCCCTGATGCAATTGTTCAGCGCCGAGCAACCGCGCCTGAGCGTGCCGCAGGCAGCCAGGTTGTCTGGCCTTACGCCCAGCGCCGCACGGCGTTTTTTGCTGACCTTGGTGCACGAGGGCTTTGCCGAAACCGACAGCCGCGAGTACTGGCTGACGCCCAAGGCTTTACGTATTGGCCAGGCGTACGTGGACTCGGCGCAACTGCCGCGCATGCTGCGGCCGATTGTCGAGCAGGTGGCGCGCCAGACCCAGGAGCATGTGTCGGTGGGTACCCGCGATGGTGACGAGATCATCCACCTGGTGCGCAGCCGCTATAGCCATGTGGCTTCGTTGTCGATCAGGCCCGGTTCGCGGGTGCCAATGTATTGCACCGCCGGCGGGCGTATCTGGCTGGCCTGGCTGGGTGAGGGGGAGCGGGATGAGTACTTCTCACATAACCCGTTGCGGGCGTTGACGCCTTATACGCAGACAGACCGCGTGCAACTGGAGGCGGAATTGCAACGGGTGAAGGATCAGGGTTTCTGTATCGTCGATCAGGAGTATGAGATGGGTATGCGGGTGCTGGGTGTACCGTTGCTGGACCGTGCCGGGCAGCTGAAAGCGACGCTGACCATCACCACCCACGCTTCGCGGTTGAGTGTGGATGAAATCCGCATGCGCTATTTGCCGCCACTGTACGAGGCGCAGGCGTTGTTGCGGCCAGTGCTGGATTGAGGCGCCATGTAGGCCACGTGGCAGCGCCCGCTAGCCGGCACCTGAGGGCCGGCAGCGGGCCAGGGCCTCGGCCTATCGCTCGATCTGGCGATTCCAGCGGGCGTTCCATTCCGGGCGCTGGGTGTTGACCTGGTCCCAGTCGATGGTCACGGCAGTTTGCAGGTAGGTCTGCATGGCCTCGACCTGGCTACGGGTCTTGTCGCTGGTCGGGGTATTGGGGTTGGACGGGATCTGGTCACCCAGCTCCAGTGCCGGTGCCTGCGCCTCAGGGCTGAGCAGGAACTCGGCAAGCTTTTGCGCCAGCTCCGGCTGGTCGTTGTTGGCGGTGACGCATTCGGCCTGGTTGAGCACCACGGCGCCTTCCTTGGGCGCGGCGTATTCCACCGGGATGCCCTTGAGCTTCAGCGCCGTCACCTGGGTAGGGGTGAGCGGGAACAACGCGGCCTCATCGGTTTGCACCATTTCCGAAAGCTTGGCCGAGTTGGGGATGTACTCCAGTACGTTCGGGCCAACGTTCTTCTTCCAGGCCATGAAGCCCGGGTTGACGTCGGTATCGCTGCCACCGTGCAGGCGGTTGTACATGAGGAAACCGTGCAAGCCGAAGGTGGACGACGCCATCGACTGGAACACCACTTTGTCCTTGAATCGCGGGTCGGCCAGGTCGTTCCACGAGGTGGGTGTTGCCCAGCCTTTTTCCTTGAACAGGCGGCTGTTGTAGGCAAGCCCGGTCACGCCCAGGCTGACGGCGGCGGCCTTGTCCTTGATCAGGGCCTTTTCCGGCAGCTGGGCCAGCGTCGGGTTGGGCTTGAGGGTGCTGCACAGGCCCATGCCGATGGCGCGGTACATGATGCCGTCATCCAGCACCATCACGTGGATCGCCGGCTTGTTCGGCGTGGCCTGGACCTTGGCCAGGATGTCGGCCGAAGTGCCGGGGACGATCACCACTTTCACCCCGTTGGCCTTCTCGAACGGGGGCAGGATGTTGTCGCTGAACAGCCGCTCCATGGTGCCGCCGTTCATGCCCAGGTACAGCGTGGGTTGCGCCATGGCGGGCAGGCAGGCGAACAGGCCAGGTACGGCGCAGAACAGGGCGAGCAAACGTTGCTTGTGCGTCATGACAGGTTTTCCTTGTAGTGGTGGTGGGGCTGAAAACGGTTGATGGAAAAGGCCGCCAGGCTGATGGCCGGCGCGCCATGAAGGACGCATTGCGCCAAGGCTTCACCGGCTGCCGGGCCAATCTGAAAGCCAGCGCCGGCAAAGCCGAAGCCATGCAGCAGGCCGGGTTGGCGCAGGCTGGGGCCTATCACCGGTTCGTCATCGGGCAGGTAGCCTTCGGTGCCGCTCCAGGTGCGAATCGCCTGGGCGCCGGCCAATGCCGGGTACAGCTCGGTGGCATTGCGCAGGATGTCGAGCACTGCGGCTTGCCCCGGGCGGGCGGTGGTTGGGGTCAGGGCAAAGCCGCGCCCACCGCCCAGCACGCAGTTGCCGCGCGCCACCTGGCGGGCGTAGATACCGCCGCCTTCGACCCCGGTGCTGGCGGTCATGAACAGCGGCAGTGGCTCGGTGACCAGCATCGCCGGGTGGGCCGCCGTCAGCGGCACCGGTTCGCCGAAGTATTCGGCCAGTTGCGCCGACCAGGCGCCGGCGCAGTTCAGCAGCCAGGGCGCCCTGAAGCACTGGCCTGTGCTGGTGCGCACGGTGAAGCGCTGGCCGTCGTGGTCTACCTCCAGCACTTTGCATTGCTCGTGCAACTGGGCGCCGCTGTGCCGGGCCGCCTGGGCGAAAGCGGGTGACACCAGGCGCGGGTTGGCATGGCCGTCCTCGGGGCAATACGACGCACCGACGGCGATATCGCCCACCCAAGGGAAGCGCTGGCGCAGTTCGTGGTGCTCCAGCAGTTGCAGGCGCAGGTCAAAGGCCTGGGTCCGACGGGCATAGGCCTTCAAGGCGTCGAAGTCGGTTTGGCTGCGCGCCAGCTTCAGGTGGCCGCTGCGGGCGTACTCGCCGTCGATGCCGATCCACTCGCGCAACTGCCCCCAGATGGCATGGGCACGCATCGACAGTGGCAGCTGGGCCAGCGAGCGGCCTTGGCGACGGACCCCGCCATAGTTCACCCCGCTGGAGTGCGAGCCACAGAAGTCACGTTCAAGCAGCGCCACCTGTTTGCCACCGCGGGCCAGGGTCAATGCAGCGCTGCTGCCGACGATGCCACCGCCGACAACAATGGCGTCCACCTCGATCAGCTTCATGGCTTGATCTCCAGGCCGAAGGGCAGGGGCTTGACCGGTGCCTGGCCACGCAGGCGCCCAACCTGGTCAATGGGCCGACCGCTTTCGCAGGCAATCAGTTCGGCGGCGGCGGCCCCGCACACGCGGCCCTGACAACGGCCCATGCCGACCCGGCACATGGCTTTGACCCGGTTGATTTCCCAGTGCCCGGCGCGCACCGTGGCGCGGATTTCGCCAGCGCTGACCTGTTCACAGCGGCACACGGTCAACGGGTCCGGGGCCTGCCGGGCCCACTGCTCGGGGAACGGAAAGGCCTGTTCCAGGCCCTGGCGAAAGCGCTGCAGGGTGGCCAGGCGTTTTTCCAATTGTTGCTGGCGTTGCGGGTTGCCAGGTTTGCCGAGGTCGGCCAGCAGCGTCAGGGCGGCCAGTTCACCGGTCATTTCGGCGCCGTCGGCACCGAGGATGCCGGCGCCGTCGCCAGCCAGGTACACACCGGGACTGCTGGCGCGGCCCTGGGCGTCACGTACCGGTAGCCAGGCGCGGTTGAGGGTGTTCCAGGCAAACTGGCAGCCCAGCAAGTCCGCCAGCTGGGTTTCGCTGCGCAGGGCGTGGGCGAATGCCACGGCGTCGCACGGCAAGGTATGTTGCTGGCCATTGCGCGACCAGCGTACGGCGCTGGCGCGTTGCTCGCCTTCGATGCCCAGCAGGGTCACTCCCTGTTGCACCGGCACGCCTTTGCGGGTGAGCCAGGCGCGGTAGTACAGGCCCTTGGCAAAGGTGCCCGGCTGCAGTAACAGGCGCGGCAGGGCGCGGACCTGGGCGCTGAACGGCGAGGTGTCGAGCACTGCGCTGACAGTGGCGCCGGCCTTGGCGTACTGGTAGGCCACCAGGTACAACAGCGGCCCGCTGCCAGCCAGCACCACCCGCTCGCCGATGGCGCAGCCCTGAAACTTCAGCGCGATCTGCGCCGCGCCCAGGGTATACACCCCGGGCAAGGTCCAGCCGGGGATCGGCAACACGCGGTCGGTAGCGCCAGTGGCGACGATCACCCGGTCGAATGCCAGGCGGTCGGCCAACTGGCCCTGCTGCAAGGTGTCCAGCACTTGCTGCTCGGCATTCCACACCAAGGTTTCCGGGCGGTAGTCGATCTGCTCGCGCAGTTGTTCAAGGGTGTTGTGCAGGGCCTGGGCCTTGCCCGCCTCGAAGCCGTACAACGCTTTGGCCGAGCGGCGAAAGTTGGCCGGCTGCTGGCGGTAGATCTGCCCGCCGCCACGGCTGGCTTCGTCCAGCAGCACTGGGCGCACGCCATGGGCCACGAGGGTTTGCGCGGCGCGGATGCCGGCGGGGCCGGCACCAATGATGACGGTTGCGCTCATGCCTGGCGCCCCGGTTCGCGGGTGACACATTGGCCCGGTTCCAGAAAGGTCGAGCAGGCGCGCACCCGGCGGCCGTCCTGCAGGCGTACCCAGCAGTCCTGGCAGGCGCCCATCAGGCAGAAACCGGCGCGCGGTTCGGCGCTGAAGTCGCTGCCACGCAGGTGGGTGGCGTTGGTCAGGATGGCGGTCAGCAGGGTGTCGCCGTTCATGCCCTGAGCCGGTTGGCCGTCGAGCAGGAAGGGCAGCGGTTCGCGGTCGTGTTCGGCCACGCGCTTGAACAGCGGCATAGGGGCATTCCTTGTCATTGCTTGCCCACCAGTACGCGGTCCAGGCCATACACGCGGTCCAGGGCGATCATGGTCAGGGCGGTGACGGCAATCACCAGCGCCGAGACGGCGGCCATCATCGGGTCGATGGACTCGGTGGCGTATACGTACATGCGCACCGGCAGGGTCTGGGTAGCAGGCGAGGTGACGAAGATCGACAGGGTGACTTCGTCGAAGCTGTTGATGAACGCCAGCAGCCAGCCACCGGCCACGCCGGGCAGAATCATTGGCAGGGTGACCTTGCAGAACAGCGTGATGCGCCCGGCGCCCAGGCTTTGCGCGGCCTGTTCGGCGCTGCGGTCGATGCCGATGGCCGCAGCCAGTACCAGGCGCAGCACGTACGGAGTAATGACCACCACGTGGGCGAACACCAGCCAGGTGAAGCTGCCATTGACCCCAATCAGGGCAAACAACCTCAGCAAGGCCACACCCAGCACCAGGTGCGGGATGATGATCGGCGACAGCAGCAGGCCGTTGACAAAGCCCTGGCCAGGGAAGCTGTAGCGGGTCAGCGCCAGGCCTGCCGGCACGGCGATCAGGGTGGCCAGCGAGGCCGCCAGGGCGGCGAGTTTCAGGCTGTTGTAAAACGCGTCGAGGAAGTCGGCACGCTCGAACACAGCGCTGAACCAGCGCAGCGAAAAGCCGGCAGTGGGCAGGCTCAGGGTGTTTTCCGGGGTGAATGCCACCAGGCACACCACCACCAGCGGGGCGAGCATGAACAGCATCACCAAGGCATGAAAGGACAGGGCCAGCGGGCCGTTACGGGTCATCGGTTCACACTCCAAGTGCGCGTTTGTAGCGGCGTTCGACCAGCCGGTTCCAGCTGAGCATCACCAGCAGGTTGATCAGCAGCAGGGCGACGGCGATGGTGGCGCCCATGGGCCAGTTCAGTTCGGCCAGGTACTGGTCGTAGATCATGGTGGCGACCATCTTCAGCCGCCGCCCGCCCAGAAGGCCCGGGATGGCGAACGAGCTGGCGGCCAGGCCGAACACGATCAGCGTGCCCGACAGCACACCGGGCATGATCTGTGGCAGCACGATGCGGCGGAATACCGTCCACTGGCTGGCGCCCAGCGACAGCGCGGCCTGCTCGGCGGCCGGGTCAAGCTTTTGCAGCGAGGTCCACACTGGGATGATCATGAACGGCAGCATCACGTGTACCAGGCCGATGATCACCGCAAACGGGGTGTACAGCAGCTTCACCGGCTGCCCGCCGAGGGCGCTGATGCCTTGGTTGATCAGGCCGTCAGAGCCCAGCAGCAGGCTCCAGCCGAAGGCGCGCACCACCACCGAAATCAGCAGCGGGGTCAGCACCAGGATCAGGAAGATCGAGCGCCACGGCGCGCCCATGCGGCTGAGGACCATGGCTTCGGGGATGCCGATCAGCACACACAACAAGGTGACCAGGGCACTGATCCAGAAGGTGCGGAAAAAGATTTCGTAGTAATAGGTGTCGGTCACCAGGCTCAGGTAATGGCTGAAGGTGTACTGGCCGGCCTGGATACCACTGGTGTAGTCGAACGCGTTGAACGACAACAGCACAGTCAGCCCCAGCGGCATCACCAGCAACGCCAGGAACAACAGCAGGGCCGGGCTGCTAAGGCCGTAGCCCCAGGTGTTGCTGCGCAGTTTTGCCGTACTCATGCGGCCACCTCGGCTGTGTTCAGCACCCGCAGCAGGGCATCGTTCCAGTCCAGGCCCACCTGGGTACCTTCGTCCAGCGGCGCGCTGCCATCGTTGGCGCGGACCACCGCCAGGTTGCCCAAGGCGGTATCGACGCGGTACAGCCACTGGCTGCCAAGGAAGTAACGGCAGCTGACGCGGCCTGCCAGCTTGCCGCTGCCGGCTGCTTCAAGGCTGATCTTCTCTGGGCGCAGGCTGAGGGTCAGCGGGCCCTGGGCGGCTGCCTGTGGTAACCCGCCGGGGCCGGTGACGCCATGCAGGCGGTTGGCCTTGCCGACAAAGTCGGAAATGAACGGCGTGCCCGGGTGCTCGTAGAGGCGGTAAGGGTCATCGATCTGGGTGATGCGCCCGGCTTCCATCACCACTACCCGGTCGCTGATCGACAGGGCTTCGGCCTGGTCGTGGGTGACCATCAGGGTGGTGATGCCTACTTCGTTCTGGATACGGCAGATTTCGAACTGCATCTCTTCGCGCAGGTGTGCGTCCAGGTTCGACAGCGGCTCGTCCAGCAGCAGCACCGGCGGTTCGATCACCAGTGCGCGGGCCAGGGCTACACGCTGGCGTTGGCCGCCGGACAGTTCACGCGGGTAACGTTCGGCGTGCTTGTCCAGGCGTACCAACGCCAACGCCTGGTCGACGCGCCGAGCGATCTCGGCGTTGGCCACCTTGCGCATGCGCAGGCCGAAGGCAACGTTGTCGCGCACGGTCATGTGCGGGAACAGCGCGTAGCTCTGGAACACCACGCCCAGGCCCCGGCTGGCCGGCTTGGCGTGGGTGATGTCGCGGCCGTCGAGGACGATGCGGCCACTGGTGACCTCGACGAAGCCAGCAATCATCTGCAGGGTGGTGGTCTTGCCGCAGCCGGAAGGGCCGAGCAGGGAGACAAACTCGCCTTTTTCGATGGCCAGTGACGAACTGGCCACTGCCTCCGTAGCGCCATAGCGCTTGCAAAGCTTGTCGATCAACAGAAAGGTCATGGCTGTGCTCCATCGCAAACGGAACCGGGGTAACCCGGCAGTTTCAGGGTGGGCAGAGCGCCAGCGGCGAAAAGCAAAGCTTTTACGGACGTTGGCGCTCGCTTCTATGGCGGCGGCCGATGTTGTGATATCGCCCTATGGACCGGAGAGTAGGGCAATGATTAGGATGGCGACAAAGAGTAATTTCACTGAGTGACAGCTATTTTGAAATTATTCCACTCAATGAAATTACTGTGGGTTTAACGAAAAATGGATTCCGGTAAACGAAATGAACAGGCCAGGGAAGTTGGCGTCAGTGCGGTGTCCCGTTTGTTTGCCGTGTTGCGTGCACTGGGTGATTGCAGCGGCGAGGGCGAAAAGGTCAGTCAGCTGGCCCAGCGAGTTGGCCTGGCGCAGCCCACTACCCACCGGCTGTTGCGTAGCCTGATCGAGGAAGGAATGGTCGACCAGTGCGCCGCCAGCAAGCGTTATCGCCTGAGCCTGGATTTCTTCGCCCTGGCGGCCAAGGCCGGGCAGGCAGGCAACCTGCGCGATGTGGTGCGCCCCAGCTTGCTGCGGTTGTCGGCTTCGCTGGGCGATTCGCTGTTTTTGCTGGCGCGCTCGGGGTTCGATGCCGTGTGCCTGGACCGCAGCGAAGGGCCGTACCCGATCCGTACCTTTACCGGCGACATCGGCGGCCGCGTGGCGTTGGGCGTGGGGCAGGGCAGCCTGGCGATCCTGGCCTTCCTGCCTGAGGAGGAGCGGGACGAGGTGATCCGCTACAACCTGCCGCGGTTGAAGGACTTTCACCATTACGACGAAGTGTTGCTGCGTGCCGAAATCGACAACGTGCGCACCCTCGGCTACGCCGGGCGCAACACCGGAGTACTCGACGGCATGGCCGGCCTGGCAGTGCCGATCCTGGACCGTAACGGCCATGCGGTGGCAGCGTTGAGCGTGGCGACCATCAGCGACCGCCTAGGGCCCAACCGCATGCCGACCGTGGTGGCATTGCTCAAGCGCGAGGCGGCGGCGATTGGCGAACGGGTGAACCCGTTCGACCCGGTGCTGCGCCGGCCTTCGCATGTGTTTGGCTGAAGTACCAGATTCTGGTAGGCGCGATTTTTGTGGGAGCGCCCCGGCAAGGTCACTCCCACAATGCCCGCGTCAGCTTCAGGTGAGCCTATTCAACCGCCTCGGCCACGCCCTGGTCTTCACCCAGGAACCCACCACTCTGGTGCTGCCACAGCCGGGCATAGGTACCATTCTTCGCCAGCAATTCGGCGTGGGTACCTTGCTCGATGATGCGCCCTTCATCCATCACGATTAGCCGGTCCATGGCGGCAATCGTCGACAGCCGGTGGGCGATGGCGATGACGGTCTTGCCCTGCATCATTTCGTCCAGGCTTTCCTGAATCGCCACTTCCACTTCCGAGTCCAGCGCACTGGTGGCTTCGTCCAGCAGCAGGATCGGTGCGTTCTTCAGCATGACCCGGGCAATGGCGATGCGCTGGCGCTGGCCGCCAGACAGCTTGATACCGCGCTCGCCCACCAAGGTGTCGTACCCGTTGTGGCCCTGGCGGTCGCTGAGCTGGCTGATGAAACCATCGGCTTGGGCATTTGCAGCAGCGGCGCGGATTTGCGCGTCGGTTGCGTCCGGGCGCCCATAGGCGATGTTGTCCCGAATCGAACGGTGCAACAGCGAGGTGTCCTGGGTGACCATGCCGATGGCGCTGCGCAGGCTGTCTTGCGTCACCTTGGCGACGTTCTGCCCATCGATGCGGATTTCGCCACTGTCCACGTCGTAGAAGCGCAGCAACAGGTTGATCAAGGTGGACTTGCCGGCGCCGGAACGGCCGACCAGCCCCACCTTTTCGCCTGGGCGAATATGCAGGGTCAAGTCGTTGAGCACCTGGCGCTCGCCGTTGTAGTTGAAGCTGACCTTGTCGAAGCTCACCCCGCCGCCGCGGGTTACCAACTCGGTGGCATCCGGCGCATCCTGTACCTTGGGGCCGCGGGTGAGGGTGGCCATGCCGTCTTGCACGGTGCCGATGTTCTCGAACAGCGAGGTCATCTGCCACATGATCCAGTGCGACATGCCGTTGATACGCAGGGCCATGGCGGTAATGGCCGCAACCGCCCCTGTGCCGACCTGGCCCTGGTGCCACAGCCACAACGCGTAGCCGCCTGCGCCAAAGATCAAGCCCACTACCAGTGCCTGGTTGACGATTTCGAACTGGCTGACCAGGCGCATCTGGCGAAAGCCGGTTTGCTTGAAGTCCTCCATGGCTGCACGGGCAAAGTGCGCTTCGCGTTTGGAGTGCGAGAACAGCTTCACCGTGGTGATGTTGGTGTAGGCATCGGAAATCCGCCCGGTCATCGACGACCGTGCGTTGGCCTGTTCTTGCCCGACCTTGCCCAGGCGTGGCACGAAATACAGCATGGCCAGCCCGAACAGCACGAGCCAGGCAATGAACGGCAGCATCAGCTTCAAGGCAAAGCCGCCGGCCAGGGCGATGATTGCAATGAAGTACACGCCGATGCCGGGCAGGATTTCGATGAGCGTGAACAACACTTCGCGCACCGCCAGCGCTGTCTGCATCACCTTGGTGGTAACCCGGCCAGAGAACTCGTCGGAGAAGAACGACAGGCTCTGGCGCAGCATCAGGCGGTGGAAGTCCCAGCGCAGGCGCAGCGGCAGATTGATTGCCAGCACCTGGTGCTGCACCAGGGTGCGCAGCGCCACCAGCCCGATGCTGGTAACCAGGACGATGCCTATCCCCCACAGCACATGGCTTTCCTGCGTGCTGGCGGCGGCGCCACCGGCCTGCCAGGCCGAGAGCAGGTCGACCACCTGGCCGAGAAAGGCAAACAGCCAGGCTTCGTAAATCGACACCCCGGCACTGAGCAGCGCCAAGGCAAGAATGTAGCCGCGGGCGCCACGGGTGCAGGCCCACATGAAGCGCAGCAGGCCAACTGGTGGCGGCGGTACTTCGTCAGGGGGAAAGGGGTCTAGCCAGCGTTCAAAAATGCGAAGCATGCGTGTCTCCGGTAAATCAGCATCTGCCTGACTGGTAACCATACCGCACATCGGGATGCTCTACCTGGGCAACACAAGGTTGACATCTGGTCCGCCGCCCCACCATTATCCAGCCATACCTACGCAACGGGCCTTCTCATGATGTCCACATTCAACCGCGCCATTTCCGCTTCGGGCTTCATTGCCCTGGCAGGGGCGTGCGTTGCCGTTGCCAAGAAATCCAAGAAACAGCCGCTCATCTGACCGAGGCGCGCTGTCTCGTCAGATGGGCTGACGAGACAGAAGGCGCCAGGTATCCCTGCCAGACCACTTCGACTCTTCATCCCCTGACGCTGACTTTCGGTCAACATCAGGAGTTTTTGCATGTCGAATTTCCGTGGTATCTGGATCGCCCTCGTCACACCCATGCGCGCCAATGAAGTTGACTTCGCCGCCCTGGAACAGCTGGTGAAGAAGCTGCTCGAAGACGGCGTGGCCGGTTTTGTGGTGTGCGGTACCACGGGGGAGGCGGCGGCACTGTCCAAGGCCGAGCAGCTGGCTGTGCTGGATGCCGTGCTGGCCTGGGTGGCGCCAGGCCAGGTGGTGATGGGCCTGTCGGGTTACAACCTGCGTGAGTTGCTGGCCTTCCAGGCCGAAATCCAGCGGCGTGACATTGCTGGGCTTCTGGTACCGGCGCCTTGCTACATCCGCCCTTCGCAGGCCGGCATAGAGGTCTTCTTCAATACCGTAGCGGATGCCGCCAGCGTGCCGTTGATCGTATACGACATCCCTTACCGCACCGGCGTGCGCATCGAGCGCGAAACCTTGCGCCGGATCGTGCGCCACCCCCGTATCGCGGCAGTCAAGGACTGCAGCGGCGACAGCGAAACCACCATGGCCTTGATCCAGGACGGTCATGCCCAAGTGCTGGCCGGTGAAGACCTGCAGATATTCAACAACCTGTGCCTGGGCGGTGCAGGGGCCATTTCGGCTTCGGCCCATGTGCATACGCACCTTTACGTGCGGATGCTGCGGCAGGTGGATAGCGGCGACTGGGCGGCTGCGCGTGGCACGTTCTACCAGTTGCTGCCCTGGATCAGGATGGCCTTTGCCGAGCCCAACCCGGCCGTGGTCAAGGCGGCATTGCAGTTACAGGGCTTGATGACTGACGAGCTGCGCGAGCCGATGCAGCCTTGCACTCAAACGACCAGAGACAACCTGCTGGCGGTGCTGGCGCTACCCGATGCCCTGTAGGCGATGGCCCAGCCTTTGGCTCCCACGAAAAAGCCAGGCATCAGCCTGATACCAGTCAGTTAAGCAATTGGGGCCCCGATGCGGCCCTTCGCGGGCTCGCCCGCTCCCACAGGTTGTGTGCTCGGTGCGCTATTACGTTCTGTGGGAGCGGGCGAGCCCGCGAAGGGCTGCAAAGCAGCCCCAATAATGCTGGGCAGTTTTTACTATCAGAAGTCTTTGCTTACTGCCGTTTGTGGGTGGGCTTGTTGCTGCTGTTGTTTGGCCTGTACCTGGGCGATCTGCGGTTTCTGCTCGGCCGCATCATTGCCCCACAGGCGAGCTTGCTCCGCCAGGAAGTTCTGCTTGAACTGTTCAGCCCGTTGGGATCCGTCTTCAGCATGCACCGCGCCGGCCAGGCCAAGCAGCACACTACCTGCGCGGGAGGGCTATGTTAAATCCCTCGCACTTAACAGATAGAACGACAGCCTGGAGCAAGCGAACTTTCGCGTCCACCGCGAGAAACAGAAAGCGGATGATGCCCTGAAGGCGTTGTTTGACCAGGAGGCGAAAAAAGCCGTGGAAGTCCGTGAAAAGGCTGAAGCCAGCACGCGATTTGTGCGTGCGGCCTACCACGGCACCATGCAACCCTTGGCCTCGATTGCCTCCCTGGCGTACGTCGGCGAGCGTATGGTCGAACAGGGCCAGCATGAACGCCTGATGGAGATCTTCCACGATATCGAAGTGTCCGGGCGGGAAATCAGCGCCCTGTTCACCGGCCTGCGCGAAGTGTTTACCAGTGGCGAGTCGCAACCGGCCATCGAGCCGTTTTCCCTGAACGCGCTGTTGACCGAGCTAGACTCGCTGCACCAGCCGTTGGGGCAAGCCAAGGGCCTGCGCCTGAAAAGCCGCTTTGAGAGCTAAGTTCTCAATGGCGTGCGGACCCGTTCAGCAAAGCGCCATCTACCGAAGGAACTTGCACACGCAGTGCAATAAGCAACGCGGCCAGCAGCATCAGCACGGCCGCCGCCATGAATACGCCTGCGCTGCCTCCGAGGCTGAACATTGCCCCACCAGCGGCTGCGCCTGTGGCGATGGCCGACTGTACAGACGCTACCACCATGCCCCCGGCGCTTTCCGCCTGGTCAGGGACCGCGCTGGCGACCCAGTTCGACCACGCCACCGGCACACCCCCAAAGGCCAGGCCCCAGACCGCCAGCAGTAAGGCCTGCCCTGGCACCGACGCCGGCAGCAGGACCAGGGCCAGTGCCGCAACGCCCACCAGCGCGGGCATCAACACCAGGGTGGCCAACGGGTGACGAGTAAGCATCCACCCGGCCACCAATGTGCCGACAAAGTTCGCCACACCAAAACCCAGCAACATCAGCGACAGCCCCTGCGGGCCAATGCCGGTCGTACCTTCGAGGAATGGCCGAACATAGGTGAACATCGCGAAGTGGCCGCTGTGCACCAGCACACAACCGAACATCCCCATAGCAATGCCTGGACGCTGCAACACCTCAAGCACCGTGCGCAGGCGTGCCGGCCGACGCGGCGCAAGGCTCGGCAGCGTGAGTGCCTGGAAAGCCAGGGTCACCACACCCACCGCCGTCGCTGCAAAGAACGCGCTGCGCCAGCCATATAGCCCACCCAGATAACTGCCCAGCGGGACCGCAACCACCGTCCCGATGGCGATGCCACTGAAAATGATCGAGAGTGCGCGCGGTAACAAAGCCCCCGGCACCAAACGCATCGCCACCGCCGCCGCCATGCTCCAAAACCCGCCAAGCGCGATGCCCAGCAAGATACGCATCAACAACATCACCGCGAAACTGGAGGCAACGGCGACCAACAGATTGGAAGCGATCATCAACGTGGAAAAACCCAGCAACACCCAGCGGCGATCGATACTGCGAGTCAGGCCTGGCACCAACAGGCCGGCGAACAGCGCCACCACGGCTGTCACCGTTACCGCTTGGCCAGCCAGCGCTTCGGATACCCCCAACTCGGTCGCCATGGGCGTCAACAGGCTGGCCGGAAGGTACTCAGCGGTCAGCAAGCCAAACACGCCCATGGCCAACGAGAATACAGCCATCCACGCGGGGGTTGCAGGTTCTGCATCCGGCCCGGCGCCGGGTACGGCCTTGCATACAAGGTCAGTCATTGCACGGATCTCCCAATCTTCAATTGACCCGTAGTCTAGGCGCGAGAATTTGGATGATCTATGATCTAAAAACTCAATTTTTTGACCAAAACACCTGGATAATGCCGAAAGACCCATTTTCCCTTTCTTCCGATCTCATCAACGAGCTGTTGCGCGGCATGCGCCTGCGCGGTGTCGACTACCGGCGTATCCAAGCGGGCCCGGCCTTCGGCTTGGGCTTCGCTGGCAAACCCGGGCATGCCTGGTTCCACTTCCTGGCGGTCGGCAACGCGGTGCTGCGCATGGAAGACGGGACAACCTATGCGCTGTCCGCCGGTAACGCCGTCTTCATCTCCCATGGTGCGGCCCATCAATTGCTCTCGCATACGCACGTGCCCGTGCAGGAAATTGACCTTCTGGACGGCGAGCCTCTCGGCGACGCCGTCAGCGCGGTGAATACCGGGACCGATGCCGGCCCCATGCCGACCACGCTTTTTTTCAGTGGATGCATGGAGTTCGAATTAGGCAGCCTCCATGGCCTTGGCAAGCTGATGCCGGGCCTGATGCTGATTGATGCGGGTGGCCAGCGGTACCCCGGGCTGGTGCCTATTCTCACCACCATGGAGCGCGAAGTCAGCGCTGCACGCGTCGGTTTCGCCGGCATCCTCGCGCGATTGGCTGACGTGGTCGCCGCCATGGTCGTTCGAGGTTGGGTCGAGTGCGCCTGCGGTAACGCCTCCGGCCTGGTTGCGGCCCTGCGCGATCCGCGGCTGGCAGGTGCACTTTTGGCGCTGCATCAACAACCGGGCCGCGACTGGACCGTCGAGCAGTTGGCGGAGCAATGCAATACGTCCCGCTCGGTCTTTGCGGAGCGTTTTCAATTGACGATTGGCATGACCCCGCTGCGCTACGTCACCGAAGTGCGAATGCGGCTTGCCAGCCAGTGGCTGACGCTGGAAAGGTTGCCTATTGAAGAGGTCGCGCAGCGTTTGGGTTATACGTCTCAGGCGGCGTTCAGTCGGGCGTTCAAGCGTGTTACGGGTAAGACGCCTGGGTTGAGTCGGAGGTTGAGGCAGTCGGCTGCCATCTGAAGCTGAGTGGAATTAGGGCAAGGGCCATAATGGGCGGCTTTGGCATTATGCGCATGTTCCGGGCATCCGGGTTCACGTTGAATGTTGTATCTTGCCCAATGCCGCATTAACAGCCAGCCATCCCGCTACTGCCGCCTCTCCGGCCTCACCGAATGCCCGCTCAAGCAGCTTTACTTGTTCACGTCGCAGCATTTGCTCAAGTCGCGAGCCTTCTTTGGTCAGCTGAAGCAAACGCATCCGTTTGTCGGTGTGCGATGCCGCGCTGTCCACTAATCCCATCTCTGCCAATTGCCGTAGCGGTATGTTCAGCGCCTGCTTGGTCACGCCGAGCAGGGCCAGCAGCTCCTTGACGCTGAGGTGCGGGTGCCGGGCTATGAAAAAAACGATCCTCTGATGCACACGGCCCAAGCCCCTGCGCTCAAGCATCTCGTCGGCCTTGGTGGTGAACGCCTGATAGCCAAAGAAAAACGCTTCCATGGCCTGCTGCTGTGCTTCCTGGTTTTTTAGGTCAATCATGTTGACTTATTCTCGACGAGCGTTCTACTTTAGGTAAAGGAGTTTGACCTATATTGTTCGCGCTTGGCCAGAGGTGATCCATGGCATTTTCTGAACGTGTTTCGCGCCTTAAAAGCTCTTTGATTCGTGAAATTCTGGCCGCCGCGCAGCGCCCAGGGATGATGTCTTTTGCAGGGGGCCTGCCGGCAGAGGAGATGCTGCCCTCTGTGGACTGGGCTGAAATGCCCACCAGCATGGGCCAGTACGGGATGAGCGAGGGTGAGCCGATGTTGCGTGAGGCGCTGGCCAGGGAAGCCCGGGCGTTGGGAATCAAGTGCGAGGCTAGCCAAGTGCTGATTCTCAGCGGCTCGCAGCAGGCTCTGGACCTGACATCAAAACTGTATATCGACAAAGGGACGCCGGTGTTGCTGGAAGCCCCTACTTATCTGGCTGCGTTGCAAAGCTTCCAGTTCTTCGGTGCGCACTGCCTTTCGCTGCCGATGGAGCGCGATGGCCCGGATCTGGAGTCGTTGCGCGAACTGCTGAGCCAGAACCGCCCGGCGTTCATCTATCTGATTCCAACGTTTCAGAACCCGTCGGGGCTGCGCTACAGCGACAGAAAAAGGGACGAAGTCGCGGCGCTTCTCGATGAGTTCAACGTCACATTGATCGAAGATGAGCCGTATCGAGAGCTGAGCTTCGACGGCGTCGCGGCCATGCCGGTTGTCAGCCGTCTGAACACCACCAGCTGGATTTATACCGGCACTGTGTCCAAGACCTTGCTGCCCGGCTTGCGGGTTGGGTACCTGATTGCCAGCCCCGACCTGTTCCCGCACTTGCTGCGGCTCAAGCAATCGGCGGACCTGCACACCAGTCGGGTTGGGCAATGGCAGGTGCTTCAATGGTTGGAAACAGAAAGGCTTGAGCGTCATCTTGAAGCGTTACGCCGCTATTACCGGGGTCGTCGAGACGCTTTCCAGGCCGCATTGGAGACGCACTTCGCCGACCTGGCCGAGTGGCAGATGCCAGAGGGAGGGTTGTTCTTCTGGTTGACGCTCAAGCACCCCATCGATACCCGGGCATTGCTCGAACCGGCATTGGCGGCCAATGTGGCGTTCATGCCCGGAGAGCCCTTCTTCCCAGAGCCTGACAAACATCCAGGGCACCTGAGGCTGAACTTCAGCCATGTTGCTCCCGACAAGCTGGATGAAGGCCTGAAGCGTTTGGCGGACGTCCTGCGTCAGGCACTGATCCAGCAGGCGGCCTGACGATCGCTAATGGGTCGAAATCGGCAATTCACGACAGGTCGCTTTTGACCCATAGCGGACATTCCGGGCACACCCTCAGATCGAGCGCTGGTTCACACGGGCAGAGAGTTGCTCGGCGTTTTCCTTGCGTTCCGAATAGCGATCCGCCAGGAATTCCTGGCGATCACGCAGCAGGACGGTGAACTTCACCAGTTCCTCCATCACATCCACAACGCGATCGTAGTACGGCGAAGGCTTCATACGCCCGGCGTCGTCGAACTCCAGGTAGGCCTTGGGTACCGAGGACTGGTTCGGGATGGTAAACATCCGCATCCAGCGCCCGAGCACGCGCAGTTGGTTGACCACGTTGAACGACTGCGAGCCGCCACACACCTGCATGACTGCCAGGGTCTTGCCCTGGGTGGGGCGAAGCGCTCCCAGCGCCAAGGGGATCCAGTCGATCTGTGCCTTGAAAACCGCAGACATCGCACCATGACGCTCTGGAGAGCACCACACCTGGCCTTCCGACCACTGCACCAGATCACGCAGTTCCTGCACCTTGGGGTGGTCGACAGGTACATCGTCAGGCAGCGGCAGGCCCGACGGATTGAACACCCGCGTTTCTGCACCGAAGTGCTCCAGCAGGCGTGCGGCTTCTTCCACCAGCAAGCGACTGAAAGAGCGTTCGCGGGTCGACCCATATAGCAGCAGGATGCGCGGTTTGTGCACGCTGGAACGGGTTGCCGCTGGCGATACATCGAACAGGGCAAGGTCGAGATTGGGCAGTTGCTCGGACATGTTTCCTCCTGCTTAAAGGGTACCGATGCGATCCAGCTCATGCTTGAGCTGCTCATGGTCGAGGTTATCGAAAGGCAGTGCGAAGAATGCTTGGCAGCGTGACTCGATCCGGGCCAGCGTGGCGCGGAACGCAGCGTCTACCGACGGCATATCACCCACGACATCGGACGGGTCCTCCAGTCCCCAGTGCGACTTCAGTGCAGGGCCGAAATACACCGGGCAAGCTTCGCCGGCAGCCTTGTCGCAAACGGTGATGACAATGTCAGGAGGGCAACCCTGGAACGCGTCATTGCCCTTGCTGCTCAGCCCTTCAGTAGAGATGCCCGCATGCTGCAAGGTGATCAGGCTGCGAGGCAGCACCTGGCCTTTCGGGAAACTGCCGGCGCTGACGGCTTCAAATCCGTGAGGCGCCAGGTGATTGAACATGGCCTCGGAAAGGATGCTGCGGCAGCTGTTGGCCGTGCACATGAACAGGACTCGCATGGGGGCTCCTCCGCTTCGTGGCGGATGTCAGAGGCTCAGGCGCAATGCCAGGGCCGAAAGGGTGATCAACAGCACCGGTAGCGTCAGCAGGATGCCGACCTTGAAGTAGTAACCCCAGGTGATGCGCATGCCTTTGCGCTCCAGCACATGCAGCCAGAGCAGGGTGGCGAGGCTGCCAATGGGTGTGATTTTCGGGCCGAGGTCGCAGCCGATGACGTTGGCGTAGATCATCGCCTCGCGCACCAGCCCTTGCGCCTCGCTGGCCTGGATCGACAAGGCGCCGACCAGCACGCTGGGCATGTTGTTCATGACCGAGGACAGCAATGCAGCGATCAACCCGGTGCCGATGGCGGCAGCCCACAGCCCTTGCTGCGCAAGTCGGTTGAGCAAGTGGGTGAGCATATCGGTGAGGCCGGCGTTCTTCAGCCCGTAGACCACCAGGTACATCCCAAGAGAAAAGATCACCACCTGCCAAGGCGCTTCGCGCAGCACACGACGGGTGGAGATGCGGTGCCCGCGAGCGGCGACGGCAAAAAGGATTGCCGCACAAGTTGCAGCGACCGCACTGATCGGGATACCCAGTGGTTCCAGGGCGAACAGGCCGATCAGCATCACCAGCAGCACCCAGCCACCGACATTGAAGGTAGCGCGGTCATGAATCGCCTCGCTTGGCGTCTTCAGGGCCGCGACCGTGTACTGCCTCGGGATATCACGACGGAAGAACACGAACAGCACCAGCAGGGTTGCAGCCACGCTGGCGAAATTCACCGGCACCATCACCGAGGCGTATTCGCTGAAGCCCAGCCTGAAGTAGTCGGCCGAGACAATGTTCACCAGGTTGGAGACTACCAGCGGCAGGCTCGCCGTGTCGGCGATGAAGCCAGCGGCCATGACGAAGGCCAGCGTTGCGGCGGGCGAGAACCTTAGCGCGAGCAGCATCGACATGACGATGGGTGTGAGGATAAGCGCCGCACCATCGTTGGCGAACAGCGCCGACACGGCAGCACCGAGCAGGACGCAGAAGGCGAACAGGCGGTAGCCGCTACCGCCTGCCCAGCGGGCCACGTGCAGTGCGGCCCACTCGAAGAAACCGGCCTCGTCCAGCAGCAGGCTGATGATGATGACGGCGATGAAGGTGGCGGTGGCATTCCAGACAATGGCCCACACGGTCGGGATGTCGTGCAGCGAGACGGCACCCGCCGCCAGGGCAATGAGGGCACCGAGCGCGGCACTCCAGCCAACGCCAAGCCCTTTCGGTTGCCAGATGACCAGGATGAGAGTGAAAACAAAGACTGCAATGGCGACCAGCATGAAGATCTCGCTCGATGTTGATCAGCAGCAGGCAGCGTCACGGACGGGGCGGCCGTCCATGTTCTTCAGCCGAAGAGAGTTGTCGGCCAACCATTGCGAATTTGCCTGCAAGGTCACCTGCAACATTTCATGCACCCAGGCTGGCAGCTCGGGGTTTAGACGGTAATACACCCATTGCCCCTGGCGGCGATCCAACAGCATGCCATTGCTGCGCAGCTGTGCGAGGTGGCGGCTGATCTTGGGTTGGCTGTCGTTCAGCGCGCACATCAGTTCGCAGACACATAGCTCACCGAGACTGACGATCAGCAGGGTGGCGCGAGCACGGGTCTCGTCGGACAGGCTTTTGAACACATCAGGTGGTGTAATCATGGCTGCACCAATTAATATGGAAATTCGAATATACGAATTTCCATATGTTTTGTGCAAGGACATCAGGACTGAACGTGCGCAATGGGTCGGACGCGGACGCTCGCCAACGGCAACTCGCCAGCCAAAGCTGTTGTAACACGCTGATTTCGGCCGAGAACTGCTTTTGGTTGGATCAATCGGCGAGCATCGTCTTTAATCAGCGAGTCGAACGTCAAGGATAGACCTGATGAGCGCGCCTACCGAAGGAAAGCTCAATGCCGTAGCGCTGACTGCACTTGTCGTGGGCTCCATGATAGGTGCAGGAATTTTCTCGCTACCTGCGACCTTTGCAAGGTCCACAGGTGGTTTGGGCGCAATCATTGCCTGGACAATCGCTGGCGTCGGGATGCTGATGCTGGCATTCGTCTTCCAGAACCTCGCACGCCGAAAACCAGAGTTGGACTCCGGCATCTATGCGTACGCAAGAGCGGGCTTCGGCAACTACCTTGGCTTTGCCTCTGCGTTCGGCTTCTGGGCCGGCACATGCATCGGAAACGTTTCTTACTTTATTTTGATCAAGTCCACACTGGGCAGCTTCTTTCCAGTATTCGGCGACGGCAATACGCTTGCCGCAATCGCTGCATCATCCGTGCTGCTGTGGGGGTTTCACTTTCTCGTCCTTCGAGGGGTGCAGCAGGCTACGGTGATCAACACGGTTGCTACCATCGCCAAGATGATTCCCATCGTGGTTTTCGTCGTGGTGCTCGTCGCGGCCTTCGACCGCAATCTGTTCATGCTGAACTTCTGGGGTGACGCCCTCACGGTCACGTCGCCCGACCTCGCGCATCCAGACGATTACGGCCGCGTGGGTCATGCGGCAGTCGAGGCCGCGCAGGCTGCCGACGGCTCACTGTTCGAGCAGGTGCGCGCCACTATGCTGGTCACTGTATTTGTGTTCTTGGGCATCGAAGGTGCCAGCGTCTACTCACGCTACGCAGCCAATCGCAAAGATGTCGGCGTTGCGACAGTACTGGGATTTTTGGGCGTGTTATGCCTCCTGATGCTGATCACCCTGCTGAGTTACGGGGTGATGCTTCGCCCCGAACTTGCCGACTTGCGCCAACCTTCCATGGCCGGAGTACTGGAGGCGATCGTGGGGCGCTGGGGGGCAATCTTCATTAGCGTTGGTTTGCTTGTGTCGGTGCTAGGGGCCTACCTGTCCTGGACCTTGCTGGCGGCAGAGGTGCTTTTCTCGGCAGCCCATGATAAGGCAATGCCGCAATTCCTGAGCCGTGAAAATGCCCACAAAGTACCCGCTGCCGCACTCTGGCTGACAACACTGCTGGTGCAGTTCTTTCTGGTTTTGACGTTCTTCACCGAGTACGCGTTTACTTTGGCACTGGAATTGACGAGTTCGTTGACGCTGGTTCCGTACCTTTTGGTGGCAGCGTATGCGCTCAAACTCGCCAGAGCCCGCGAAACATACGTGCTGGATCGAGGAACTCGCGCGAAGGATCTGGTAATCGCCGTCCTGGCGACGGCCTATGCACTGCTCATGCTGTATGCGGGAGGTTTGAAGTACCTACTGCTATCTGCGGTGATTTACGCGCCGGGCACGTTGCTCTACATAAAGGCCCGGCGTGAACAAGCCTTACCTGTTTTCAACGGCGCTGAGCGTTTCATTTTTGTGGCCACCGTGGCAGGGGCGATCGTAGCTTTACATGGGCTGGTTACGGGATGGATTACGCTTTGAAGCCCACGACTACCACGACCGCCAGTGGCGGGGCGCCGAACTGGCCCTTGACGCCTGGATCGATGGCAGCGCAACTACATGGTGACCTTGAAGGGTAGTTTCTGACAGCTCCTGCCCTGCCAATGTCACTGCCAGCGGTTGCATGCAACCGCCTATGACTCATCCAGGGCATGTTTGGATTGCTCCGCCCAGAACCTCTGAACGCCGGCGTGGGCCCACACTCTCCCGAGCCATCGATTCCAATGGTGCCGATTGCCCATGGATTTGCGGGCGTCGATACTGGATTGAAACAGATGGCTCCGGTTCAGCACGAAGCGCGTGAACGTCAGAAGTTGTACTTGAGACCCGTCATGATGTTTCTTGGAGCACCGTACATACCGTGGTCACCGGCATAGCTGAGGTATTCACGGTCGAACACGTTGTTCAGATTGACGGACGCACTTAGATGCTGGTTGAAGTCGTAGCGAGCCAGGAGGTTGGTGACGGCGTAGTTACCCTGAGTGAAGGTGTGCAGGTCGGCACCGGTTTTGCTCTGCCAGTTCACACCGCCGCCAAGGGTGAGCTTGTTCAGAATCCCCGGCAGGCGATAGCTGGTGAAGGTCTTGAGACTGTGGCGAGGCAAGGTGGTAACGATACGCTGGTCGTCAGCGTCAGTGCTGACGGCATAAGCATAACCGGCAGATGCCTGCCAGCCTTCGGCCAGCTCTCCGTCCAGGGTGAATTGAACGCCTTTGGTAGTGGTTCCCTGTTCCGACTTATACGTGTTACCGCCTGGAGTATCGATCCAGATCGCCAGGTTGTCCTGCTCGATCTTGAACAGCGCGACGCTGGAGTTCAGCTTGCCGTCGAAGTGGCTGCCCTTGACGCCGACTTCATACCCGGTGCCCTCCATCGGATCCAGTGGTTTGTTGTCGATGTCGCGAACCCAGGACGACTGTGGGTTGAAGATTTTCGTATAACTGGCATACAGCGACCACGTATCGTTGACGTCATACACCACGCCAGCATACGGAATGTAGACGCCGGTTTCCGACTCCTTGGTCTTGGTCTGCTCGGCGTTGTAGGGTTTATCCTCGATGTCACGATGCCAATCGATCACGCGGCTACCCAGCAAGACACTGAGATTGTCGGTGGCGTGCAGGCGCGTAGCGAGATAAGCGGCGTATTGGGTTTCGTCGACAGTGGATTTGCCAGTGACGTCGAATTCCGGTTTGAGCGAGCCGCCGTTCCAGTTCAGCAGGTTGTCGATCGCGCCAGCCGGAGAGCCGGAATAGTCGTATTTCCAACCGCCGTAGCTTGGCACGTTCTCGTAGTAGTTGGACAAGGTTACGCCGGCGATCAATTCGTGCTCGCGGCCCAACAGACCGAACGGGCCGGTCAGGTAGGCATCGATGTTGTTCTGGCGTGGGATGCCGGAGAAGCGCACTGGCAACTGTGTGGTGCCGCTCCCGTCCGGGTTGAGGCTGCCGTTGACGTAGTTGAAGACTTCATCAAACTTGTTTTCGGAGTGGGTCAGCTCGATCTTTCCGCTCCAGCCATTAACGAACTGCTGTTCGATCGAGGTGAAAAAGCTGGTTTGTTCATGGTCGTTGTAAGACCACGTTTGAGCCGAATTGAGCGAGCGTTTGAGGTTGGTGCGAGACCCGTCGGTAAAGCGGGTCGGCAGGCCGGAGCGCATGGGCGAGTCAACGTCTGTGCGTTGATAACTGAAGCCCATCGTCAGCAGGGTGTCTTCAGTCAGGTCGAACTCGGTAATGCCGTAGATCAGCTGCGAGTCCTGCTTGTAGCGGTCTACCCATGACTGCTCGGTCTTGAAGTCGGCGACCAGACGACCGCGTACGTTGCCGGTTTCGGTCAGCGGGCCAGATACATCAAAGCCGGTTCCGTAGCGGTCCCAGTTACCAGCTTCTGCGGTGACGCTGGCCTGAGCCTCGGAGGTAGGACGTTTGCGGATCAGGTTGATCGTCGCTGAAGGGCTGCCCAGGCCGCTGATCAGGCCGGTAGCACCGCGCACCACCTCCACCCGGTCATACATGGCCATGCTCTGGGTGTAATTGTCCATGCGCTTGACGGTGGGCACACCATCGATTTCAAAGTTCTGAACCTCGAAGCCGCGCGAGAAGTAACCATCGGATTCGGCACCCAGCCCGTCGCGCAACACGATGATGCCCGGTGTGGCATCGAGGGTATCGCTTAGATTGGTCAGGCGCTGGTCATCCAGGCGCTGGCGGGTCATGACGGTCAGCGACTGCGGGGTCTCTTTGGGGGTCAGGTTCAGACGGGTCGAACTGCTGGATGAGTAGGTGGTGTAGAGCCCGGTACCTTCTGTAGTAGACCCGGGTGCTTTGCCCGAAATTGAAATGCTTTGAAGCTCCAGCGCGGTTGAGGCCGGCGCTCGCTGGAGGATGTATCGCCCATCCGGCTGGCGCACCGCTATGAGCTGGCTGCCCTCAAGCAGCGCGTGTAACGCACCGTCGACCGTGTAATCACCCTTCAAGGCAGAGCTGTTTTGTCCGGCAATCAATTCATTGGGAAACGACAACAACAAATGGGCTTGCTGGCCCAGGTGATTGAGCGCAGTGCCCAGCGGGGCCGCGGGGATTTCGTAGTGTTGCACGCTGCTATCGGCGGCTGCCCACACTGGCGATGAACTGGCAATCAGAACCGCCGCGGCGCAACCCAGGGTGCTGGCGAGCGGGGTTGCGTAGCACGACGAAATACTGCGGTGATGCATGTGAAGTTCCCCGATGTTTTTTGATGTATGGCCTATAAGTCTCGCCAGAAATCAAAACGGCTCATCGAAGACGAAAAAAGTTCAAACGGTTGCCGGCAAGGCGCGCAAGTTGACCCATAGGCGAGTGAAACGCTGGACATCCAGTTTCAGCGTCTGGGCAACGGCATCGATGATTCGATCGCTGTCTGCCAGCGGGAAGGTGCCCCATACACGCAGGTTTGCCAATGCGGGGTCGCACCCGAGATGCCCATGACGATACCGACCCAGTTCATCCAGGAAAGCCCGGAGCGGTTGGCCGTTGGCGACGATCATGCCTTCTGTCCAGGCCGCAGCGTTTGCTTGCAGTGCATCCTGATCCAGCAGCCCGAGCGGCCCGAAACGAGCCAGTTGCCCTGCCTGCAAGGAAGTCCACGTGCTCGCTTTTGCCGGGTTTACCTGAAGTGAGCCACGATAGACCGCCAACTGAGTCGAACCATTGTCCAACTGGCGTACCGTGAAGCGCGCCGAGGACGCCTGCGCGCGGATCTGAGGGGCTTCGATGGAAAGTGTCTGGGTCAAAACCGTGTCGACGAGGATCTCGCCGCTGAGCAATCGAAGGTGCCAGCTATGATCTGTATGACGAACATTTATCGCGCTGCGGGTATTGAGATCAAACGACAGATTGGCATTCAGCGCGACGCGTCGCTGCTCGCCAACGCCCGTGGCGTAATCGGCGTTCAAGCGCGAAACCACTTCGCTGTCTCTGGCCAACCAGGCACCCGCGCTTGTGGTCAGCAGCAAGGCCAGGCCCTTGATGGCACGTCGTCTGCTCAGCCCTTCCTGAGAAGAAAGCAACAGGGCCTGTCGGGCAAGGTTTGGATCGCCTCGGGTGCGCAATGAGTCCAGCTGCGCAGCCAGGGCCAAGGCCTTCTCCCAGGCCAGTTCATGCAAGGGGTGTTCACTACGCCATGCCATGAAAGCGGCCTGTGCGGGTGAATCGAAATTGGCTTCCTGCATATCGAGCCACCACGCCATCGCCTCCTCATACATTTGCTGTGATGGCGTGGGTTCTCGGGTAAACGCGCTTTCGGTGATCGTCATTCCAGCGCTTCCGTCACCAGCATGCACTGCGCACCTGCCTTGATGATGTGGCGCTTGACGGTAGCGATTGAAATACCCAGCCGCTCGGCAATTTCCCCGTGGCTCAGCCCATCCAGTTGCGACCAGAGGAATGCCTTTTTGACGGCGACATCCAACTGACAGAGTGCTTCGTCGAGTCGAACCAGCGTCTCGAAAATAATCAATTGGGTCGCCAGGTCCGGCAGCACGTTTTCGTCTTCCGTCTGGATCGCATCCAGATAGGCTTTTTCCAGGCGTGTGCGGCGGTAGTGGTTTGACAGGACACTGCGTGCCACCTTGGCCAGGAAAGGCCGAGGCTGGCGGACTTCAATCACCTCGTTACTGGCCAACAGACGCATGAAGGTGTCCTGCATCAAATCAGCAGCGCGGTGTGAGCAGCTCAATTGCCGATACAGCCAGCTGCGCAACCAGCGGTGTTGCTGTTCGTATAGAGCAGTGAACTGAGCGGTATCGACGGATGCCATTGGCGGCCACAAGAACGATGCAAATGAGACTTAGTATCATATGTGACTATTGGGCTGCCGACAAGGACACAGAATGCCTGCTTTGGGTCGATTAGCGACGGTCTGATCTCGACCGTCGCTATGCATTGTCGAACCTCAGTCTGTTCCGCCATCTCCAGAGCGTCATCGACCTCAATACACAAATATCGAACGGTGCTCTCCAGCTTTGTATGGCCGAGCAGCAGACTGTGGACAGCTCCCCGTTCAGCCCCATACGCTGTGTAGTCTGAATACAATTTTCTCAGGGGGTCATGATGCTGATACTTGCCATTGATCGAGACAGCGTCCACGCGGGTGACGATCTGATCAGCCATGCCAACTCAGTCAAGCTGGATCCGACTGCAACATTGCGTACAGCGTTAGAAGCCATACAGACCATGCACTACCTGCCCAGCATAAGTGGAGATGAAGCTACCTGGATTATCTGCGCGTCAGGCCAACCAATTGGTGTTCTCGCACAGCAATGGGAGGCGCCCAAACTGGTGTTACCAATTGAGAGCCCAGTGACGCAGGTTTTTGGAGAGGATGAACCTCTCCTTTTTTTCTTTAGATACTGGTGCCAAACAGATCCTCACGTTGTTTTCTCACGCATCGCAGCAGGAGAAGTGTTGGCTTTCCGTTATTAGGTTCCCAGTTGAAGAAGCAGCCGGATGTCTGCTTACCCATAGCGGACACGCCGCTAGTAGGTAACTCTGGGGATCAGTTTCCGATCCAGAGCATTGTCTGAACCGTAATATGCGGATGACTTTCTAACGGTTCCCATTCATCCAAGCGGCGTAGATACCAAGTTCTACTCCCGTGGTTTCGAGGTCACCAGCGTGCAGACTGACGGCGGTGCTCCGGCGATCCGCCAGCAGAACTATCAGTCGTTGCCAGACATGGCCATGTATGACCATATCGAGATCCTGCGAGGCTCTGATGGCCTGTTCAGCGGGACCGGTGAGCCTGGCGGCACCCTCAATCTGGTGCGTAAGAAGCCATTGGCGTTCAACCAGCTCAAGACCAACATCTCGGCGGGCAGCTGGGACAACTATCGCCAGGAGGTCGATGTCACCGGGCCGCTCGGTTTAGATGGTCGCTTGCGTGGGCGAGGTGTGGTCGCCGTCGAAGATCGCGATTATTTCTACGACACCACCAACAGCAACAAAGAAATCTACTATGGGATCCTTGAAGCCGACCTCACACCGGATACGCTGCTGACGTTTGGCGGCAGTCACCAGTGGCGCAAGATAAAGGGTTACTGGGACAGTGGACTGCCTCGGTACAACACTGGCGACGACATTGGTTTGTCCCGCGACACATCACTGGGCGCGGACTGGTCCACAGCAAACTACGAAACCAACGAGCTGTTGGTCAAACTGGAGCACGCCTTCAATGAAGACTGGAAGGTCAACGGCAGTTAATACACGTTACAGCCAAGACATCACCCAGAACATCGGCCAGGCAACCGGTACCCTCGACAGCACGACTGGAAGAGGCTCGCTGTTCTCACGCTGGGGGCGCAATTACACCATTGACCAAGACCTTTACGACGCCAACGTCTCCGGGCGCTTTCGTGCATTCGGCCTGGAGCACGAGGTGCTGTTCGGTATCGACCATCAGGAAACCCGGCGCGGTTTCGAGTCATTCCGTCTAGGCATGGCCAACATCCCGGTCGACCCACGTCAGGACGACATCAGCAATCAGCCTGAAGGTGCCATGCCCGGGATGTACATCAACTTCCCCGCGTGGAACCAGCGCAAGAGTGGCGCTTACGCGACCCTGCGCGCGCAGTTGGCCGAGCCGTTGAAACTGATCGTTGGCGCACGTTACTCGGATTACGACGACAACATCACCAGCGTGACCCCATCCGATGGCAAGGTTTACCCAACTGGCGGCAAGGAAAGCGGGGTGATCACCCCGTTCGGTGGGCTTGTCTACACCCTGAACGAGCAGTGGTCGCTGTACACCAGCTACAGCCAGATCTACACCCCGCAGACCAATTACCTGGGCACCGATCACCAGTCTCTCAAGCCGATGACCGGCGACACTTACGAGCTAGGTACCAAAGCTGAGCTGTTCGACAAGAAAGCCAATCTCTCGCTTGCGGTGTACTACACCAAGCGCGAGAACGAGGTCATGCTGCTCAACGCCGAAACCGTGATCGGCAACCCATGCTGCTATGAGGCCGGTGGCAAGATCGTCAGCAAAGGCTTCGATGCCGAGATCAGGTTTCGATGGTATCGAGATCCATGGTGCCAACGGGTATTTGCTTGATCAGTTCCTGACTGACTACACAAATCATCGTAATGACCGTTGGGGAGGGGGGCTGCGAGACCGTATGAACCTAACCCTTGAAGTTGTGAGAGCGGTAAGGCTGGCAGTCGGAACGTTGCCGGTGGGTGTAAGAATCTCGCAGAGTAAGGTCAACGACTTCGATCATAAATGGGCTGAGGGTGAGCAGGCTGCGGAGGTCATCTTTGGTTCACTGAGTGACGCGGCCGTCGACTTCATTCACGTCACTGAACATCAAGCCTGGAAACCGGCATTCATTAATGGCCACAGCAGTCTTGTATCGTTGTCACGTCGCTATGCTCCAGAGATAGCTTTGATTGCAAACGGGGACCTGCACAGGGCAGAGCACGCCTCATCCGTGCTGGAAGAGGGCGCCGACATCATCGCAATAGGTAAGGCTGCGCTGGCAAATCCCGATCTACCTCGACGATTCGCCAACACACAACGCTTGAATGAGTTCGATCCCTCGATATTAGGGCCAATCGCTAACATCAAGAACAGCGAACTGGTACCGGATTCACGAAAATGACTAAAGGGCCGGTGTGCGCTTTGGGCTGCTGGCCGCTCACTACCGGGGGCATTGGGTCTCGAAACGCCGCATGGCCTCAGGATTCTGTAGCCCAGGTGGTGTGCTATCTGTACTGGGTGAATAGTCACTGACGCGGCAGCAGCAGCCCGTCGCTGCAACGCTGGCCTTGGCTCAATGTTGCGGCGATGAGATTGCTTGGACGTTTCCTTGACTAATTTTTCACATCGCTTGGGAGACATTACCACCATCCCTACGTGTGATAGACCTTGCCCGCCTAGCAGCGGGCTTTCTTTTGCCTGCAACCTCACCTCGCCCGCATACCTTGGCCGTAGCTCGTTCACCACTGGCAGATTTTCACCTGAGTCCGCGGCTGATTGGCTTGGCCGTGCCGAGTAACGACCCTCAGCGCTAACTTCACGAAAGAGGGAGTAAAACGCGTTGAGAGCAAAGGATGGACAGTGCTATGGCTTCGACGCATGCCCAGGGAGGGGAGGGTAAGAAATAGTCAGTCCCTGGGCTATGGCACTGGCTTCAAGCTTCACACGCTCTGCATCGAGAAAACCATACGTGGCTTGCAGAGTGCTGATCTTCGCTTGAATTTCAGCCATCTTGCTGGCGACCAGGGCAGCGCCTTGTGCGCAATCGATGGTATTACCCCGTTTGGCGGCGAGGATTTCGCCGATTGCCGAGAGGGAAAAACCCATGCTTTGGGCATTCTGAATAAAACCCAGATCGACAACCGTCTGATCGCTGTAGCTGCGGTAGTTGTTGGCCTGCCGCTGGGCCACGATAAGCCCGAGTTTTTCGTAATAGCGCAATGCATGGCGGCTAATTCCACTTCGGCGCTCCAACTCTCCAACGTTCACAGTAAATTCCCTTGACTGTAGAGCAGACTCTACACCTTAGCCTGCACCCATCATCCAAACAAGGAGTCAGGCATGAGTGTGGAATGCTTCGTTACCGGCGGCACTGGGTTTGTGGGTCAACATTTGCTGGCCCGTCTTACTGCGACAGGACACAAGACCTGGGTACTTATGCGCAGCCCTGAAAACATTGGGCGGCTCAGACAACAAGTGGAGCAACTGGGCGGTAACCCTAGATATGTTCATGCCGTTGAGGGCGACATGAGCAGGGAGGCGCTTGGGCTCAGCGAGGCAGACAAGCAGCGCGTGTCTTCGGCCGCTGTGGCCTTTCACCTCGCGGCGCAATTTACCTGGGGGCTAAGCATGGAGCACGCCCACGCAGTCAATGTGCAGGGGGCGCTGAGGGTCGCCAGGCTTACGGCAAACCAGCGCATTCGATTACTGATGGTGGGCGGCTACATGCTGCAAAACCTTACCCACCTTGCCAGTATCGGGGTTGATCATGAGCGCCCTGAAAACACAAACTGGCCCGCAGTCTACGACCGGGTGGGTGGCTACGAAGGCAGCAAGCTTGAGTCCCATTTCGCAGTTACGCGCTACATGCAGGAAGCGGGCGCCGATTACACGGTCGTTCATCCTGCTACGGTGTGTGGCCACAGTGAGAGTGGGCACATCCTGGAAGGACAACCCCTGGTCGAACTCATTCGAAATCTGGCACAAGGCAGGTTCAAAGCTGTCCCCGGTTCCCCCGAGCACTGGTTGCCAGTGGTCAGCGTCGACTATCTGGTGGCGATGATAACCTGCGTGGCGTTCGACCCCTTGATGGCCAACCAGCAGGTGCTGGCACTCTATGAGCGCACGCCCCATTTGCAGGAAATGCTTGGCCAGCTGGCAAAAATGCTGGAGGTCAAGGCACCCCGCCGCCATGTAGCGATAGGTTTGCTTCGCTGGCTTTTGTCGATTCCTGGACTGGCGGCCCGATTCGCGATCAGCGCCGAATCATTGAATTTCATTCAGGCGCAGCGCTTCGATATGCGCCATAGCAAGCAACTGGAACAAAGGTATCAGCTAACGCATCCCGACATGACACGCACCTTGGAGAACACAGTGCGATACGTTAAGGGTTACTTAATCAACTGAAAGCAATCAGTCATGCAATCTTCGATGAGGTTGCAGGGCCTTATGTTCGGTGAGGCCCAAACCTATCAGTAGCAATCATTTGCGCAGTGGGCTTTTGACTCATGGGGCATCATGCCAAGTGGGTTCCTTGAAGGATCAGGGCTTGGGACAGCGCCGAGCTTGATTTGTTCTGCGCCGTCTCCATCAGGGTGCACAAGGACGGTCCCATGATTCCTGTCTCCATGCCGGCCATGCTGCTCGGCTACATGATCTACCTCTTTTCCGAAGTCTTTCTCTGGTTGCTGATCGCCTGCCTGCTGGCACTGCTGATCCCCGTTGCCGGCGCTATATGCTGGCCAGGCGTTGGCGCTTCGGCATTCTCATGGTGCTGCTGGCTGCAGGCAGCGGACTGTATGTCCAGTTCATCTACGAGCATTGGCAGGACTGGCGTGCGCACAATCCCCGCCTTGAGCACGAGCAAGTGCTCGGTGACCTGGTGCTTCCGGCCGGTACGCGGGTCCATTTGCAAAACCTGGAGCCTTTCAACCGGATGACTGCCCGGAACTGCTGGCCAACCTGCCGGAGTTTTTCAGGTTCATGTGGCGGACGAAAACCTCGTCTCGCAAGGCGATGAAGCGATTCGTGGCGACGGTGCCGTGGGGTTTCGCGTGGTCTGCCTGCGGTCCAATCGGGAGACCGAGATTTTTCTCGCAAGCATGGGCACGCAGCCTGATGGGGTTGTGCAAGGTCGTTAGATGGCGGCGGGCGCCTGCCGCAATGGCGGATCAACTTGCAGCCTAGCCTGAAATGGGGGGGCTGATCGAGGTGACCGCTTTCGACCTATAGCTGCCAGCGATCCAAAGCTCTTTAGTCAGTACCGGCCTCATCGCCGGCAAGCCGGCTCCCACAGGAATATCACCGGCCTTTAGCCATGCGCTGTACCTGTGGGAGCCGGCTTGCCGGCGATGGGCCGTGAAGCGGCCCCGGTTACAGATGTCTGCTTTGGGTCGTTAGGGGCCAGTGGAGACCGACTGCGACCGACCCAGAGCTGCCGTTGGTGGATGGCAAGCCAAATTGTCATTTCTCGCATCCCTGCCAACCCAGCGGGCACCTGAATCGACCAACGCCTGCCACATAACTGGATCTGACAGACAGCCTCCTATATCGATTGTAACCGCATGCCCATGTTGACGGCGCTTACCCTGCGCGGGTTCATTGTCAAACGCTGGGCTTGCGCTTTAATGCCCATTTGTCATTCATCCAATCGGCGACTTGATGCCTTATCCGTCTGACCTCTCACATGACATTAGTACGATTGCCAAGATCGAGGCCGTTCCGCTGTTCAACTCGACGTTCTGGCGGACCTTGAGGCCAGAACGATTGAGCTGGTCAATGCAGCTGAGGCCGGCATTGTCCGGGAGCAGTTCATTGCCGCACTGGGGCATGACCTCCGTTCGCCACTGAGCGCTATCAGAATGAGCGCTGATTTACTGGAGGCCAGGCTGCCCGCCGGTCGCGAGCAGCAGCTTGCCATTGCAATACGACAAAGCTCGCAGCGGATGAATAACTTGATTGAAGATGTGCTGGATTTTTCTCGAGGAAAGCTGGGGGGAGGCATTCCGGTCAAACGGACTTTGGTGGACAACCTGGGTGACGTTTTTATTGCTGTCATCAATGAAATCATGACGAGTCATCCCCACGTCAAAATCCGTCAAGAGGTGATCATTTCACCTGGGGTCTTCTGTGATGCTGGAAGAATGGGGCAATTGCTTTCAAACCTATTGGGCAATGCCGTTGCTCATGGGGCGCGTGATCTTCCGATAGAGGTGATCGCAAGCATGCAAGAAAATCATGTAGTTCTGTCAGTGATGAACCATGGCCCAGAAATCCCCGACGTTTTGTTACCGCTACTGTTCCAGCCGTTCAAACGGTCAGCAGGTGGTGGTCGCGGGGAGGGGCTGGGGCTCGGTTTGTATATTGCATCTCAGATAGTAACGGGTCACAACGGGACGCTGTCAGTAACCTCTACGCCTGAGGACGGCACGCGCTTCGTCGCGACGTTCCCTGGCACCTTGGAGTGGACGAAAGAGCACTAGATGTGGGTCTCAGTGGCTAGGTGGCTTTGCCGAACGCTTGGTTCTATGCGCCACAGCGCAGCCATGAGGTAAAGGGCTGCTGTGGCCTGCCGAAGAACATTCGAGCGCCGCCAGAAGGCCAGCATGCACACTGGCTTTGCGCTGCGCTCGATGAAACGTCACCCGGTGCCTAATTTGCGGGCAAGAGGATCACGAAGTTCTTTTTCATGTCTTCCAGTACGGTCCATTTGCCCTTGGCGCCCGGTTCGATAATGAACGTGTCGCCAGCGGCCAGTGTGATGGGGGCGCAACCCTCAAGCTCGATGACGCAGCATCCACTCAAGACATGGCAGAACTCCCAAACTTTGTAGTCGATGCGCCACGCTCCAGTGCTGGCTTCCCATTCTCCGGAAATGCGACCTTGCTGTTCATCGTGATAATACTTGGAGGTCAGCGTATGAGGGGTGCCTTCCACGACCTCTTCAAAAAAAGGAAGGTCGCGCACCGGTTGGATATCCAGTTCGCGGAAGACGGTCAGCTTCTTGTTCATGGTTTTTTCTCGAGCACGTTGTGGGTAGGGCGATACATCAAATAGGCTTCACCGGTTACGCTCAGCATCGGGTGCGGAACGATCTGGCAGGTTTTAACAATTTGAAAACCGTGACGTTCGTAGAAGCGTCGTGCACCGTGGTTTTCTGCATAATCAATCAGGCATAGCCCATCCAGGCCAGAGTCCTCAGCGCGTTGCTGAGCGTGGCGAAGAAACTGGACGCCCAGCCCTTGGCTGCGCCAGGCTTCATCCAGGGCCAGGCTGGATATGTATAAGGTGTCGGGTATTTCCATGTCGGAATACGGCGCGAGGACCGGGTCTGTCTCGACAGGCCTGTCAGGGGTCTCGCGCAAGGCATAGCTATGCATCATGCCGATGACGCGCCCTTCGAAAATGGCCATCAGGCAGTTCTTGTAGGAAAAGTCGCCCTGTTCCCTGGCATAGCGAGACGTGCCGACACTCAGCAATGCTTCTCCCGGTGTTGCAAGTTTGCTCCATATGTAATCGGCCATGCCCTCCGATGTCAGTTGAAAGAAGCGCGCAATATCTTGCGCATCCGAGGCTTGAGCGGGTCTGAAGTCGATAAGCATGTACAGTGCTCCCAAGGGATCGGGTACCTGGTTTTCAAGGATTACGCCATAGGCAGACTGGCAGGTTAGGCGGATTCACCGGTTTCCATCATGCTCTTGGCGAACACCGTCAGCACGGCATGCGACGCTGCCCATGCTCAAAGGCAGATAGCCGGCTGAGGGCTCAGGCCTGGGGAATTGGTCGTGCAGTTCTAGCGGACGGCTCAGTGATTGCTTCGGCGCGTTTCAATGAGCATCATCAGACTTCGACAAGGAGACGTCTCTATGCCTAAACCCGTGCTACATCTGATCTCAGGGAAGATTGCATCCGGCAAGTCAACGCTGGCCAAAAGCTTGGCAGCTGAAGAATCAGCGATTCTGCTGAGCGAGGATCATTGGCTCTCACGGCTGTACCCTGGTCAGATCAAATCGATCAGCGATTATGTGCGCCTTGCACGTCAGATTCGGGAGGTGGTTGGCCCGCTTGTCATCGATATGCTGGGTGCTGGAGCGACTGTGGTTTTGGATTTTCCTGCCAATACACCTCAAGATCGACAATGGCTGCGCAGCTTGGCTGATGCAGCCGAGGCTGCACACTGCGTCCACTACCTTGAAGTGGACGATGATACTTGTCGAGGCAGGTTGCATCTTCGCAACCACCGTGGCGAACATGAATTTGCGGCGACCGACGCGGAGTTCGATCTGATCACAAGCTACTTTCGCGCGCCACGTGAGGAGGAAGGACTTCAGGTTGAAATCCGTCGACAATGAGCGGTCCATCGCCGGCAAGCGCGGCTCCCACAAGTCCAGCACTCGCCTGAAGGCTGGTGATATTGCTGTGGGGGCTGGCTTGCCGGCGATGAGGCCAGCACAGACGATCGAACCTTGAATGGGTGTCCATCAGGTATGACCGTCACATGACGACCCCATGTTGCAAGATCTCTATCTGATTGATTACTAATGATGATCTGAGGTCTTAGCTCAGCTTCCTTGAAATGGCCCTTGCGCTGGCCATTGCCTTCGATCATACGGCCTAGCGGGTGGTCGACGTATTCCAGCACGCACACCGGGCGGCAGTTCGAGCACGTCTCATGCATTGCGCCAGCTAATAACGTTATGGCCGGCATCTGAATCTTGTATTACATCTGCCCGCGCATGGCTGTTTAGCATCGTCGATGTCTTCCTGTCGACGAGAACAACAACGTGAACCTTGGAAAGATCATTACCCGAAGTGCCCGCTACTGGCCGGACCACATCGCCGTGGCGGACAGCCAGACACGTGTCACCTACGCCCAGCTGGAGCGCCGCAGCAACCGTCTGGCCTCTGGGCTGGGCTCGCTGGGCGTGGCCGTGGGCGAGCATGTGGCGATCCTCGCCGCCAACCGCGTGGAGCTGGTGGAAGCGGAAGTGGCGCTGTACAAGGCGGCGATGGTCAAGGTGCCGATCAATGCGCGGCTGTCACTGGATGAAGTGGTGCGGGTGCTGGAAGACTCCTGCAGCGTTGCACTGATCACCGACGCCAGCTTTGCCCAGGCGCTGGCGACGCGGCGTGCGGAGTTGCCGCTGCTGCGACAGCTCATCGTGCTGGAGGGCGAGGGCGGTGACCTGGGTTATGCCGCGCTGCTTGAGCGCGGCAGCGAAGCAGCGCTGGGCCTGGACCCGGCCGACGATGCGCTGGCCGTGCTGCACTACACCTCCGGCAGCTCGGGCGTGCTCAAGGCCGCCATGCTGTCATTCGGCAACCGCAAGGCGCTGGTGCGCAAGAGCATCGCCAGCCCCACACGGCGCTCCGGGCCCGACGACGTCATGGCTCACGTGGGACCCATCACCCATGCCAGCGGCATGCAGATCATGCCGCTGCTGGCGGTGGGCGCCTGCAACTTGCTGCTTGATCGTTACGATGACCGCCTGTTGCTGGAGACCATCCAGCGTGAACGGGTGACGCGGCTGTTCCTGGTGCCGGCGATGATCAACCGGCTGGTCAATTACCCCGGCGTCGAGCGCTTCGACCTGTCCAGCCTGAAGCTGGTCATGTACGGTGCCGCGCCCATGGCGCCAGCCTTGGTGAAGAAGGCCATCGAACTGTTCGGGCCGATTCTGGTGCAAGGGTACGGCGCCGGTGAAACCTGCTCGCTGGTCACGGTGCTGACCGAGCATGACCACCTGGTGGAAGACGGCGACTATCAACGCCTGGCCTCCTGCGGGCGGTGCTACTTCGAGACCGACCTGCGGGTGGTCAACGACGCGTTCGAAGATGTGGCCCCCGGCGAAGTCGGCGAGATCGTGGTCAAGGGCCCGGACGTGATGCAGGGCTATTGGCGCGCCCCGGCGCTCACCGCCGAAGTCATGCGTGACGGCTACTACCTCACCGGCGACCTGGCAAAGGTGGATGCGCAGGGTTACGTGTTCATCGTCGATCGCAAGAAGGAAATGATCATTTCCGGCGGGTTCAACGTATACCCCAGCGAAGTGGAGCAAGTCATCTACAGCTTCCCCGAAGTGTTCGAAGCAGCAGTGGTCGGCGTGCCCGATGCGCAGTGGGGTGAAGCGGTACGCGCGGTCGTGGTGCTCAAGCCCGGTGCGCAGCTGGAGGCCGCCGAGCTGATCGAGCGTTGCGGGCGTGCGCTGGCCGGGTTCAAGAAGCCGCGCGGCGTGGACTTTGTCAGCGAACTGCCGAAAAACCCCAACGGCAAGGTGGTGCGCCGCCTGGTCCGGGACACCTACTGGCAACACAGCGAACGTCGTATCTGACCAGGGAGCATCACCATGTATCAACCAAGTGCAAAGGCTGCGCAGATCATCGAAGCGATCGAGGGTTTCGTCCGTGACCAGGTTCGCCCGCTGGAGCAGCAGGCGAACCTGGACTGGGCGCGGCCGCACCCGCAGGCGGTGCTGCGGCAGGTATGGAAGCGTTCCAGCGAACAAGGCCTGTACACCATCATGTTGCCTGAAAGCATGGGTGGGGCCGGCCTGAACGTGGCCGACCTGTGCGCGGTAAAGGAAGCGACGGTGCTGACAGGCTCCATGCTGGCCCCGCATGTGCTGGGCGAGCTGTCTGGGCCGCCGCGGGTCGGCCACCTGTTCAAGGTGGCCAGCCCCTATCAGGTCGAGGCCTTCCTGAAGCCCGTGTGCCGCGCTGAAAAAGCCGTGTGCTTTGCGCTGACCGAAGCCGAGGCCGGTTCGGATGCGACCGCCATTCGCACCCAGGCGCGCCGTGACGGTGACCACTATGTGCTCAGCGGCAGCAAGCGCTATATCTCCGGGGCCACCTACGCCGACTTGGCGGTGCTGCTGGCAGTGACCGGGCCAGGGCAGGGCGCCCAGGGTATTTCGGCGTTCTTCGTCGACCTCAAGGCCCCGGGCGTCCGTATCGAGAGCGATTATTCGGTGATGTCCGGCGGGGGTGCCCATGGTGACATCGTGCTCGACAATGTACGCGTGCCAGCGGCCAACCTGATTGGTGACGAAGGGCAGGGGTTCAAGCTGGCCATGGGGCGCATCACCCTCAACCGCCTGCTGCATTGCCCGACCCTGCTGGGGATGGCCGGCCTGGCCCTGAACCTGTCGATCGAGCATGCGCGCAGCCGCAAGCAGTTCGGCCAGCCAATCGCCATGTTCCAGGCGGTCAACCATATGATCGCCGACATGGCCACCGAGCTGCACGCTGCGCGCAGCATGGTCTACGCCACGGCCCAGGTGAGCGACGCCGGGGGCGATATCCGTACCCAGGCGCCGATGTGCAAGCTGTTCGTCTCCGAGGCCGCCTTCCGCATCGCTGACAAGGCGGTGCAGGTGCATGGCGGCGCCGGGCTGATGCAGGGCCACCCGGTGGAGTGGGTTTTCCGCGCCACGCGGATGATGCGTATCCTCACCGGCACCAGCGAGATCCAGCGCAACACCATCGCCAAAGGTGTGCTGATGCCTGCCTGACCATCGGGCCGCCCCTGCGGCGGCCTTTTGGCAACACCTACAACAATAACAAGAGTACTCGCCATGACTGCGGATTCTTCCCTGCCCAACCCCCGTACTGCCTGGCTGGTGGCAGCGCTGCTGGCCCTGCTGATGCTGGTCAACTTTCTCGACAAGGTGGTGATCGGCCTGGTGGCGGTGCCGATGAGCGCCGAGTTGGGCCTGACGGCCACCCAGTTCGGCCTGATCGGCGGTGCCTTGCACTGGTTTTTCGCGATCTCCGCCGTGGTCGGTGGCTTCATGGCCAACCGGCGCCCCACCCGCACCTTGCTGTTGGGCATGGGCCTGTTCTGGGCGCTGATCCAGCTGCCGATGCTGTTTGCCACCTCACTGTGGGCCATCGTGGCGTGCCGGGTGTTGTTGGGCATCGGCGAGGGGCCGGCATCGCCTGTGGCCACCCATGCGCTGTACAAGTGGTTCCCTAACGATCGGCGCAACCTGCCGGTGGCCCTGCTGCATGCTGGCAGTGCCATGGGGCTGCTGGTGGCCGGGGCGATGATCCCCTGGGTCAGCCTGCATTACGGCTGGCGCAGCAATTTCATCATCCTTGCGCTGATCGGCCTGGTCTGGTGCCTGCTGTGGTGGCGGCTGGGCCAGGAGGGCACCCTGGAGCGCCTGCGCAGCAGCCAGCTCAAGGCCGATGAGCCGGCAATCCCTTATCGCCGGCTGCTGGGCGACGCCAGTGTGCTGGGCAACTACCTGTGCCACTTCGCTGCCAATTGGTCGTTGGCGTTGACCCTGACCTGGGTGCCCAGTTACCTGCAAGTGGGCCTGGGTATCGACCCGCTGCAGACCGGGCGCATCTTCGTCATGTTCGTGGTCGTGACCACACCGCTGAGCTTGCTGCTGGCCTGGTTCTCCCAGCGCCTGATGCGTCGCGGCGTGAAGTCACGGGTGGCACGCGGCGTGTTCGTTTCGGTGTGCCTGATACTGGGCGGGTTGTTGTCGGCGTCGCTGATGCTGCCTGGCTTGGGCACGGCCGCAAGGGTCGCCGCGCTGACTTTGAGTGGTGGCCTGGCGTTGGTGATGTATTCCGTGGGCCCGGCGATGCTCGCCGAGTTCACCCCAGCGGCCCAGCGCGGCGGCATCCTCGCCATGGGCAACGGCATCGCCTCGCTGGCCGGGCTGGCAGCGCCGGTGGTGACCGGCTTGCTGGTGCAGGGCGCGGGTGCCCAACACCCGGCGGGCTATGCCCAGGGGTTCCTGGTATGCGGCGCGGTGCTGGTGGTGGCCGGGCTGGTCGGCCTGGCCACCTTGAACCCACAGCGCACCCGACAACGCCTGCGCGAGTCGGCTGCAAGGGACGGGCAGGCGCGCGCTCAAACTGCCAGCTGAACGCCCAGGACGGCCTCCAGCGGTTCGGGCTCTTTGCCGATGAGTTCGCCGCGCCAGCGGCCGCTGTTGACCAGGTCGATCAGCACGCCGCGCACCAGGTCGCGCAGGCAACCGGCGGCGAACGACAGGGGTTTGTGCTGGGAGTGCGCCAAGGCGATGGTGCGGTTGATGCGCGGTTCGACGATGCGCCGCGCCGCCGTGGGTTCGAGTAGTTCGCTCAACGGCGGCCAGTTGCTGATGGTCGCCGCCAGGCCGGCACGCACCAGGCTGGCGATGCCGGGCGCCGATTGTTGTTCGTAAGCTGCGGTCAATGGCACCCCGGCCTCCATGGCGGCTTGCTCGATGCGCCGGCGCAGGTGCAGCGCCCGGGGCGGCAGCACCAGCCGGGTGGCGGCGGCTTCGGCCAGGGTGATGGTGTCGGGTGTGCCCGGTGCTGATGCGCCGACCCAGTACAGCGCCTCAGTGAAAATCGGCTCGGCCTCGACATGGTCGAGTTCCTCGGCATTGGGCACCACGCCAAAGTCCACCTTGCCCAGTTCGATGGCCTGGCCGCCCTCGCGGCTGAGGCCGTCCCACACCGTCAGGGTCACGCCCGGGAAGCGCTGTTCGGCGCGCCTGAGGATTTCCGGCAGCAGCAGGTCGGCCGCGGTGGCCGGAATGGAAATGGCCACGTGGCCCTTGGGGTCGCCGCGGCTGGATTTCAGCTCGTCCTTCACCGAGTCCAGTTTCTGCACCACCTGGCGGGCCACCTCGTAAAGCTGGCGCCCGGCATCGGTCAGGGCGATGCCGTCGTGCTGGCGGTCAAGCAGCTGCATCTCCAGCTCACTTTCCAGCAGGCTGATCTGCCGGCTCAACGCCGGCTGGGCAATGTAGGCGCGACGTGAAGCCGAAGAGAAGCTGCCGGCTTCGACGATGGCGATCAGGTAGCGGAGCTGTTTCAGGGTCATCGGAGCGGTTCCAAGGGTATGCCGAACTGATATGGCACGTATCCGAACACGTTATTTGTTGGGTTCGAAGCGCGGCTCCTAGTATCACCCCGAAAGGGCGGGCCAAGGCAAGCCCGGCCAGGACAACACAACAACAAGAGGCCAAGCCCGATGAAACCTGTCGCCCTGCTACGCAGTATTCTGCTTATCAACGCCAGTCTGCTGGCCCTGCATGTCGCGGCCACGCCGCTGCTTCCAGACCTGACGCCGGTGGGGGCTGAACGCGGGCCCAGCAGCGACGGCCGCATTCCGGCCTGGCGCGGGGGCCTGCAAGCGGGGCAGGTGTCGCTGGCGGTCAACGGCACGCCGCTGGACCCATACGCCGATGAGCAGCCGCTGTACGTGATCACGGCGCAGAACTACGGGCAGTACCGTGAGCAACTGACGGCGGGGCAGGTGGCCTTGATCCAGCGCTACCCCAAGACGTTTCGCCTGCCGGTGTACCCGTCGCACCGCAGCGTCGCGGTACCGCCTCAGGTAGGCGAATGGGCCCGGCACAATGCTGCCAGCGCTCGCCTGGTCAATCACGGCAACGGCGTGGAAGGCTTTAACGGCGTGCTGGCATTCCCCAGGCCCGACAACGGTCTGCAGGTGCTGTGGAACCACCTCACCCGGCCACGCAACGGCAGTTTCAGCCTGGCTTCGGACAGCATCACACCGCGTGGCGATGGGCGCTTTGCCACGATGAGCCTGCAACAGACGTTTGCCCGTCCCGACGTGCTTGACGATGGCCAGACGGGTAACGTGCTGTACTACCTGAGCTACCGCATGACCGCGCCGTCGCGCCTGGCGGGCGATGCCGTGGTGCTGCACGAAACCCTCGATCAGGTCGCGCAGCCACGCCTTTCGTGGCTGTACAGCAGCAGCCAGCGGCGGGTGCGGCGCGCCCCGGCGCTGGCCTATGACAGCATCACCCCGGGCACGGCCGGCCTGCGCACCGCCGACAGCCGCGACATGTTCAATGGTGCACCAGACCTCTACCAGTGGACCCTGGTGGGCAAGAAGGCCCTGCACGTGCCCTACAACAGCTATCGCCTGGCATCGCCACTGCTCGGTTATGCCGCGCTGATCGGGCCGGGCCACGTCAACCCGCAGCCCACCCGCTACGAGCTGCACCGGGTGTGGGAAGTGGTGGGCACCCTCAAGCCTGGGGCGAAGCATATCTATGCCAGCCGCCGCTACTACCTGGACGAGGACAGCTGGGCCATCGTCGAGGCGGACTTCTTCGATCACCAGGGGCAGTTATGGCGCACTGCCCAGGCGCACAGCTATTACCACGTCACCGGGCAGGCGCTGGTCAATGCCATGGAGGCGATCTATGACCTGCGCAGTGGCCGCTATCAGCTGTCGGGCCTGACCAACGAGCAGCCAAGGCCGTACGCTTTCGATGTGCGCACCAGTGCTTCGTACTTCTCACCCGGCGCATTGCGCAGCCAAGGGCTGCGCTGACACAGGACCCCCGATGAATTCCGATCACCGTCACAGCCCTTGGGAGCGCTGGTTGCTGGGGCAAGGCAAGGCGCCCGACCCGCGTTTCACCCTGGCCAATGAACGCACCTTTCTTGCCTGGATCCGCACCGCCCTGGCGTTGCTCGGCGGCGCCATCGCCATCGAAACCTTCGCCGCCCATACCTGGCCCACGTCGGGGCGGGTGGCGATGGAGCTGGCGTTGCTGGCCACCAGCTTGCTGGTGAGCCTGGGCGCAGGCTGGCGCTGGCTGGCGGTGGAACGCGCACTGCGCCGCGAGGCGCCATTGCCGCTGCCGCGCCTGGTGCCGCTGCTGAGCGTGGCGTGCGGGCTTGCCTGTGTGGCGCTGGTGGGCCTGCTATGGGCGCGTTGGCATGGCTGAACCCACGGGCGGCACCGGGCTGCAGGCCGAACGTACGGTGCTGGCCTGGCGGCGCACGCAGGTGGCATTGTTGCTGGTCGCCTGCCTGGCGTGGCGTGGCGAAATGCCGGTGGTTGCTGGCATGGCGGTGCTGCTGGCACTGCTTGGCCGGGCGCGTGAACGCGGCGTCTACCGCCGTGGTTTGGGCATGCTGCGCCGCGAGCAGGGCCACGCCGCCGCCTGGAGCGTGCCGCTGTGTACGTTGGGGGTGGCGGGCCTGGTGCTGGGCGTGTGGTTGCGCCGCTCGTTCTAGAGCGGCGCTGCGGGTGCTTCAGGGGGTGACGATATTGAAGCGCCCATCCGGCTCGTCCAGCCCGGCCATGAAGCGCATGAACTTCATGCGCTCGCCGCTGATGTTGATGTCCCCAAGGGTCGCTTCCTTGAGAAAGCCGGTCTGCTTCAGGGCGATGCGGTCGAGGGTGGCCTTGCTCATGTTCACCTCGACATCCGCCTGCCCGTGGCGAGTGAGGTCGCGGTGGGTGAGCACACCGTTGCGCAGGGTCAGGGCGTAGTCTTCGTTCAGGTCGGTGAAGTGCCAGTTGATGGTCAGGTCCTGCTCGGCGGCCTTGGCGGCATCCACGCGTACCCCCAGGTAGTCGAAGAACAGCGTCGGGGTCAGGGCGCGCACAAGGTCGTCGGCGCTGCCGCCCTTGCTTGCGGCCGGGGCCACGCCGTTGCGCAGCTCGTGCGCACCGGTCAGGTAGGCGTTGCGCCAGGTGGCGTTCTCGCTCTGGTAGCCCAGTTGCTCCAGGGCGTCGGCCTGCAGCTCGCGCGCTGCGCTGTTGTCGGGCTGGGCGAACACCAGGTGCCGGGTGAGCTCGGCAACCCAGCGGTAGTCGCCATTGCCGTAAGCCTCACGGGCCAGTGTCAGCACCCGTTCGGCACCGCCCAGGGCCTTGACGTAATGGGCCCCGGCGTCGGCAGGCGGCAATGGGTTGAGGGTTGCCGGGTTGCCGTCGTAAAAGCCCATATAGCGTTGATACACCGCCCGCACGTTGTGGCTGAGCGAGCCATAGTAGTCGCGGCTGTACCATTTGCTGGCCAGCCGTGGCGGCAAGGTGGTCAGTTCGGCGGCGATTTCGGTGGGGCCAAGGCCGCGATTGATCAGGCGCAGCGTCTGGCTGTCGATGAAGGCATACATGTCGCGCTGATCGGCCAGGTAATCGCGGATCGCCGCGCCGCCCCAGGTGGGCCAGTGGTGCTGGGCAAACACCACTTCGGCTTGCTGGCCATAGCGCAACAGCGACTGGTCCAGGTAGTGCGCCCACACCTTGGCATCGCGCACCTGGGCGCCGCGCAGGGTCAGCACGTTGTGCTGCACGTGGGAGGCGTTTTCGGCCATGCACAAGGCTTTGAAGCGGGGGAACCACAGGTTCATTTCAGCAGGTGCTTCGGTGCCAGGGGTGAGCTGGAACTCGATATCGACACCATCGATGCGCAGGGTCTCGAAGGGTTTTTCGATCAGCCGGGTGGGGGCGATCAGGCTGACCGTGGCATTGGCCGGCACTCCCTTGCCCAGGCCGGCATCCACCTGGCCGCGTGGCCCGCGTGGCAACGGCGCGCCGTACATGTACTGCGCACGGCGCTTCATCGCCGGCCCGGCCAGCACGTTTTCGCTGATGGCATGCTCGAAGAACCCCTGCGGGGCGATGACCTGCACCTTGCCGGCCTTGACCTCGGCCTCGTCGATCACCCCACGCACACCACCGAAGTGATCGACGTGCGGGTGGGTATAGATCACCGCCACCACCGGCCGCTGCGGGCGATGGCGGAAGTACATCGCCAACCCGGCCCGGGCGGTTTCCACCGACAGCAGCGGGTCCATCACGATCAGGCCGTGCTCGCCTTCGATGAGGGTCATGTTGGCCAGGTCCAGGCCGCGCACCTGGTAGATGCCGTCGGTGACCTTGAACAACCCGGCAATGGTATTGAGCTGCGCGATGCGCCACAGGCTCGGGTTGACCGTGGCCGGTGCCTCGCCAGCGAGGAAGGCGTAGCGCTGCAGGTCCCAGACGGTTTTGCCGTCGGCATTGACCACGGCCTGGTCGGCGGCTTGGAGCAGGCCGCGGCGGGCATTGTCGAAATCGCTGCGGTCGGCGAAGGGCAGGCGCTGCAACCATTGCTGATTGCTCTGGCGGGTGAGGTCGGTGGCGTCTTTGGCTGGGCCGTCGGCCTGTGCCGCGAAGGGCAGGGCCAGGGCCAGCAGGCAGGGCAATGTGCGTAGGCGCATGGGGTGGTCCTTGTTGTTCTGAGGGCGAACACTCTAAGGACAGAGCTCATTGGCGAACCAATACCACTCTTGCATGGCCACCCATGCCCAAATGCGATGGCTCAGCTGGCACCAATCTCCATGATGCGCGCCACCAGCCAGGCCAGTGCCGGGTCGTGCTGGCGATGAGCAAGGTACACCAGCTCTAGCTGGAACGGCTGCAGGGCGAACGGCAGGTCCAATACCTGCAGCGGCAGCAGCCGGGCGAAATGGCGCGCCAGTGCGGTGGGCAGCACCACGCACAGGTCGGAGCTTGCGGCCAGGTGTGCGGCCTGCAGGTAATTGGGCGTGGTGTAGACGATGCGACGAGCCAGGCCCTGTTCACCCAGCCACTGGTCAACCATGCCGCGGGTCTGACCGCCGTGCACCCACAGGTGGCGCAGGCCCAGGAAGGCTTGCAGGTCGAGCGCGCCATCCACTTCGGGGTGGCCCTGGCGCACCGCCACGTGCAGGGTTTCGCTGCGCCAGTGGCGCCGCTCGTAGCGCGCGGGCACATCATCGAAGCGCCCCAGCACCAGGTCGAGTTCGCCTCGGTCCAGGGCTTCGGCCGGCAGGTTGGGCGTCAGGTGCAGCACGTCCACGCGCAAATGCGGCGCCTGGGTCTGCAAGGTGGCCAGCAACCCGGGCATGCACAGTTGTTCGGCGAAGTCGGTGAGGGCGATACGCAACTGGCGGTGGCTGCGCTGCGGGTCGAAGCTGTCGCCGGCGCCGAGGGTCTGCTCGATCTGTTGCAGCGCCGCGCGGATCGGGCCTTCCAGGGCCAGGGCGCGCGGGGTGGGGCGCATGCGCCGGCCCACGCGCACCAGCAGCGGGTCGCCGAGCAGGTCGCGCAGGCGGGCCAAGGCATTGCTCACCGTCGGCTGGGTCAGGGCCAGGCGCTCGGCGGCGCGGGAAACGTTCTGTTCACGCAGCAGCATGTCCAGTACGCGCAGCAGGTTGAGGTCGAAGTTGGCTATATTCATGCAAAAAATACATGGGATGGAAAATGAGAATTTCAAAAATAGTAGGCGCCTGACTAGGGTGAGGGCAATGCCTTCATAACAGTCATCAGGAGCGTCACCCGTGAGTACTCCCTATAACATTCAGCTGGCGGCGGTGATCGGTGCCGGCACCATGGGCCGCGGCATAGTCATCAGCCTGGCCCGTGCAGGCCTACCGGTGCTATGGCTGGATAACGACCCGCGGGCTACCGAAGCCGGCCTGGCGATGCTTGCGCAGACCTGGGCACAGCAGGTGGCCAAGGGGCGTATTGACCAGGCCGGGGCCGACGCCTGCCTGGCGCGGGTGCGCCAGGTTACGGCCTATGCCGACCTCGCCGAAGCCGACCTGGTGATCGAAGCGGTGTACGAGAACCTTGCGCTCAAGCAGGAGATTTTCCGCACCCTGGACAGCACGCTCAAAGCCGAAGCCATCCTGGCCAGCAACACTTCGGCACTGGACATCGATGCCATCGCTGCCGTGACCCGTCGGCCCGAACAGGTACTGGGGCTGCATTTTTTCAGCCCGGCCCATGTGATGAAGTTGTTGGAAGTGGTGCGCGGGGAGCGCACCTCGCCCGCAGTGCTCGATGCGGCCCAAGCCCTGGGGCAGCGCATGGGCAAGGAAGTGGTGGTGGCCGGCAACTGCCCGGGCTTCATCGGCAACCGCATGCTCGCCACCTACGCGGCCGAGGCGCGCAAGCTGCTGCTCGAAGGCGCCACGCCGCGGCAGGTGGATGAGGCGCTGCAAGCGTTCGGCATGGCCATGGGCCCGTTCCGCATGTATGACGTGGTCGGTATCGACCTGGAGTGGCGGGCACGCCAGCTGGCCGGCAAAGCCATGGATGCGCCTTTGCTGCAGGTCGACAATGCCCTGTGCGCGCTGGGGCGTTTCGGGCAAAAAGCCGGCCACGGCTACTACCGTTACGCCCCCGGCAGCCGCGAGGCTATGCACGACCCCGAGGTCGATGCACTGGTGCTCAAGGTCGCCCAGGACCTGGGCGTGCACCGGCGGGTGATCGACGACCAGGAAATCCGTGAGCGCTGCCTGCTGGCGCTGGTCAACGAAGGGGCGAAGATTCTCGAGGCGTCGGTGGCCAGCTGCAGCGCCGACATCGACCGGGTGTACCTGCATGGCTATGGCTTCCCGATAGAGGTCGGTGGGCCGATGCGCTGGGCCGACCAGCAGGGGTTGAGCCTGCTGCTGGCGCGGCTGGAACGCCTGCAAGGCCTGTTCGGTGAACATTGGCGCCCGGCCGGGCTGCTGATGCGCCTGGTGGCTGGGGGCAAGCAGCTGGCCGATGTGCGCGAGGGCCGCGCATGAGCTACCGAGCCCCCCTGCGTGACATGCATTTCGTCCTGCACGAACTGTTCGATGTGACGGCGCACTGTGCCCGCCTGGGCAACGAGCTGGACCGCGAAACCATTGATGGCATTCTCGAACAAGGCGCACGGTTTGCCGGCGAGGTGGTTGCGCCGCTTAACCGCCAGGGCGATGAGCAGGGCTGCCGCCTGGAGCAAGGCACTGTGCGCACCCCCGATGGCTTTCGCCGGGCCTACCGGCAATATGTGGAGCAGGGCTGGGGTGGCATGACCGGCCCCGTGGAGCACGATGGCCAGGGGCTGCCGCAAATGGTCGCGGCGTGCTTTCACGAAATGCTGATGGGCGCGTCCCTATCGTTTCGGATCTATTCCGGCCTGACCGAGGGCGCCGTGCTGGCCTTGCATCGGCATGGCAGCGCAGCGCTCAAGCGCGATTACCTCGGCAAGCTGGTCAGCGGCGAATGGGCCGGCACCATGTGCCTGACCGAGCCACAGGCCGGCACTGACCTCGCGCTGCTGCGCACCCGCGCCGAGCCGCAAGGCGATGGCAGCTACCGCATCAGCGGCAGCAAGATCTTCATCAGCGGCGGCGACCAGGACCTGACCGACAACATCGTCCACCTGGTGCTGGCGCGCCTGCCGGATGCGCCGGCCGGTGTGCGTGGCATCAGCCTGTTCCTGGTGCCCAAGTTCGAATGCACCGGTAGCGGTGGGCTAGGCGCGCGCAACGCCGTCGAATGCGGTGCGCTCGAGCACAAGATGGGCATCAAGGGTGCAGCGACCTGCGTGATTAACTTCGAGGGCGCCCGCGGCTGGCTGGTGGGTGAGGCCAACCAGGGCCTAGCCTGCATGTTCACCATGATGAACGATGCGCGGTTTCAGGTTGGCCTGCAGGGGCTGGGCATCGCCGAGGCAGCCTTTCAGGGTGGCTTGGCCTATGCCCGCGAGCGCCTGCAGTCGCGCAGCCTGGCTGGGCCCGTGGCACCCGAGCGCAATGCCGACCCGATCATCTGCCACCCGGACGTGCGGCGCATGCTGCTGACCCAGAAAACCCTCAGCGAGGGCTGCCGCATGCTGGCGGCCTTTGCAGCGCAAGCGCTGGATCAGGAGCACGGTGCCCCGCAGTCAGACGTGCAAGCGGCCGCCGGGCGGCGGGCGGCGTTGCTGATCCCCATCGTCAAAGCCTTTCTCACCGATGTCGGCCAGGAGGTCGCCAGCCTGGGGGTGCAGCTGTACGGGGGGCATGGCTATATCCGCGAATGGGGCATGGAGCAACTGATGCGCGACAGCCGTATCACCCAGTTGTACGAAGGCACCAACGGCATCCAGGCGTTGGACCTGGTCCGCCGCAAGGTGCTTGGCGATGGTGGCGAGCAGTTGCGCCTGCTCATCGATGAGTTGCTCGAAGCGGCTCATGGCTGCGCTGCCGACGAGCTGGCCGGGATGGCCCAGGCGGTCGTCCAGCGCCTGCAGGAATGGCGCAACCTGAGCGCCGAGGTGGTCGATGCCTGCCGCTGTGACCCGCAGGAAATCGGCGCAGTGTCGGTGGACTTCCTTGCCTACTCGGGCTATGTGCTGCTGGCCGCGCTGTGGCTGCGCGCTGGCGTAACGGCCAGCGCGGCACTGGCCGCAGGCAGCGCAGACAGTGCCTTCTACCAAGCCAAGCTGCACGCCGCAGGCTTCTACTGGCGGCGGGTATTGCCGCGCGCAAATGCCCACTGCGAGGCGTTGCGCGGCGGCGCACAGTGCCTGATGAGCCTGGATGAAGCGCACTTCGCCTTCTGACCCTGCCCAGCTGTTCACCCACAACAACAAGAGGAACATGAGCATGCAGCCTTTCAGTTTTGCCACCACCCCTCAGCTGCTGTGCGAAGCCGGTGCCGCCGGGCGCCTGGCGCAGCTGTGCCAGCAACGCGGCGTGCGCCGTGTGCTGATCGTGACCGACCCGGGCATTGTCAACCTGGGCATGCTCGATGACTTACTGCCAGGGTTCACCCAGGCTCACCTGAGCGTGGCGATCTTCGGTGAGGTAAGCGCCGACCCCAGCCATGCCTGCGTGCTGGCGGCGGTGGGCCGGGCGCGGCATATCGGCGCCGAGCTGATCGTCGGTTTCGGTGGCGGCAGCTCCATGGATGTCGCCAAGTTGGTGGCGCTGCTGGCACACCCCGCCTGTGACCAGACCCTGGAGGCGGTCTATGGCATCGACCAGGCCAAGGGCCAGCGCCTGCCACTGATCCAGGTGCCGACCACCGCCGGGACCGGCTCCGAGGTCACCCCGGTCGCTGTGATCACCACCGGCGAGGCGGCCAAGATGGCGGTCATTTCGCCGCTGTTGCTGCCCGACCTGGCGCTGCTCGACGCCGAGCGCACCCTGGGCCTGCCACCGGCGATCACTGCGGCCACCGGTATCGATGCCATGGTCCATGCCATTGAGGCCACCACCAGCCGGTTCAAGCGCAACCCGATGTCGAGCCTGTTGGCCCGCGAAGCGTTGAGGCTGCTGGCCGGCAACCTCGACCAGGCGGTACACAACGGTGGCAACCTGGCGGCGCGCCAGGCCATGCTGCTGGGCGCCTGCCTGGCCGGGCAGGCGTTTGCCAACGCGCCGGTGGCGGCGGTGCATGCGCTGGCCTACCCGTTGGGGGCGCGTTACCACGTGCCGCATGGGCTGGCCAATGCGCTGGTGCTGCCCCACGTGATGCGCTTCAACCGTCGCGAAGCGTTCGCCGACTATGCCGCGCTGGCCCCGGCACTGCTGGGCGACCGGCTGGTGCCTGGTGACCCCCATGACCTGTGCAGCCAGTTCATCGATGAGCTTGCGCAGCTGGCGCCACGCTGCGGCCTGCCCAGCCGGCTGCGTGATGTCGGTGTACCGCGGCACAGCCTGCCGCTGCTGGCCGAGGATGCCCTGCAACAGCAACGGCTGCTGGTCAACAACCCGCGCAAGGTCACCCTTGCCGATGCCCTGGCCCTCTACCAGGCGGCGTTCTGACCATGGCCAGGGAGCGCCCGCTGCGCGGCGCCTACCGCCACTTCCAGCCGATCACCACGCGCTGGCATGACAACGACGTGTATGGGCATGTGAACAACGTCGTCTATTACGGGTTTTTCGACAGTGCCGTGAATACCTGGCTGATCGAACATGCCGGCCTGGATATTCACCACGACCCGGTGGTGGCCTACGTGGCCGGGTCCGCCTGCGACTATTTTGCCGCCGTTGCCTTCCCGCAACGCATCGAAGTGGGCATCGCCGTCGAGCGTCTGGGCAACAGTTCGGTGCACTACGCGCTGGCCGTGTTCGTCGAGGGCGAACCTGAAGCCTGCGCGGCCGGCCGTTTTACCCACGTTTTCGTCGACCGCCGCGACAACCGCCCGGTCGCCATCCCCACCAGGCTGCGCAGCGCTCTCGGCAGCCTGCTCGCGTCGCCCGACCCATCCAGCCATAACGAACCGGCATGGCATTGATCCGAAGACGCTATTTGTGAGGGGCGTTCAACCTATCTGATACTTCTGGTCACCGACACCGCCGGCCTGGGCGGCCGGCGCGTCCGCGCTGAACCCATCATTTCCCTCTCTAATAAAACAACAAGAGGTTAAGAGTGAGCGCAACCCTACTTTTCTGCCGGCGCCGCGCGCCGCTGGCGGCACTGTGCTGCCTGCTCGCCACCCCGGTGGCGGGCGTGCAATTCGACGTTGGCCCGTTACAGGGGCGTTTCGACTCGGCCCTGTCGTTCGGCAGCGCAGTCAGCACCGCCAACCCCGACAAACAGCAGTTGCAGGCGGCCAATGGCAACGACGGGCGACGCAACTACCGGGCGGGCGATGTGTTCTCGGCGATCTTCAAAGGCACCCACGACCTGGAGCTGCGGCGCGACAACCTCGGTGTGTTCCTGCGCGGCAGCTACTGGTACGACACCGCGCAGCGTGACCACAGCCAGCGCGCAGTCGATATCGACGACCACGATCGCCAGGTATCGGCGAAAACCGCAGGCGCGGAGCTGCTAGATGCCTTCGCCTATGCCCTCTACGACATCGACGGCGAGCCCGGTTCGCTGCGCCTGGGCAAACAGGTGGTCAATTGGGGGGAAAGCCTGTTCATCCAAGGCGGGCTGAACGTGATCAACCCCTTCAACCAGGCGGCGCTGCGTCGGCCAGGCTCCGAGGTGAAAGACGCCCTGGCGCCGGTCAACCTGGTGTATGTCACGCAAAACCTCAATCAGGCGCTGTCTTTCGACGCTTTTTACCAGCTGGACTGGGAACAGGTCCGGCTGGACAACTGCGCAACGTTCTTTTCCGGCAACGACTTCATGCCCGAGGGCTGCCGAGGCCTGGATGTCGGCGGGCAGATGGTCACCAACCCGGCCGTTTCGCAGGCCCTGGCCCCGTTCGGTGTGACGCTGACGGAGGAGGGCGTGCGTGTGCCCCGGGGCGCCGACCAGGATCCGCGCAATGGCGGCCAATGGGGTTTTTCGCTGCACTGGTACGTTGAAAGGCTGGATACCGAGTTCGGCCTGTTCGCCGCCAACTACCACAGCCGCTCCCCCTACCTGGGCACGGTCAGCAGCCGCTACTACGCCAATACGGGTTTTGCCAGGGAGCTGTGCGGCAATGTCGGTGTGGCGCTGGCCAACTGCGGCGCCTTCCTGGCTTCCAGCAATGGGCAGACCCTGGCGGGTGCATTGCGCATGGGCACTTCCCGGTACCAGGCGCAATACCCGGAGGACATCCGCCTGTACGGCCTCACCTTCGCCACCACCCTGCGCAACGGTACCGCCGTGCAAGGGGAGGTGAGCTACCGGCCGAACATGCCGGTACAACTCAACGGCAACGATGTGCTGCAGTCGTTGCTCAATGCCCCTGGCCGCAGCCCGCTGAACGCCGATGGCCTGCGCCCGGCAACCGACGACACGCCGTTCGATGGTTATCGGCGCAAGCCGGTAACCCAGGCCCAGGTGTCGGCCGTGCAAGCGTTCAGCCAGGTCATGGGCGCCAACCAGTTGCTGCTGATGGGTGAGGTGGGTGCCACCTACGTCGGTGGGCTGGAGGGGCGTTTCGGGGCGCGTTATGGGCGCTCCGGTGCCTATGGCAACGGCGAACTGGCTGACAACAGCCTGTGCCTGTCGATTTCGAAAAGCCCGGGCGACTGCAACGGCGAGGGTTTTGTCACGCCTTTTTCCTGGGGGTACCGGCTGCGCGCGACCTGGAGCTACCCGAACCTTGTCCAGGGCCTGGACATTCGCCCCAGCCTGGCCTGGGCCCATGACGTGAAAGGTTACTCACCCGCTGACGGCTCGGCCTTCAACGAAGGCTCGCGCTCGATCAGCCTGGGCGTGGACGTCAGCCTGGCCACTCAGTACTGGGCAAGCCTGGCCTACACCGATTACCTCGACGGCGATTACGGCACCCGCGGCGACCGCGATTATGTCGCGTTCAGTGTGGGTGCCAATTTCTAGTACAACCAAGGAGCAAGACAATGTCCAAGCGCAGCATGCAGCCTTCATCCGCCAACCTGCCCGGCATCGCCCTGATACTGGCCGGTGCGCTGGCACCAGGGCTGGCGGTCGGGGCACCGACCGGGCAGGGCGTGATGCAGGGGTTCCCACCAGCACCGGAATTTCGCGTCAACCAGGCCAACGCCTTTCAGCCACCGTACTTGCGCTGGTCCATGCGCCACGCCCGCGAGGTGTCGCCCACCCGTGGCATCGGCCGCGCGGCCACACCGCTGGTTTTGGCCGAAGGCAGCGCGGCGGCGCTCGACCAACTGGCCTTCAGTGCTGGCGGCCAGCCGTTGACCCTGGCCGGTTACCTGCAGCAAACCAGCACGGACGGCCTGATCGTGCTGCACAAGGGCAAGGTGGTGTATGAGCATTATCTGGAAGGGTTCCAACCCGGCCAGGCGCATATCTGGGCGTCAATGACCAAGTCGGTCACCGGCCTGATCGCCGCCCAGTTGATCGCCGAAGGTGCGCTGGACCCGCAGCGCACACTGGCGCATTACGTGCCGGAACTGCGCGGCACGCCATTCGGCGAGGCGACGGTGCAGGCCAACCTGGACATGCAGGTGGCGGTTGAGTACCCACCACAGATGCCGCCGGACCTCGGCCTGTTTGCCGCCACCGGCCTGATACCGCGGCGCGAGGGCATGCCAGGGGATATCTATAGCTTCCTCCAGCAGGTGCAGCAGGCGCCGCACGCGGGTAACCAGGCGCCGTTCTTCTACCAGAACGGCTCACCGGAAGCGCTGGCATGGGCGTTGCGGCGCATCACCGGGCTCAACTGGGCGCAACTGGTCGAGCAGCGTTTGTGGTCACGCTTCGCCGAGGACGATGCCTACGTGCAGGTCGACCCGCTAGGCACCGAAATGGCCAGTGGCGGCATCAGCTGTAACCTGCGTGACACCGCCCGCTTCGCCGAGCTGGTGCGCCGCGAACTGGCCCGCGATGCCGAAGGCGACAGCTTCAACCAGGCGGTGCACAGCACATTCCAGCCTGCGGACCCGGCGGTGTTCGCCAACGGCAACCTCGGCCCCGGTCGCCCTGGTTACGGCTACCGCAATTACTGGTACCAGAAGAACGACGGTGACGGTTCGGTCGAGGCCAGTGGGCGCTTCGGTCAGAAAATCTATATCAACCCCCGCCGCGAAGTGGTGATCGTGAAGCTGTCAGCAACGGCCGATCAGGCCCGGCGCGCCACCCGTGCCGACGGCGAGGTAAAAGCCAATGCGCGCGTCGTGGACTCGCCCGCTGCGTTCAACAGCATGGTGGGTGCGGTGCTGGCGGCCCTGCCGGGTTAAAGTGTCTTTACTGCGATTGAACCTGGCATCGTGACTGGAGGCGTTGCAATGACAAAGGCCGTTGTGAAATTCCGCTTCGAAGCAACGCTTCTTCGTCCGGCAAACACTGGGAATGATCCGTCATGGGTATTCGTGGTACTGCCAAAAGAGGCGAGTGCACAGCTTCCCAGGCGAGGAAGGACGACAGTTGAAGGCACATTGAATGGATACCCTTTCCAGGTAACCCTTGAACCGGATGGTCAACTGAGCCATTGGCTGCAGATCAGCTCTACGTTACTCGAAGCTGCAAATGCTGCAATTGGCGACATCGTTACACTGGAGTTGAGCCCTGTGCTGAAGGAGCCCGAACCTGACATCCCTCCCGATTTCCAGCAGGCACTAGCAGCCACGCCTGAGGCTCGTCTGGTCTGGACCAATACGACGACCCTCGCACGAGTAGACTGGGTACACTGGATCACGTCAGCCAAGCAGGCCCAGACGCGCGCAAAACGAATAGCCAATGCATGCGATATGCTTGCCTCCGGCAAGAAGCACGTTTGCTGTTTCGACCCGTCTGGTTACTACAGCAAGGCCTTCCGTGCGCCTGAGGCGCAAGATTGATCAACGCCGCCGCGGGTGGGAATCCTGAAGCACGAGGCGGTCAAACACCCCATCCGAGATGGCTCAATAGCGGCAGTATACTCATGGTTCGAAAAGCAAACCCGTCATCCACTTCTGACTGGGTCATACGCAGCACCACGCCTGGCAGCGTGGAGCGCATCGAAGCCTGGTTTGGTGGCCATGGCTACGACCCGCATCGCCATGACACATACTGGATAGGCCGTACCCTTGCCGGAGTTCAGAGCTTTCACTACAAGGGGGCGCTGTGCCACGGCGTGCCAGGCAACACACTGGTGCTGCACCCGGATGAAGTACATGACGGCATGGCCGGCACGGAGGTGGGCTTTCGCTACCGGATGGCCTACATCGCCCCGTCGTTGATCCAGAACGTGCTCGGGGGTGAACCGTTGCCTTTCATTGCCGGCGGGCTCTCCTGCGACCCGCGTTTGTACCGCGCCAGCGAGGCGTTCGTACAAGCCTTGGACCATCCTCTGGAAACACTGGAGGAGCAGGACGCCGTGTATGACCTGGCAATGGCGCTGCGTGCCGTCGGCGGTAAGCCACGTGGCCGCAAACGCCTGGACTACCGCAGCGCCGAGCGGGCCAGAGCGTTCATCATGGAGCATCTGCACGTAGGCATCACGCTGGAGATGCTCGAACAGGCCAGCGGGCGTGAGCAATGGAGCTTGTCGCGGGACTTTCGCGCCCTCTACGGCACCAGCCCTTACCGGTTTGTCACGCTACGGCGCCTGGATAGTTTTCGCAGGCTGATCCTGGATGGCTTCACCCTGGTCGATGCCGCCCTCGCCGCAGGCTTTCACGATCAAAGCCACATGACCCGGCACTTCACTCGCAGCTACGGCGTGCCGCCTCTGCGTTGGCTGGAACGCTTGCGTGCCTCTCGCTGAGTTGCAGGATCGTACAAGAAAGGCGTGTTTCCCATTCGATAGGCTGGTCGCTCCAACTAGAGAGGGTCTGCCATGTCCGGCTTACATCAGCAATGCGTACCGCAACCTGTGAACCTGACTCAAAAAGCTTCGCTTATCGAGCAACAGTGGAGTCCACGGGTGGTCGCGGAAATGAACGACTATCAATTCAAGGTGGTTCGCATCGAAGGTGAATTCATTTGGCACTCGCACCCCGAGACCGATGAAGCGTTTCTGGTACTCGAAGGCCTCTTGCGCATCGATCTCCCAGAGGGCTGCGTGCATGTGAAACCGGGCGAACTGTATGTGGTGCCGCGTGGTGTAGAGCACAGAACAGCAGCAGAGACGGAGACGAAACTCATGATGATCGAGCCGCGAGGCGTGTTGAATACCGGTCATGAAGGGGGGGAGCGAACGGCTGTGAATGACGTCTGGATCTGAGTTGACGTCTGTAATATTGGCTAGCTGCCTTCAGGTCTGAAGCGGACACCTACCCGGCATGGAGGGGCCGCTTCGCGATCGACCGCTTTCGACCCATTGCGAACGTTCACCGTGACATCATCTGCGCTCGATCTGACAGGCGCTGTAAATTTCCCGGCGAACACGTCCGAACACCGCACTATCGCCAAGGCATGTACCGTCCGCAATGGGTCGACGGTGGTCATCCGCCAGCGGTTGACAAGGATATGGCGAGGCTCCTGCATAAGTGATAACTTAGATTAATTCTCATTTGCAGCCATTTGTCATGGACCGACCTCGATCACCTTCTTCCGATCCCATTGGCGAGCTGTATGCGGGGCACCACCCCTGGTTGGTGGCGTGGCTGCGGCGGCGCCTGCAATGTCCGCATCAGGCTTCGGACTTCGCCCAGGACACGTTCTACCGTGTACTCACCGCCGGGCAGTATGCTTCCCCTCGTGAGCCTCGTGCATTTCTTGCGACCATTGCGCGCCGTATCCTGATCGACAACGGCCGCCGCTTGCGTCTGGAGCAGGCATACAGGGAGGCGCTTGAGGCCAGTGTCGAGCATATGGAGCAGGCGTTCTCGCCCGAGCAAATCCTGCAGGCCATAGAGCTGCTGGAATGTATCGACCGAGCGCTGTCACGCATGAAGCACAGAGTTCGCGAAACCTTTATCCTCCGTCACCTTGAAGGCTTGTCCCAGGATGACATAGCACGTCATCACGGCATTTCGGTGAGGACTGTACAGGCCGATTTAGTCGAGGCCATGCTGGCTTGCGACGCTGCCATGGAGGTAAGCGATGCCTGACCAGACTGCCGATTCGGTCCTGCGCGAGGCTGCGCGCTGGCTGGTGTTACTCGACGACCAGGCCGACGTGCAGTTACAGGCGCAATTCCAGGCATGGATCAGCGCGGCCCCTGAACATGCGGCAGCGGTCGCGCGCTTGCAAGGGCGTCTGAGTTCGTTGCAGCAACTACCCCGCCAGGCTGCCGGAAAAGCCCTCCGCCACGCACCACGCGCGCCCCAGGCCAGCAAGATGCAAGCCCTGGCCTTGGCGCTGGCCCTGCTTCCCATGGCCTGGATCACCACGACTTGCTGGCAACAGGGATATCTGCTGGCAGACCTGAGCACCTCAGGGGGCGCTTGGCTTGATCGCCGACTAGACGATGACAGTGAAATCCATCTGGACGGGGACTCGGCCGTGAACGTGCATTTTGATGCAGGTGAACGCCGGGTCGAGCTGCTGCGTGGCGAAGTGCTGGTCAATGTGGCCAAGGACCCTCGCCCATTCCTGGTAGTGACTGCACATGGCAGTGTGCGGGCGCTTGGCACGCGCTTCACGGTGGAGCGGCAGGGCGACTCGACGCAAGTGACCATGATCGAGTCGACCACCGCCATCAGCAGTGCCGGCCACTCGCTGAAGCTGACGGCCAACCAGCGCGTACGTCTTGGCGCACAAGGCCCAGGCAACGTCGAACAGGTACGGGCAGATGCCCTTGAACAGGCTTGGCACAAGCACCAGCTGCTAGCCGAAGATGAGCCACTGAGCGATGTGCTGACGCGCTTGTCGCGCCACTACCCAGGCCTGCTGTGGGCCGATCATGCTGCCCTCGCAGGGCTACAGGTGACGGTGATGCTGCCGCTGGATGATCCGCGCCAGGCATTGCGGCTGCTGCAACGCACCTTGCCGATCCAGGTCAGCCAGTACACCCCTTGGATAACCCGGGTAACCCTGAAGCCCGATGCGGAGCGGAAATAGTTTCAATAAACATTTCGTGTTTTCGAATTTCCTCCGTCCTCCCATGGCCAACACCATAGGAGTATCGAAAACATGAAGTCGCCGATTCGAGCGCTGACCCCTTCTACCGCGCACGGCCTTTACCTGGCCGTGCGCCTGGCCCTTTGTACGGCACCACTGGCAGTGCCTGCCAGTGCCTTGGCCGAGCAATCCCTGCAGCGCTATGACATCGCTGCCGGGCCGTTGGGCGAAGCCCTGGGTCGGTTCGCCCAGGCCAGCGCAACGCCTATCTCTTTTGAGTCCCGCCAGGTGCAAGGATTGACCAGCCCCGGTGTGCACGGCAGCTTCACCATCGATGACGGTTTTGCACAGGTACTGTCGGGCTCTGGACTGGTAGCGAGCCCAACCGAAGATGGCTATCAACTCCAGCAGGCCGCACCGGTCACAGGCGCAGTCAACCTTGCAGCGACCACCATTGCCGGCAATACACCCGGTTCGATTACCGAGGATAGCGGCTCCTACACCACAGGATCGACCAATACGGCGACCAAGATGGCCCTGAGCCTGCGGGAAACCCCGCAATCGGTGACGGTGATCACCCGCAAGAAGATGGACGACCAGAACATCCAGAACCTGGACGATATCGCGCGCACGGCAACCGGTATCACCCTGACCAAGATCGGCACTGACCGCTCCACCTATTACGCGCGTGGCTTCGAGATCAGCGATCTGCAATACGACGGGATTCCGACCAACATCTCGGAAAACTACTCGATGGACGTCATGTCCACGTCGAACATGGCCCTCTACGACCGTGTCGAAGTTGTACGCGGGGCCAACGGCCTGATGCAGGGCACGGGCAACCCGTCGGCGGCGATCAACCTCGTGCGCAAGCGGCCGACCCAGGACTTTCGCCTGGGCGCGGAATTGGGTGCAGGCTCCTGGGACAACTACCGGAGTCAGGTGGATGTTTCCGGACCATTGACCGCCACGGGTAATATTCGCGGCCGCGCAGTAGCCTACTACAACAACGCCAACAGCTACCGGGACGGCGCCGAGCGGGACAACCAGTTGCTGTATCTGGTCGGCGAGGCGGATCTGAACGACTCCACCGTGCTGACGCTAGGCGCCACCCTTCAGAAGGACAACCAGAACGGCTATGACTGGGGCGGCCTGAATACCCGCAGTGACGGCTCCTTCTACCCGCTCTCGCGCTCCACCAACCTCAACGGCAAGTGGGCTCACCTGGATCGCAACAACTACACACTGTTCGGCGATGTCACGCACAAGTTTGACAACGAATGGACGTTGACCTTGGCCATGAACGCGATCTGGTCGAACGCCGATTTCCTTTCGGCCTATCCGAGCCGGGTATCGGGCGACAACTATCGCATGACCGTCTCCCAGGCTGACTACGAAGACACCCAGTTCGCGCTGGACCTCTATGCAACCGGGCCCTTTGAGCTGTTCGGGCGCAGGCACCAATTGATGTTGGGGGCCAACAGTCGCCAGGACGAGTTCACTGCCGTCATCAAGAGCGCGGTCAACAACCCCACGATCACCATCACCGACTTCGACTACAGCGCTCTGCCCAGCCCCATCCTCAATGCGATCGGCTCGGACTACAACTACAAGCGCAAGGAGCGAGGCCTGTACGGTGCCTCGCGCTTCAGCCTCACGGATGACCTGAGCCTGATCCTCGGCACGCGGGTGAGTTGGTCGGACTACGAGGTGGCCAGCCCGTACACCAATGATCGATACCGGGAGAATGGCCGGTTGGTGCCGTATGCCGGGCTGGTACTCGACCTGGACAAGCATCACAGCTGGTATGCCAGCTACACCGAGATCTACAAGACTCAGAGTTACTACGGTGTCGGTAACACCTTGCTTGACCCTATCGAGGGCGACAACTACGAAACCGGCATCAAGGGTGAGTATTTCGATGGCCGCCTGAACACCACGCTGGCCATTTTCCAGACCAACCTGGAGAACATGCCCGAAGCCCTGTCGGTGTCGCCAACCTGTGGCGTGACGGGTACCAGCAAATGTTATGAAGCCGGCGCGAAAGTGCGTAACCGCGGCTTTGAACTAGAGATTTCAGGCGAACCACTGGAGAACTGGAACCTTAGCGCTGGATACACCTACAGCGATCCAGAATATGTGGCTGGCAGTAGCAAGGGCTCGGACTACTATCGCAAGATCCCGCGCCGCCTGCTAAAGGTGTCGACGGACTACCGCTTGCCCGGTGCCCTCGACCAGTGGCGCGTGGGTGGCGACGTGTATGCCCAGAGCCGCACCGCCGCCGATGTCAGCGGGTATGCCATCAAACAAGGTGGCTACGCCTTGCTCAACTTGCACGCCCATTATCAAATCAATCAACAGTTCAGCGTGCAGTACAACCTCAACAACGCCTTGGACAAGGTCTATTACCAGTCCTTGCCAACTTCAAACAACTTTGGTGGCCTGTACTATGGTGATCCGCGCAATGTCGCAGTCACCCTACGCTACCAATATTGATGCCGTGGGTATTGGATGATCCGCATGCGCTACATGCGTGAAGCCTGTCGGATCATCATGCGGGTTCCCAAAGCAGTTGCCAACCCGTTGCGCAGGGTCATTTGGGAGATGACACGAGCTGAGTGGCCTGGCAGGTCGATAGCCCAAGGCCCCCCCAAGGCTTCAACCTTGGGTGCCCGGCAGGTAGGGCAGCAGTCGCTCGGTTTCTTTCTTCACCACTGCGTAGCATTCGCAGCTCAGCAGTTCCAGGCGTGCCCTGTCCAGCACCCTGATCTGCCCGCGGTTGTATTCGATCACCCCCAGGCGTTGCAACTTGCCGGCGGCGTCGGTCACACCCTCGCGGCGCACGCCGAGCATGTTGGCGATCAGTTCCTGGGTCATGCACAAGCGGTCGCCCGGGAGGCGGTCGAGCGACAACAGCAACCAGCGGCACAATTGCTGGTCGATGGAGTGATGCCGGTTGCACACCGCTGTTTGTGCCATCTGGGTGATCAGTGCCTGGGTGTAGCGCAGCATCAAGGTCATCAACTCGCCATGGCGGTTGAACTCGTCCTTGATCTTTTGCACGGGCAGACGGTAGGCATGCCCGGCGCTTTGCACGATGGCCCGGCTGGGGGTGCTTTCGCCGCCCATGAACACGGCGATGCCGACCAGCCCTTCGTTACCGACCACCGATATTTCGGCCGAGGCACCGTTTTCCATCACATACAGCAGCGAAACGATGGCATCGACCGGGAAGTGGACGTGGCACAGGGTGTCGCCGGACTCGTACAGCGCCTTGCCCAAGGGCAGGTTGACGTGCTCCAGGTCCGGCGCTAACCGGCTGAACGCCTCTGGCGACAGGGCAGCCAGCAAGTGGTTGTTCTGGGGTTTTACCGTGTGTTGCATGCGTGGGACCATCGATGGCAGCGGCTGTCGGAACAAGATTAGCCTAGCGGGGCCAAGGCTTGCGCCAGCGCTGCCGTGACGCGCCCAACGGTTCAGATGGCAGGCAACGTGCAGGCCTGACACTCGGCGATGACGTGGTGCTCGCACCCGTCATCCTTCAGCCGCAGCTTGGCGTCGGCAAGCCGCTCGCCGTCCAGGCTCAGGCTCAGTTCGCTGCCGTTGCCGTTGCGTACCTCGATGCGGTAGTGGGTGCTACCAAAGCGGTAGTGCAGGACATAACCCGGCCAGCCTGCCGGCAACAGCGGCTGCAGGCTCAGGGTGTCGCCACTGCGTTGCAGGCCCAGCAGGTTTTCGACGATCAAACGGTACATCCAGCCGGCAGAGCCGGTGTACCAGCTCCAGCCACCCCGCCCGGCGTGGGGCGCAACCGCATAGACGTCGGCGGCCATCACATAAGGTTCGACCTTGTAGGTATCGATCAACGCGTCGCAGCCCTGGCGCACCGGGTTGATCAGGCGCAGCAGTTCCCAGGCCTTGTCGGCATCGCCCATCTGCGCGTAGGCCATGCTCGCCCAGATGGCCGCATGGGTGTACTGCCCGCCATTTTCGCGCACCCCCGGCAGGTAGCCCTTGATGTAGCCAGGGTCCAGGTGGCCCTGGTCGAAGGGTGGATCGAGCAGTTTGACGATGCCGATGTCACGGCGTACCAGGTGGCTGTCCAGCGCCGCCATGGCCAGGCGGGCACGTTCAGGCGAAGCGACGCCCGACAGCACTGCCCAGCTCTGCGACAGCGAGTCGATGCGGCATTCCTGGTTGCTCGCCGAGCCCAGTACCTGACCGTCGTCGAACCAGGCGCGGCGATACCAGCCGCCGTCCCAGGCGTGCGCCTCCAGTTTTTCGGCGAGTGCGGCGGCCTGGGTGGTGCAGCGCAACGCAAAGGCGCTGTCGCCTTGGCGCAAGGCGACGCAGCCGAATGCCCGCAGCACCTCGTGGCCAAAGAAGCCCAGCCACACGCTTTCGCCTTGCCCTTGTTCGCCGACCCTGTTCATGCCGTCGTTCCAGTCGCCGCTGCCCATCAACGGCAGGCCGTGGGCCCCGCACTGCAGGGCGTGGGCGAGGGCGCGCTGACAATGCTGGTACAGGCTCTCGATCAGGGGCGAGTGGGCGGGCAGGTCGTAGTAGGACTCTTCACCGGGATTGAGTAGGCGCCCTTCAAGATAGCCGACCGGCTCGTGAAGCACGGCGTAGTCCCCGGTGACTTCCACGTAGCGGCTGGCGGCCAGCGGCAGCCACAGCATGTCGTCCGAGCAGCGGGTACGCACACCGCGTTGCAGCGGTGGGTGCCACCAGTGCTGCACGTCGCCTTCGGCATACTGGTGCGCAGCGCAGGCCAGCAGGTGTTGGCGCGCCGCCGCCGGCGCGGCATGGACCATGGCCATGCTGTCCTGCAGCTGGTCGCGAAAACCGATGGCACCGCCAGACTGGTAAAAGCCGCTGCGCGCCCAGAACCGGCAGGCGATCACTTGGTACATCAACCAGCCGTTGGCCAGCACATCCAGTGCAGGTTCCGGCGTCTCGATCTGCACGGTGTCCAGGGTGCGCCGCCAGAAGGCGCTGACCTTGTCGAACTGATCCATGGCGGCCTGCAACCCCCGGTACTGCTGGACGCAGCGCGTAGCGGCGCGGGCGTCCCGGGCAGCGCCCAGGCGGAACACCACCTCCCGGCTTTCGCCGGGCTCCAGCTGCAGCGCCACCTGCAATGCCGCGCAGGGGTCCAGACCGCCGCCGGTACGCCCCGACAGCCGCGACTGGCGCATGCCCAAAGGCGCCTGGCAATCGCCGTTGCGCCCAAGGAATTCGCCGCGATCACAGGTCAGGCCCTGTATCGGCAAGTCGCAATCGAGAAACGCCACGTACGTGGAAAATTCCACTGCGTAGCTGTTGCGGGCAAACAGCGCGCCGCTGAAAGCATCGGTCTCACTGACCACGTGCATGGCGGTTTTGCCGGGCAGGTCGCCCAGCACCCACTCGACGAAGCAGGTCACCGACAAACGGCGTACCCGTGCCGACGTGTTGTGCAGTTTGAGCCGGCTGAACTTGACCGGCGCATCCTGCGCCACATGCACCCACAGCTCGCTGCGCAGGTCTTGCTCGACATGCTCGAACACACTGTAGCCAAAGCCGTGGCGGGTGCAGTAACGGCCAGGGCCTGGGCAGGGCTGCGGCGTCGGTGACCAGTATTCGCCGGTGTCCTCGTCGCGCAGGTAGAAGGTTTCGCCACTGGCGTCGGTAACCGGGTCGTTGTGCCAGGGCGTCAACCGGTATTCGTGGGCGTTCTCATACCAGGTGTAAGCGCTGCCGGCCTCGGAGACCACGCTGCCGAACTGCGGGTTGGCCAGGATATTGACCCATGGCGCTGGTGGCGGTGAGCCGGGTAGCAGCGCAATGACGTACTCGCGGCCGTCGGTGCTGAACCCGCCATAACGGTTGCCCAGCCTCACCGTGGGTTGCTCGGCCGGCGAGTGGCTGGCAGGTGCCGGCCGGCGGCTGACAGGGTTGGCCGGAACAGCCGCCGGGACCTTTGGCTGGCGGCGCAGGTGCAGTTGCTCTTCCAGCGTGCCGAGATTGTCGTTGAGCACCAGCCGGGCTACCGACAAAGTCAGCAGCCGGTCTTCGGCAGACAGTTGCTGCGCAGGCCTTACGTAAATGCCGCCGGGGCGGTCGAGCAGGGCCGCTTCGCTGCCGGAGGTGACGATCCCCATGATCAGGTCCTGCAGTTGCTGGCGGTAACCGGCCTGGTCTTCGTTCCAGATCAGCAGGTCGAGCGCGAGCCCCTTCTGGCGCCAGTAGGCATGGGCCAGCACCATTTGCTTGACCAGATGAATGTTGGCGGGGTCGCCGATCTGTACCAGCACGATCGGCAGGTCGCCCGACACCCCCTGGCCCCACAGGCCGGACTGGTTGCGCCGGTTGCTGGCCAGCAACGCTGCGTTGGGCCGCAGGCTGGCATTGGGGTACAGCACCGAGGCGGCCATCTGTTCGAACAGCCGGGCGTCGGCCAGCGAACCGTTGAGCTGGTGCAACAAAACCTGGCTGTGTGGCCAGGCGAGGTCGAACACCCGATCGGCCAAGTGCCGGTCGCGGTACTTGGCGACTTGCTGCAGGCAGGCGTCGCGGCTGTCGGCGACGCCTGTGACCAGGTCAACCGTGGTCGCATGGCCGGGCATCAGGGTGATGCGGCAGCGGATGGCCACGATCGGGTCCAGTACCGCCCCCGCGCTATCGGACAACGCCTGGTTGTCTTGGTCCATGGCCGCCGGCCGCGCCAGGTTGCGCCCGCGGCCGATAAAGCGGGCCCGGTCGGTTTCGTAGGACAGCGCCTCGATGTCGGCCCCGTGCACCGCGAGTACGTGGCACATCCACGGTACGGCGTCCTGCTGCGAGCGCGGCCGTCGCGTGCAGAGAATGGCTTGCAGCGGGCGGATCAGTTCGGTCTGGATGAACAGCTTGCTGAAAGCCGGGTGCAGGGCATCGCTCAAGGCCGGTGCCAACACCACTTCGGCGTAGCTGGTCAGCTCCAGGGTGCGGGGCAGGTCGCCATGGTTGGTCAGGTGCAGGCGTCGCAGTTCGATGTCGTCTTCGGGCGACACGGCAATTTCGGTATGGCAGTCGAAGTCGCGTTCGCGCACGCGAAACTCCGCGCGGCCGTCGCTGAAGATCGCCTCCTGGAGCTTTGTGCGGTGCCGTGTCGGCTGGTAGGAGGTGGACCAGTAGGCGCCGCTGGCGACATCGCGCAGGTAGCAGAAGCTGCCCAGGTCGTCGCGGCTGGCGTCTTCGCGCCAGCGGGTCACCGCCAGCGTGTTGCGCTGGCTGTAGCCACTGCCCACGTGGTTGACCATGACGTGATAGCGGCCGTTGGACAGCAGTTGTACGGCCGGTTGCGCCCGGTTCGGCTCTTTGAACACCCGCAGCCGTGCCTCGGGGTCGCGCTCGGCGGTGTCCTCGGCCGGGGCCTGGAGGGTATGCAGGTAGGGCGCAGCGGTTTTCGGCACGCGCTCCTGCAACAGCAGCATGCTGGCCTGGAACTGCGGGTCGGAGGCGAAGCGCCGTTGCATGGGCTTGTTCAGCAGCAAAGCGGTCAGGGCCAGGAAGCTCATGCCCTGATGGTGGGCCATGAACGAGCGGACCACGACGGCGTCTTGCCCGGGGGGCAGGCGTGCCTCGCTGTAGTCCACGGCCTCGTACAGCCCGAAGCGGCCAGCCAGGCCAAGCGTGGCCAGCCGTTGCAGGTTGCGGCAGGCGGCAGCGGGCGCCACCATCAGGGCCAGTGCGCTGGCATAGGGCGCCACCACGCGCTCTTCACCCAGGCCACGTTTGAGGCCCAGCCCCGGTACGCCGAACGCCCGGTACTGGTAGTTGAAGTGTGCGTCCAGCGCGTTATAGGCCGATTCCGAGACACCCCAGGGCAGGCCCGACAGCTTGCCGTGTTCGATCTGCCGTTTGACGGCGGCGTGGCAGGTCTGGTCGAGTAACGTGCCTTCGTAGTTCGGCATCACCAGCAGCGGCATCAAGTACTCGAACATCGAGCCGGACCAGGACAGCAACACAGGCACGCCGGCATTGCTGGTGAGCAGCCGGCCCAGGGCGAACCAGCTGTCCTGGGGCACCTGGCCTTGGGCGATGACGACGAAGTTGGTCAGGCGCATCTCGGACGCGAGCAGGTCATAGAACGCGGCGTCCAGGCGGTGTTCGTCGGCGTTGTAGCCGATGGCGAACAGGTCGCGGTGGTTGTCGTACAGGAAGGTGAAGTCCATGCTGGCCAACGCTTCAATACGGTTGGCCAGGGCGTGTGCCTGGGCGATGCGCTGGCGGGCGACTGCCCTGACGTTGGCCACCGCCAGGCGCTCGGCGGGCGGCCACTGGTCTGCGTCGAGCTGTGCCAGCTGGCGCCAGGTCAGCGGAGCGTGGGGGGCATGATCGTTACCGGGGGGCAATTGCAGCTGCTGCAGTTCGCGGCTCAGGTCCAGGCATTGCTCATTCAGGGCATTCAGCCAGAAAGTACAATCGTCAGCAGCTTCTGTGCCAGGCGCCAAGGCAGCCCGTTGCGTGATCAGTGGCTGCAACTGTTCGACCAGCATCGGCAACAGCGTGGCGTATCCGTCGCCCACTTGGCCATGGGCGAGCCGCACCTGCTCGCGCAGGGCCGTGATCGGCTGGGTGTCCGCACTTGTGCGGGCATAGGCGTCCAGCAACGTGTCGAGGGTGTCGAGCAACCCCTGGGTCAGTCGCCGGTCGAGCAGGGGCGTGTCGGCCATTTCCAGCAGGCCGGGCCTGAGTGTCAACAGCAAGGCGGCGAGGTTGCCGCTGTCCACGCTCGAAATATACAGCGGTGACAGTGGCTTGAGAGTCTGGGTGTCGTACCAGTTGTAGAAGTGCCCTTTGAAGCGCTCCAGGCGGGCCATGCTGTCGAGCATGCAGGCCAGGCGCTCGAACAGGCGGCCCGCACTGAGGTAGCCGAAGTCATGGGCCGCCAGGTGCGAGAGCAGGGCCATGCCCATGTTGGTCGGTGAGGTGCGGTGAGCGATGTTGGCGAAGGGCGGCGCCTGGATGTTATCGGGTGGCAGCCAGTTGTCGGCAGGGCCGACGTAGCTGTCGAAGAAGGCCCAGTTGGCGCGGGCGAGCCGATGCAGGAAGACCAGGTCGTCGGTGTCCGGCGTGAGGGCGGTCCGGTCACTTGGGCGGCTGAGCCACCAGGCCAGGGCCGGGCCGAGCAGCCACAGGACAAGCACCGGCGAGGCGATCAGCAGTACCGTCGGCTGCATCGCCAAGGCACCGGTCAGCACAAACACCAGGGCCGGTTGCCCCCATTGCTGGCGATACACCGCCTGCAGGGTATCTGCGCTGCAGCGTTCGTCCTCGCGTGAGGGGTTCCATTGCAGCAGGCGTTGTTTGCTGACGCCCAGCCGCCACAAAGTGCGAAGGATGGCATCCAGGCTGTAGCAGGCTTCGAAGGGTAACCAGGCCAGTGAAAGGCCGGCGCGCAAGAAACAGCTGCCCGAGGTGTGCAACGCTGCCAGCAGGTGTTCTGCCACAGGTACATCAGTGGCCTTGCCCAGCAGTTCGAGCAGCGAGTCCAGCATTGGGCGCGTCAGCAGCAAGGCCAGCAGGGCCAGTGTCCAGGCGAGCGGCGTGGCACTGGCCAGCCAACCCCACAGCAGCAGGGTCAGCAGCGCCGCCGGCTCCAGGCTGCGGCGCAGGTTGTCGAAAATCTTCCAGCGCGACAAAGCGCTGAGCGGGCTTAGCGCCAGGCCATGGGTGCCGGTGTGCAGCCAGGGCACCAGCCACGGCAGCAGCTGCCAGTCGCCGCGTATCCAGCGGTGTCGGCGTTTGCTGTCGGCGCTGTAGCGGGCCGGGTAGGTTTCGAACAATTGCACATCGCTGAGCAGGCCCGAGTGTGCGTAGCAGCCTTCGATCAGGTCATGACTGAGTACACGGTTGTCGGCAAAACGGCCCTCCAGTGACTGCTCGAAGGCGTCCACCGCATAGATGCCTTTGCCAATGAAGGAGCCGCTGAGAAACAGGTCCTGATAAACATCCGAAACGGCCCGTGTATACGGGTCGACACCGGCATCGCTGCCAAACAGGCGCGCATAGCGCGAGCGCGACACGCTGGGCAGGCTGATGCCCACCCGCGGTTGTAGAATCGCGTAGCCTGCGTCGAGGCGACCAGTATGTGCGTCGAAGCGAGGGCGGTTGAGCGGGTGCTGCATGGCGCCGATGAATTGCCGGGCGGCACCGCGAGGCAATTGGGTGTCGGTGTCCAGGGTGATGACATAGCGCACGTGGCCGAGTGCTTGCAGGTCGCCGACGATCCGCATGAAGCACGCGTGGCCGTGCCCGCGCAACACTGCATTGAGCTCGGCAAGCTTGCCGCGCTTGCGCTCGCGGCCCATCCAGCAGCGCTCGGCGGCGTTCCATACGCGAGGCCGGTGAAACAGCAAAAAGCGCGCACCGCCCGTGCTGGGGTACTTGTGGTTGAGGGCACCGATACCTTCGCTGGCCAGGTCGAGCAGTGCCTGGTCTTCGGGCTGGTTTTGTTCACGGGCATCCATGAAGTCGCTGAGCAGGGCAAAGTGCAGGTGCTCGTCACGGTTGGCCAGAAAGCGTACTTCCAGCCCTTCGACCAGCTCTTCGACATCGCCGGCATTGGCCAGCAGGGTGGGCACCACCACCAGCGTGAGGGCGTCTGCGGGAATACCCGTGGTGTAGTCCAGCCGTGGCAGAAAGGAGGGTTTGACGGTCAGTGTCACCAGCCAGTTCACCAGGCCGATGGCCAGACGGCTGGTGCTCAGCAGAACCGGCAGGGCCATGGCGGCCAGCACCGCCAAAGGCCAGCCCTCCTGGCCAATGGCGCGCATGAAGCCCCACGCCAGCAGGCACGACAGCAGCATCACTGGTACCAGGTAGAATGCCAGCGGCGCCCGGTGCAGCAGGCGTTGCCAGCGCTCGCCCAGCGGCACCCGTACGGCCAGGCGCTGCTCCAGCAACGGCAGGCCGCCCCCCACCAGGTAGAAACCCACATGCTCAGCCGGTTCACCCGGCGCGGCGCCTGCTGCCTGGGCCAGTTCGATGGCCATGCGCGCCACCGCGACTTCGCTGAATGCGCTATGGCGCGCCAGGCGCTCGACGCTGTGCCGGTAGTGGTCACGGCTGGTGAAGTCCATGGCGGGGTAAATGGTCGCCGGGTCGCGGTGCAGCGCCTGTTCGACATGGCTCAGGTGTTCGACGAACGCCTTCCAGTCGATGGTCGACAGCAGGCGCAGGCTGCCAATGCTGTTGCTGATGGACACCTGGTCAATGGCCTGCTGCTGGGCATCGAGCTGCACATGGCCCTCAATGCTGCGCGCCGACTCGCTGAGCATCTGTTCCACCCACAGCAGCGGCTGGGTCAGTGAAGCGCTGTGGCCCTGCAGCCGCCTGGCCAGCTCGGCGACGAAGGCGGCGGTCATCGGCGGTTGCGAGCGGGCCATGTCGGCGACCACCAGGACCACGCTCTTGGCGTCGCGCTCGGCGGTTTCGCCGAGCCGGTCGGCCCAGACATTGGCCAGGTCGCGGTCAGCCCAGTTGGCCATGACCCGCGCCGCTACACGGCGCAGGTTTTCTATCAGGGCCAGGCGCAGCATGATCGGGATGGCCCAGAGCTCACCAAGGGTCAGGGTGCAGGCCTGCTGATAAGCCTCGACGAAACGGCTGAAGCTCTCAGCGTCGATCCGCCCGTCACCGTGGGAAATGGTCTCCAGGGCAATGTCGTAGACACGCGGTAGGCCGGTGGAGGCGCCGTTGTCCAGCTGCGGCAGCTGCAGGCTGTAGTTGGCCGGCAGGTCGTGCTTGGCAATGCGGATATGGGTTTCGACCAGGTAAAAGTTGTCGAGCAGCCACTGCGCGGCGGGTAGCGCCGGGCGGGAGCCGGGCAGGGCGGCGGCGAGGGCGGTGCAGCTTGCAGAGAGCATGCGTTCGTTGTCGGCCAGGCGGTCAAGCAGGGCGTCGTTGGCCGGCCGCTGGCTCAAGCGGTGCTGATGGGCCAACCGCAGACCGTGCTCGGCCATCTGGTCGGCGTTGTACAGCTCGGAGCGCAGTAGGCTTTCATAGGTGAAGGTGTGCCGGGGCGAGCGCCAGCGCCCCGCATGGGCGTACAGGCGGCGGAGGTAACTGCGTGCGAGAAGCCAAGGATTGTCCATGGTATGCCGGGTTGCCGATCTGGCCTTTCAGCATTCAGTCTGCGGCGATTGCCCGGGCAGCGTCTGTACGGTAGCGAACAGACCCGCCTTGGCCTGCGCACGGGCTGTATCGCCGATGTCCAACGCGCCGCTGTGGCACACCATGGAGGGGCTGGACGAATTTGGGTCGTTACATCACTTCCCGCTAGTCACTCGGGTCCACAGCCGGGTGCTCGAGCGCATCCCTGCCGGCGACAATGTCTTGACCGGGAACAGCGTATCGAGGACCGATTCGGGCGGGTAGACCGCCGGGTTGTTGCGCAGCTCAGGCGTGATGTACTCAAGCGCCGCGGCATTGCCGTTGGGGTACTTCACCGTATTGCTGATACTGGCGATGACCTTCGGCTCCAGCAGGTAGTTCAGGTACGCATACCCATTCTCCCGATGCGGTGCGCCCTTGGGCATTACCACCATGTCCACCGCCAGGGTCGAGCCCTCGCGCGGAATGCTGTAGCCCACGTTCACCCCGTTGCCTGCCTGCTGCGCGCTGCCCATGGCCTGCAGCACATCGCCGCTGAAACCTATCGCTACGCAGATGTTGCCATTGGCCAGGTCGCTGACGTACTTGGACTGATGGAAATAGCTGATGTAGGGCCGCACCGCCAGCAGTGCCGCTTCGGCCTTTTTCAGGTCCTCTGGCTTTTCGCTGTGCGGGTCCAGGCCCAGGGTCCTGAGCGTGATCGAGATGATCTGCGTCGGGTTGTCGAGGAACGCCACGCCGCACTGGCTCAGCTTCTGGATGTTCTCCGGCTTGAACAGCAGGCTCCAGGATTGCGTCACCTCGGTGCTGCCGAAGATGGCCTTGATCTTGTCGGCGTTGTAGCCGATGCCGGTGGTAACCCACATATACGGGATCGCATAGCGGTTGCCCGGGTCGCTTGCCTCCAGGATCTTCATCAGCTTCCGGTCGAGGTTGTGCCAGCCAGGCAGCTTGCTACGGTCCAGCTCCTCGATGGCACCCGCCTTGATCAGCCGCGGCAGGAAATGGTTGGACGGGCTCACCAGGTCGTAGCCACTGTTGCCGGTCATCAGCTTGGCTTCGGTGGTTTCATTGCTGTCGATCAGGTCGTAGGTGGTCTGGACACCCGTGCGCCGGGTGAACTCGGCCAGGGTGTCGTCGGCAATGTAGCCGCTCCAGTTGGCAATGTTGACCCGTTCTTCGGCCTGCACTGCCGCAGCCAGCAAGGCCGAGGACAACAGCGCCACGCAAGTGTGCTTGATCATGGGATAGCTCTCTTGTTCTTGTTTGCGAGGTAACTTGAATGTCAGCGTTCCAGCCGCGCACGGCGTACTTCCCAGGCCATGCGCACCTTGGCGCCCAGGTCGAAGAACGGCCGGGGTGGCAGGTAGCCAGGGCTGGCCTGAGCCAGCACGTCGCTGAGCAACGGCGAGTCGATGCCGAGTGCCATTTCGACCAGCAGGCGGCCCCACAAGGTGCCGCGGGCGACGCCGGACCCATTGCAGCCGGCCACGGCATGCAGGCCGTCGGCGACCAGGGCGAAATACGGCTCGCCTGTGCGGGTGCCGCTGAGGTGGCCCGTCCAGGTGTATTGCAGATCTTGTGCGGTGATGCCGGGGAAGCGCTTCTGCAAACCCTGCAGGTGTGCACCTTGGCGCACCACCAGGCCACGGCGGTCGATGTCGTGCTGACGGTATTCCACGGTGTTGCGAATCAGCAGGCGGCGCCCCGGCAGCAGGCGCAGGGTGCAGCCGCCCGGCAAGGTAGACAGCACGCCCCAGCCCTGTTCGTCGAACAGCTGTTGCCAGTGCGCCCCGGTCAACGGGCGGGTGATGCTTGCGCTCAGCTCCAGCGGGAAAGTGCCGCTGCGCTTGAGCCCGACCCTGGGCAGGAACGCTCCGACACAGGCCAGTACCTGCCGGGCCTCGACCTCGCCAGCCTCGGTGCGGGCAGTCCAGCCCTTGCCAGGGCGACGGCGCAAGTCGGTCACAGCGCTTTGCTCGAACACTTCCACCTGCTCTGGCAGGCCGTCGGCCAGCCCTCTGACGTAGCGCGCCGGCTGCATCAGGCCGTTGCCGCCCGCACAATGGATCGCGCGTGAGTAGAACGCGGTACCGAGGCGCCGTTGCAGCGCTTCTCCCTCTTGGTAGCTTGCCTGGGCACCCACGGCACGCAGGGTTTCCAGTGCCTGCTCGGCCTGCTGCAAATGGGCAGGCTCGTGTACCGCGAAGTGGTAGCCATGGTCGCTGAGCTCGCAGTCGATAGCCAGCGCCTGGATTTGCTGGCGCACTTCATTACCCGCCGCGACACCGATGCGCGAGGCGACCTGATAGCCGGAAAAACCTGCTGTACCGATCAGTTCGCCAGCACCTGGCAGCTCGTGGCTGACCACGAAACCAGAGTTGCGTGCCGAAGCGCCCTGGGCGACCCGCTGGCGCTCCAGCAGTACGATCCGCTGCGACGGAAAACGGCGCGCCAAGGCATGGGCTGCGGACAGGCCGGTTATGCCGCCGCCGATGATCAGCCAATCGGCCTTATGAGTGCCTTGCAGGCGCGGCCGCTGCGGTGACTCACCGGCCAGCGCAATCCAGCCACAGTGGTTGTTCATTGCGTGTCACTCCTTCAGTATCGATGCACAGGCGTTATTGGCTATTGCCCGCGAAAGCGCGTCTTGGCTCCAATTTACGAGGACCAAAGCGCAATTTCTAACGCTAATAATTCATTCATCCATTCGGAATTTGCATGGATAGGAACCTTCGTGTGCCATCGTTCCAGGCGTTGCAGGCCCTGGTCCGGGTCGCCGACACCAGCAACTTCACCGAGGCTGCACGCCAGTTGCACCTGACCCAGAGCGCCATCAGCCGGCAGATCCAGCAACTGGAGGAGCATTTCCAGACCACGTTGTTCGACCGCACCAGCCGCAAGGTCGCGCTGACCGCCCATGGGCACGAGGTGTACGGGGTGGCAAAGGGCATGCTGCAAACCCTGCGCACGCTGGAGGAAAAGCTGGCGCCGACGCCGCTGGACCGCCCATTTCGCGTGCGCATGTTCGTGTCGCTGGCGGTACGCTGGCTGCTGCCGCGGCTGACCTCGTTCTATGCGCTCAACCCAGGCCTGACCTTGTCGATTGAAACGGTCGGCGGCGACCTGGTAGACACCGGCGGCGACTGCGACGCGTATGTGCTTTACCTACCGGGCGGCCTGGACGAACGCCCGTTGACGCCGCTGTTCGACGAGTACCTGATCCCGGTCTGCGCCCCCGTGCTGGGCGACGGCCGCGCCCCACCCAAGTGTGCGGCGGAGCTTCTCGACCATGCGCTGATCCACGGCTCCACTTCGCGCTACGAATGGAACCTGTGGCTCAAGGCCCAGCAGGCCCCGGCCCAGCACAAGTACCAGGACCTGTTATTCAACCTTGACGACCTGGCACTGGATGCTGCGACACGAGGCATGGGCATCGCCATGACCGACCGAATGCTGGCCCACGATGCGTTGGTACGCGGCGACCTGGTGGTGCCGTTCGGCGAGGCGCTGAAGACAGGGGGTGTATATGCCCTGTGGTTACGGGATAGCGGCGTTGCTCATCCCGCGTGCCAAGCCGTGCTGAAGTGGTTCGAGCAGCAGGTGGAACAGACGGTTTTGCAAGAACAGCGCCCCCGGCCTTTAAATCCGGATTGATCGACACGCGCCCGGTATTGCAGGGGCGGTCAGGCGACCCTTGCCATGGACGGCTTGCCTTCCCCAATCAGGATGTCTTCGAAAAACGCGCCGACCGGCTCGGTGGGGTGGCACAGCTGTATTTCCAGCACCCACACCACCTCGCTCGGGACGATTTCCACTTCGGCGAGTTTGTCCTGCCCATACAGCACATGAGGGAAATCGGCGACGCGGTGCCCGGCCAGGTTGCGTTCCAGCTGCCAGCCTTTGGACTTGGCACTGTGCTCGGCGAAGTCATACAGCTCGCGTCCGGTCAGCCCACGGCCCCAGGCCTGGCGGGTTTCGGCGAACACCTCGTGCAGTGCCTTCACGCAGGCGTGGTACAGGTCGTGCTGGCCAAACACGAAGGTGTCGCCATAGTCGCCTTCGTAGCCATCCCATACCGGGCCGACGTCCACTACGACAATATCTGTAGTACGTAATACACGTTGCAGGTCGATGCCTTGCCGCGGTGTACGCACGGTGTCGTCGCCGAAGCGGATGTAGGTGGGGTGCCAGGTGTGGGACGCGCCCATTGCCTGCAAGGTTTGCGCAGCCATCTCCAGTGCCTGGGCGGTGGTCATGCCAACGCGCAGTTGGCTGGCGATCGCGGCCACGGACCGCACTGACTGCTCGCGGGCAGCGAGCATGCCATCCAGCGAGTAGCGTGGGCCGACCTTTTCCAGCTCTGGGTGCAGGGTGTTGGCGGTTGCAGCCTGGGGTGCCAGTGCGCCGCTGGCGACAAAGGCCTCCGCGACAAATCGGTGGGGTTGTACGCCGGCGGCAAGGCACAGTTCCCGGGCCTGGCTGATCATTGCGGTATTGCCGCAGGCATAGACCTGGGTGTCGGCCCAACGATGCGCCTGGCCCAACGCCACCTGCTGCACGCGTGCCTCAGCCGAGAGAACCGGGTGCCAGCGAAAGTGTGGGTGTTCATGGCTGGCCTGCTCGAGAAACGCACGGTCATAGAAGTCCGCCGTCGATGACCCACCCCAGTACAGCGTGACCTTGGCACCGCGGGCCAGGGCTGTCAGCAACAAGGGCTTGATGCCGGCGTAACCTGTGCCGGTGGCAAACAGCACCAGTGGGCGTTGGTCTTCATGCTGCCAGGTGCAGGCGCCCACCGGGCCCTCAAGGTTCAGTACGGCACCTGCTTGCAGGGTGGGCAGCAGGCCTTCGGTGAACACGCCGCCGCTGACCTTGCGGATGTGAAACACCAGTTGCCCCTGGTCCTGAACGGGCAGGTTGGCGATGGAGAAGCAGCGGCTGTCACCGTTGTCGAGCTGGAACCTTACGTATTGGCCAGCCCGCACTTCCAGCGGGTGAGCAGGTTGCAGCACCAGTTCGACGATATCTGCACTCAGCTCGCGCTGGCTGAGAACCTGCGCCTGGAACGCCAGTGACGGGGCGTCCAGGGACCAGCCAGGGATCGCCAGGCGCATATCGCTGCAGGCGTGGCTCTGGCACAGCAGCATCTCGTCGGCGGCCAAGGGGTAGGAGGGCGCGGGGGTGTCCGCATCCCGTTGCTTGTCCTGATATTGCCCCGATATCACCTTCACCTTGCAGGATCCGCAGGCGCCGCGGCGGCAGGAGAAAGGTACCGGCAGACCACTGGCGAGCATGGCATCGAGCAGCAGCTCCTGGCTGGCTTCGAAGGTTTTGCCCGAGGGCGACAATTCGATGATGTGGCGGCTTTGCATGAACACCTCGGGGGGCAAATGAAGGTTCGATTGTTGCTATAGTCCAGGACCAGCAGAACCTCCAGTTTTGGATAATTCACATGGTCCAGCTTCGCAAATGGCAGCCGCTGCTCAAGCTTGATGGGGCGCAGTCTTCGTACCGGCAGATCGTCGAGGGGCTGGTGGCCGCGATCAGCGAGGGCCGCCTGCGCCCTGGCACGCCGCTGCCGGGCACGCGGGAAATGGCGCAACTGTTGAACGTCAACCGCAAGACGGTGATCCTTGCTTACGAGGAAGCCGAGACCAAAGGCTGGCTGCAGAGCGTGCAGCGCCGGGGCACCTTTGTCAGCCAACAGCTGGCCGCCGGCACACCCACCGAGCCCGCTACCACGGGGCCCTTCGCCCTGGCGTTGCCAGAGGAGCCTGCCGTTGCCTACTTCGAGGCGAACGAACGGGCTGCAGCGCAGCAGGGGCGGCCAGGGGCCTTGTTCTTTGACAACGGCGCCTGTGACCACCGGCTGTTGCCCCAGGCAGTTCTGCATCGCTATTACCGCAATGCCTTGCGCAGCAGCTTTACCAGCAACAGCGTGCGCCATGGCAGCGATTGCAGCAGCCTCTACCTGCGCGCCGCCCTGGCCGACATGCTGAGGCACAATCGCAGCCTGAACGTTGGCGCCGAGCATATCTGCCTGACCCAAGGCGTGCAGATGTCGCTGTCGCTGTTGGCCAGCGTGCTGCTCAAGCCGGGGGATGCCGTGCTGGTGGAGCGCCTGAGCTATCCGCCGGCGTGGGAGATTTTCCGCCAGCTGGGGGCCCGACTGGTGACCGTGGACCTGGACCATGAGGGTTGCCGGGTCGATCAGATCGATGCCCTGTGCCGGCAGCACAAGGTGCGGATGATGTACATAACGCCCCATCACCAGTTTCCGACCACGGTCAGCTTGCCAGCCGGGCGCCGGCAGCAGTTGCTGGAGCTGGCGCGGCAGCACGCCTTCTGCGTGGTCGAGGAAGACTACGACTACGAATACCACTTTTCCGGGCGGCCTTACCTGCCTTTGGCCAGCGACCGTCAGCAGCGGCATGTGATTTACATCGGCACACTGTCCAAGCCCTTGGGCAGCACGTTCCGTTGCAGCTATATCGTCGCGCCGGTAGAGGTAACCGCAGTGCTGGAGCGCAGGGCGACGCTGACCCTGGGGCAGGGCGATGCGGTGATGCAGCGGATGCTGGCGGACTTGATCAACGATGGCGAGCTGAAGAAGCACTTGCGCCGGGTCAACCGCGAGTACCGTCGACGTCGGCAGACCCTGTTGGCTTGCCTGCACGAGGCGTTTGGCGAGCAGATTACCGTGCAGGAGCCGGAAGGTGGGCTGGCGCTGTGGGTGCGGTTTGCCTACGCGATCAATGTGGACCAGTTGGTAGCCAAGGCGCTGGAACTGGACCTAGTGGTGCGCAGCGGTCGGCAGTTCTCGCCGTTTGGCCATGCCGAGAATGCCTTGCGCCTGGGCTTTGCTTCGCTGGATGTGGATGAGATCCGGCAGGCCACCCAGCGTTTGGCACAGGCGTGGAGCGCTATTGCCGCGGGATAAAATCAACATGCAAGCCCGGATGAGGGCTCTGTGGGAGCGGGTTTACCCGCGAACACCGGCATAGCCGGTGCCATACACCGGGTCGCCTGCTTCGCGGGTAAACCCGCTCCCACAGGGGCTTGCTAACCCTGAGGAATCATCAACGTCGCCACACCTCCCCTTGTTCGGTCACTACCCAAGGCCTGTCAGCCGCATCCACCAGCACCCCGCCAACCCAGCGCTGTGCAGGGTTGTGATCAAGCCAGTGAGCCTTGCCTTCAAGCACTTGCTCGGCAAGCGGGGTCAGCCGCAGCGGTCGCTGCGCCCAGGCCTCTCCCGGGCCTTCCAGCAGCAGCGGCTGTGGCGCGTGGATCAACGGCTGCAGCAGCACATGGAACATCTGGTCACCGAGGTAAGGCAGCGGGTCATCCTGCATCATCAACTGGCCAAACACGCGGCCGGCCGGTAGCTCGCCGCGTGAAGACAGCACGCGCAGCAGCAGGCGTTCGGTAAGGCTCAATCCATCCTGTGCCCCCGGCAGCTCCTGCAGCTGGCGCGCCAGTGCCCCGCCGAGCAACGGCAAGGCCGAGTGCGTGTGGTCAGCGAGGCCTGCCCAGGTCTTTGGATTGGGTGCGGTGTAGGCCGCCCATGCCTCGCGGGCCAGGGCCAGTGCATCCTCACCCAGTGCGCGACGTTGCGGCCACAGCCAGGCCAACAGGTCGGGGGCCAGTTGCCCGATGCCGATGAAACGCTCGATACCGGGCACCTGGTCAATTTCGATCAGTTCCAGCCGACGCGGCAGGCCGGGCAGGCTGGCGAGCACGCGAATCAGGAACAGCTGGTCGTAAGCGTCAGCCTCGCACCACAGCACTATTTCGCTGTCGCGGTTAAGCCCGGCCAATGCGCTACGCTGCGCCGCCTGGCGCTGTTCAAGGTCCTGGGGGCTCAGCTTGAACGCCTGTTGCACGTAGGCGCTGCGCACCTGCCAGTACTGCTCATCGGGCAGCGCTGGTACAGGCCCCATGACCATCGGGTCGTCGAACATCTGGAAGGCGCCGGCAAACCCGGCGGTGCGCAAGCTGTGGGCGATGTCGTTGCCGCAGCGCCAGTGCTGCACGCTGGCCTCGTCATCGGCGGAAAAACCGGGGTGGCGTGCTGCGAAAGCCACGGCGTCGGCATGGGCCTTGAGCCTGGGCCAGCTGGCAAAGCCGGCCTCGCGGGCCACCAGCCATTGGGTATCGGCAAGCCGGTAGTCGGGGCCGGGCAGGCCAAGCGTGCGCAATTGCTCGCGGGCGTCGTCGGCTTGGTGGTTTTTCAGTTGGCTCAGCAAGCGCTTGGCGCGTTTGCGCAAGGCGGGCAGGTCGAGCAAACCGTGGTGGCGTGAAGCATTCATGGCGGGCATGCCAACTCCTTTGGGGCTCGGTCCGCCGACAAGCCGGGAGCTGGTATGGAAATGGAGTGACGCATGGCTCGGGCAACCCCTTCGCGCGGACCGCAGGCGCAGCCGGCGCCCAGGCCCCGACTTTAACGGTGCAGCGCAGCGGGTTGCAAACGATAGTTTCCCCGTGGGTTGCCGTGCGCCTTATAGTGGCGGGCTTTTCTCCGTTGAAGTCAAAGGAATGGCGACCATGCGCATACGCACCCTGCTTGCAGCAATCGGCACCAGCTTGTCGCTGGGCTCGGCATTGGCCGCGCCAAGCCAGCCAGTACCTGTGGCTGGCGAACGTATTTCGGTAATGGTCGAGGGTACCGGGCCAGACGTCATCCTGATCCCCGGGCTGGCTTCATCCCGTGAGGTGTGGGCGGGGCTGGCCAGCACACTGCGCCAACAGCATCGCCTGCACCTGGTGCAGGTTGCAGGCTTTGCCGGTTCGCCTGCCGTGGCCACTGTGGACGGGCGCGTGGCCGCCCCCGTGGCCGAGGCGGTTGCAGGTTATATCCGCAGCCAGCACCTTGAGGCACCGGCCATCATTGGCCATTCGCTGGGCGGTGAGGTGGCGCTGATGCTTGGCGCACGCCACCCCGAGCGGGTAGGGCGGCTGATGGTTGTCGATGCGCTGCCGTTCTACACGTTATTGATCGACCCCACGGCAACTGCCGAAAAGGCTGCACCGCAGGCTGCGGCATTCCGTGATGGGATGCTGCTGGCCCCGGCAGCGCAGGCCGAAGCCATGCAGCGCACAGCCATCGACCGGCTGGCCAAGACCGCGGCGGCCCGGCCGGCACTGGTCGACGCCGCGCTACGCTCGGACCGCAAGGTGGTAGCCGAGGCCACCTATGAACTGATGACCACCGACCTGCGCCCGGAGCTTGGCGGCATCCAGTCGCCGGTGCAGGTCGTCTATGCCTATGACCCCTTGTATGGCATACCCGCTGCCAGCGTCGATGCAACCTTCGCAAACGCCTATGCCGGGACGCGAAACATCAGCTTCAAACGTATCGATGGCAGCTTCCACTTCGTCATGCTGGACCAACCGCAGGCCTTCGCGCAGGCGGTAGTCGACTTCCTCGATCGCTGAGGTTGGCCGTGGCGCAGCCTGCGCCCGGCAACATCTGTTCGGTTACCGCCCATAACCGGCTCCCTGCGCCTCAAGCCTGCGCGGGCACCTCCGATAGCAGCACACCCACCGTCGAATCTCGACCAGAAGTGGTGCCAACAAGGAGTACTGCCCGCATGCTTGCCAACCTGAAAATACGTACCGGAATGTTCTGGGTGCTGTCGCTGTTCAGCCTGACCCTGCTGTTCTCTACCGTCAGTGCCTGGCGGGCAGCGGTGGGCAGCGACCAGCAGATCACCGAACTGGACCAGACCGCACACCAGTCCGACCGGCTGAACAACGCCTTGTTGATGGCGATTCGCGCCAGCGCCAATGTGTCCTCGGGCTTCATCGAGCAGTTGGGTGGCCATGACGAGAGTGCAGCCAAGCGCATGGCGCTGTCGGTCGAGCTGAACGACAAGAGCCAGACGCTGGTCGACGAATTTGTCGAGAACACCCGCGATCCAGCCCTGCGCACGTTGGCAACCCAGCTGCAGGCTACCTTTGCCGATTACGCCAAGGCGGTGGCCGGGCAGCGTGAGGCAACCCGCCAGCGCTCGCTCGAGCAGTACTTCAGGGTCAACGGCGATGCCGGCAATGCCATGGGCCGGCTACAAGCGCTGCGCCAGCAACTGGTGGGCGCACTGAGCGAACGTGGCCAGCAGATCATGCTTGAGTCTGACCGGCGCCTGGCCCGCGCCCAACTGCTAAGCCTGGGGCTGCTGGCGGTGACCTTGGCGCTGGCGGCGCTGTGCTGGGCCTTTATTGCCCAGCGTGTTTTGCACCCCCTGCGCGAAGCCGGTCGGCATTTCCAGCGCATTGCCGGTGGCGACCTGAGCGTGCCGGTGCAAGGGCAGGGCAACAACGAGATCGGCCAGCTGTTCCACGAACTGCAGCGCATGCAACAGAGCCAGCGCGACACCCTGGGGCAGATCAACCACTGTGCCCGGCAGCTGGACGCCGCTGCCACGGCGTTGAACGCGGTTACCGAGGAAAGCGCCAACAACCTGCGCCAGCAGGGGCAGGAGCTGGAGCAGGCAGCCACCGCGGTGACCGAAATGACCACGGCCGTGGAGGAGGTTGCGCGCAACGCCATCACCACCTCGCAAACCACCAGCGAGTCCAACCAGCTGGCCGCGCAAAGCCGCCAGCAAGTCAGCGAAAACATCGACGGCACCGAGGCCATGACCCGCGAGATCCAGGCCAGCAGTGCGCACCTGGAGCAACTGGTCGGGCAGGTGCGCGATATCGGCAAGGTACTGGAAGTGATCCGCTCGGTGTCCGAGCAAACCAATCTGCTGGCGCTCAATGCTGCCATCGAGGCGGCCCGTGCCGGTGAGGCCGGGCGCGGCTTTGCGGTGGTGGCGGATGAGGTCCGCACGCTTGCCTACCGCACGCAACAATCGACCCAGGAAATCGAACAGATGATCGGCCGCGTGCAGGCGGGCACCGAAGCGGCGGTGGCGTCGATGCAGGCCAGCACCAACCGAGCGCAGTCGACACTGGACGTGACCCTGGCCTCGGGGCAGGTGCTGGAAGGTATCTACAGTGCGATTGGCGAAATCAACGAGCGCAACCTGGTCATCGCCAGTGCGGCCGAAGAGCAAGCTCAGGTGGCGCGGGAAGTGGACCGCAACCTGCTGAACATTCGCGAGCTGTCGATCAACTCGGCGACGGGAGCGCAGCAGACCAGCGAGGCGAGCAAGGCGCTGTCGGGGCTGGTGGGGGAAATGACGGCATTGGTGGGGCGGTTCAGGGTGTAAGGTTCGCCGGGCGACGGGCGTCAAACTCGAACCTGATCATTGTTACATTAAAAGTGGGTGAAACTTATTTAAAGTTCCCCTTGCGGGTTGACTTCGATACTACGCTTGAATAAAGTTCGATCGCCCCGAGAAAGGGCCTTTTTTCCATTCACTGAAGATTTCAATGGACACAGTATCTAGTCGCTGCCTGACCCCTGCCGTATGGCCGGGTCAGGCACTTGAACCGGAACACCGGTCCCGACACCCTGGTCGGGCAAGCCGCGCCAGAGCCTGATGCTCCGTCGTGACTTGCCGCCACCGGTGTCTGCCGGTTGGAGGCAAGCTCATGAACCTCACTTCATTCGTTTCACATTGTCTGTTCGCCGGCCTTGCGCCGCAGCAGGCCCGTGCCCGGCCGTCCCGCCTGCACGGGTACCCTGACGACAGCCAGGAGCCCCCCAGTAGATGCGGGCGGCTGGCGTGTCTTCATGCCCGTTTGAGCCCCCATACTTCTCACTGAATAAAAGATATTAAACGGTATCTTTGCTCTCGAACTTTTTAAATTAGAAGTTCGCGGGCAGTTATTGCCCGGTATTTATCAAAAGGAATCAAACCATGGACTGCGCGAGTAGAAAGTTCGCTGCCGAAACAACTTCCGACCCTCGGCAGCGGACAGACAACTGTCGGAAAAGCCCAGTATTTTTCTGCGGCCCGGCATGCCTTCGTTCACCGCCTGAGTGAAACGTCTGTGTGTCGTGCCGCCGCAGCGGCAGGAGCACAGCAACATGACTGTCAAACACCGCAACACCTCATCGGCCAAGGCCGAACGCGAAACCCGCCTGTCTACCCGCGCCGCCCGTGAAGCGCGCAATGGCCTGGCTGTCACCCTCGCCAACCTGGATGCCAGCGAACACGGCCTGACCGAGCACGAGGCTGCCAAGCGCCTGGAGCGCGATGGGGCCAACCAGGTCGACCACGACCCGCAACCCCACGCCCTGGTGCAGTTGCTCAAGGCCCTGCACAACCCGTTCATCTATGTACTGCTGACCCTGGCCGGGATCAGCTTCGTCACCGACTACTGGCTGCCGGTCAGCGCCGGCGAAACGGACGACGCCGACCTGACCAAGGTCATCATCATCATGACCATGGTCAGCCTCAGCAGCCTGCTGCGCTTCTGGCAGGAATACCGCTCGAACAAGGCCGCCGACGCGCTCAAGGCCATGGTGCGCACCACCGCCACCGTGCTGCGCCGCGAGCAGGTCGGGCAGGCCCCGCGCCTGCGCGAAGTGCCCATGGACGAACTGGTCGCCGGCGACATCGTGCAGCTTTCTGCAGGCGACATGATCCCCGCCGACATTCGTCTGCTCGAATCGCGCGACCTCTTCATCAGCCAGGCGGTGCTCACCGGCGAAGCGCTGCCGGTCGAGAAGTACGACACCTTGGGCAATGTCGCGCAGAAGTCCGCCACTGGGCATGGCGCTGACCAGGGCAACCTGCTCGAGCTGCCGAACATCTGCTTCATGGGCACCAACGTGGTCAGCGGCCGCGCCCGCGCCGTGGTGGTCGCCACCGGTCGACGTACCTACTTCGGCTCGCTGGCCAAAGCCATTGCCGGCTCCCGTAGCCAGACCGCCTTCGACCGCGGCGTGAACAGCGTCAGCAGCCTGCTGATCCGCTTCATGCTGGTGATGGTGCCGGTGGTGTTCATGATCAACGGTGTGGTCAAGGGCGACTGGGGTGATGCCTTCCTCTTCGCGCTTGCCGTGGCAGTGGGCCTGACCCCGGAAATGCTGCCGATGATCGTCAGCGCCAACCTGGCCAAGGGCGCCGTGGCCATGGCCCGCCGCAAGGTGGTGGTCAAGCGCCTGAACGCCATCCAGAACCTGGGCTCCATGGACGTACTGTGCACCGACAAGACCGGCACGCTCACCCAGGACCGGATCATCCTCGAGCACCATGTGCGCTTCGACGGCCAAACCGACAAGCACATCCTTGAACTGGCCTGGCTCAACAGCCATCACCAGAGCGGCATCCGCAACCTGATGGACCAGGCCGTGCTGCATTTCGCTGGCCAGGACCGTGAGTTCCAGGTGCCTTACGCCTACGCAAAGGTCGACGAACTGCCGTTCGATTTCATCCGCCGTCGCCTGTCGGTGGTGGTGAAAAACGCCTTGGGTGACCACCTGCTGGTCAGCAAGGGTGCGGTCGAGGAAATGCTCGCCATCGCCACCCATGTGCAGGAAGGCGACAGCGTCGTTGCACTGGACTCGCTCCGCCGCCAGCAGCTTCTGGCCAGCGCCGATGCCTACAACCAGGATGGCTTCCGTGTGCTGGTGGTCGCCACCCGCGAGATCCCGGCTGCCGAAGGCAAGGCGCAGTACCACACCGAGGATGAGCGCGACCTGGTGATTCAGGGCTTCCTGACCTTCCTCGACCCACCCAAGGAAACCGCCGGCCCGGCCATTGCCGCCCTGCGTGACATGGGTGTGCGGGTGAAGGTGCTGACCGGCGACAACCCGGTGGTTACCTGCAAGGTCTGCCGTGAGGTGGGCCTGGAGCCAGGCCTGCCACTGCTCGGCCAGGACATCGAGCGCATGGACGACACCACCCTGAAGCTTCAGGTGGAGGAACGCACGGTCTTTGCCAAACTCACTCCGCTGCAGAAGTCACGTGTGCTCAAGGCCCTGCAGGCCAATGGTCACACTGTGGGCTTCCTCGGCGACGGCATCAACGACGCCGCAGCCCTGCGCGATGCCGACGTGGGTATCTCGGTGGACAGCGGCACCGACATCGCCAAGGAGTCGGCCGACATCATCCTGCTGGAAAAGAGCCTGATGGTGCTGGAGGAGGGGGTGCTCAAAGGCCGCGAAACCTTCGGCAATATCATGAAGTACCTGTGCATGACTGCCAGCTCCAACTTTGGCAACGTGTTCTCGGTGTTGGTGGCCAGTGCGTTCATTCCCTTCCTGCCGATGCTGGCGATCCACCTGCTTCTGCAGAACCTGATGTACGACTTCTCCCAGCTGTCGCTGCCATGGGACCGCATGGACAAGGAGTTTCTCAGCAAGCCACGCAAATGGGATGCCCGCAACATCGGCCGCTTCATGCTGTGGATCGGCCCTACCTCGTCGATCTTCGACATCACCACCTTTGCCCTGATGTGGTATGTGTTCGCCGCCAACAGCGTCGAGATGCAGGCGCTGTTCCAGTCTGGCTGGTTCATCGAAGGGTTGCTGTCACAGACCTTGGTGGTACACATGCTGCGCACCCGCAAGGTGCCGTTCTTCCAGAGCACCGCTGCGCTGCCGGTGGTGCTGGCAACGGGGCTGGTGATGGCACTGGGTATCTACATCCCGTTCTCGCCGGTGGGCGCGATGGTCGGCCTAGTGCCGCTGCCGTGGGAATACTTCCCTTGGCTGGTTGCTACCCTGCTGGGCTATTGCGTGGTCGCGCAAGGGATGAAGACCCTCTACATCCGCCGCTTCGGGCAGTGGTTCTGAGCGAGGCGAGGAGAGCAAGCCATGCGAGTACTGATCTGTGCGGGACGCAACTATGCCGACACCCGGCGCTGCCGCCAGGCCCTGGATGACGTTCAGCGCCAACGGCCGATCCGGGTGTTGATCCACGGTGGCAGCCAATTCCTCGGCGGCGAGATCGAAAGCTGGGCACGCGAGCACGGGGCCGATCTGGTGCGCTACCCGCCGAACTGGCAGTTGCACGGCAAGCAGGCCGAACGCCTGCGCAACCTGTTCATGCTCAATGACAGCCGCCCTGATCTGTTGCTCGCGCTGCCTGGGGGCGACGACACCGAGGAACTGCTGGCCAGGGCTCGCGGCGCGGAGGTTCCGGTGATCTGCGGCAGGCAACCACGGCGGCCCGAGCGGGATGAACCTGGCGTGGGATAAGCCTGTCTGCCACTAGCCCTGTGGGAGCGGGTTCACCCGCGAAGAATCCAACGCGGTGGATGGCACCGGCTTCGCCGGTGTTCGCGGCTAAAGCCGCTCCTACAGGGCCTGCGTAAGCCTGAAGCGGGCACGGCACCTTTGGGAGCGGGCGTGCCCGAGAAGCAAGCGCGTCGGTTTTCGACAGCTCAAGCTTTGCGCAGTCGCTCCAGGCGGCTACTCAGCCTGGCTGCGCGGCCAGGCTGTTGCTCACGTTGCGCCCCAGCACCAGCACGGTGACAAAGCCGCAGCCCACCAACGCGGTGGCCAGGCTCAACAGCACTGCGGTGCCCATATGGTCGACCACCTGCCCGCCGAAGAACGAGCCCAGTGCAATGATCACCTGGAACATGGCCACGAACAGCGGCATGCCACGTTCAACATCCTTGGGCGCCACCACAAACATCCAGATATTGGCGCAGGCCGGGAACGCACCGAAGGCGAAGCCCCACAACGCGATCAGCATCGCGGCGCCGGTCATGCCGGTGGCGAAGTGCGGGAACAGGGCGGTGCTGACAGCAATCATGAGCGCGACCAGCATCAGGGTATGCCGCACGCTGCGGTTGGCAGCGTAGCCCGCAAAAATGTTGCCCATGAACCCGGCTACGCCATACAGCAGCAACAGCGAGCCAATCGTAGGCCCGTCAAAGCCGGCATTCTGTTTGAAGAACGGGGCAACATAGGTGTACGCGGCAAAGTGCGCCAGGCCGATCAGCAGCACGGCAATCAGCCCCACCCGCGCTTGAGGGTTGATGAACAAGGCTGGCAGGTCGCTGATGCGAATGGCCTTTTCCGGCAGCAGCCGCGGCAGCAGCAATACCTGCGCCAGCAGCACGGGTATGCCCACCAGTGCGGTGACCAGGAAAGTCATGCGCCAGCCCATCAGGCCGCTGAGCCAGGTGCCCACGGGCACGCCCACTACGGTCGCCAGGGTTACGCCAGCCATGATGATCGAGTTGGCCTTGGCCACGCCCATGCCGTCTGGGGCCAGGCGGCCGCTGAGGGCGATGGCGGTCGCCCAGAAGCCACCGATACTGACACCCAACAGCACGCGGCCGACCAACAGCAGGTTGAAGTCGACGGCGTAGGCCACGATGGTGTTGGCGATGATCATGATCAGCGTCAGGCCGATCAGCAGGTAGCGCCGGTCCAGCGCGCCGACCCCCACGGAAATCAATGGGGCGGCTAGCGCGGCCATGATACCGGGCAGCGTTACCATCAGGCCGGCAAGGCCTGCACTGATGCCAAGGTCACTGGCCACATCGTTGAGTACCCCCCCGGGAGGAACTCGCTGGTGACCAGGGCGAAGGCACCCACGGCGACCGAGAGGATTGCCAGCCATTGCTGCGTGACACTTTGTTGATTATGTTCGGGAAGGCCGCGAGGGGCCTGGCGGTTGCTTGGCATGGGGGTCGGTTCCATGAGGGATGTCGCCTGTAGCAGGCGCAGGAGCGGAGGGATTTGCAGGCGATTATAGGGATGGCCTTGCCAGACCGACAGGCAGGCCGCTTGATAGTAATCATCAGTGCAATCGATGAAACGCCTGGCATAGAGCGGAAAGTGCTGCAGTTCGTTGGTAAGTTTCGCGCCGACCAGGCACTCACGGCCCCCGAAAGCTGAGGGCCGCGGCGGCGAATTTACGTGCGATGCCCACTTAACGCAGCCGCGAATGCTTCCGCAGTAGGGCTTTCTTCCCAGGCCGGTATACCGGCAGGCAACGCCAGCCAAGGTTGCTTGTGCCTGACCCAGATATGCGCAACAGGCTGCAACGCAGCGCGTTCATGCAGTGTGCCAGCCCTGAGTACCCACAGCCCGGGTGCGGCCGAGGTGGTGTTGTAGATGCGGGTGTGGCAGGTCGCGCACAGGTAGTGCCGCGATTGCTGCCCCATCTGCTCGTACTGATATTCGACCATGGGGCCGTTCAGCGTGAACGCGTCTTCTGGTAGCAGGGCGTGCAGCGCAAAGCTGCTGCCGCTCCATGCCTGGCAATGCTGGCAATGGCAGGCATACACCGCCGCCTGCAGCGTGGTTGTGGAGTGGTAGGTAACAGCGCCGCAGCGGCACTCACCGGCAAGTTGCATGGGTGTTTTCTTCCTTGTTCACGCCTGGGGCGCTTGATTGATGTAGCAGGTTCGGTAAAGGATGCGGCAGATCCTGCTTGATTGAAACTGATCAAAGCTGCCTACCTGCTCATAGGAAATGTATGAACGCCCCGCAATTACAGTGGGAGACCCAGCGGGTTTTCCTCGCCGTCCTTCGAACTGGCAGCCTTTCTGCCGCCGCCCGTGCGCTGGGGATCGCCCAGGCTACGGCGCGGCGCCGGATCGACGCGTTGGAGCACAGCGTCGGTACCAGCCTGTTTGTCCGCTCGCCAGCAGGGTTGATGCCGACCGACACGGCCAGGGATCTGGTCGCCCATGCCGAGTCCATGGCGCTGGCCGCCGAAGCCTTCGCCCGCGCGGCTTCCGCCCAGGCCAGTGAGGCCGGCGGCACCGTACGGGTCACTGCCAGCCAGCTGCTGGGTGTCGAGGTGCTGCCGCCAATGCTGCGAGCGCTGCGCGAAGCGAGCCCCGGGTTGGCGTTGGAGCTTAGCGTTTCAAATCGCATGGAAGACCTGGCGTTGCAGGAGGCCGATGTAGCAGTGCGCATTCGTCGGCCCACCGAGGCGACGGTCGTTACGCGGCATGTGGGGGACCTGCGGGTGGGGCTGTACGCAACCGAAGCGTTGCTTGCGCACAAAGGCACCCCGCGCAGTCTCGATGACCTGGGCCGCTACCCGCTGATTGGGCCCGACCGCAACCTGACAGAGCTTGCGTTTCTGGGGCAGCAGGGCCTTGCCTGCAGCCTGGCGAGCACCGTTGTCCGCACCGACTGCCATCTGGCCCAGTTTGCAGCGCTCAGGGCGGGGCTCGGTATTGGCGTATGTGCCAACCAGTTGGCCAGGCAGCACGGGCTGGTGCAGGTGCTGCCGGGTGAAGTGGCTTTCCGCGTCGATATCTGGGTTGCCATGCACCATGATTTGCGCCGGGTAAGGCGGGTTGTGCAGGTATTCGACGGGCTGACGCGGGCACTGCAGCAGTACCTGGAATAGCGGTGCTCAGCCCTCCTGCAGCCTATGGGGCCACCAGCACATCACACTGCGATTCGTTCAGTACATGCTTGGTGACGCTGCCCACCAACAGCTCCTCCAGCGCGCTGGCACCCTGCTTGCCGACCACGATCAGGTCGCACTCCAGCTCCTGTTCCTGTTCGGCAATGCGCCAGCCAGGGTCACCGTGCACCAGGATCTGCCGCGCGTCGGCCATGCCGGCAGCCTCACTCAACGCAGCGAGTTGCGCCGCTGCATCCTTGCGGATGACATTGCGGTAATGGGTGAGCGTGTCGTGGTCGATATGGGCAAAGCGCACGCTGCCTTCGAACGGGGCTTCGTACACATGCAGCAGAATGATTTCGGCCTGTGGGGCAATGGCCTTGGCCAGTTTGATGGCGCGCAGCGAAACGGGTGAGAAGTCGACTGGCACCAGCACGCTGCGATAGGCGTCACGAGGGGCCGGCTTGACCACCAGCAAAGGGCAGGGCATGTGGTTGAGCATTTTCTGCACGGTCGAACCCAGCAGCAGGCGCCGCGCCACGCTCTGGCCCTTGGCGCCGCACACCAGCAGGTCGCTGCGTTTGTCCTGCACCACCCGGTTGATTTCCGTGATCACCGAGCCGCTGGCAACCTGCACGCCCGCGGAAATGTCATAGCGCTGGAACAGCAGGGCTGCCAGTGCGCGGGTTTTCTCGGCGGCGCTAGCCAGCACGCGCTTCAGCAGGTCGTCATCAGGCGCCACCAACTGCTTGAGGCGTTCGAAGGGCGCCGGGTTGGCAACGTAGAGCAGGTCCAGTGAGGCCTGCTGCGCTTTGCTCAGGTAGGCAGCGCGCTCCGCTGCGTTGCGGGCATGGGGGGACAGGTCGGTGGCTACCAGTACGTGTTTCAGCGGGTTCATGTGGGGCTCCTTGTCCAAGGCCGCGCACAGTGTTCGAGGGTTGTGCACTGTGCGCCTGGCGGTGCTTGAGTCATTCCTTGCTTGCAGCCATCGTCGCGCGAACCCGGCGCGACGGCTTGATTTGTGTCAATGGAGTGTAGGTGCCGCAGCGGATCATGCCGGCAACAACAGGCGCAGCACCCCCGTCATCACGATGGCAAACACCACCACCGGCAAGAGGGAAAACCGCGTAGCTGCGTACACCGTAAGCCCCAGCGCAATCAGGTCGGCCGGGTCCCCGGAAACGAACTTGGGTGCGATCACGGCAATCAGCACGCAGCCGGGCGCGGCGTTCAGTACCTGGGTCAGCTGCGGTCCCAGGGTGCCGTTGCGCAGCAGTAAAAAGCCCAGCGCACGAGTCAGGTTGGTGTCCACGGCCATGCATGGCTTGGCCCACAGGTAAGCGGTCACCAGGCCGGCCACGGTACCCGCGAGTACGTACCAGCCACCGGGAATCAGCAGGTAGAACAGTGCGGCAGTGATCAGGCTGAACAGCCAGGCCAGGGCGCCGTGTACGCCCCTCCACATACCCTTGAGCAGCACCAGGAAGACCGCGGCGCAGGCGATGTCAAAGCCATAGCTGCGCAGGTCCCCGAGCAGCGGCCCGACCTGCGCGCCGAGGACAAGGGCAAAAGGGATGAACCCCAGCAGCGCCGGCAATGCGGCAACCGCGCCGCGGCGCGGTTCGCTTTGCGGCAGGGTGGCGGGGGGATCGTTCAGTACAGGTTCATGGGTATTCATGGCCACCTCCAGTGGAGGCAAATTATTCCAATGTGCAGCTGGAATTGGCTTGCGTAGTTGCGCTGATGCGTCGAGCATTTGGCATCTGCTACCGACAATATCGATAAAGAGGTCTATAGATGCCAATCAAGCTCGACGCCATCGACCGGCGCATCCTGCGCGCGCTCCAGCGCGACGGCAGGTTGCAGAACCAGGAGCTGGCCAAGCAGGTGGGGTTGTCTGCTTCGCCGTGCCTACGACGGGTGCGCCTGCTGGAAGAGGCAGGCGTGATCGAACGCTATGTGGCGTTGCTGGACCCGGCCAAGGTAGCGCTGGGCCTGACCCTGTTCGTGCGGGTGTGGCTCAAGCGCCAGGACCAGGACACCACCGACGAGTTTGTCGAGGCCGTGCGGCAGTTGCCTGAGGTGGTGGAGTGCCATGTGATGGCGGGCGATTGCGACTTGCTGTTGCGGGTGGTGGCGGCAGACCTGGAAGCCTATCGACGCTTCCAGATCAAGCACCTGACCAGCCTGAGCGTGGTGCAGAACGTGAAGACCGAAGTGCCGATGGAAAAGATCAAGCTGACCACCGAGCTGCCGGTGTAGTCGTAATGCCCTGTGCTCGGTCTGCCTCGTTACCGTGTAGGAGCAGCCTTGTGCTGCGAAGAGGCCGGCAAGGCAATGGATATGCTTCGGCAGTGATGGCCTCCGCAGCACAAGGCTGCTCCTACAGGTACTTTGCATGGCTGAAAACCAGTGCCTCCTTGGCCCGGTTCAGCGGCTGGATCAGGTAATCGAAGATGGTCTGCTCACCGGTGCGGATATCCCCCATGGCAATTTTGTCGGCAATGGCCCAATCGGTCAGGCTTGCCATGTCCTTGTAGGAGCAGCCTTGTGCTGCGAAGAGGCCGGCAAGGCGATAGAGATGCCTCGGCAGTGATGGCCTCTTCGCAGCACAAGGCTGCTCCTACAGGTACTTTGCATGGCTTGAAACCAGTGCCTCCTTGGCCCGGTTCAGCGGCTGGATCAGGTAATAGAGGATGGTCTGCTCACCGGTGCGGATATCCACCATGGCAATTTTGCCGGCAATGGCCCAATCGGTCAGGCTTGCCATGTCCTTGTAGGAGCAGCCTTGTGCTGCGAAGAGGCCGGCAAGGCAATAGATATGCTTCGGCAGTGATGACCTCTTCGCAGCACAAGGCTGCTCCTACCTGGAGTTGTGTATGTCTTGAGGTCAATGCTTGATTCAGACCCACTCGGCGCGGTCTGCCAGCAGCCTGGCCTGGCGCAACAGCTCGTCATCCGGCGTCGCACTGGCAATGGCCAGACGCAGTTGCCCAAGGAACCGCCCCTGGATCGGCGCGATCGAGCCCGAGAACAGGCTCACCCCATCGCCCAGTGCGGCACCGATGGCCGCCAGGTCGGGCTTCAGCCCTTTGCCGCCGGTGTAGTGCAAGTCCAGGTAGCGCTTGCCGGCAGTACTGGCCTGTGCGGCCGGCGCGGCCTCGCTGAGCAGAATGCGGCTGACGGCGTGCCGGGGGTTGCCGAACACTTCCCACACCGCGCCGGTTTCGACGATGCGGCCTTGTTCCAGCACGGCTACACGGTCGCACAGGTCGCGGATTACCTGCATTTCGTGGGTGATCAGGACGATGGTCAGGCCCAGCCGCTGGTTGATGCTGCGCAGCAGGTCGAGGATCGCCTGGGTGCTTTCCGGGTCCAGCGCCGACGTGGCTTCGTCGCACAACAGAATCTGTGGCTCCAGCACCAGTGCCCGGGCAATGCCCACGCGCTGCTTCTGGCCACCGGAAAGTTGTGCGGGGTAAGCGCCGCCACGGCCGGCCAGGCCGACCAGGCGCAACAGTTCCTCGACCCGGGCGCTGCGCTGTGCCTGCGCCACCCCGGCCATGCGCATCGGCAACTCGATGTTCTCGGCCACGGTGCTGTTGGCCAGCAGGTTGAAGTGCTGGAAGATCATTGCCACCTTGCGCCGCAGCGCGCGCAAGGGCTTGCCGTGCAGCCCGGCGATGTCCTGGCCGTCGATCAGTACCTGGCCAGCGCTGGGGGCTTCTAGGCGATTGAGCAGGCGCAGCAGCGAGGATTTGCCCGCACCGCTGCGGCCGATGATGCCGAACACCTCGCCACGGCGTACCTGCAGGTCGATATTGTCCAGCGCACTGACCGCGCCGTAGTGTTTGTGGATGCCGCGCAGGCACAGCTGCGCATCGGTTGGCTGGATTTGCTGCTGGTAACGGCTCATGTTCGGGTTCCATGCCCTCTGTCACCAGAGGGCGTCAGGGGTCAGAAGCCAGGGGCGATCTGGCCTTTGTAACGGGTCAGGATGAAGTTGCGCACTTCAGGCGAGTTGAGCGCCTTGGCCAGCTTCTGGATGCCGGGGTCCTGCAGGTTGTCGGGGCGGGCGACCAGATATTCCACGTACAGGTCCTTGCCTTTCTCCACGATTAGCGCGCTGTTGGTATCGATGCCGGCCTCCAGGGCGTAGTTGGCGAAGACGAAGGCGAGGTCGACCTGTTTCACCGAGCGCGCCAGCATGGCGCCCTCCAGCTCGCGGATTTTCAGGTGGCGGGGGTTGTCGGTGATGTCGCGCTGGGTGGACTGCGGGTTGGCCGGGTCCTTCAGCTTGAGCAGCCCGGCCTCGGCCAGCAGCACCAGGGCACGGCCGGTGTTGACCGGGTCGTTGGGGATGGCGACGCTGGCGCCATCGGGCAGCTCTGCCAGGTTCTTGTACTTGGCCGAGTAGGCGCCGAACGGTTCGATGTGCACGCCCACCACTGGCACCAGGTCGGTGTGCCGGGTTTTGTTGAAGTCGTTCAGGAATGGCCGGTACTGGTAGTAGTTGGCGTCCAGGTTCTTTTGCGCCAGTTGCAGGTTGGGCTGTATGAAGTCGTTGAACACCTTGATGTCCAGGTCGACCCCTTGTTTGGCCAGGGCCGGTTTGACGAATTCGAGGATTTCCGCGTGCGGTACCGGCGTAGCGCCGACCACAAGGTGTTCGGCGGCCTGGGCACTGAAGGCGAGGAAAGCGGCGAGGGCAGTGAGGGTCTTTTTCATGGTCGGTACCTGAGAAGTGTAGGGGCTCAGCGGCGGGTGAAATGCCTTACCAGGCGGTCACCGCTCATCTGCAGCGCCTGCACCAGCAGGATCAGCAGCAGCACGGTGACCACCATCACATCGGTCTGGAAGCGTTGGTAGCCAAAGCGGATCGCCAGGTCGCCCAGGCCGCCACCGCCGATCACCCCGGCCATGGCGGTGTAGTCGACCAGCACGATGGCAGTGACGGTGACCGCCGCAATCAGCCCGGTGCGCGCTTCGGGCAGCAGGGTGTAGCGGATGATCTGCGCGATGCTGCCACCCATGGCCTGGCTGGCCTCGACCAGGCCGCGGTCCACCTCGCGCAGGGCGGTTTCAACCAGCCGCGCAAAGAACGGCGTGCAGCCGACCACCAGCGGCGGGATGGTGCCCTTGACCCCCAGCGAGGTGCCGGTCAACAGGGTGGTCAGCGGAATCAGCACGATCAGCAGGATGATGAACGGCAGCGAGCGCAGCACGTTGACCACCACCGACAGGCTTCGGTACAGCGGGCCGTGGGCCAGCAACTGGCGCTGCCCGGTGAGGTACAGCAGTACGCCAAGGGGCAGGCCAAACAGCACGGTAAAGCCCAGCGCGGCGCCCAGCATGCTCAGTGTTTCAAGGCAGGCCTGGGCGATTTCCGCCCAGTCGACGTTGGTCAGCAGGTCGTTCATTGGCGTGGCCTCAGTTCCAGTCGTGGCGAGGCGGCTTGATGCCGTTCAGTGCCCAGTTGCCGACCAGGTGGTACTTCCAGCGGACCGGGTCGTGCAGGGTGTGCACGCGGGCGTTGCGCCAGTGGCGGTCAAAGTTGTGGCGGGTCATCGACGAGCGCGTGCCGCCCAGTTCGAACAGGCGGTTGCTGGCCTCGATGGCGGCCTCGGTGGTCAGTACCTTGGCCTTGGCCACCGCAATCGAAGCCAGGGCCACGTTGTCTTCGTTCGGTGCGGGCCTGGCCGCATCCAGGGCCTGGCCTGCACGTTCGAGCAGTGCCTCGGCGGCCTCCTGGCGAATTTCCAGCGAGCCGACCTGGATGATGGTCAGCGGGTCTTCGCTGGCCTTGTCGACCTGGGCATCGATCCACGGCCGGGCATGTTCGCGCACGAAGGCAATGGTGTCGTCCAGCGCTGCGCGGCCGATACCGGCGTCGATGGCTGCGGTGGTCAACTGGGCGAAAGGCCCGGCGAGGGTCGGGCTTTCGTAGGAGCGGTAGCTGGGGAACAGGTTGAACGCCGGCACCCGCAGGCCGTCGAGCAGCACCGTGCCGCTGGAGGTGGTGCGTTGGCCCATGCTGCTCCAGTCGTCGACAATCACCAGCCCGGCGCTGCCGCGCTGGACGAAGGCCAACTGGGCACGGTCCTGCTCGTCCAGCGCCAGCACGCCCAGCCAATGGGCGTACAACGAGCCGGTGCAGTAGCCCTTGCGCCCGTCGATGCGGTAGCCGTCACCCTCGGCGACCAGGCGCGTGCGAATGTCCTGCACGGTCTTGCCGCCGGTTTCCGACAGGGCATTGGCAAAGCGATGGCCTTGCAGTACCAGCTCGTAGAAGAAGCGTTGCTGTTCTGCGGTGCCTTGCAGGCGGATGTCTTCGAGCAGGCAGTAGTGGTTTTGCGGAATCTGCCCAAGCGAAGGGTCGGCAGCGGAGACGATGGCGATCACCCGGGCGAGTGTGGCGAACGATACCTCGGCGCCACCATAGGCCCGTGGCACGGTGATGCCCCACAGCCCGCTGTTGGAAAACGCGTCGACGATGTCGGCGGGTACTTCGCGGTTGCGGTCGCGCTCGGCGGCGCCCTCGCGCAGCAGTCCGGCAACTTGATGAGCGACGGCCAACGCTTCGGCGTCGTCGCGAATGATGTGCGCCGCCGGTGGGCGGATTTCGTAAGTGGCAGATACGGTCAAGTCAGGCATGAGCAGCTCGAATGCAGTCGGATGACCTTGCATTGCAGCTGCTGTGCCAATGTTTTAGTCCAGTAAAATCAGGCTTTTAGATGCCTGAGATGGGCTGTTCCTGCCTGAAAACGCAACTAACTGTTGTTGTGCTGTCCGCCTTGCAACAGCAGTTGGGTGAGTGTGTCCATGGCCGGCGTCGTCTGGCTGCCTTTGCGGGTGACCAGCTCGTAGGGGTCGCTGACCGAGCCCATGGTCAGGGGCAGCATGCGCACTTGCTGGTTCATCGCGCATTGCCGGGCCACGTCAATCGACACCAACGCCACAAAGTCGGGGCGGTCCTGCAGCAGCGACAGGGTCGCCAGGATCGAGGTGGTTTCAACCAGGTGCAGCGGGAAGCGCAGCCCGGCGTCGTGGAATTCGCGCTCCAGTTGCACGCGCATCGGCATGTTGGCCCGGTATACGATCCAGCGGCTCTCGGCCAATTCGGCAAGGCTGACGGTTTGGGCGTGTTTGAGCGGGTGGTCGACATTGGCGATTACCGCCAGCGTCTCATCCTGGACAAAGGTGCTGGCAAACAGTTGCGGCGTATTGCTGACGCTGGTGCGGCACAGGGCAATGTCCAGCCGGCCGCTTTCGATCTGTGCCAGCAGCGACTGGCTGGTGTCTTCGATGATCTCGAACGACATCTGCGGCTGGATACTGGCCAGCTGTGATACGGCCCGCATCAGCAATGGCACAGCGCCCATGATGGCGCCCACCGCCAGCCGGCCGCCCACCCCGCGCAGGATGGCATCCAGGTCATGGCGCAGGTTGGAAATATCGGTTTGCACCACGCGCGCGTAGCGGATGGCGCAGTGCCCCGCGGCAGTGGGCTCCAGCCCGCGGTTGGTGCGGTTGAACAGCACCGTGCCGAAGGTGGTTTCGATTTCCTGCAGCGCCTTGCTGGCACCGGGCTGGGTAAGCCCGACGCTGCCTGCTGCACCCAGCAGCGAGCGGTGCTCGTCCAGCTCGATGAGCAGGCGCAGGTGGCGGGCATGCAGCCTGGACATGATCGAGTTAAGTGATGGGGTCATCGGGTATGCGCTCTGGTTATACCGCTATGGATTGTTCTCAATACCATGGCCAGGCGCGCATTCCTATACTGGCGCTGCACGGTGTCGCATTCAGTGCGGCTGAACCGCCCAGAACAACAATGCCAGGAGCCTGCTGAGCCTTATGTCCCTGATCAACTACATCACCCAGATCCAATTCGATATCGGCGCCATTGCCCTCTTGCCTGCCGAGTGCGAGCGCATTGGTATAACCAGGCCTTTGATCGTGACCGACCGTGGCGTGCGCGCTGCCGGTATCGTCGATACGGCGTTGAACACCTTTGCCGACAGCGCTGCCCAACTGCCGATCTATGACGGTACGCCACCCAACCCCAACGAGACCGCGGTGCGTGAAGCCGTGGCCATGTTCAAGGAGTGCGGCTGTGACGGCATCATTGCCATTGGCGGCGGCTCGGCGATCGACCTGGCCAAAGGTGTGGCGGTGTGTGCCCGGCACGAAGGGCCATTGAAAAGCTTTGCGGTGATCGAAGGCGGCCTGGCGCGAATCACGCCGGCAACTGCGCCGGTGATTGCCGTACCCACTACGGCCGGGACCGGCAGCGAGGTAGGGCGGGGCGCCATTCTGATTCTCGATGACGGGCGCAAGGTGGGCGTGATCTCGCCCCATGTGGTGCCCAAGGCGGCCATCTGCGACCCGGCGCTGACCCTTGGCCTGCCCGCGCAACTTACCGCGGCCACCGGCATGGATGCGATTGCCCACTGCCTGGAAACCTTCATGGCACCTGCATTCAACCCACCTGCCGACGGCATCGCCCTGGACGGCCTGTGGCGCGCCTGGCGCTTCATCGAAAGCGCGACCCGAGACCCGCAGAACCTCGATGGGCGTATCAACATGATGAGCGCTTCGCTGCAAGGTGCGCTGGCCTTCCAGAAGGGCCTGGGCTGTGTGCACAGCCTTAGCCATGCCTTGGGCGGGATCAACCCGCGCCTGCACCATGGCACCCTCAACGCGATTTTCCTGCCTGCTGTCATCACCTTCAACCGCAAGGCCGACACCGTGCTGAACGAGCACAAGATGGCGCGTATCGCCCAGGCGATGGGGCTGGCAGACGAAAGCCAGATCGAACAGGCCATTCACGACATGACCCGCGCGTTGGGCCTGGCGACCGGCCTGCGCGAACTGGGTGTCAGCGAAGAGCAGTTCCCACGCATAATCCAGGGCGCGTTGGCCGATCACAGCCATCGGACCAACCCGCGTGAGGCGTCTGCCGAGGACTACCAGTGGTTGCTTGAAGCGTCGATGTAAGGCGCCAATCCGCTGTTCAATCAATAACAACAAAAGTGAACGCCCATGAATACCAAGTACGCGCAAGCCGAGCTTGCCCCCACAGGGGAAGCGGTCGCCAACTCCAACCCGTTCAAAAAGTACCAGGTCATCACCGTCAGCCTGTTGCTGGTGATCGGCATCATCAATTACGTCGACCGCAGTGCGCTGTCGATCGCCAATACGTCCATCCAGCGCGACATGGGCATCACGCCGTCACAGATGGGCATTTTGCTGTCGGCGTTTTCCTTGGCGTATGCCTTCTCGCAGCTGCCGCTGGGCATGATCATCGACCGCCTGGGCAGCAAGATCTCGCTGGGGGCGGCGCTGCTGGGTTGGTCGGTGGCACAGACAGCCTCCGGCCTGATCAACAGCTTTTCCGCATTCATCGGGTTGCGGGTGGTGCTGGGGATTGGCGAAGCACCGATGTTCCCGTCGGCAGCGAAAGCCCTGGCGGAGTGGTTCGAGGCCGAAAAGCGCGGCACACCGACGGGCATCGTCTTGTCATCGACCTGCATCGGGCCGTGCCTGGCGCCACCGTTGCTGACCCTGCTGATGATCACCTGGGGCTGGCGCGGCATGTTCATTGTCACTGGGGTATTCGGCATCCTGGTCGCCGCCTGCTGGTTTGCCTTCTACAAAAGCAAGGCGCGTTACCTGGCCGAGTTGCCTGCCGAGGAACGTGAGCGGCTGCTGGCGACACAGGCCCATAAACAGCCGGTGGCAAGTGCCAGGCCGAGCCTGCGGGCACAACTGGCGGCCTGGGCCGAGCTGTTTCGCCACAAGAGCACCTGGGGCGCCGTACTGGGCTTCATGGGGGTGATCTACATGCTGTGGCTGCACCTGACCTGGCTGCCGGGCTACTTCGAGCGCGAACATGGCTTGAGCCTGTACCAGACGGCCTGGGTGGTTTCGCTGGCCTATGTATTCGGCGCGTTGGGCACCATTGTCGCGGGCCGCATCTGCGACCGCCTGGTGAAGAACGGCGCCAGCGTGTTGGGTAGCCGCAAGCGGGTAGTGGTGGCTGCGTTGTTCGCGGCGGCGGCATTTACCGTTCCGCTGTCGTTCGGCAGCGGCTTCATGCTCAGCGTTGCGCTGCTGTGCTGCGCACTGTTCAGCGTGAACATGGCCAGCTCTACCGCCTGGATGATTGCCAACACCGTGGTCGATAGCCAGCGCGTGGCCTCGTTTGGCTCGATCCAGAACTTTGGTGGCTACCTGGCAGGCTCGGTGGCACCGATCGTGACCGGGTTCAGCATCCAGCAGACCGGGTCGTTTGCTTCGGCGTTCCTGATCAGTGCTGCGGTGGCGGCGGTGGCGGCGATGGCTTATGTACTGCTGCTGAAGCAGCCGGTTTCTGCCGACCAGTGATCGCCAGGCCTGTGCAATCCCTGTGGGAGCGGCCTTGTGTCGCGATTGGGCCGCAGAGCGGCCCCAGGATCCTTGCAGGACCGTCGAGACCGATGGGGCCGCGTTGCGGCCCAATCGCGACACAAGGCCGCTCCCACAAGGATCGCATCAGCTTCCAGAAGTCGTTTCATAACGGTTTGTGATGCCAGGCATCATGACAATATATTTATCCTTATCAATTTCAGGCCCTAGCATCGGTTGCCCGGCATCGCCCATTTCCATGAGGTCTTGATGAACAGTTCGCTTTTCGTACCCCAACGTACCGCGGCCCTGTTGCTGCAGCACTGGCGCAGCGGTGACTTGCTGGCGGAACTGCCTGCCAGCCTCAGGCCCGAAACCTTGAAACAAGGCTATGACAGCCAGGATCAGTTCTTCGCCGCCGCCGCTGGTCAGCGTGCCGGGTGGAAGCTGGGTGTCGGCAGCCCCGCAGGCATGCGTGCGGCCAACCTGTCCCGGCCGCTGATTGGCCAACTGGAAGCAAAGCGCTGCCACGCTGATGGTGTGCGCATCGAGCTGCCGGCGGTGACACCTGTAACCATCGAATGCGAGATTGCCTTCGTGCTTGACCGCGATATCCCCCCGCAAGCGGGACGGCTGCCGGCCAGCGAGGATATCCGCGCAACCTGCGTCACTTTCGAGGTGGTGCGCTCACGCTTCGTCGACCGCAAGAGCGTCGGTTGGCCAAGCTTCGTGGCGGACAACGTGGGCTTTGAAGCGTTGGTCGTGGGCAACAGCCTCGGGGCAGGCATCAACGTACCCTTGCTTGCAGACCTGGCCGAGACCACCGAGGTGTACGTAGACGGCGAATTACGCGCCCGCGGCTTGTCTGGCGATGCTGCGACCGACCCGCTGGTGTCGCTGGCCCACCTGTATGCCCATGCTGCCGAACGCGGCCAGACATTGAAGGCAGGTGATGTGGTGACCACGGGGGCCATGTGCCAGCCGTTCGACCTGAATCAAACAGGCCATCAGGTTAGCGCCAGGTTCCTTGGCCAGGCGCTGTCGTTCACGCTGTAACCACCGACCATTGATCAAACGCCGCCTGCATCCTCTGCCGGGTTTGTGGGTCGGCGGGGATCAGGTGCTCGATCCGCAATGATTCCACGGTGATATCCAGCGGCATGCCGAAGGTGGTGAAGGTCGACAGGAACCTGAGCTCGCCATAGGGGTGCTCACGCGGGTCAGCAACACGGGCGCGATACCTGCCGCCTGCTCTGGGTTGGCCGGGGTTGGAAGATTGCGCAAGTGTTCTGCCAGCGTCGGGTTGCCCACTGCCTCCCTGGATGCACGTTGCCAGGCAACGGCACGAATTTCCTGCGCATTGGCCAGATGATCGCCCAGGCCGCCAGGGCGCAGCAGCGTATCCAGAAGGTTAAGGCCAGGCGCCGCCTGTGCCGCAACACCCACCATCGCCAACAGCAGGCCGGTACTGGCATTGGCAGCGATGACCTGCCAGTTGCTGTCGATGACGATTGCAGGTGCAGGGTTGTTCGCCTGCAGGATGTGTTCGATGGCGGCATGCACCAATGCCAGTTCAGGCGCGTCGAGCGGCGAGGCCGCGTAGCGGGGCGCGTACCCGGCGGCAGTGAACACTTCGTTGCAGTGCTCCAGTGGCGCGCCAAGGGCCGAAAGCAGGGCATGCAAGGTGCCAGGGCTGGCCTTGGCGCGCCCGGTTTCCAGGCAGCTCAGGTGGCGCTGCGATACGCCAGCCAATAGCGAAAGCGCCAACTGGCTGAGCCCGGCCTGCTGGCGCAAGTGGCGCAGATGCTGGCCTGCCGAAGTATCCGGCGCAGGGCTTTTGCGATGGAACAGATGATGACTCATGCCTTGATCCTTATCGTCCTTGATTGCAGCGTCCATGACCTCACAGGTCATTGAGCGCAGGCAACCCTATCACTACTGTGCCGGCAAACCCTACCGAGGAAAGGACGATGGGCTTGCGTATCTGCGCGCTGGCGTTGCTGGTGCTGTTTTCGCTGTATACCGGCTGGACGATGCTGATTGCCGAGCAGTCGCTGCTGGCGTTTGGGCTAACGCTGCTGTCGCGGCCAGGCACTGCCCAGGTGGTCATTGACCTGTACCTGATGGCGGGGCTGGCCTGCGTCTGGATGGTGAGGGACAACCGTATGCGGGGCGGGAAGGGGATATCGTTGCTGCCCTACCTGTTGCTGACGGCTGTATTCGTTTCGGCGGGGCCGCTGTTGTATCTCGTCAACAGAGGCGTTGCCGGGGGGCGTCAGCCATGAGCAATCGGGGCTGTCGGCCTGTTGGGTTTCTGCGCACTCATTACTGCGAGCACAGGTAACTGAACCAAAATATTGCATGAGTCATCTTGATGCATTCACATAGCAGTACTAATACTTAAGCACTGCCGAAGAGGGATGATCATGCAGACGCGCTTCGTTGTGGTTCCTGCAGTGCCAATAAACAGAGAGGTTTACCCACGGCGCCTTGGCTTTCCGGCCGCACTTGGGGAGGGTTATGACCTTTACGACACACAAGAAAAGATGCGCTTGAGCCTCAACTTTTCCACACGGGCCCAGGCCGAGTTCGAGTGCGCGTGCCGCAACCGCAGCCCGGAAGGCGATGAAGCGGGTATTGTCGGTATTGGCTGATTCGGTGAAGCCCAGGTAAGGGATGGGATATCTTTATTGATGGCACCGGCTACGCCGGTGTTCGCGGGTGAACCCGCTCCCACACTGATCGCGCAGGCTTCAAGCTCTGTGAACAAGGCGGCTGACTGCGCAGGCACCACGCCGGTCTTGAATGCAACACCATACCCTGTGGGAGCGGGTTCACCCGCGAACACCGGCGCAGCCGGTGCCAGGCATCGCGCCCTCAACCTTGTTCACGCAGCGCTTCACTGTTCGTTGACGGTGGCCCAGGCGCGGGCTTCGGCCTCTTCTTTCGACAAACCCCTGTCTTCGTAACTCGCCTCTATGTGCTCGGCCTTGCGCTTCTGCTTGTCTGTGCGTCATGGCACAGGCAAAAAGCTCTACCGTGCGGCCTGCCACTCAACAGTCACAAAGCTGTAACACAGCTGATGCAAAGTGTGCCGGCCATCACAAGGAGCACTTTTTGATGAAACGCCTGATGAAGTCTGCTGCAATCGCCGTTGCGGTCTCCCTTTGCGCCACTTCGGCAGCCTTTGCTGCAGAAAACGTTCGCCTGACAGGTTCCGGCGCCAGCTTCCCTGCACCGATCTACCTGACCTGGTTCAAGGACTTCAGCAAGAACACTGCTGGCGTTACCGTTGACTACCAGTCCAAGGGCAGCGGAGCGGGCGTTCAGGACTTCCTGAACAAGACCGTCGACTTCGCCGCCAGCGACTCGGCCATGAGCGAAGCAGACATTGCCAAGGTTGGCGAAGGCGTGCAGTTGCTGCCAATGACCGCCGGTGAAATCGTCCTGGCCTACAACCTGCCGGGCAACCCTAAAGGGCTGAAGCTGCCGCGCGAGGTGTACTCAAACATCTTCCTGGGCAAGATCACCCAGTGGAACGACCCGCAAATCGCCGCGGCCAACCCTGAGCTGAAACTGCCAGCTACCCCGATCACCGTGGTCGTGCGTGCTGACTCCAGCGGTACCACTGCGGTCTTCACCAAGCACCTGTCGGCCATCAACGCTGATTTCAAGCAAGGGCTGGGTGAGGGCAACACCGTCAACTGGCCGGCCACCGACAAGTTCATCAAGTCGCCGAAGAACGATGGCGTAACCGCCACCGTCCGCCAGACCCCGGGCGCCATCGGCTACATCGAATACGGCTTCGCCAAGCTGGCCAAGGTCGACTTCGCCGTGCTGCAGAACAAGGCTGGCCAATACGTTGTGCCAAACGCAGAGAGCGGTGCCGAAGCACTGGCTGCGGTGAACATGCCGGAAAACCTGGTGGCCTGGCTGCCTGACCCGGACGGTGCCAAGTCCTACCCGATCACTTCCTACACCTGGATGATCTTCCGCAAGGACAACGGCAACCCGGCAAAAGCCAAGGCCATGCGTGAAATGGTCGAGTACAGCCTGACCAAAGGCCAGACCATCGCCGACTCGATGGGTTACATCCCGCTGCCTGCGTCGGTTGTCGACCAGGTGCGTAAAGCGTCTGCCAACATCCAGTAATACCCAGGCGCTCCCGGTATCGGCATGAAGCCATGCCGGGGGTGTTTGTCCCTTGTCCCGGAACTTGCCCATGAACACACCCTTTGCCATACCGGATAACCCCGATTCCGCGTGCCAGCCACCGTCTGCGAAAGACTTCCTGGTCGATCGCACCTTCCGTGCGCTTGCACGCATTGGTGTGGTGCTGGTACTGGCGCTGGTCTTCGCGCTGGTCTACGAAGTGGGCCGCAAGGCACTGCCCGGCATCGAAAAGCACGGCTTTGACGTGCTGTTCGGCAGCGTCTGGGACGTCAACCAAGGCAAGTACGGTATTCTGCCAGCGATCTGGGGCACGCTTTACAGTGCCTTCATCGCCCTGTTGATCGCCGGTTTCTTCGGCGTCAGCATGGCCATTTTCCTCACCCAGGATTTCCTTCCGGCCAAGCTCGCCGCGGTGTTTCGCACCATCGTCGAACTGCTCGCCGCCATCCCCAGCGTGGTCTACGGCCTGTGGGGCATCTATGTGGTCATCCCGGCGATTCGCCCGCTGACCGCCTGGTTGAACAGCGAGCTGGGCTGGATCCCGTTTTTCGGCACCTCCCTGAGCGGGCCTGGCCTGCTGCCTGCTGCGCTGGTACTGGCGATCATGATCCTGCCGACCATCGCTGCCGTTTCCCAGGATGCGCTGACCAGCGTACCGATGAAAACCAAGCAGGCTGCCTACGGCATGGGTACTACCCACTGGGAAGCCATCCTCAAGGTGATGGTGCCATCGGCTGCTACCGGCATCTTTGGTTCGCTGGTACTGGGCCTGGGCCGCGCGCTCGGTGAAACCATGGCGCTGGCCATGCTGGTCGGCAACGCCAACACCATTTCCCTTTCCTTGTTCGCCCCGGCCAACACCCTGGCGGCGCTGCTGGCGCTGAACTTCCCGGAAGCCGGCCCCAACGAGGTCGAAGTGCTGATGTACGCGGCACTGGTCCTGATGTTCATCACCCTGCTGGTGAACGTGCTCGGCTCGATGATCATGCTCTACGCCCAGCGGGGTAACAAACAATGACTGACCTGACGACCCCTGTAGCCGCATTGCCCAGCCTGCAACGCAAGCTGGAAGGCCGTGCCCTGCGCAGCGTGCTTTTGACTACCCTGGCATGGCTCGCGGCGCTGGTGGCCAGCGTGCCGCTGATTTCCGTGCTGTACATGCTGATCACCCGCGGCGGTGCACGCCTTAGCCTGGAAGTGTTCACCGAGCTGCCGCCGACCGGCTTCGAGATGGGTGGCGGTTTTGGTAACGCCATGGCCGGTACCTTCGTCATGGTCGGCATTGCCGCAGCCATCGCGGTACCGGTCGGTATCCTCGCCGCGGTGTTCCTGGCCGAACTCGGCCCCGACAGCAAGCTGGCCAACGCCGCGCGCTTTGCCGCCAAGATGCTCACCGGCCTGCCGTCGATCCTGGCCGGGGTGTTTGCCTACGCCCTGGTGGTGATGACCACCGGTACCTACTCGGCGCCGGCTGGGGGTGTGGCCCTGGCAGTACTGATGCTGCCGATCGTGGTGCTGACCGCTGAAGAGTCGATGAAGATGGTGCCCAAGATCATGAAAGACGCCGCCTACGGCATGGGCTGCACCCGTGCCCAGGTGATCTGGAAGATCGTCCTGCCCACCGGCCTGCCGGCCATCCTCACCGGCGTCATGCTGGCCGTGGCACGCGCCGCTGGCGAAACCGCGCCACTGCTGTTCACCGCATTGTTCAGCAACTACTGGATCTACCATGACGGCAGCCTGGCGGTCATGAACCCTACGGCCTCGCTCGCCGTACTGATTTACAACTTCTCCGGCATGCCATTCGACAACCAGCTCGAGCTCGCCTGGGCGGCCTCGCTGGTGCTGGTAATGATCGTGCTGGTAATCAACATTCTGAGCCGAGTCTTCGGCAAGCCCAAGTATTGAGAAAGGGAGCATCCAACTTGAACGTATCCACTGCGCAAAGAGCCGCTCCCATGGTCAGTGAAGCAACCCCCATCGTCATGGACTGCAAGCTGGACAAGATTTTCTACGGCAACTTCATGGCCGTGCGTGACAGCCATGTGCCGATCAGGAAGAACGAGATCACCGGCTTCATCGGGCCGTCGGGCTGCGGCAAGAGTACCGTGCTGCGTAGCCTCAACCGCATGAACGACCTGGTGAAGGGCTTCCGGTTTGAAGGCCATGTGCACTTCCTGGGCCAGGATGTCTACGGCAAGGGTGTTGACCCGGTGGTCGTGCGCCGCTACATCGGCATGGTGTTCCAGCAGCCCAACCCGTTCTCGATGAGCATCTTCGACAACGTCGCCTTCGGCCTGCGCCTGAACCGCTACAAGGGCGACCTGGGTGACCGCGTGAAGCACGCCTTGCAAGGCGCCGCGCTGTGGGACGAAGTGAAGGACAAGCTCAAGGTCAGCGGCCTGTCGCTGTCCGGCGGCCAGCAGCAGCGTCTGTGCATTGCCCGTGCCATCGCCACCGAGCCCGAAGTGCTGCTGCTGGACGAACCCTGCTCGGCACTCGACCCTATTGCCACCCGTCGCGTGGAAGAGTTGATGGTCGAGCTGAAGAAGGACTACACCATCGCCCTGGTGACCCACAACATGCAGCAGGCGATTCGTGTGGCCGACACCACGGCGTTCTTCTCGGTCGATATTTCTCAGGGCAGCCGCACTGGTTACCTGGTCGAGATGGGCCCTACGGCGCAGATTTTCCAGAACCCACGCGAGCAACTGACCAGCGACTACATCAGCGGCAAGTTCAGCTGAGTCAGCACGCCCAAGGTGGCCGGGTGTTGCAGCCAGGGAGGTTGCAGCACCCGGCCGCGTTACCTTCCGTTAAAGTGTTACCCGGGATTTCCAATGCGAGCAACGCGTCGTCTTGATCTTTCAGCGGTAGAGCGCGCACTGCGCGAGGTGCAGGGCCGCTTTGCCGAACTCAGCCGGCATTTCACCGAACCGCGGGACCCGTTTACCGACGAGGTGCTGCTGAACGTGCTTGAAGGCTACGCCCTGATTGACGACTATGTCGCTCGCGGTATCGACCTCTTCGACCTGCAACAGCTGAACCTGATGCTGGAAATCAATGCCACCGTGCTGTGCGGCAGCGACCCGGCCCGTCGCCTGGAATATGCCCCGCACCTCGCCGCAACCGAGGCGCACTTTTTCAACAACGTCGAAGGTGGCATCAAGGACTTGTACAACTGGTACTGCTCGTACCGCAGCGATTCGGTCTGGAAGCGGGCAGCCGGTGTTTATGTACGAATCCTCAGCAAGCCGCAGTTGTTCATCGAAGGCAACAACCGTACAGGTTCGCTCATCGTCAGCTACCTGCTGATGCGTGCCGGCTTGCCGCCTTTCGTGCTGTCGCTGGACAACGCCGAGGGTTACTTCAACCCGTCCTCGGTCATACGCAACTCCGCTAAACACGGTGTAAAGGCTTTGTACGAACTACCCAAGATCAAGAAAAAGTACGCCGCTTTCCTTGAAGAGAAGGCGCCTGAGCCCGGCAAGTTCTTCCTGAGCGGCACGCCCGTGCCTGCCTGCGAGGGGCGCCGCTGATGCAACGTTACTCCATGTTCGCACGCGGGCGCCAAGCCCTTGAACGCAAGCTCAAGCGTGGCCAGGTACGCATTTCGTTCGATATCGACGACACGCTCGCCTGCCTGCCCGAGCACGCTGCCGCCGAGGACAGCAAGCTGCCAGGTTTCGTCCATCGCTGGTTGGGCGAGCCCCTGCGCAGTGGCACGCGCTCGCTGATCCGCGACCTGCGCCGCCAGGGTTGCAGCATCTGGATCTATACCTCGTCGGGGCGCACCCCGGCGTACATCCGGCGCTGGCTGATGCTTTATGGCATCCATGTCGATGGTGTGGTCAACAGCGACCGGCACCAGCATATCCTGGCCCAGAACGGCCTTGAGCATTCGCCCTCGAAGTTGCCCTCGGCGTTCGATATCGACCTGCATGTCGATGATTCCGAAGGTGTGCGGCTGGAAGGCGTCGACCACGGTTTTCGCGTTGTGGTGGTGTGCCCGAAAGACGAAAACTGGGCACAGAAGGTGATGGACGCGGCGGTCGACGTGCAGGCACGGCTGGCCTGGCAGCAACCGCACCGTTATGAGATGCCCGTGCGCCAGCGTTCGCAGGCGCTTGCTTCCTGAAGGCAGTGGTCAGCGCAATCGGTATCAATGGGGCTGCTTTGCAGCCCTTCGCGGGCTTGCCCGCTCCCACAGGTCTGGCGCTGAGTTCAAGAGATGCGTGATCCCTGTGGGAGCGGGCAAGCCCGCGAAGGGCCGCAAGGCGGCCCCAGTTCGTACAGTTGTATTGATACCCGCCTGCTATTCATGCGTACACCTTAGGTCTTGCCTCCTGGCCAGACCCGGTAGCGCGACCAAATCATCACGCCGCATTCGCCAGCCCAAGGCCGCTACCCGCTCCCCCCAAAGCAGCGTATCTGGCCATTTGGCCACTTCCGATAATCGCCTCCGACATCCAGTCCCCGTTTGGAGCGCGCCATGCACAACAACAATAAGCAACTGCCGCCTCGTTTCCTCGCAGCCGCCATCGCCAGCTTTTCTGCCCTGGGCCTGAGCGGCATCGCCGAGGCCGAGATCATGCTGTACGACAAGGACCAGACAACGTTTTCCACCGACGGTTACATCAACGCCTTCTACGTCAACAGCGAGGTCGACCGTGAGGGCGAACAGTTCGACCGCCGCCAGTCGCGGGTGAAAATGGGCTTCTTGCCCAACTACCTGGGCTTCAACATGGGCAAGCAGGTGGATGACCTGAAACTCGGCGCGCGTGCCTCGTTCTGGGTAACCATCAATGACAGTGAAACCAACGGCACCGACACCGCCATCGACGTGCGCCAGTTCTACGGTACCGTGGCCAACCCCGCGTGGGGCGAGGTGCTGATCGGCAAGGACTTCGGGTTGTTCGCCCGCTCCAACATCCTGCTGGACGAGCTGCTGGCCGGTTATGGCCAGGTCAGCGACACGCTGGGGCTGGTGGACGGCGGCGGGGTGTCGTTCGGCAACATCGGCAGTGGTTACCCGTACCCGTTCCCCACCTCGCAGATCACCTACCGCACCCCGGTGATGGACGGCCTGCGGGTGGCGGTGGGCATCATGGACCCGGTAGACACCAACGACAGCAGCCCGACCGGCAAGGCCTACCAGGAAAACCCGCGCACCGAAAGCGAGATCACCTACCAGTTCGACCTGGGCGGGGCGCAGATCTACAGCTGGGTCAACGGCAGCTACCAGACCTCCGACAATACCGATTCGACGGTGGAGTCTATTACCTCCAAAGGTGTCGGCTATGGCGTTCAGGCCAAGATGGGCGGGCTGTCGCTGACCGGCTCTGGGTTCCAGGCCAAGGGCATCAACCCGTTCTTCACCAACAACGCGGGCGAACCGGTTTTGCGCAATGTCGACAGTGACGGCTACCTGCTGCAGGGCTCGTACAAGTTCGGCAAGAACCGCGTGGCGCTGTCTTACGGCAAGACCAAGGACGATGGCAATGGCGCGGTAGGCAGCGGGGCGGACTACGAGACCCGCGGCGTGGCGCTGTTCCATGATGTCAACGACCACTTGAAGCTGGTGGCCGAGTACAACCAGTTTTCCATCGACGGGCATGACACCAGCGCGCAGAACGAAGACACCGATACCTTTGCGGTGGGTGCGGTGTTGACCTGGTAGTGATCTGCCCGGTTGCCACGGTCATTGTAGGAGCGGCCTTGTGTCGCGAAAGGGCCGCAAGGCGGCCCCAGGATTTCAGCACTGATGCACAAGTTTCCGGGGCTGCTTTGCAGCCCTTTCGCGACACAAGGCCGCTCCTACAGGGGCCTGCGCATCCTGCCTGAACTACATCCATGGAACCGCCCACCCACTACCCAAGTAGCATTCGTCCCCCTTGCTCACCTTCGTACACTGACCCCTCAGCCACCCGCGCCGGAGACCACGATGCAGCAGGCTCAAAACGACGGTGTGGTCAGTGCCATGTCCCAGGCCACCGATGCACGGCTGGCCGCCCAGGACCTGGCGCGGCAGTTGCTGCACCCGCACCTGGGTTTCGTGTTGTTCTTTTGTTCCGCCGAATACGACTTGCAGGCGTTAGGCGAAGCGTTGGAACAGGATTTCGGCGGCATCCGCCTGGTCGGCTGCACCAGCGCCGGCGAAATCACACCGCTGGGCTACGGCCGCAATTGCGTCACGGCGGTGGGCTTTGATCACCGGCATTTTTCCATCGCCACCGAGCTCATCGATGAGATGGAGCACTTCAGCCTGATCGACGCGCAGCAGATGGTCGAGCGCCTGGTCGGCACCTGCCGCAGCAACACCCTGGCGCCGATCAAGGGCCACAGCTTTGCCCTGACCCTGCTCGACGGCCTGTCCAGCCGCGAGGAGATGGTGCTCGCCGCGCTCAGCGCGGCATTGGGGGACATCCCGCATTTTGGCGGTTCGGCCGGCGACGACAATTACCTGACCCGTACCCATGTGTATTTCGGTGGCGCGTTCCACAACGGTGCCGCAGTGGTGGTGCTGGTGAATACCTGGCTCGATTTCGAGGTGTTCACCACCCACCACATCCTGCCACGGCAGGAAAAACTGGTAGTAACCGGCGCCGACAGCGCCCAGCGTCGGGTCTACGAGCTGAATGCCGAGCCTGCTGCCGAGGAGTACGCCCGGCACATCGGCGTGCCGGTGGCTGCGCTCGACTACCGGGTATTTGCCGCACATCCGCTGGCCGTGCGCATTCATGATCAGTATTACGTGCGGGCGATCCAGCAAGTGCACCCGGACCTGAGCCTGAGTTTCTACTGCGCGGTAGAAAACGGCATCGTGCTCACAGCCATGACCCCGGGCCCGCTGTTGCCGAACCTGCACCAGCTGTTCGACGGTTTGCACCAGCGCCTTGGCCCGCTGCTGCTGACCATCGGTTGCGATTGCTTTCTGCGGCGCCTGGAGCTGGAAGCCCATCACGGCCTGGAGCCGGTGGGTGCGTTCTTGCGCGAGCAGCGGGTGATCGGCTTCAACACCTACGGAGAACAGTTCAATGGCATGCATATCAACCAGACCTTCACCGGGGTCGCCATTGCCCGCAACCGGCCTCCTGTCGGGCGCTGAACTGCAGGCCGAGGTCAGCCGGTTGCAGCACGAAAACCACAAGTTGCAGCGGATCAACGGCGCGTTGATTGAACGCATCGAGTCGGGGGTAACGCGGGGCAACGACCCCTATGCGGCGTTCCAGCATTCGGTGGTGCTGGCCGAGCAGGTGCGTGAACGCACCGATGCCCTGAACCAGGCCATGGCTGAGCTCAAGGCCGTCAACCGGCTGCTGAGCGAAGCCCGACAGCGGGCCGAGACCGCCCACCAGCACCAGATTCGCCTGATTACCGACAATGTCCCAGCGCTGATCGCTTACCTGAATGCCGATCTGGTCTACGAATTCACCAACAAGGTTTATGAAGAATGGTATTGCTGGCCGCACGGCGTGATGCTGGGCCAGAGCCTGCGAGAAGCCCACAGCGAGCAGCATTACCAGCGCCTGGAAGCCTATGTGGCGCGGGCGTTGGCGGGGGAGTGCGTCACCTTCGAATTTGCCGAAACCAACATCAATGGCCAGGAGCGCTACATGCTGCGCTCCTACGTACCCAACCGCCTGGCCAATGGTGACGTGGTGGGTATCTTCGTATTGATCCGCGACATCACCGAGCGCCGCAATACCGCCCAGGCGCTGCACCAGGCCTATCAACACCTGGAGCAACGGGTACGCGAACGCACCGCTGAACTGACCAGCCTCAACGACCAGTTGCTACGTGAGATCGAGGAGCGTAGCCGGGCCGAGTCGCGCCTGCGCGAGGCCAAGCGCGAGGCCGAACAGGCCAACCTGTCGAAAACCAAATTCCTCGCTGCGGTCAGCCACGACCTGCTGCAACCGCTGAATGCGGCGCGGCTGTTCACCAGCGCGCTGCTAGAGCGCCGCGAGCCGCAAGACAGTGCCCACCTCGTTCGAAATGTCAGCAACTCGCTGGAGGATGTAGAGAACCTGCTGGGCACCCTGGTGGATATATCCAAGCTCGATGCCGGGGTGATCAAGGCCGATGTCGCCCCGTTCGCCCTCAGCGAACTGATGGACAACCTGGCTGCCGAATATGCCCAGGTGGCGCGCTGCGAAGGGCTTGAACTGCATTTTGTGGGCTGTTCGGCGGTGGTGCGCAGTGACATCCAGCTGCTGGCGCGCATCTTGCGCAACCTGCTTAGCAACGCCATCCGCTACACCCACAGCGGGCGCGTTGTGTTGGGTTGCCGGCGCCAGCGTGGCGGCCTGCGGATCGAAGTGTGGGACAGCGGTATCGGCATTGCCGAAGAGCACCTGGAAGAAATGTTCCAGGAGTTCAAGCGCGGTGATGTCCAGCGCCCGGACCAGGACCGCGGGTTGGGCCTGGGCCTGGCGATCGTGGAAAAGATCGCCGGTATCCTCGGCCACCGGATCCGGGTGCGTTCATGGCTCGGCAAAGGCTCGGTGTTCGCCGTCGAAGTGCCGCTGAGCGCCACCGCGCCCAAGGCCCAGCCAAGCCCGGTGATGTGCGAGCCGATGCTCGAACGCTTGCGTGGGGCGCGGGTGTGGGTGCTGGATAACGATGCGGCGATCTGCGCCGGCATGCGCACCTTGCTGGAGGGCTGGGGCTGCCAGGTGGTCACGGCGCTGTCGGAGGAAGACCTGGCGCGCCAGGTGGACAATTACCACGCCGAGGCCGACCTGCTGATTGCCGATTACCACCTGGACAACGACTGCAACGGTGTCGATGCCGTGGCGCGGATCAATGCCCGCCGCGCTCAGCCGCTGCCGGCGCTGATGATCACCGCCAACTACAGCAACGACCTCAAGCAGCAGATCCGCGAGCTGGGCCATACCCTGATGCACAAACCGGTGCGGCCGATGAAGCTCAAGACGGCGATGAGCCACTTGTTGGCCGGCAGCATGACATAGCCGCTGGCCTCTTCGCGGGCTTCTGTGGGAGCGGTTCACCCGCGAAGAGGCCGGAACAGGTCAGCGGCGCAAGTAATCAGCAAAATCGATATCGCCGGCACTCAGGATCGCCTGTACCCGGTTGTGCACATTGAGCTTGCGCAAGATAGCCGAAACATGCGCCTTGACCGTGGTTTCGGCGATATCCAGCGTGTAGGCGATCTGCTTGTTCGATTCGCCCTTGGTCATGCGCTCAAGCACCAGCAGCTGCTTGCGGGTCAGCGCCTGGAGCATTTCCGGCGGGAAGCTCGGGGTATCGTTGTGGCGCCGGCTGGTGCTGCTTTTTTGCGCGCGGATGATGTCCGGTGGCAGGTAGACATTGCCATTGAGGATCTGCTCGATCGCTTCGATCATCTGTGAGCGTGGCGAGGACTTGGTGATGAAGCCCACGGCACCGTAGGTGATGGCCTGCAGCACGATCTGCTTTTCCTGCTCGGCCGAAACGATCACTACCGGGGTGGTCGGCGCCTCGTTGCGCAGGGTGATCAGGCCATTGAGGCCGTGCATGCCGGGCATGTTCAGGTCGAGCAGGATCAGGTCGAGGTCATCGTGCGCCTGGGTCAATGCCAGGGCGCTGTCCAGGTCGGCCGTCTCCATGACCTCGCTGCCTTGAAAACCATCGCTGATGACGTTGTGGATGGCTTCGCGAAACAGGGGGTGATCGTCGGCAATCAGAATTTTGTACATGGCCTTTTCACCTTGTTTTTATTGGATGGGCACGCGTTCGCAGGCAAGTGTTTCAGGGGAAGGGCACGGGCTGCGCCGGCTGCAGCGGCAGGTTGGCCTGCTGCCAGGCGTCCAGGCCGTCGCGGTACCAGTACAGGTTGTCATAGCCCAGGGCTTTTGCGCGTTTTACCGCGTTCCAGCTTAACCAGCAATCGGAGCGGCAGTAGAAGACCAGCGGTTGCTCCGGGTGCCCGGCAGTGGCTTTTTGCAGGTTACGCACGAAGTAGTCCTGCCAGGCCGGGCTCAGTTCGCCGTCGCCGGTGTTGGCCAGCCACATGCTGCCGGGCAGGTTGCTGTGTGGTTCGTCTTCGATGAACCGGCCTTGCAGCCATTGCCGGCGGTAGACGTCAACCAGCACCGGCCTGGGCGTCTGGGCCAGCAGGCGTTGCAGCGTGGCGGTGTCGATGACCTGGCCACCTTCGACCTGTTGCGGGGTCGGGCTGCGATAGAGGGTGGTGCGATAGCCTTCGGCGGAGAACAGCGGCGTGGTGTCGGCGTGGGCGACGCCCAGCGACAGGCTCAGCGAAAGGGCAGCCAACAAAGGGCGCAGGGCACGTGGCATGGTTTTATCCTTTTTGTTATAGGCCCATTACATGCCAGTGGCGGTGCGTTGTGAATGCGACGATTAGACAGCAAAGGCAGTACTAAAGTAGTAGCTTGCGGTTAGAAAGGGAGCTGCCCCTTCAGCCCTGACGCGGACCCTTGTAGGAGCGGCCTTGTGTCGCGATGGGCTGCGCAGCAGCCCCGGCAATTCAAGCAGTGCAGCTGAAATCCCGGGGGCTGCTGCGCAGCCCATCGCGACACAAGGCCGCTCCTACACAGAGCAAGCAACAGAAGCTCAGCGTGGCTTGCGCAGCGCCGCATGCTGGGGGTTGAAGGTGAGTATCGCCAGCAGGGTAAACAAGGCGGTCAACCCCAGGCACACCGCCAGCGCCAGCAGGTTCAGCCGCTCATAAAGGGCAAACCGCACCAGTTCCACGGCATGGGTAAACGGGTTCACAGCACACAGCCAGTACAACCACTGGCTGGCCTCGCGCATCTTCCACAGCGGGTACAACGCCGAAGACAGGAAAAACAGCGGGAAGATCACGAAATTCATCACCCCGGCAAAATTCTCCAGCTGGCGGATCGCGTTCGACAGCAACAGCCCCAAGGCGCTGAGCATGAACGCCACCAGCAGCAATGCCGGCAGCGCCAGCAGCAGGCCGGCAGCCGGTGGCTGCACGCCGTAGAGCCAGGCGATGGCGAGGAAGGCATAGACTTGCAGCAGGGAAATCAACGACGTCGCCAACAGCTTGCTGCCCAGCAGGAAAGGCCGGGGCAATGGGCTGGTCAAGAGCACGCGCATGCTGCCCATCTCCCGGTCATAGACCATCGACAGCGAGCCCTGCATGCCGTTGAACAGCAGAATCATGCTGGCCAGCCCCGGAATGATGTACACCTCGTAAGGAATATAGGTGTCGTAGGGCTCGATGATGGCAATGCCCAGCGCCGCGCGAAACCCGGCGGCGAACACCAGCAACCACAGCAGCGGGCGCACCAGGGCACTGAGCAGGCGCGTGCGCTGCAACACGAAGCGCAGCCATTCGCGCAGCATGATGCCGTTGAAACATTGCCAGTAAGCGTTCATCGGGCATCGGCTCCTGAGTGGGCGTTGGTCAGCCGGGCAAAGGCGTTGTCGAGGTCGCCGCCGTGCTCCAGGCTCAGCGCATCGGCGGTGCCACTGGCCACCAGGCGGCCCTGGTGCAGAATCAGCAAGTCATCGCTGGGCTGCACTTCGTCCAGCAGGTGGGTGGCCCACAGCACACTGAGCTGCTGCTCGCGGCACAACCCGCGCAGGTGCTGGTTGAGCGCCAGTCGGCTGGCAGGGTCCAGGCCGACGCTGGCTTCGTCGAGCAGCAGCAGGCGCGGTTCATGCAGCAGCGCGCGGGCAATTTCCACCCGGCGCCGGTGGCCGATGTTCAGCTCGCGTACACGATCGCGGCGGCGTTCGCCAAGGCCCTGGCGGGCCAGTTCGGCTTCGACCCGCAGGTCGCTCTGGCGCCGCGACAGGCCATGCAGCGCGGCGTGGTAACGCAGGTTCTGTTCAACGCTCAGGTCCAGGTCCAGGGTGCTTTGCTGAAACACCACGCCCAACTGGCGCAACGCCGGGCGTGCAGCGTTGCGCAGTGAGCAGCCGTTCACGCGGATGTCGCCGTGCTGCAGGTCGTAGAGGCGGGTAAGCAGGGCGATCAAGGTCGACTTGCCGGCGCCATTGGGGCCCAGCAGTGCGGCGAAGCGCCCGGGCGCCAGGCTGAAACCCACCTGCTTGAGGGCTTCGCGCTGGCCGTAGGCGAAGCTCACATCACTGACGTCCAGGGCGTTCATGGTGTTACCACCACGCCCCAGGGGTAGCGCCCGACCTTCACCGACTTGAGCACCTTGAGGTTCTTTGCGTCGATCACCGAAACATCGCCACTAACCCCATTGGTGGCCAGCAACTGGCGTTGGTCCGGGGTGAATGCCAGTTGCCAGACCCGCCGCCCGACCAGCAGGTAGTCGAGTACCTCGTAAGTCTTGGCATCGATCACCGCCACATGGTTGGCCGGGCCCAGGGCGACGAAGGCGTACTTGCCATCTGCGCTGAGCTTGATGCCCACCGGCTGGACCTTGTCCGGGTGAACGCCCTTGATCCGGAAGTTCAGGGTTTTCAGCACCTGGCGGGTGGCCACGTCGAGGATGGTCACCGTGCCACCGATTTCCGCCGAGGCCCACAGCCGCGAACCGTCGTTGTCGAACTCGACGAAACGCGGCCGCTGATCGACCAGGGTGCTGTCGGCCAGGGTCTGGGTGCTGGTGTCGATCCAGTGCAGCATGTTGGTGGTTTCACTGGTGTTGACGGCCCACTTGCCATCGGGGCTCACCGCCATGCCTTCGGGTTCGATACCAACGTCGATCTGCCCGAGCACCTTGTCGGTGACGGTGTCGATCACCGTCACCAGCGCGTCGTCCTCATTGGACACGTACAGCCAGCGGTCGTTGGGGTGCAGGGCGAACTGCTCGGGGTCCTTGCCCGAGGGCAGCTCCTTGATGATCTTGCGGGTGGCCACGTCCATCACCTGCACCCGGTCCGAATCGCTGGCGCAGATGTACAGCAGCTTGTTGTCGTGTGACAGTAGCAAGCCGCGCGGGCGCTGGCCCACCGGCAGGGTCTCGGTGACTTCCAGGGTTTGCATGTCGATCAGGCTGAGGCTGTTGTCCTTCTCGTTGGAGACCCAGGCAGTGGCGGCCATGGCGTGCCCGCAGGCCAGCGCCAGGGCGCCCGACAGCAGGCTGGGGTAAAGCAGGGCCCGGTGGAAGAGAGGGCGGCGCATGGCGAATTCCTTATTGTTGTGGTTATCGGGTCAGGGGTAGCTGCAGGTCACTTCGGGCTTGTCGTAGCCCAGGCTGTCCATTTCGTTGAAAGGGTGCAGGAAGCCCTCCTGCGGCGAAGTGCTGACCAGGGCGCGCGGCTGCACCAGCGGGATTGGCTGGCGCAGTTCACCATTCCATGGGCGGTAGCTGAGCTTGCGGCCCTTGAAACCATCCAGTGGCAACTGTTCGCTGAGCAGCAGTTGTTGTAGCGCGCGGGGTTCGGCCTGGCGCAGCTTGCTGGCTGCGCTGGCAATGCTGCGCACGGCCATCCAGGCGGCAAAGTCGCGGTCATTCATCCAGCGCCCGGCCTGGGCTTCGAAGCGTTTTTGCAGCTGCGCTGCGCCAAAGGTTTCCACGGTCTTGTGCCAGCCTGTGGGGGTCAGGCCCTGGGTGCCGGCCACGGGGCGGGGGTACCAGGTCTGGTAGGGCAGGTACTCGCCAAAGTCGCCGCGCTCGTCGGCCACCAGCACCACGTCGTATTCGGCGGTTTGGGTGAACAGCGGCATGTCGGCCTGGGCGCTGCGGCGCTGGTCGTTGTCGAAGGTCCAGGTCTTCTCCGCGACCAGTTGCATGCCAAAGCGCTTCACCGAACGGCGCAGGGCGGCGGCGTAGGCCTGGTCGTCTTCGGTCTGGCCAACCACCAGCAGCGCCCGCTGCCACTTGCGCAGCACCAGAAATTGCACCAGCGCATCGGCCAGCATGGCCCGCCCCGGCAGGCTGTGCAGCACATTGCCCAGGCACTGGCTGCTGCGCAGGCTGTCGTCGGGGCTGCCGGCGTTGAACAGCAGGCTGTCGGGCAGGGCGGCAGACAAAGCGCGCAGGCTGGCGGCCGGGGCATTCACCACAAACAGCCGCAGGCCTTGGTCGTGCTGCGCCTTGGCCGCCTGCAGCAGCGCTTCGGGGCTGTCGACCGTGGCGTTGCTCAGCTGGAACTGCTGCTTCAGGAAGCGCCCGGTGCTGTTACTGTCGACAATCGCCAGCTCGGCACCTTGCCGCCCGGCGTCGGCAGGCTCAGGAATGACATTGGACAGCAGCGGGCCGGGGTCGGGCCGATAGCCCAGGTAGCCGATGCGCACTTGCAGGGGTGCGGCGGGCTGGCCCTGAGCGGCGGCCGTCAGGGGCGCAGACAAAGTCGCGGCCAGGGCCAGCAGGCAGGTCAGGGCAAGGTGGGCAGGCTGGCGCATAACACACTCCACGGCAGATGGCGTCAGCATAGGAAGCCCGCCGGGAGGGGGGAATATGCAGAAAGTAGCGCTCGGCCGGTACCAAGGTAGTAATTCGGCGCGGGTGCCGCGGCTTTAGCATGGGGAGCACGATGGGCCCCGACGCCCCGAGGAGAATCGCCTGTGCGCCTTGTCAACCTGTCGGCCCTGTGGCGGATCAACCTGTGGGTCACGTTCTGTTTCGCTTTGGTGGCGCTGGCCTGTGCCGGCGTGTTGTTGCACCAGGCGGTGGCTGATGTAGAACGTGAGTTGCAGTCTGCCGAAGCGGTGGTGGCGTACCTCGGTGACACTGCCGAACACGACCCGGCAAGCCTGCAACCCCGGCTGACCCAGAGCCTGCGCCATGTGCGGGTGCACTGGCTGGCGCCGGGTGAAGCGCCGCGGTTACCGCCGCAAACCGGGCTGGATGCCTGGCTGGGCCACCAGCTGTTTGGCGAGCGCCCCAGCAGCAGTCGGCTGCTGGAGCTGAATGACGGGCGCCGGGTGTTGATTGCGGTCGATCCGCGGGATGAGATCGACGAAGTCTGGGACTCTCTGCAGCAACTGCTTGGCCTGTGTGGCCTGGCCTTGCTGTTGAGCTTGCTGACCATTCGCTGGGCGGTACGGCGGGCCATGGGCCTGCTGGATGAGCTGCTGTGCGCCTTGCGCCAGGTTTCGGGCGGGCAGTTGACTGCGCGCTTGCGCGAGGCGGGCCTGCCGGAGGCGCGCCAGCTGGCGGCTTACTTCAACCATATGACCGCGACGCTGGAACAGGCTCGGGGCGACAATGCGCAGCTGACCCAGGCCCTGCTGGCGGCACAGGAGCAAGAGCGTACCCAGCTGGCGCAGGCGCTGCACGATGACCTGGGGCAGTACCTGGCAGGTATTCGTGCCCAGCTCTGTCTGTTGCGTATGGTGGCCGAGCAACCTGCGGTGGTGACACAGACGGCGCACGACCTCGAACTCAATTGCGAGCGCCTCCAGCAAGGTTTTCGCGCCCTGGTGCACAACCTGTATCCGGTAGCGCTGCACTACATGCCGCTGGGCGAGGCGTTCGGCCTGCTGGTGAGCCAGTGGCAGGCCAGCCAGGGCATCGAATGCCGGCTGCGGGTTGGCGAGCACTTGCCGGCGCTGCCCGGGGCGAGCAGAACGCACTTGTACCGCTTGCTGCAAGAGGCGCTCACCAACGTCGCCCGCCATGCCGGCGCCAGCCAGGTGCGGGTGCGCCTGCAGCGCAGTGCCAAGGGTTTGCGCCTTTTCATTCGCGACAATGGCCGCGGTGCGCACCCGCCCCAGCGCCCAGGGGTAGGCCTGCACTCGATGGCCGAGCGCGCCCGCAGCCTTGGGGGGGAGCTGCGCATCTTGAGCCGCCCGGGTGGCGGCTGGGCGCTGGCCCTGAACATCCCCAAGGAGGTGTGATGAATATCGTATTGGTCGATGACCATGCTGTGGTCCGCCAGGGCTATGCCAGCCTGCTGCGCACGGTATTGCCGGCGATGCAGGTGCGTGAGGCCGCCAGTGGTGAAGAGGCCTTGGCCCGGGTGCAGGAGCAAGTGCCGAACCTGGTGATCATGGACTTTGGCCTGCCGGGTATCAGTGGCCTGGAAACCACCCGCCGCCTGCGCCAGCGCTTGCCGCAGCTGCGGGTGCTGTTTTTCAGCATGCACGACGAGCTGCCACTGGTGCGCCAAGCGCTGGAGGCGGGGGCCTCGGGCTACCTGACCAAGAACTCGGCGCCCGAGGTGTTGATCGAGGCGGTGCAGCGGGTGTTGGCCGGGCATGCCTACATCGAACAGCCCTTGGCTACGCAGTTGGCGTGCATGTCGCAACAAAGCACCAGCGACCCGCGCTTGCAGCGCATGACCCAGCGTGAACTGGAGATTTTCACGATGCTGGCCAAAGGTACGCCGATGCGGGTGATTGCCGAGCAGCTGTGCATCAGCGCCAAGACTGTGTCCAATCATTTGACCTTGCTCAAGAGCAAGTTGCAGGTCAGCTCGCATGCCGAGCTGGTGCACCTGGGCATCAACCTGGGGGTGGTGCGGGTGGCGGGGTGAGGTGTGTCAGCTGCGCTTGCTGGGGCTGCTTCGCAGCCCATCGCGACACAAGGCCGCTCCCACAATGACCGCGTACATGCCAACTGCTGTGTGTACGCGGTCATTGTGGGAGCGGCCTTGTGTCGCGATGGGCCGCAAAGCGGCCCCTGCTAACTGAACTCATTTGTCCCATGTATCCGGGCATCCCTTGCACCCCTCCATGTTGGCCTCCTGGAAATTCCCGTAATGCTGCCGCGCCCCGCGCAAATCGGCACGCGCAAGGTTGCTCTGGCCAAACTTGGCCTCTTGCAGGTTGGCATCGCTCAGGTTGGCCCCTTGCAGATCAGCCTTGCTCAGCCATGCCATCTCCAGGTCCGCCGCCTGCAAGTTGGCCTGCTGCAGCTTCGCCCCGGACAGCCTGGCGAACTGCAAGTAGGCTGCACTGAGGTCGGCCTTTTCAAACTGTGCCCCTTGGGCGAACAAGCCCCAGCCCTGAATGGCCACCAGCTTGCTGTTGCTCAGGTCAGCCACACGCAGGTTGCTCTGTTGCAGGCTGGCGCGGGTCAGGTTGGCGCCCTGCAGCCGGGCTTTCTCCAGGTTGGCCAAGTCCAGCCGGGCATGGCGCAGGTCGGCATCACGCAGGTCGGCGCCGGCCAGGTTCATCTTGCGCAGGTCCTGGTTGGCCAGCTTGGCACCGCGCAGGTTGGCCCCCGGGCACTGGCTGGCTTCGGCAATGACGCAGCCATTGATGGTCAAGGGGGCATCGTTGCTATCGTCCTCGGCACTCACGGCCAAGGCAGGGGACAGTACCAACAGCAAGGCAAATGGCAGGTAGTTCATGGCAAAAGTTTCCTGGCGGAAGGTGGGCAAAAGCGGGGAGGAGGCTGGCTCGCTCCCCGCTGGCAGTCAGCGCTGCGCAGTCTTGTTGTCCCAGCTTGGGATCTTGAACACCCAGAACGAGCCGCCCTGAGCCACTGGCTTGGTCAGCTCGGCCATGTCGCCGCCCCACAGCGGCACGGCGCCGCCGTAGCCCACGGTCACGCCGATGTACTGCTCGCCGTCCTGCTCCCAGGTGATAGGCGGCGAGACGATACCGCTGCCGGTCTGGAACTTCCAAAGCTCCTTGCCCGTCTTGGCGTCGAACGCCTTGAAGAAGCCGTCGCCGGTGCCGGTGAACACCAGATTGCCCTTGGTTGCCAGTACACCCGCCCACAGCGGCAAGTGCTCCTTGTGCTCCCACACCAGCTTGCCGGTGGTCGGGTCCATGGCGCGCAAGGTGCCGACATGGTCGTCGTACATGCGCTTGATACGGAAGCCCATGCCCAGGTACGCCGAACCCTTCTTGTAGTTCACCTCTTCGGTCCAGTATTCCTCTTTCCACTGGTTGCCCGGGATGTAGAACAGGCCGGTGTCCTGGCTGTAGGCCATCGGGTTCCAGTTCTTGCCACCCAGGAACGGCGGCGAGACTTCCACCGGTTTGCCCTTGGTTTCACCCGGCAACGGCTTGGCCGGGCGTTGGCCCGGGTTTTCTACCGGGCGCCCGGTCTTCAGGTCGATATGGCTGGCCCAGGTGATGTTGTCGACGAAGGGGAAGGCGTTCTGCAGCTTGCCGTTGTTGCGGTCCACCACGTAGAAGAAGCCGTTGCGGTCGGCGTGCCCGGTGGCCTTGACCACCTTGCCGTCCTTGTCCTTGTAGTCGAACAGTACCAGCTCGTTGTTGCCGGAGAAGTCCCAGGCATCGTTGGGGGTGTGCTGGTAGAACCACTTGACCTCGCCGGTACTCGGGTCGACGCCGACCTGGCCGGAGGTGTACAGGCTGTCGAAGTCATGCGGGTTGCCGTCCTTCGATGTGCGCGCCCAGGTATTCCAGGGGCCAGGGTTGCCAGCGCCGACAATGATAGTGTTGGTTTCGGGGTCGAAGCTAGCGCTTTGCCAAGGGGCGCCGCCGCCGTGGCTCCAGGCTTCGACCTTGCCGGTTTCGGTGGTTGGGTCGTCTGGCCAGGATGGCGCCTTGACGTCGCCAGTCGGGGTGCTGTCCTTGCCATTCAGGCGGCCCATGTGGCCTTCGACGAAGGGCCGCATCCACACCTCCTCGCCAGTGTCCGGGTCGCGGGCGTACAGCTGGCCGACCACACCGAATTCATCGCCCGAGCTGCCATGGATCAGCAGCACCTTGCCGCTGGTCTTGTCTTTGATCAGCACCGGGGCGCCGGTCATGGTGTAGCCGGCGCTGTGGTCGCCGAACTTCTTGTTCCACACCACCTTGCCGGTGTGCTTGTCGAGGGCGATGAGCCGCGCGTCGAGGGTGCCGAAGTAGATCTTGTCGCCGAAGATGGCCGCCCCGCGGTTTACCACGTCACAGCACGGGCGAATGTTGTCGGGCAGGCGGTGGTTATAGGTCCACAGGCGTTTGCCGGTCTTGGCATCGAGGGCAAATACCCGCGAGTACGAGCCGGTGACGTAGACCACGCCGTCGCTGACGATGGCCTGGGATTCCTGGCCCCGCTGCTTCTCGTCGCCGAAGGAGTACGACCAGGCCGGGGTCAGCTTGAACACGTTCTGGTCATTGACCTGGGCCAGCGGGCTCCAGCGCTGGGCATTGGTGCCCATGCCGTACTGCAGCACGTCCTTGGTGGTCAGGTGGTCGTTGGCGATGTCTTCCCAGGTGACGCTCTTGCCGGCAGGTGCAGCAGGTGCAGTGGCCGCTGTTGCCACATTGCCCAGGGCCAGGCCACCGGCCAGTAGCAGGACGCGCACGCTCAGGGCCAGGGGGGAAAGGGCGGGTAGCGATCTTATTGTCATGGTTGCAGTTCCCAGTGGAGGTTTTGGCCTGCACAGGGTGGGGCGGGGGCGCTGTCGCGGGATACGGAAAAAGTCCCGCCCTTACCGGGAATAGTTCCCGAGCGGCACCTCAATTGGCCCTTCGCCACAAGCCCTACTACCAAGGGAGTAAGGCCCGGCCACCAAAGCAGCATTCGAGCGCCCGCAGGCTGTTTCTAAGATGGCGGCACGGCCTCTGTGGTTGAGGCTTTGCGTGCAATGGTGAGGGCATAACAATGACAACAAAACGCAATGTGTTGCTTGCTGCAGGGCTGCTGGCCGCGGTGGTGCTGACCGGTACGGCCTTTGCCCATGGCAACGTGGTGCCCCAGGCGGTGGAGACCAAGGGCCTGACCCCGATCAAGGACGCAGGCGTAAGCCTGGACGGCGACGGCTGGGCGGCAGTAAACCCTTACCGCAGCTCGCCCGAGCACGACAAGGCAGTGGAAATCGGCGCCTCGGCCTACAACCAGAACTGCGCTGCCTGCCATGGCCTGGAGGCCAAGTCCGGCGGTATCGCCCCCGACCTGCGCATGCTCGATGCCGGTGACGCCGGGGATGAATGGTTTGTCGAACGGGTACGCCATGGCGCAGTCCGCGATGGCCGTGTGTACATGCCGAAGATGGCCGACTACCTCAGCCAGGAAGCCCTGTGGGCGGTGCGCACCTATCTGGACAGCGTGCACGTCGAGGAGTGACGGCCATGCGTCTCTTTGCCGTGTGGCTTTGTAGCCTGCTGCTGTGCTGCACGACGGCCCAGGCGCAGGTGCGCAACTACGACGCGATCATCGCCGCCGGCGAGCTGAAAGTGGCGGTATACAAGGATTTCGCGCCGTACAGTTTCGAGGAGCACGGCAAGCCACGGGGTGTCGATGTGGAGCTGGCGCAGGCGTTGGCCACCGCTTTGGGGGTGCGCTTGCAGCTGGTCTGGGCACCGCCCGGGGAAAAGCTCGACGACGACCTGCGCGACTATATCTGGCGCGGCAGCCCGCTGCGCCACCAACAGCTGGCCGACCTGATGATGCGGGTGCCCTACGACCAAGCCTACGCACAAAAGCGCAACGAACTGGGCGAGCTGGAAAACGCCCAGGTGGTGATGTTCGGCCCTTATCAGCAAGAGCGCTGGCAGGTGGCCTACGACCAGCGTCGTCTGAAGTCTGTGGCCAGTGTGGCGGTGTTCCAGCAGCACCCGATCGGGGTCGAAGTGGACAGCGTGCCTTCGTTCTACCTGACTTCGGTGTTCAACGGCATGCTCAGTGCCAAAACCCACCATTACCCCGGCGTGCAGCAGGCGTTTAGCGCCATGCAGGCCGGCCAGGTGGACGCGGTAATGGCGATGCGCGGCGAAGTTGACTGGCAGCTGCACCAGGCCGCCGACCCGCAACTGGCCCTGGCGGAAAACGCCTACCCCAACCTGGGCAAGCAGGCCTGGGAAATCGGCATGGCCGTCCATGAAAGCAACCGTCAGCTGGCCTATGCCGTGGAAGAAGCCCTTGAGGCGATCATCCGCGATGGCCGGCTCAAGGCGATGTATGCAACTTACGGCCTGCGTTACGAGGTTCCGGAGATGTATCAGTAACAAATTGCCCAGGCCCGCGGATTCGCGCAGGCAACACAACTCCCTGTGGGAGCGGGTTCACCCGCGAACACCGGCGAAGCCGGTGCCATGCACCGCGTCGGATTCTTCGCGGGTGAACCCGCTCCCACAGTGGCCTTGGTACCCCTGAAGATCCTGTGGTGATCCATGGGAGCGGATCATGAACTTGAAAGCGACTTTCCTGCTGGCCTGCTGGATACCCTGGTCAGCCCAGGCTGCCACCCCAGCCCCCCAGACGGACCCGGTGCCCTCTGTGATGTGGGACTTCTACCACAAGCAGCTGCTGGGCCAGGCCGCGTTCGTCTTCGATGACCGGGTCAAGCTGCTGGCGCCGCCCTTTGCCGAGGACGCACGGCAGGTGCCGCTGGAGATCGACGCCCGGGCATTCGCTGGCGAGGTGGTGCGGATAATCGCCTGGGCCGAGCTCAACCCATTGCCGCGCATTGTCGACTTTCAGCCCGGCGAGCGCGTGTTGCCCTGGTTGTCGATCCGCATCCGCATCGAACAGGCCACCCCGCTGCGCGCCGCTGTGCTGACACGCGACGGCCTGTGGCACGTCGGCTCGACCCTGATCGATGCCGCCGGCGGCGGCTGTACCGCGCCCAGCGTGGTGCGCACGCAGCCTGGTTGGGAAGAACACCTCGGTGAAGTGCTGGGCGGGCGCTACCCGCGCGGCGACAGCAGCCGCTTGCGCTTGCAGGTGGCCCACCCGATGGACAACGGGCTGGTCAGCGGTATTCCCGAGTTCTTCCTCAACCATGCCGAGTTGCAAGACGCGAACGGCCAGCGCCTGGCCAGCCTCGAGCTGTACCCGGCGGTCAGCGAAAACCCCAACCTGGGCTTCGATATCCAGGACGCCGGGCCGACCCGGCTGCTGTTGCAGGACAACAGCGGCAACCAGTTCGAAGCGGCAGTGCCCTGAGCACATTGCCCGTTTTCACCCCTGACCAGAGGCGCTCCTCATGCGTTGGATCATGCTGTTGTTGCTGTGCCTGGGGCTGCCGGCCCAGGCAGACCTGGACTATCGGCTTGCGCCCCGGCAGATAGCGGAGGGCACCTGGCTACTGGAGGGCAGCACTGACAACTTCGGCAAGGCCAATGGCGGCAATATCGTCAATACCGCGTTCATCGTCACTGACAGCGGTGTGGTAGTGATCGACAGCGGCCCGTCGAAGCGTTACGGCGAAGCGTTGCGCCAGGCGATTGCCGCCACCACCGACAAGCCGGTGCTGGAAGTGCTGCTGACCCATCATCACCCTGACCATGTACTGGGCAACCAGGCCTTTGCCGATGTGCCTATCGGCGCCTTGGCCGGTACCGGCGACTTGCTGCGCCAGCAGGGCGAGGCCATGGCCGAGAACATGTACCGCCTGGTCGGCGACTGGATGCGCGGCACCGAAGTGGTGCTGCCGGCCCGGGTGCTGCAGCCGGGAGTCCACGAGGTGGGCGGGCACCGCCTGCGGTTGCTGTCGCTAGGCGGGCATACCGGCGCCGACCTGGCGATTCTGGACGAGAAGACCGGCGTGCTGTTCGCTGGCGACCTGGTGTTCTACGAGCGTGCCTTGACCACCCCCAACAGCCCGGGGCTTCAGGTGTGGCAAAAGGACCTGGACACCCTGCAAGCCCTGCCCTGGAAACAGCTTGTGCCCGGGCACGGGCCGGTGGCCAGCGATGCCCGGCCGTTTGCACAGATGCGTGATTACCTGGGCTGGCTGGACGGGCTGATGCGCGACGGCGCGGCGCGTGGCGACGACATGCCCGAGATGATCCGCAGCCCCATCCCCGAACGCTTTGCCGGGATCAGCCTGACCCGTTATGAGCTGATTCGCAGTGTCAGCCATCTGTATCCCCGCTACGAACGCCAACAACTCCAGCGCGTCGACGCCAACCCCTGAAGCGACCCCCAAGGGATCGCGCATGTCTTGGGGACGCAGCCCTGTACCAAGGAACTAGAAAACTCCGCACTGCGGGCAATTGTTGGCGAACTGGCGGCAACCAAGAATTCCCGGCACACCGGGAAATTTTCCCGGGCACAACAAAAAAACCAAAGGTAGCCGTCATGACCCGATCCCCGCGTCGCCCCATGTTCGCCGTGAGCCTGGTGTTCAGCGCCACGCTGCTTGCCGGTGCAGCCCACGCCGCTGTCAGCAATGAAGAAATCCTCCAGGACCCGAAGAACCCGCAGCAGATCGTGACCAATGGCCTGGGTGTGCAGGGCCAGCGCTACAGCCCGCTGGACCTGCTCAATGCCAACAACGTCAAGGAACTGCGGCCGGTGTGGGCGTTCTCCTTCGGTGGTGAAAAGCAACGCGGCCAGCAGGCCCAGCCGCTGATCAAGGACGGGGTGATGTACCTGACCGGTTCCTACTCGCGGGTGTTCGCCGTGGATGCGCGCACCGGCAAGAAACTGTGGCAATACGATGCACGCCTGCCGGATGACATCCGTCCCTGCTGCGACGTGATCAACCGCGGCGTGGCGCTGTACGGCGACCTGGTGTTCTTCGGCACCCTGGACGCCAAACTGGTGGCCCTGAACAAGGACACCGGCAAGGTGGTCTGGAGCAAGAAGGTGGCCGACCACAAGGAAGGCTATTCCATCAGCGCTGCGCCCATGATCGTCAACGGCAAGCTGATCACCGGCGTCGCCGGTGGCGAGTTCGGCGTGGTGGGCAAGATCCAGGCCTACAACCCGGAAAACGGCGAGCTGCTGTGGATGCGCCCCACCGTGGAAGGGCACATGGGCTACGTGTACAAGGACGGCAAGGCCATCGAAAACGGTATTTCCGGCGGCGAGGCGGGCAAGACCTGGCCCGGGGACCTGTGGAAGACCGGCGGCGCTGCGCCCTGGCTGGGCGGTTACTACGACCCGGAAACCAACCTGATCCTGTTCGGCACCGGCAACCCGGCACCGTGGAACTCGCACCTGCGCCCCGGTGACAACTTGTATTCCTCGTCGCGCCTGGCGCTGAACCCGGACGACGGCACCATCAAGTGGCACTTCCAGAGCACGCCGCATGACGGCTGGGACTTCGACGGCGTCAACGAACTGATCTCGTTCAACTACAAGGATGGCGGCAAGGAGGTCAAGGCCGCTGCCACGGCCGACCGCAACGGCTTCTTCTACGTGCTGGACCGCACCAACGGCAAGTTCATTCGCGGCTTCCCGTTCGTCGACAAGATCACCTGGGCCACCGGCCTGGACAAGGACGGCCGGCCGATCTACAACGACGCCAGCCGCCCAGGCGCACCCGGCAGCGAAGCCAAGGGCAGTTCGGTGTTCGTCGCCCCGGCGTTCCTCGGCGCCAAGAACTGGATGCCGATGGCCTATAACAAGGACACCGGGCTGTTCTACGTGCCCTCCAACGAGTGGGGCATGGACATCTGGAACGAAGGCATCGCCTACAAGAAAGGCGCGGCGTTCCTCGGCGCCGGCTTCACCATCAAACCGCTCAACGAAGACTACATCGGCGTGCTGCGTGCCATCGACCCGATCAGTGGCAAGGAAGTATGGCGGCACAAGAACTACGCGCCGCTGTGGGGCGGGGTGCTGACCACCAAGGGCAACCTGGTGTTCACCGGCACGCCGGAAGGCTTCCTGCAGGCCTTCAACGCCAAGACCGGCGACAAGGTCTGGGAATTCCAGACCGGCTCCGGCGTGCTTGGCTCGCCCGTGACCTGGGAAATGGACGGCGAGCAATACGTGTCGGTGGTCTCCGGCTGGGGCGGCGCGGTGCCGCTGTGGGGTGGCGAAGTGGCCAAGCGGGTCAAGGACTTCAACCAGGGCGGCATGCTCTGGACCTTCAAGCTGCCCAAGCAGTTGCAGCAAACGGCAAGCGCCAAGCCGTAATGCAGTGGCCTGAGGCAAGCGGCCCTACTACCAAATGACGAGAGCCCCGCTGCCAACGATGCATTCGCCTGGCACGCGGGGCTTTTTACCATCGGTCCATCGCCTGTCGTGGGACAGGCATCGACCCGCAGAGGCTCAGCATGATCTACGCACAACCCGGAACCCCAGGCGCCGTCGTGTCCTTCAAGCCACGATATGGCAACTTCATCAATGGCGAGTTCGTGCAACCGTTGGCTGGCCAGTACTTCACCAACAGCTCGCCGGTCAATGGCCAGCCGATTGCCGAATTCCCGCGTTCCACTGCCCAGGACGTCGACCGCGCCCTGGACGCCGCACACGCAGCTGCCGAAGCCTGGGGCAAGACCTCAGTGCAAGACCGCGCCCTGGTGCTGCTGAAGATTGCCGACCGTATCGAACAGAACCTGGAAGTGCTGGCCGTTACCGAAAGCTGGGACAACGGCAAGGCGGTGCGCGAAACGCTCAATGCCGATGTGCCGCTGGCAGCGGACCACTTCCGCTATTTTGCCGGTTGCATCCGTGCCCAGGAGGGCGGCGCGGCCGAAATCAACGAAGGCACCGTGGCTTATCACATCCATGAGCCGCTGGGCGTGGTCGGGCAGATCATCCCGTGGAACTTCCCGCTGCTGATGGCCGCATGGAAGCTTGCCCCGGCCCTGGCCGCCGGCAACTGTGTGGTGCTCAAGCCGGCCGAGCAGACGCCACTGTCGATCACCATTTTTGCCGAGCTGGTCGCCGACCTGCTGCCGGCGGGCGTGTTGAACATCGTCCAGGGCTTCGGCCGTGAGGCCGGCGAGGCCTTGGCCACCAGCAAGCGCATCGCCAAGATCGCCTTCACCGGCTCCACCCCGGTGGGTTCGCACATCATGAAGTGCGCGGCCGAGAACATCATCCCGTCCACTGTCGAACTGGGCGGCAAGTCGCCGAACATCTTCTTCGAAGACATCATGCAGGCCGAACCCGCGTTCATCGAGAAGGCCGCCGAGGGCCTGGTGCTGGCGTTCTTCAACCAGGGCGAGGTGTGCACCTGCCCGTCACGGGCACTGATCCAGGAATCGATCTACGAGCCATTCATGGCCGAGGTGATGAAGAAGATCGCCAAGATAACGCGGGGCAACCCGCTGGACACTGAGACCATGGTTGGTGCCCAGGCTTCGGAGCAGCAATACGACAAGATTCTGTCCTATCTGCAGATTGCCAAGGAGGAGGGCGCGCAGCTGCTCACCGGCGGCGGTGCCGAGCAGCTGCAGGGCGACCTGGGCAGCGGTTACTACATCCAGCCGACCCTGCTCAAAGGCAACAACACGATGCGTGTGTTCCAGGAAGAAATCTTCGGCCCGGTGGTGGGCGTGACCACCTTCAAGGACGAAGCCGAAGCGCTGGCAATTGCCAACGACACCGAGTTTGGCCTAGGCGCCGGCCTGTGGACCCGCGACATCAACCGCGCCTACCGCATGGGCCGCGGCATCAAGGCCGGCCGCGTGTGGACCAACTGCTACCACCTGTACCCGGCGCACGCAGCGTTTGGCGGCTACAAGAAGTCCGGCGTGGGCCGTGAGACCCACAAGATGATGCTCGACCACTACCAGCAGACCAAGAACCTGTTGGTAAGCTACGACATCAACCCGCTGGGTTTCTTCTGATTCACATCACTGCATGAGTTGACAAAGCCCTTGTAGGAGCGGCCTTGTGTCGCGAAAGGGCTGCATAGCAGCCCCACGATTTCAGCGGTGATACAAACATCGCCGGGGCTGCTGCGCAGCCCTTTCGCGACACAAGGCCGCTCCTACCGGTATTGCGCAGATATTGGATATCGTCCAACCCGTACCAACGCACGCCGCAAATTCCTTCCAAAGTAGCATTCGGCCCTGGCGCCCCCCGTGCATTAATGCATCTACCGGACTCCCCCGGCACAAGAAGAGGACTGCCCATGTGGAATAAACCCGCCTTTACCGACCTGCGCATCGGCTTTGAAGTGACGATGTATTTCGCCAATCGTTGATGTGCCACCCGGCCATCACTACGGTGGCCGGTTCCTCTGACTGCCCGTGGCTGAGCCAGTGCTGCTCATTGCTCTGGTTGCTTTCGCTGCGGGATGCTTTACGCTGGCGGTTACCTTCCAGAACAATAAGAACAGGCTTGCCAATGAGCCAGAGTTTCAGCCCACTTCGCAAGTTCGTATCGCCTGAAATCATCTTTGGTGCCGGCTGCCGGCATAACGTCGCCAACTACGCGAAAACCTTCGGTGCCCGCAAGGTGCTGGTGGTCAGCGACCCGGGCGTGATCGCCGCCGGCTGGGTGGCGGACGTGGAGGCCAGCTTGCAGGCCCAGGGCATCGATTACTGCCTGTATACCGCCGTGTCGCCCAACCCGCGGGTCGAGGAGGTGATGCTCGGCGCCGAGATCTACCGGCAGAACCACTGCGATGTGATCGTCGCCGTCGGCGGCGGCAGCCCGATGGATTGCGGCAAGGCCATCGGTATCGTCGTGGCCCACGGGCGCAGCATCCTCGAATTCGAAGGCGTGGACATGATCCGCGTGCCCAGCCCGCCGCTGATTCTGATCCCGACCACGGCCGGCACCTCGGCGGACGTTTCGCAGTTCGTGATCATCTCCAACCAGCAGGAACGCATGAAGTTCTCCATCGTCAGCAAGGCGGTGGTGCCGGACGTGTCGCTGATCGACCCGCAAACCACCCTGAGCATGGACCCGTTCCTGTCGGCCTGCACCGGTATCGATGCGCTGGTGCATGCCATCGAAGCCTTTGTTTCCACCGGTCACGGCCCGCTGACCGACCCCCACGCGCTGGAAGCCATGCGACTGATCAATGGCAACCTGGTCGAGATGATCGCCAACCCGGCCGATATTGGCCTGCGCGAGAAGATCATGCTGGGCAGCATGCAGGCGGGGCTGGCGTTCTCCAACGCGATTCTGGGCGCGGTTCACGCCATGTCCCACAGCCTGGGCGGCTTCCTCGACCTGCCACATGGCTTGTGCAACGCCGTGCTGGTGGAGCACGTGGTGGCGTTCAACTACAGCTCGGCGCCGGAGCGTTTCAAAGTGATTGCCGAGGTGTTCGGTATTGATTGCCGCGGCCTCAACCACCGGCAGATCTGCGGGCGCCTGGTGGAGCACCTGATTGCCCTGAAGCGCGCCATCGGCTTCCATGAAACCCTGGGCCTGCACGGGGTGCGTACTGCCGATATCCCGTTCCTGTCGCACCATGCGATGGGCGACCCGTGCATCCTCACCAACCCCCGTGCGTCGAGCCAGCGTGATGTCGAGGTGGTTTATGGCGAGGCCCTCTGACGAGCAGCAGCGCGCACTGGCCGGTTTGCTGGGGCTGGGTGACCACTCGGCGCGCAAAAGCCACTACCCGGAGCTTTCCGCCCGCCTGGACGAACTGGAGGCAGAGCGCAATCGCTACAAATGGCTGTTCGAGAATGCCGTGCACGGGATTTTCCAGGCCAGCCTGCAAGACGGCATGCGTGCCGCCAACCCGGCGCTGGCGCGCATGCTCGGCTACGACGACCCGCAAGCGGTGCTGTTTTCCCTGACGGACCTGGCCGCCAACCTGTTCGACGGCGGTGCCGAGGAGTTGCAGGAGATTACTGCGGTTCTGGCCCGTGAGCGCAGCCTGCACGGCTACGAAACACGCTTGCGACGCAAAGATGGCAGCTACATCGATGTGCTGATGAACCTGCTGCTCAAGCCTGGGCAGGAAGGCCTGGTGGAGGGTTTTGTCGCCGACATCACAGAACGCAAGCTGGCCCAGCAACGGCTGCAACAGCTGAATGACGAACTGGAGCAACGGGTCGCAGCGCGTACCGATGAATTGTTGGAGGCCCGGGACGCCGCAGAGGCTGCCAACCGCAGCAAGGACAAATACCTGGCCGCCGCCAGCCATGACCTGCTGCAACCGCTGAACGCCGCCCGCCTGCTGATCTCCACCTTGCGCGAGCGGCCGTTGCCAGAGGCCGAGCATGTGCTGGTGGAGCGTACCCACCAGGCCCTTGAGGGCGCCGAAGACTTGCTGACCGACCTGCTGGACATTTCCCGCCTCGACCAGGCAGCGGTGAAGCCGGAAGTAGCCGTGTACCGCCTCGACGAGTTGTTCGCACCACTGGTCTCGGAGTTCCGCTCGGTGGCCGATGCGGAAGGCCTCAAGCTGCATGCGCGCATCCCGGACTGTGCCATCAGCACTGACCTGCGGCTGATGACACGTATCCTGCGCAACTTCCTCAGCAACGCCTGCCGCTACACCGACGAAGGCCGGATCTTGCTGGGGGCGAGGCGCCGGGCTGGTCATTTGCGGCTGGAAGTGTGGGATACCGGGCGGGGTATTGCCGAAGACCGGTTACAGGCGATCTTCCTTGAATTCAACCAACTGGATGTCGGCCGCGCAGCGGATCGCAAGGGCGTGGGGCTGGGGTTGGCCATCGTCGAGCGGATTGCCAAGATTCTCGGCTACCGGATTGAAGTACGTTCGTGGCCGGGGCGTGGCTCGGTGTTCAGCATCGAGGTCCCGCTGGGTAAAGAGGTGCCGCTGCCCGCTCACCAGGCTGTGCCGCTGCCAAGCGTCGGCAACCCGCTACCGGGCCGCCGCCTGTTGGTACTGGACAATGAAGTGAGCATCCTCGAGAGCATGGGCGCGCTGCTTGGGCAGTGGGGCTGCGAAGTGGTGACCGCGACCGACCAGGCAGGTGCCTTGCTGGCCTTGCAGGGGCAGGCCCCGGAACTGATCCTGGCCGACTACCACCTGGACCATGGCGTGGTGGGGTGCGAGGTGGTCAGGTATTTGCGTGAGCATTTTGCGGTTGCCATACCGGCGGTGATTATCACCGCCGACCGCAGCGATCAATGCCGGCGGGGCTTGCAGAAACTGGGGGCGCCGCTTTTGAACAAACCGGTCAAGCCTGGGAAATTGCGCGCTGTATTGAGCCAGTTGCTGCAGGAGCATTGATTGTGCGGGGCTTTTGGGGCTGCTGCGCAGCCCATCGCCGGCAAGCCGGGCTCCCACAGGTAACGTGCTATGCCTGAGTTTTGCGCCGCACCTGTGGGAGCCCGGCTTGCCGGCGATGGGCCGCAAAGCGGCCCCAATCGCTGATTTTCCTTTCTTGCAAGCTAGTGAAACCACGCAGCCGCAGTGGCTGCGTGGCAGAGCAGGGGAGGGTCAGTTCAGCCGAACAGGGCGACGATGGCCGGCACGCTGAGCACGGCCGTGTAGTAGCCCATGAATTGCACGCCAATGTTGAAGCCGATGAAGCGGTACAGGAAGCCACCCAGCAGGCCGACCGTGAGGATCACCAGCAGGCCCAGCAAGCCGCCTTCCCACAGGCCGATCACCAGAATCAGGCCGACGAAGGTGGCGATCACCGCCTCGTGGCTGATGCGCCGGGACACGAACGAGGCGGCGCGGTGGGCGAAGTTCATCGAGAAGGGGTAGGCGATCAGGATGGCGATCACGACGGCCAGCATGCCGTAGGCGAGGAACTCGCTTGCGCTGAGCAGGTTGTGCAGGTTGTTGACCTGCCCGCTGGCGCTGTCCACGGTGAAGCGTGGCGGGGCGTTGAACAGCGGTGCCGCCGGCCCGGCGGCGACGGGGCTTAGCGGCAGGCCAAAGGCGATCAGCGGGATCAGCGCCTCGGCAATGTAGGTGGACTCGGTAACACCATTGCGCACGCTGATGACCGTAGTCAGCCGGTGATAGGCGTGCTTGATGCGCGAGCCCACCACCTCACCGAGGATTACCGTCATTGCCACCGGGCTGAACACGAAGGTGGCACTGGACACCGTGGCGGTGGCCAAGGTCCAGCCGGCCTGGCGGCGGTCCAGTACATTCAACGGGTTGGGGAACCATCCACCCCAGCCCTTGACGTCTGGCGACAGGGCAAAGGTGCGTCGCTCGCTGCGCTTCATCCGCGCCCGCTCTGCCGGGGCGAGCATGGCAAACAGGGCGGCGATCAGCGGGCCGATGGCGATGCCCAGAAAGTAGCTGACGCTGAGTTTGACGCCGTGCTGGCCGGTGAGGGTCTGCAAGGCAATGATCACCAGCACGAAGGGCAGCAGCGCCAGCACCGAGGCCCAGCGGCCGGCCGAGAAGTAGGCAATGGTGGTGGCGGCAGCGAGGAACACCCAGGGCGCCGCCTGTTTGATCGCATCGCCGAAGGGCGCCAGCAGCACGGCGAACAGCACCGCCAGCGGGACTGCCACCAGGGCGGCGATCACGGCGCCGGAGATCATCTTGCGCAGGGCAATATGCGGCACACCAAGGTTGCGCAGGAAGTTCGCTTCGCGCATCAGTGGCGTAGCCATGGTGTCGCCGGGGATGCCGAGCAACGCTGTGGGTACCGCGTGGGTCATGTGCTTGGCCACTGCCCCGGCGAGGAAGAAGGTGAACACCCCGGCAGCGGGCACGCCCAGCAGTACCACCAGCAAGGTCAGGGGCGCCAGGGTGGTGGTTTCGTCGCTGCCGGAGATCAGGCCGATGGCAGCAAACACCACGGCACCGATCACGCCCATCAGCACGGCTATCAGAACCTGGTCGAACAGGGCGTCCATCAGGCGGCACCTCGCTTCAGGGTGGCGGTGCTTGTGCAGGCGACGGCTGCGTTGGCGGGCTCGGCTTCATCGAACAGGCGCTCCAGGCCCAGTTCACGCAACTCGTTGCGTACCTCTTGCGGCAGGTCGCTGAGCTGGCCGATGCCGCCGTACTCGCTGCGCAGCTCTTCAATCACCTGCTGGCGCCATGCAGGGTCGGCGACGTGCTCGACCACATGGCGCTTGGGTTTGAACAGGCATGCGCTGACCCCGCCGCCCAGCAGTGAGCCAAGAATGCCCAGCAACATGGCGTAGGCGCGGGCCATCTGGCTGGACTCGACCCAGCCGGTCAGCAAGTGTTCGGCCAGAAAGAACGTGCCCAGGCTGCAGGCGGCGCCGATGGCGATGGCGGCGAGCAGATGGCGGCTGTCCACGGTGTCGCCCCAGACTTCATACAGGTTGTCGTCAGCCATGGTCCACCTCCGGGTGGAGGGGCTGCAGGCGGCATTCAAGGGTCATTGGTTTTCTCCTGCCCTTGCGGGCTTGTTGTTTTTGTTCGGGAGCTACAGGCGCAATCAGTGCTGGCTGGCGCTCCTTGCCGCCAGGGCGAGGCCGGCCCGGGAGCGGTTGGCGGTGCCCAGCTGGGCGCTGATGTGCACGCCAACCCGTGCCACGGCCTCCAGGTCGACACCGGTGCTGTAGCCCAGGCCGTGCAACAGGTACAACAAATCTTCCGTGGCCACGTTGCCGCTGGCGCCAGGCGAGTAGGGGCAGCCGCCAAGGCCTGCGACCGAACTGTCGAAGGTGCGTACACCTTGCGCTAGCGCGGCATGAACATTGGCGATGGCCATGCCCCAGGTATCGTGGAAATGGCCGGCCAGCGCTGCCACCGGCACGTGCTGCGCGCAGTGCTCGAACAGCTGCGCGGTTGCGTCTGGCCGGCCGGCGCCGATGGTGTCGCCCAGACTGATCTCGTAGCAGCCCAGTTCGTGCAGGCGCCGTGCGACCTTGGCGACGGCCTCTGGCGCCACCGCACCACTGAACGGGCAGCCGAGCACGCAGGATACATAACCGCGCACACGGATTGACGCTTGTCTGGCTGCTTGCAGCACCGGGGCGAAGCGTTCGAAGCTTTCATCGATGGAACAGTTGATGTTGTTGCGCGAGAACGCCTCGGAGGCGGCGGCGAACACCGCCACCTCGCGGCAACCGGCCCGTTGCGCGGCCTGGAAGCCTTGCAGGTTGGGCACCAGGCCTGCGTAGCGAACCCCGTCATCGTTGGGCAACTGGCGCAACACTTCCTCGCTGCCGGCCATTTGCGGCACCCAGCGCGGCGACACGAAGGCACCAGCTTCGATATGCCGCAGGCCGGTGGCCGCCAGCCCGCCGATCAAACTTACGCGGGCGGCCACCGACAACGGCTGGCGCTCGTTCTGCAGGCCGTCACGCGGGCCGACTTCAAACACTTTTACCGCTTGCGCCGGGGCCATGGTCATTCGCCGCGCTTCTGTTTCAGCAGCGCTACGGCGCGGTCGGCACGCACATCGTGGTTTTCTACCAGTTGCCGGGCAACCCAGTCCACCTCGTCGCCCCGGGCGCCTGCGACCACGGCGATATTGCGCGCATGCAGGGCCATGTGGCCGCGCTGGATGCCTTCGGTGGCAAGGGCGCGCATGGCCCCGAGGTTTTGCGCCAGGCCCACGGCCACGGCAATCTCCGCCAGATCCTGGGCGGTTTTCACCTGCAGGATGCGCAGCGACAGTTGCGCCAGCGGGTGCGTCTTGGTGGCGCCGCCGACCAGGCCCACGGGCATCGGCATTTCCAGGGTGCCGACCAGGTGGCCGTTACCGTCCTTTTCCCAGGTGGTCAGCGAACCATAGTGGCCACTGCGGCAGGCAAACGCATGGGCGCCGGCCTCAACGGCACGCCAGTCGTTGCCAGTGGCGACGATCAGCGGGTCGATGCCGTTCATGATGCCCTTGTTGTGGGTGGCCGCGCGGTAGGGATCGACCGCCGCGAAGGCATAGGCGTCGAGGATGCCTTCGATCACCGCCTCGCCGCTGAACTCAGCCGTTTTCAATTGTTCCGGGGTGATGCGCACCTGGGCCCGGGCCAGGCGCAGGTCGGCCAGGTTGGACAGAATGCGCAGGCGTACCTGGCCCCCGGTGATCGCTTCCATCAGCGGCGCCACGGCCTCGGCCATGGTGTTGACGGTGTTGGCACCCATGGCATCGCGCACATCGACGATCAGGTGCGCCACCAGCATCGGGCCGCGCGGGGTATCGGCGAAGGTGTGCACTTCGATATCGCGGCAGCCACCGCCGAGGCTGTTGAGCAACTGGTCCTTGCGGTTGGCCAGCTCAATGATTTCGTCCTTGCGCCGCAGCAGGCTCAGGCGTGCATTGAGCGGGTCCTGGACGCCGACGATCTGTACCTGGGCACGCATCAGTGGGGCGCTGCTGGAGGTGATGAAACCGCCATTGGCGCGGGCCAGCTTGGCCATGTACGAGGCCGCGGCGACGATCGAGGGTTCTTCCACCACCAGCGGCACCAGCACGTCACGGCCGTTGACCTGGAAGTTGCTGGCCACGGCAAAGGGCAACTCGAAGGTGCCGATGACGTTTTCGATCATGCCGTTGGCGATGTCCATCGGCAGGGCGCCGGCGTTGGCCAGCAGGCTGACATCGTCGTGGCTCAGGCCAAGTAACTGGCCGATATGATCCAGGCGCGCGGCAGGGGACAGGTTGCGGAAAGCAGGCAGGCTGGAGTCGAGGCTCATGAAGGCTCCGTTGGAGTCATTGTTGTTGGGCGGCGGCTTGAGCGCGTCGCCGGCTTGGTGCTAAATGTGCAGCCACTGTGCCCTTGGTTAAAGGTACAGTTTTGCCCAACAGTACCCAGACTGTACCCCTGACAGCCCAGGAGCCCGCCGATGCCCCGTGTCACCCTTGCCCAGCAGGTCGCCGATGCGGTTGAGCAGCAGATCCGTACTGGGGTGCTGAAGGTCGGCGATCGCTTGCCATCGCTACGCGAATACATGCGCTTGCACGGGCATTCGAAGAATACCGTGATAACCGCCTACGAGATCCTCGCCTCCAAGGGGCTGGTGGAGGCGCGCCACGGCCAGGGCTTTTTCGTGGGCGCGCAGGTGCAGGCCGCCGAAGTGGATGAAACGCCGCCTTACACCCGGGCAATGGACACCATCTGGATGATGCGTCAGCAATTCGTTCGCGAACCCGGACTGGCGCCGCTGGGTGAAGGTTTTGCGCCGGTGGCCTGGCTACAGGACATGCGCCTCGACAAATTCACCCGGCAGGCGATGCGCAGCGGCGCTGGCAACCTGTTCCGCTATGGCAACCGCCTGGGCAACCCGGGCCTGCGCCAGAGCCTGGTGCGCAAGCTGGCCAGCTACGCCATCAGTGCAACGCCCCGGCAGATCGTGACCACCCACGGCGCCAACCATGCGCTGGACCTGATCATCCGCCGCTTCGTGGTACCGGGCGACGCGGTGCTGGTGGAAAACCCGGGGTACTACCCGCTGTTCGGCAAGCTGCAACTCCACGGCGCGCGGCTGCTGAGCGTTCCGCGTCTGGCGGATGGGCCGGACATGGACGCGCTGGAGGCCATGCTGCGTGTCGAACGGCCCCGATTGTTCTTCATCCAGTCGGTGTGCCACAACCCTACCGGCTCGGATATCTGCCCGGCCAAGGCCCACCGCCTGCTGCAACTGGCCGAGCGGCACGACTTGCTGCTGGTCGAAGACGATGCCCTGGCCGACTTCAAGCCCAGCTCTGCGCTCAAGGTGGCGGCGCTCGACCAGCTGCGCCGGTCGCTGTACATCGGCAGTTTTTCCAAATCGGTGTCGGCGGCCTTGCGGGTGGGTTACATCGCGGGCAGCAAGGAGGCCATCGACGAGTTGGCCGACCTGCAGATGATGCTGCACACCAGCTGTTCGGAACTGTGCGAGCGCACGGCGGATGTGATCCTCAGCGAAGGGCACTTCCTGCGGCACCTGATGCGCCTGCAGGACCGGGTGCGGGAAGCCACTGCCGGTGGGCTGCGGGTGTTGGACGAATTAGGGGCCGAGGTGTTCTGCCGACCGGAACAGAGCCTGTACCTGTGGGCGCGTTTTCCGGGGATTGAAGACACAGCCCTGCTGACCCGCGAGGTACAGGGCAGGGGGGTAATGCTGGCGCCTGGGGCGATCTTCCAGACCAACCAGAAGGCCGTGACACCCTGGACCCGGCTGAACGTGGCCTATCTGCAAGAGCCGGTGTTTGCCCAGTGCATCCGGGCCTGATGCTGTCTTCCGGCCCGCACTGGCCCTTTTGTAGGAGCGGCCTTGTGCTGCGAAAGGGCTGCAAAGCAGCCCCAGGGTTTCGAGACAGATGCATAAATCGCCGGGGCTGCTTTGCAGCCCTTTCGCGGCACAAGGCCGCTCCTACAGGTCTGTGCAGGCTTCTTTGACAAGCCAGTCGATCAACACCTGCAGGCGTTTGGGCATCGGGTCATGATGCGGGTGGACCAGGTAATAGCCATAGTTGGGGGTGTTGACGAAACCACCGAACGGCAAGACCAGCTCACCTCGTGCAATGCGATCCTTGACCAGCTGTTCGCGGCCGATGGCGATGCCTACGTGATTCAGCGCGGCGAGCGTGCACAGGTCGGAGCGATCGAATGTGAGGAATCGGCGGGGGAGGCTGATATCAGCACCCGTGGTGTTGGCCCAGAGTTGCCATTCTGCATCGAATGCAGCGTTGTCCCAGGCCGCTACGTCATGCAGGGCGGTGCATTGATCCAGCGGCTGCAGGTCACCGGTCAATGCATGGGTTTCTGCGTAACGGGGGGAGCACACCGGGGCGATCCGCTCGTCCATCAAGTGGATGCTCTGCAACCCCGGGTGATGGCCATCCGAATAACACAGGACCAGGTCGATCTTGCGTGTGCGGTAATCGATGCTCTCGTTGCCTACTCTGATATCCAGCTGGATATCAGGGTAACGGGCGGTGAACTGCGCCAGCCGCGGCACCAGCCAGCACTGTGCGACTGACGGGCGCACATACAGCGTCAACTGGCCGGCGACCTCGGCGTGCGCACGTTCCTGCACGGCCTCGCTCAACTCATCCATGGTCCGTTGCATGACCGCGAACAGGCGCTCGCCGTCTTCGGTGAGGCTGACCTTGCGCGGCATGCGGTGGAACAGCTTGAGCGCCAGCTCATCTTCCAGGCGATTGATGCGATGGCTCACGGCACTGGCCGTCAGGCACAGCTCATCGGCGGCGCGCGAGAAGCTCAAGTGCCGTGCTGCCACCAGAAAGACATGCAGGCTGCCCAGGTGCGAGCCATTGAGTTTCACGGCGCCGCCTGCACGCTACGCCCTTTCGCCAGATAGGCGTTGAATTCATCGTCCGGCACCATGCTGCCACCCGTCCCCCAGACGAGGTGTGTAGCCTGCTGCAGCTGGGTTGGGGTGAAGCCCTGGCGAGCCAGGTACTCGCCTGCTTGCAGCACCCGCAGCATACCGGGTACGCCGGCCAGGGCAGAGGGTTCCAGTTTGACCTTGTCCTGCTCATGGGCGATGACCATCAAGCGGTACAGTTCTTCGTCGGTCACGGTGTAGTAACCATCGATCAGGCGCTGCATGGCTTTGCCGACAAAACCTGAGGGGCGCCCGACCGCCAGGCCGTCGGCAGCGGTGATGTTGTCGATGCCGAAGTCCTGCACGCTGGTTTCATCGTGCAGGCCGGTATAGACACCCAGCAGCATGCAGGGGGAATGGGTGGGCTCGGCAAAGATGCAGTGCACCGCGTCGCCGAATACCAGCTTCAGCCCGAACGCAACACCGCCTGGGCCGCCCCCTACGCCGCACGGCAGGTACACGAACAATGGATGATCTGCGTTTACCTCGATGCCCGCCTGGTCGAATTGCCGCGCCAACCGTTCGGCGGCCACGGCATAGCCGAGAAACAGCTGCGGGGAGTTTTCGTCGTCGACAAAGTAACAGCTGGGGTCTGATGCCGCCTGCTGGCGACCTTGCTCGACCGCCACGCTGTAGTCGGAGGCGTGTTCTACCACTGTTACGCCGTTGGCGCGCAGCTTGTCCTTCTTCCATTGCCTGGCGTCAGACGACATGTGCACGCTCACCTGGAAGCCCAGCTTGGCGCTCATGATGCCAATCGACAGCCCCAGGTTGCCGGTCGAGCCCACTGCGATCTTGTACTGGCTGAAGAATGCGCGGGCCTGGTCGCTCGCCAGTTTGGTGTAGTCATCCGTTGGTGTGATCAAGCCGGCCGCCAGGGCCAGGTCCTCGGCGTGCTTGAGCACTTCATGGATGCCGCCCCGCGCTTTGATCGAACCGGAGATAGGCAAGTCGCTGTCAGCCTTGAGCCACAAACTGCCCACGTTCTGCAGCGAACCCTCCTCGACAAGCAGCTGGCGCAGCTGTGGCAGCGGGGTGATGTGCGACTCAATGACCCCGCCGGCCGCTGCCGTCTCGGGGAACACGGTGGCCAGGTAAGGCGCGAACCGCTGCAGCCGCGCGCTGGTGGCTTGCACGTCGGCCGCCGTCAGGCCCACGTCGCGCAGGGCTTCTGCAGCCTTGGCGATGCCAGGGTTGAACCAGCTGGTTGGCTTCAGGGCCACCAGCTCGGCGATGACCGGGTGGCTTTGTTGCCAGGCTTCCAGGGTTTTTCCGTGAATCATGATTTCACCTAATAGCAGTACAGCACCCAATTGAAGTGCAGTAGCCTGTGGGGTTCAAACGATCACTCTTCATCCAACAGATGAGTCCATGTCATGTGTGGCGCCCGCGCTCAATCCCGCGCCGACCAGGCACAGTTCAAGGCTGCCACGGCAACCGCCAGCGCCGCCCCGGCATAGGCCCAGATCGCCGGGACCTGCGGCAGCAATACCCCCGCAAGCATCGGCCCGAGCCCAGCGCCGATGTCGCGCCATACGGCGTTGCCAGCCAGGGCCTGGATGCGTTGTTGCGGGTTGCGCAGGGCGACCAGTGTCATCACCAGCGGCAGTTGCAGGGCACGCAGCACCAGCACGAAGAAGGCGCCGATGAACAGCCAGTGGCTGCCAAACAGCAGCAGCGCCATCGACGTGGCCAGTGACAGCACTACCAGCATGCGCAGCGGCCCGAAGCGGTCGGCCAGGCGCCCGCCGAAGGGGCTGAAGAGCATTTCGCTCAGGTAGCGCACCGCCATCAGCACACCCGCTGCCAGCACACCGGACTCACCCAGGTGGGTTTGTGCGTAAAGCGAAAGGCCAAAGATGAACAGGCCGTCCAGGGTCACCCCTTCGATGAAAGACCAGGTGGCAATGCTGTCTGGCAGACGCAGGCGCCGGCCGCCCCGGCTGGCGACCGGGTGGCCAGTGCTGGGCAGGGCACGCGCCCGCCACAGCCCGAACAGGGCACTGATGCAGAGCACAAAGAACACACTGCGCGGGCCGTAGGCCTGGGCCATCAGCGCACCCAGCGGCAAGGCCAGCATTGGCCCGATGGAAATGCTCGCCCGCGAACGCCCGGCACGCCGCGCCGCACCCTGTGCTTCGGCGGTGGCGAGGGTCTGGGTGCTGAGGTTGAAGGTGGCGAAGCACAGGCCCCAGACCAGGCGCAGCACCAGCAGCGCGGCGAAACCGGTCAGCACCGCGTTGCCCAGTGCACATACGGCGGCGGCGAAGGCGGCGAGGCTGCAGGCCGCGCGGTCACCATGGCGGGCATAGAAACGCACTACCCAGCCGTAGCCGATGATGCGCACCAGGCGGTTGGCCGCCAGCAGAATGCCAGCCTCGGCCAGGGTCACGCCAAAATCGGCTGCGTACATCGGCAGCAGCAGGTAGAGCAGTACGTCACTGGGCAGGCACAGGCTGAGCACCTGGGCGGCATTACGGGAGTCTTGGTCGGCGCGGTGGGTTTGCACCGGTGTGGCAGCGGACGACATGACAGTCTCGTGACAGGGGTGAGGGTGCAGGATAACCCACGGCGTCTCGAACATTGCAATCGACGTCACTGACGTGGTCCAACTGATTGGCTCGATTCCAAGGCAAGTATCGGATCTGTAGGAGCAGCCTTGTGCTGCGAAGAGGCCATTGCAGCCAAAGATGATCTTCAGCCCTACCGGCCTCTTCGCAGCGCAAGGCTGCTCCTACCTGGTGATGCGGTAGCCTGAGTGAGGGTGCAAGACAGCTGCTTCCACTGTGGGAGCGGGTTTACCCGCGAAGAGGCCGGTACAGGCAGCAGAGATTCCGGGCTGTTCGCTCATTCAGCCATAAGGCGGCGCTGGCAGTTGGGCCAGCAGGGTTTTCAGACCGTCACCCCACTGCCTGCGAATCTGCTGGTAATAGGCATCTTCGCTGCTGATGCGCTGGCGGGTAATGCTCTCGAGGCTGTTATTGCGGTACACCAGCAAGTCCAGCGGCATACCCACCGACAGGTTGCTGCGGATGGTGGAGTCGAACGAAATCAGGCCGCAGCGCAGCGCTTCATCGAGCGGGGTGCGGTAATCCAGGTTGCGGTCGAGGATTGGCCGGCCGTACTTGCTTTCGCCCAGTTGCAGGAACGGGGTATCCGGCGTGGCCTGAAAGAAATTGCCCTGTGCGTAGACGTTGTAGATGGCCATGGGCCCGCCGGCTATCTGGCCGCCAACAATGAATGAACTGCTCAGGTCGACGTCGGCCGTAAGCTTGCTGCGGTCACGGCTGACCACTTCGCGCAGGATGTCGGCAACCAGCACCGTAGCGTCGTAGAGCGTGGCAACGTTCAGCAGATGAGGGCCGCTGCCCTGGGTACGCTGGCGCAGCAGGTTCACCACCGACTGCGAGGTCGCCAGGTTGCCGGCGGTCTGCAGCACGATCAGCCGCTCGCCCGGCACGTTGAAGACGAACAACTTGGCAAAGGTGGAAATCTGGTCGATGCCGGCGTTGGTGCGTGAGTCGCTGATGAAGACAAGCCCGTCCTCCAGGTGCATGGCGACACAGTAAGTCATGGGGTTTCCCTTGTATTGCGTATGGAGTGGTCTTGCCGCACCGTGCGGCAAGACCGGCCTTCAGCAAACCCGTCACTGGCGATGTACGTGGACGCTGGCCTGCATGGCTTCGGCGCCACCACCGCGGCGTACGCCCCTGACCGGGCAGGCGTCCAGGTAGTCCAGGCCCACTGCCAGCTTCAGGTGGCGTTCCGGGCGTGTCAGGCGGTTGGTGATGTCGAAGCTGTACCAGGCGTCGTCGACCCAGGCCTCGGCCCAGGCATGGCTGGCCAGGTGCTGTTCGTCCTCGGTGCATAGGTAACCGGACACATAGCGTGCCGGCACCCCAAGGCTGCGTGCGCAGGCCAGAAAGGCGTGGGTGTGGTCCTGGCACACGCCTGCGCCACCACTGAACGCTTCGATGGCCGTGGTGCCCACCGAAGTGGCCCCTGGGCTGTAGGGCATGTGTTCGGCCAGGCCTTGCATCAGCGCGATCAGCGCTGCCCGGTCGCGGTGGCTGCCGCATTGCCGTGCGGCAAATGCAATCAGTGCGTCATCGGCCTGGGTCAGGTGACTGCCGCGCAGGAACGGCAGGGGCGACTGGCTCTCGGCTTCGTGTTCGCAGTCCGGGTCGATCTCGACCTGGCCGCGGGCGGTCAGCGCCAGGTGGCCATGGGGTTTGTCCAGGGTCAGTACATGCAGGATGTTGCCATAAGGATCGATCTGGCCCTTTACCTTGCAAGGCAGGTCCAGTTGCCATTCATCGATGCGCTGGCGTTCGCTGCTGCGCGGTGTCAGGCGCAGAAACTGAATGCTGTTGCTCACGTCGCTGGCGTAGCTATAGGTGGTGTCGTGGCGAATGGACAGTTTCATACGACCTCCAGATAGGAGTGATGGACGGCCTGGCCCAGTTGGTTGACGCGGCCGATGAAGTCGCTCAGCCAAGGGTGCAACCCGGCGTCGAGTATTTCGTCGATTGCGGTGTAGCGCAGGCGCGCGTTCAGTTCGGCGGCCATGCGCTGGGCGGCGCGGCCGCTGTTGCCCGGCAGGCCGGCCAGGATCAGGTCCAGTTCCTCGATGCAGGCATGCAGCGAGCGCGGCACGTCCACCCGCAACAACAGCAGCTCGGACACTGGCCGGGCGCTGGGTGCGCCGCGATAGATTTCGTTGAAGGCTTCATACGAGGTAAGCGCGCGCAGCAGCGCGCTCCACTGGTAATAGCCGCGGGCGGAGCTGTCGCTGACCTCTTCGGAGGCCTCGCCGAACATTTCGTAGCGCGCATCGAGCAGGCGCAGGGTGTTGTCTGCCCGCTCCAGGAAGGTGCCCAGGCGGATGAAACTGTAGGCATCGTTGCGCATGATGGTGCCGGAGGTGGCGCCGCGGAACAGGTGCGAGCGTTCCTTGACCCAGTCGCAGAACTGGCTGATGCCATAGCGGCCAAGGCCATTGCTGGCGATGTTGCGCATTTCGATCCAGGTGGCGTTGATGTTCTCCCACATGTCGGCGGTGATCCGGCCGCGCACTGCATGGGCATTGGTCCTGGCGGCCTGCAGGCAGCAATAGATGCTGCTGGGGTTGGTCGCGTCGAGGGCGAAGAAGTGCAGCATGCGCTCGGGGTCGAGCTCGGTGTGCCGGCGGATGTAGTCGTCCAGCGTGCCAGAGGCCAGCAGCGACATCGCAAGCTCGGCATGGCCGTCGCTACGCCCGGCCTGGGGCATCAGCGACAGCGAATAGCTGACCTCGAGCATGCGCGCGAGGTTTTCTGCACGCTCCAGGTAGCGGGACATCCAGTACAGGTCGGAAGCGGTTCGCGAAAGCATGGTTCAGTCCTCCACCACCCAGGTGTCTTTGGTACCGCCGCCCTGCGACGAGTTGACCACCAGCGAGCCTTCCTGCAACGCCACCCGGGTCAGGCCACCGGGCACCAGGCGTGTTTCACTGCCCGAAAGCACGAACGGGCGCAGGTCGATGTGGCGCGGCGCGATGCCGCTGTCGACGAAGGTCGGGCAGGTCGACAGGCACAACGTGGGTTGAGCGATATAGGCGTGCGGGCGGGCTTTGATACGCGCGCGGAAGTCTTCGATCTGGGCGCTGGTCGAGGCCGGCCCGACCAACATGCCATAGCCGCCGGAGCCCTGGGTTTCCTTGACCACCAGCTCGGGCAGGTGGGCCAGGACATGGGACAGGTCTGCGGGTTTGCGGCACTGCCAGGTTGGCACGTTGTTGAGGATCGGCTCTTCGCTCAGGTAGAAACGGATCATGTCGTCCACATACGGGTAGATCGACTTGTCGTCGGCCACGCCCGTGCCGACGGCGTTGGCTAGCACCACATTGCCGGCGCGGTACACCGAGATAAGCCCCGGTATGCCCAGCGTCGAGTCAGGGTTGAAGGACAGCGGGTCGAGGTAGTCGTCGTCCAGCCGGCGGTAGATCACGTCCACCTGCTGGGGGCCGGCCGTGGTGCGCATGTAGACATGCTCGTCACGCACGAACAGGTCTGCGCCTTCGACCAGCTCGATGCCCATTTCCCGGGCCAGGAAGGCATGCTCGAAGTAGGCGCTGTTGAAACGGCCGGGGGTGAGCAGCACGGCGGTGGGGTTATCCAGCGGGCTGGCGCTCTTGAGCGTGTCCAGCAGCAGGTTGGGGTAATGGTCGATGGGCGCGATACGCTGGGCGGCAAACAGTTCGGGGAACAGGCGCATCATCATCTTGCGGTCTTCGAGCATGTAGCTGACGCCGCTGGGGGTACGCAGGTTGTCTTCCAGCACGAAGTAGCTGCCATCGCCGTCACGCACCAGGTCGACGCCGGCGATATGGGCGTACAGCCCACGGTGCAGGTCCAGGCCCTGCATGGCGATCTGGTAGCCCTCGTTGGCCAGGACCTGCTCAGGCGGGATGATGCCGGCCTTGAGGATGCGCTGGTCGTGGTAGATGTCCTGCAGGAACAGGTTAAGGGCCTGCACCCGTTGGATACAGCCACGCTCGACCGTGCGCCACTCGCTGGCGCGGATGCTGCGCGGGATGATATCGAAGGGGATCAGGCGCTCGGTGTCCTGGCTATCGCCGTACAAAGTGAAGGTGATGCCTGCTCGGTGAAACAGCAGGTCGGCCTCGCGCCGGCGCTGTTCCAGCAGCTCCAGCGGGGTGTTGGCCAGCCAGCGGGCGAACTCCTGGTAATGCGGGCGGCAACTGCCGTTCGCTTCGTACATTTCATTGAAAAAAGCCCGGGACATACCCACTCCTTGCCGCCGTCGCCGGCAGCTTCATTGCGGTTCATCTGCGTATTTCAGGGTGCTGCCTTGCTGGGGTAAGTGGGTGCTGTGTCTGGCGTAAGCCTCGGTTGCGATTGATTGCCTGTGCGTTGGGCACAAACAGCCTTTGCAATGAAAGTGCCGAAAACGCTTGGCAGTGCCGGGGCTGCGGGAAATGCGAGGGGCGTTGCGGGCCGGTGCTGTCGGGGGGGCTTTGGCCGATGCATCAAAAAAGGGCGGTTTTGATCAGGGAGAGGGTTTTGAACCGAGATGGGGCACGGGCCGGTGCCTGGCGGGGAAAAAAGGAAGTGTTCCGGGTGCATGTCTTGGGGTTTATGTGGTGCGTATATCGAGCGCCGCGCGGGCGGCGCTCGATCGCACAGACGCCGAAATCCTTCAGGCGAGCCCCTCAAGGCCCTCAAAGGCAGGCGTACACCACCAGCTCCACGAGCATTTCTTCACGTGCCAACCCCGCCACTACGATTGCCGCGCGGTTAGGGTAGGGGGCCTGGAAGTAGTCGGCATACAGGCTGTTGACGGCGGCCAGGTATTGGCGGTCGGTCACATAGATCAGCACCTGGGTCACAGCATCCAGCGAACTGCCGGCGGCCTCCAGGGTGTGGCGCAGGTTGTCCAGTGTCTGCCGGGCCTGCGCCTCGATGCCGCCTTCAACCACTTGGCCCTGTGCATCGATAGGGATCTGGGCGGTGTACAGCGTACCGTTGCCGACCACTGCCCATTCCAGAGGGGCCCGAGAGGCGAACAGCTCGGTCTTGATCGCATGTTTCATGGGATGGTTTCCTGAGTGGTGAGTCGGTTCAGTCAGCATCGCTGCCGCCGCCTGCGCCGTGGCGGCGCGAGGCATCGGTGCTTTCGACGAGGATGTGTTCGGCCAGCTGCTTGAGCCGTTGCCAGGTGTGTTCGTTGACTGTAAAGCCCTGCTGCAAGGTGCTCTGCGGGTTGGCTGGCGCCGTTGCGGTCTGGCCATGCCGGCTGAACAGTACCCTGATGCCTTGCTCGGCCGTATCAGCTGCGGGCCGGGCTTCACTGAGCAGTGCCGGGCGCTGAATCCCGGCAGTAAAGTCGGCCAGGTAGCACTGACGGGCGTCCTCCCAGCGGGCTTGCACGTGCAGCCCCTGCACAGCTGCCCGGCTCAGGTAACCCAGCAGTAGCAAGCGGTTGTGGCAGTGGTGGATGCGCAGCTCGGCCTGCCCACTGCGCATGGCTTTGGCTACCGCCAGTTCCACCACTGTGGCGGCGCAGCGCAACACGCTCTGGCCTTTGGCGTCGATCACCAGCAGGGCGTCATCTTCGTGGCTCAGGGCGTATAGCTGGGCGGCTTCGGCTTGCAGGTAGAGTAGGGCCTTTTCCAGCGCACCCACGCCATCCAGCCCTTGCAATTGCAGCCAGCCCACCAGCTCGGCGGCATCCTCGCAGTCGCCGGGGGCGAAGCCCATGCCTTCGAAGGCCTTGCGGCACATCACCTGTATTTCGTTAAGGGACACACGCATGGTCAACGCTCCCCTTGCGGCATGACCGCGAAATTCCAGTCGTCTGCGAAAGGCTGGCCGATGTCGCTGACCAGCGGTGCGCCCTGGAACAGCGTGATACGCACCCAGCGGCTGGACTTGGGGTCGAATTTGCCCGCGCCGAAAAACGCCAGTTTGCAGCGCAGCAGGTGAATCGGCAGCATGTCCCGGGCCAGCAGGTTGGCGCGGATTTCACCGTAGGTTGTCTGTGCCATGCCTTGCAGGCGGCGCACCGTGCCCTTGAACGCCGGTTGGGCGATCAGGAAGTGCGCGGTCAACGCCTGGGGCTGTAGCTGCAGGTGTTGCAGCAGTGCGGCGTGGCACTGCTGGATATTACGGGCAATGCCCAGCTGCATTTCTTTTTCGGCCCCCGGTTCCTCGGCGCGCATGCCCAGGCGCGGCTCCTCTTTTTCGGCCGAGCGGTACCAGAAGAAGTGCTCGGCATCCACGGCACTGAAGTCGTACTCCAGCGCCCAGCCGTACTGCTGCTCGATGAGCTGGCGCAGTTGCCCAAGGGGCATCTGCGCGTCCAGCTGCCAGCTTTCGTTGACGCCCATGTGCTCGGCCAGTGGCGTGACCTGCTCGGGGTACAGCTCCAGCAGCAGGCTTGCCAGCAGTTCCTGGCAGCCCACCCCCGCCTGTACCTCAGCCCAGGCCAGCAGGCGCGACCAAAGGCCCGCGTCGGCGGCTTGTGCGCCAAGCCAGGTGGTCAGTAAAGCAAGCTCGGCCAAGGTTTGCAGGTTCTGCTCATGCTGGCGCTGGTCTTCGGTCCGGGACTGTTCCAAATGCAGGCGGGCGCGTGCCAGCAGTGCCTGCAGGCGCACCAACCGGTCAGGGTCGGCCGGCTGCGCCAACACCAGGGCCAGGGCGGTTTCCCGGGTGCTGATCCAGCGTTCCACCAGTTGCGGGTGGTTGATCAGGAACGGGGCCATGCCCAACCCGGTCGCGTTGCCGACCCCCAGGTAGCGCTGCAGGGCCGGCGCCAGTTGCACTGCCCGCTGCGAGTCGAGTGCCTGGGCCATGTGGTTGATCTGCTCGATGCTGAAATGGCGCAGCAGGTAGACCGTGAACATCTGCGCGCTGAACGGCTGGTTGAAGTCCGGGTTGTCCTGCAGGCAGCCAAAGTCGGCGATGCCGAACTTGCCGTTGCCGTACACCGCCGTGGTGCGGTACAGGTAGCCAACTTCAGCCAGTTGCTGCGGGTCGGGCTGGTGACCCTCCGCCAGCGCCGCCAGAAACCGGTCGAAATTGCGCAGGCTGCGGTTGGCCCGTGACAACACGAGCACGCGGGCATCGAAGCGGCCCGCCTCCTGCAGCGGTACGTTACGCTGAAGGTCGGCCAGTTGTGCAGCATCGACATCGCCATTCACCAGCACGAAGGTAACATCCCACTGGTCGGCGATGACCCGGTCGCTGCGCTTTTCCGGCGGCAGGTAGGCTGAGAAGATCACGCAGTGGTAATGGCCATGCGGCGTGTCGATGCGGTAGATCGCGGTGCCGAAGCCTTGGCCGTCCAGGTCGAAGCAGCTGCGCTGGATGTGCCAGTGCTGCTGCATCATCCGCCGCATGCTGCTGCGCACGAAGCTCAGCGGGCTCTGGAAGTGGCTGCCCAGCCGGGCCAGGTCCATGACCTGGCTGGCAGGGCGCATCGCGGGTATTGCAGGCACGGTGTTGGGCATTGTTGTTGTACCTGGATGGATCATGTTCAGACGCCTTGTTCGCGGGCCATGTGCCGGGCGATGCGCACTGCATCCCACAAGGCTGGCAGGATCACCAGCGACACCGGCACCGCGGTAATGACAATAAAGGACTGCAGGGCCGTCACGCCGCCTGCGCCAATGGTGATCAGCACCACCGCTGCCAGGCCCATGCCGATGGCCCAGAAACCGCACAGCCATTTTTTCGGTTTATCGTTGCTGGACATCGCCAGCGCCACGGTGAAGGCCATGGCATCGCCATTGGTGGCCACCGAGATGAAGCTCAGGAACAGGAACAGCGCGCTGATCAGGCCACCCAGTGGCAGGTTCTGGGTCACCCCAAGCAGCAGGTCCTCGGGCTGGGTGCCGTGGGCGGTGACGATGCCTGGCGTTTGCAGCTCCAGGCCGATACCGGTGCCGCCCACCACGGTGAACCAGAACATGGTCACCAGCGGCGCGATGATCGACAGTGTCATGATGATCTCGCGAATGGTTCGGCCCCGCGAGATCTGTGCGACGTACAGTGCCACCATGGGCGCGTAGCCAATAAACCAGCCCCAGTAGAACACCGTCCACCAGTCCAGCCACTTGGGGTCGGCGCGGAACATCGCCATCGGGATAAACTGCTCCACATGCAGGGCAAAGGCCGCCGGGAAGCCGCCGAGGATGAACAGCGTCGGCCCGAAAACCACCATGAACAGCGCCAGGCCGATCATCAGCCAGACGTTGATCTCGCTGACAAAACGGATGCCCTTGAGGCCCACCAGGCACGAGACGGTGTACATGGCCGTGACCAGGACGATGGTCAGCGACTGGGTGACGATATCGTTGGGCAAGCCCCACACCGCATGCATGGCGCTGCTGATCTGCAGGCCGAGGAAGCCGATCGGGCCGATGGTGCCGGCGACCACGGCGATGATCGAGGTGGCGTCGGCCAGGGTGCCGATCGGGCCTTTGAGCGCCCGCTCGCCGAACAGCGGGTAAAGCAGCGTGCGCGGCGCCAGCGGCAGGCCTTTGTCGTAGTGCAGGTGCATCAGCACGATTGCCAGCAAGCTGCCCAGCACGGCCCAGGCCAGAAAGCCCCAGTGCACGAACGATTGCGCCAGTGCCGCGGTGGCCGCCGCTTCGCTGTGCGGTTGCAGGCCGGCGAACAAGGGCGGCGGGCTGGCAAAGTGCATCATGGGTTCGGCAGCGGCCCAAAAGGCGCCGCCACCTGCCAGCAGGGCGCACATGATCACCGCGATCCAGTTGAAGGTGCTGATGTCCGGGCGCTGGGTGACGCCGCCCAGGCGTACGCGCCCGCATCTGGAAAAGCCGATGAACAGGCTGACGGCGAAGGTAGCCAGCATCAGCACTTGCCAGTAGAGGCCAAAGAACCTGGTCGACCAGGCGAACAGGGTATTGACCAGCGCCGACACGCTGTCGATGTCGATCAGTGCCGCCAGCAGGAAGGCGCCGAGGAACCCGCCGCTGATCACGAACAGCGGCCAGTCGATGTCGCGTGCCATTGGCAGGCCCATGGCCTGGCCTTCAGCCTGCAGGGTGGTTGGGTTTTTCATGAAGCCTCCGGAACCTGCGATTGTTGTTATTGTTGATGCTGTCCGTGCAAGGGGCTCAGGCCTGTGCCGTGGTGGCAGTCTCCAGCAGGCGCAACCAGTTCAGGCCCATGATGTTGGCCACATCCTGTTCGGCAAAGCCACGGGCGCGCAGGCCCTGGGCGATGTTGCCGAAGTCACGGCTGTCGCGGAACCACTGCAAGGGCGCTGGCCAGTTGGCGTTATCCTTGGAGCCTTCGCCGTAGTCCTTGTCCTTGCTCCAGCGGCCGTTGCGCATCCATTCCAGCACGGCCAGCGGTTGCGCCTGGCACAGGTCGGTGCCGATGCCGATATGCTCAACGCCCATCAGGTCGGCGGTGCGCGCGACCATGTCGCAGAAGCTTTCCAGGCTGCACTCCGAGGCACCCTTGAGGTGGAACGGGTAGGTGCTGAAGCCCAGCAGCCCGCCGGATTCAGCGATGCCGCGCAGCACCGCATCGGACTTGTTGCGTTTGGCGGCGTGGAAGCTGGCTGGGTTGGCGTGGGAGATGATCACCGGTCGGCTCGACAGCTCGATGGCCTCCAGGGTGCTGCGTTCAGCGCTGTGGGACATGTCGATGAGCATGCCGACGCGGTTCATTTCGGCGATCACCTGGCGGCCAAAGCGGCTGATGCCGTTGTCTTCGCGCTCATAGCAGCCGCTGGCCAGCAGGCTTTGATTGTTGTAGGTCAGTTGCATGACGAACACCCCGAGCTGGCGGAAGACTTCCACCAGGGCGATGTCGTCCTCGATCGGCGAGCAGTTCTGGAAGCCGAAGAAAATCCCCACCCGGCCTTCCTCGTGCGCCAGGCGGATGTCGCTGGCCGAGCGCACCGGGCGGATCAGCTCGGGCCAGGTCTCGAAGCGGCGGTTCCATTCGCCCAGGCGCGACAGGGTTTCGCGGGCGTTCTCGTGGTAGGCGATAGTGGCGTGCACCGCGCTCAGGCCACCGGCCTGCATCTGCTGGAATATTTCCGGGCCCCAGTTGGAGTACTGCAGGCCGTCGATCATCAAGAGGTCGTGCATGGCGTGTACTCCTTCAGGGCCGCAGGTAGGTGGTCTTGACCACGGTGTAGAAGTCACGGGCGGACTGGCCCTGTTCCCGTGGGCCGAAACTTGAGGCTTTGCGGCCACCGAACGGCACGTGGTAATCGGTGCCGGCGGTGGGCAGGTTGACCATTACGCAGCCGGTCTGGGCGCGGCGCTTGAAGTGGCTGGCGTGGCGCAGCGACTGGGTGATGATGCCGGCGGTAAGGCCGTACTCGGTGTCGTTGAGCGTGGCCAGTGCCTCTTCGAAGTCGCGTACGCGGATCACGCAGGCGATGGGCCCGAACACTTCCTCGCGGTTGATGCGCATGTCGTTGCGGCTGTTGATGAACAGCGCCGGGCGCATGTAGTAGCCGTCGCTCTCCAGTTGCAGGCGTTCGCCACCTTCGATAAGGGTTGCGCCTTCGGCCTGGGCCAACTGCAGGTAGGCGAGGTTCTGTTCCAGCTGGCGCGCGTCGGCCACCGGGCCGATCTGCACGCCGGCCTCCAGGGCATGGCCGACCTTGAGCTGGCGCATGCGCAGCCGCAGGGCCTCGACGAAGCGGTCGTGGATGGCGTCGCAGACAATCAGCCGTGACGAGGCCGTGCATTTCTGCCCGGTGCCGAAGAAGGCGCCGTTGAGCGCGCATTCCACGGCGAGGTCCAGGTCGGCGTCATCCATGACCACCAAGGCATTCTTGCTGCCCATTTCCAGCTGGCAGCGCACCAGGTTACCTGCGGTGGCGACCGCCACGCGCCGGCCAGTCTGCAGCGAACCGGTGAACGTCAGGGCATCGATGTCGGCAGACTGCACCAGGGCTTCGCCGACGTCGGCGCCGCTGCCCATCACCAGGTTGAAGGTGCCGTTGGGCAAGCCCTGGCGGCTGATGATCTCGGTGAGTGCCCAGGCACTGGCCGGCACCAGGTTGGCCGGCTTGAACACCACGGCGTTGCCGAAGGCCAGGGCCGGGGCGATTTTCCAGGCGGCGGTGGCCATGGGGAAGTTCCATGGGGTGATGATGCCCACCACACCCACCGGTTCGCGGTGCACTTCGATGTCGACCCCGGCGCGCACCGAGGCGGTGGTCTCGCCCATCTGGCGCAGTACTTCGGCGGCGTAGTAATGGAAGAACTGGCCGCTGCGGTTGACCTCGCCGATGCCTTCGGCCAGGGGCTTGCCTTCTTCTCGCGAGAGCAGTTCGCCGAGCTCATCCTTGCGGGCAATCAGTTCGTCGCCAATGGCCATCAGGATTTGCTGACGGGCTTCCAGGCCGCTGGCGGCCCACTGCGGTTGTGCGGCGCGGGCGGCCTGGATGGCCTGGCGGGCCTGTTCGGTGCTGGCCTGATGGTACTGGCCGATCAGGTCGCCGGTGTCCGAGGGGCTGTAGTTGCCCAGGGTGGTGTGGCCTTCGCACCACTGGCCATCAATGTAGTTGTTGTAGGTCTTGTGTGACATGGATGAACGCCTCTGTTTGCATGGCATTCATCATGCGAGCAATATGCAGCAAATAAAAATTAATAAAAAAAATGCTTTGATAAGGAATGCTAACCATGTTGCCCGAGCTGAAGATCGCCCAGTTGCGCTACTTCGTACTGGTCGCCGAACTCAAGAGCTTCCACGCCGCCGCCCGCCAGGCCTTTCGCACCCAGCCGGCGATATCCCTTGCCGTGCGCGAACTGGAGCAGAAGCTGGGCCAGGCATTGGTCGAGAAGGGCGGGGGGCGGGCAGAGCTGACGCCCTTCGGCGAGCATTGCCTGCCGTTGTTTCGCGGCTTGATCGAGCACCATGACCGTATCGCCCGTGAAGCCACGCTGCTTGCCCGGCATGAAATCGGACAGGTCAGCATTGCAACCGTGCCTTCTGTGGCCAGCCGCATGCTGCCAGGGCCGCTGGCCCGCTTTGTGGCCGCGCACCCCAACGTGCAAGTCAGCATCCAGGATGGCACCGCCGAACGTGTGCAGCAGTTGCTGGCACAAGGGCAGGTGGACTTCGGCATCAGCAGCCTGTGGATGGACGATGAGCAGCTTGAATTCGCCTCGATCGTGAACGATCAGGTGGGCGTGGTGTGCCGTAGCGACCACCCATTGGCGCAGGCGGGTGATCCGCTGCACTGGGCGCAGTTGCAGGGCCTGCCGATGATCCGCAATGGCACCTCGCAACTGCTGGCAGGCACCGAGGCCGAGGGTTTGCTGACGCACAGCCGGCTGTTCATCTCCAACATGATTTCGTTGATCGCCATGCTGGAGGAGGGGGTGGGGATCAGCACCTTGCCGTATCTCGCCTTTCCGCAGGAGAACGACAAGCTGGCGTTCGTACCCCTTGTGGAGCCCAAGGTAGAGCGGCATATCGGCATGCTCACCCGCAAGGGGCGCAGCTTGTCACCTGCGGCGGGGGCATTGATGGCGTTTCTGCAGGTGCAACTGGCCCAAGCCGGCTGAGCCTGCGGCTCATGGCACCAATTTCGCTCTGAAAAAGGAGGGAATTAAAAGTTGGCATGGAAATCTCATGTACAGCGCTTGGCATACGATTTTCGTAACCTTGCGCTCACCTCCATGGACAAAAACAAAAGGGGGCTTACATGAGTTGTCTGATTTGCGCGGGACAGGCGCAATCCGTCGAGTGCACCCAGGGATGGGAAGAGCGGCATTGTTCCCAGTGTGGATGTTACCGAATGTCACAAGCGCTCATCCTGGTGATGATGGAAGAGGGGCAGATTTTCGACACGGCGCGCATGCGGGAATGGCTGGCGGCTCGGCGTGTGCTGGTGCCCGTTCCTTCCATCGACCATACCCAGGCGATATTGGCGCGGTGAACACACCTTGTGGCGGGCATGGTGTACCTGGCCTGGTGGACTGCGGCATCATAGCGTGCCCGGCCATCAGCGCACCCAGGAGACCACGATGATCAACACTGGCGATCTACTGCCCGACGTTACGCTGTACGAGTACAACAATGACGAGGGCGCCTGCGCGATCGGCCCCAATGCCTTTTCCATTCACGAGCGCTGCAAGCAGAAAAAAGTGGTTGTGTTCGGTTTGCCCGGCGCGTTCACGCCTACCTGCTCCGAACGCCACGTCCCGGGTTATGTCGCTGAGGCACAAGCGTTGTTCGCCGCGGGCGTTGACGAGATTCTCTGCGTGTCCGTGAACGATGCCTTTGTCATGAATGCCTGGGGCAACAGCCTGCAGGTGGGCGAAGCGGTGAGGATGATCGGCGATGGTAACGGCGAATTCAGCGACGCACTGGGGCTGATTCAGGACCTGTCGGCGCGTGGGTTGGGGCGCCGTTCGCTGCGTTACGCCATGGTGGTCGACAACCTGGTTGTCAAACACATTGCTGTCGAAGCGCCTGGCAAGTTCGAGGTCAGTGATGCGGCGAGCGTGCTGGCCACGTTGCGTCACGTGTAGCCGCCAGGCCTTTCAGTCAGGGCCTGTCAGGGTCGCCAAAGCCTATTTCAAACCGACCCGATAACAACAAGGGAAAAGACGGTTGAAACTGCATCAACTCAAGGCGCTGGTCGCCATCCACAACGCAGGCAGCATCCTTGAAGCTTCCAAGCTCATGCACATTACCCAGCCTGCGCTGAGCCGTTCGATCAAGGACCTGGAACGGGAGGTCGGTTTCAGCCTGTTGCAGCGGTCCCACAAAGGCATGGCCCTTACCGAGGAAGGCAAGCGCGTCATCCGCCACGCCAACCTCGTGGTGGAGAGCATCCGTCGCCTGCAGATCGAAGCGGCGAGCATTCAGGATGCCGCGCTGGGCGCGGTGTCGATCGGGGTCACATCGCTGACGGCGATGCTCGATGGTGTCGATGAGAGCATCCTGGCGTTCCGCCGCAAGTACCCGCGGGTGAAGATCACCATCACCGACTTGCGCCCCAGCCAGATCCTGCAACGCCTGCGCGACGGCAGCCTGGACTTTGCCATTACCTCGCAGCAACCGCTGAGCCGGCTGAGCCTGGACTGGGAGGCGCTGGGCAGTATCAAGGGCAGGGTGATCTGTCACGCGTCGAACGCGCAAAAGTTTGCCAAATCACTGCGCACCTTGCAGTACGGCCACTGGATCAGCCTGGACGAATTGTCGGACCAGGCTTCGCAGTTCCACCAGCTGTTCGAGGTCAACGGCCTTCAGGTACCGCAGAACACCGTTGAATGCACCTCGGTGATGATGGCGCTCAAGCTGCTGAAGAACACCGAATCGTTGATGACCATCAGCGAGCTGGCGGTGGACCGGGGGTTCACCTTTGGCGTGGATTGCGAGTACGTGGCCATGGCCGTGCAGGAGCTGATTCCGGACTACCCCATCAACCTGGTCTGTATCGACCGCCACAGCCTTACGGCGCCTGCCCAGGAGCTGTTCCACAGCTTGCGCGGGCAGGTACTGAGGCAAACACGCCCAGTGGCGTCAGAAGTGGTAGTACATGCCTAGCGACACGTTGCCAGGGTTGTCGCCAACCTGATCCACCGGAGTGCCGGCGTAGGTGACTGACGACGCACGCTGGTTGGCAATCAGGCCGAGCCGTCCGTAGACGGCCCAGCGTGGGTTGATGAAATGGTCATAGCCGATCATCACCCCTGCTGCGTCCTTGTCGCGGGCGGTGACCTCGCGTTGCATCACGGCCAGGCGCAGCACATCCCGCTCGCCGACTGGCGCCATCACCCCGAAGGTGTACAGCGTGGTACTGGGCGTGCCGGCCTGGTCTACGTCCTGGCGTTGCCAGGTCAGGCTGGTGGCCAGTGGGCCGAAATCGTAGAACGCCGACACGCTTTTGTAGTAGTTGGCGGTCTGACGTGAAGTGCCAGCGTCGTCCCAAGGGTCGCTGTAATACAGGTTGTAGGAGGCCAGCAGCATCACCCGGCTGTTGCGGTATTGCAGCCTGGCGCCGCCGCCACGCACGGTGCGCCCCTGGCTGGCGGCATCGTCGAAGCCGAAGCTTAGCGCGGTGCCGATGCTGAAGCCGTTCAGGTTCGGGCTGGTGTAGGCCAGGGTGTGCTTGGGGCGCAGGTCCAGGTAAAAAGCGCCCGTGCCGGCGGCCGGCAGGGCCAGGTAGGTGTAGGGTGAGCCGTAGGTGGCCAGGAACGGGTCAGCGTAGGTGGGCGTGCCCATGCTGTAGGTCTTGCCGAACTCAAGCTTGCCCACGGTGCGCGAGCGCAGGGCGACGGTTGCCAAGCGCAGGGTACCAATGGTGTCCCAGGTGCCCTCCAGGGCTTTGCCATTCACGTTGAAACCTTCCTCGACGTCCAGCTCCAGCACGGTGTCGGGGTTCAGCCCCTTGCGGGCATATAGCCCGACCTTGTTGGTCCAGGCGCCGCCGCCGGCCAGGCGAAAGCCCGAGTGGTGCTGCGAGTCGTGATAGCTGGCGAATGCATCCACGGTGCCGTAGACCTTGAGCTTGTCATCGAAACCGTTATCCACCCCGTAATAACCAAAGCCCGGCGCAATCCGGCCGAGCGTCGGAAAGCCCTCGGCCTGTGCCTGCGCGGCAAGGCACGCCCCTTGGATCATCAGCAGCAACGACGTAGTGCGAGTGTTCATTCACGACTCCAGGCCAGCACAGTGATGTGGTGGCTGTAGCGTCGGTGAACAGCGCGTTGCAGCGTGATTGCTTATTCGGCCATGTCATGCCGTTTGGTTAATCAAGGCCCTGCGGGGCGTTACGGGTGGCGAGAAGGTCTGCGCTAGACAGGCTTCGAACACGCGCGAGGCCGCGCTTGCTGCCGGGTTGAGTGAGCACTAAAGGGGCAGCGCGCAGAGGCAAGGCAATCTGTGCGCCAGTTCAGGGCAAATTGGCCAGCGAGCGGTCCGGTCAATTAACCAATGGTTAGCCACATGCCTAAACTGCAAGTGTGTTGGGTGCCCGATTGGCCGATATTCGCTGCATGCCGCGAATTGCCATCGGAGATAACAATGACTACACCGCTACCCGCACCGACCCTCATGCAGACGGGCGCGCATTCAGCCGCGCAGGCATCTTCCTCACGTAAAACCTTGATTGCCTGCTCGCTGGGCAATGCACTGGAAATGTACGACTTCACGATCTACAGCTTTTTCGCTGTGCTGATCGGCAAGCATTTCTTCCCCGCCGAGTCGGCGATGGCTTCGTTGCTGATGTCGCTGGCCACCTTCGGTGTCGGTTTCCTGATGCGCCCGGTGGGGGCGATGGTGATCGGTCGCTATGCCGACCGGCGCGGGCGCAAGGCGGCATTGAGCCTGACCATCGGGCTGATGACCCTGGGTACTGCGCTGATCGCGTTTGCGCCCACCTATTCGCAGATCGGCATTTTTGCAACCGTGCTGCTGGTGGCTGGACGACTTATCCAGGGCATGTCGGCAGGCGGGGAGGTGGGTACCGCGTCGGTGTTCCTGATGGAGTCCAGTGCGGTTGGCAACCGTTGCCAGAACGTCAGCTGGCAGGCCGCCAGCCAGGGGTACGCCGCATTGCTGGGGGCCGGCTTTGGCTTCGCCCTCAGCCAGTTGCTTGAGCCTGCTGCCCTGGAAAGCTGGGGATGGCGGATACCGTTCATGTTCGGCCTGCTGATCGGCCCGGTCGGTTGGTACATTCGCACGCGCTTGCCAGAAACCCATGAGGCCGCCCCGGCGCACAAGGCCGGCCAGGTGCTGGACGCCAAACTGCTCAAACGTATCGCACAGGGCATCGGCCTGATGGCCAGTTCGACCATCGGCATGTACCTGTTCGTGTTCTACATGCCCACCTACCTGACCACGGCCTTGCATTACCCGGCCGGAAGCGCAATGGCGATTGCCTGTATCAGCAGCGGCTGCATGGCGGTCATCTGCCCGTTGGCGGGCAAGTTTGCCGACAAGTACCAGCTGCGCAAGCGCCTGCTGGGGTGGACGGTTGCCATGCCGGTGGTGCTGACCCTGCCGGTGTTCTACCTGCTTGGGCAGGTGCAGCACATGGGCCTGGCCATGATGTGCGTGGCGGTCCTGATCCTGCCGACCTGCATCGGTGCCGGTGCGTTCTTTGCGCTGATGATGGAGGGCTTCCCAAAAGCGCGGCGCTCGTTCGGCACCTCGGTCAGCTACAGCCTGGGCGTGACGATTTTCGGCGGGTTCTCGCCGCTGGTGGCGACCTGGCTGATTGCTGCGCTCGGCACCCCGATGGCGCCGGCCTACTTCCTGTTGGCCGGCGGCGTTGTCAGCCTGGCCTGCCTCAAATACTTCCCCGAAAACAAAGGATGCGAGTGACATGGGCACTTTGAACATGACTACTTTCCCGAGCAACCAATCTCAGGCCCCGGTGGCTGAACTGGATGAGTTCGTCGTGATTCGCCGGCAGATTCATGCCGCGCCGGAGCTTGGCGGCGACACCCCCGACACGGCGGCGCTGGTGGCCGACAAGTTGCAGGCCTGGGGTTATGAAGTGCATCGCAACGTAGGCGGGCATGGGGTAGTCGGCGTATTGAAAGCAGGGGACAGCCCGTGCAGCATCGGCCTGCGGGCAGACATGGACGCATTGCCCATGAGTGAGAAAAACCCCTTCGCGCATGCCAGCAAGATCCCCGGCCGCATGCATGCCTGTGGCCATGACGGGCATACCGCCATCCTGCTGGCAGCCGCTGCGCAACTGGCTACCACACGCAGCTTCAACGGCACGTTGAACGTGATCTTCCAGCCGGACGAAGAGGGCCTGGCTGGGGCCAAGGCGATGATCGACGACGGCCTGTTCGAGCGCTTCCCGTGTGACTCGGTGTATGCGCTGCACAACATGCCCGGCATGCCGGTGGGCACCTGTGTGGTACAGGCCGGGCCGACCATGGCGTCCTCCGAGCGGGTCAGCATTCGTATCACCGGCAAAGGCGGGCACGGGGCGATGCCGGAACTGTCGGTAGACCCGGTGATGGCGTTGAACAGCCTGATCAGTGGCATCCAGACTATCAAGTCGCGCAACCTGAGCGTCGAGGACTATGCCGTTATCAGCATCGGCATGATCCAGGCTGGCACCGTCTATAACATCATTCCTGACGAGGCCAGCATGCTACTGAGCGTGCGCACCGACACGGCCGAGACCCAGCAGAAGATCAACAGCCGCATTGACGCCCTGGCCAGGGGGCACGCCGAAAGCTTTGGCGTGGAGATCGAGGTGCAAATCACCCAACTGGCGCCAGCGTTGTGCAACAGCGATCACGAAAGCGCGTTGCTACGGGAAAGCCTGCGGCCGTTGTTCGCCGACGGGGCGATGCTGGACAAAATGCCCAAGAAAGTCATGGGCACCGAAGACTTCGCCTACATGCTGCAGGCACGGCCAGGCTGTTACTTCATGCTGGGCAACGGTACGGGCGAGTTCCATGGTTGCTCGGTGCACAACCCTCATTACGACTTCAACGACGCGTTGGTGAGGATAGGCGCCGATTGTTGGGTAAAGTGGGTGCAGGACTACCTGCGTTGATGCCGTTGTCGGGGGCCGCGGCCCCCACAGCAGCCCACCCGGGCGCGGGCTACAGCAATTGAACGTCCCGCCACGCCAGGGCTCTCACAAGCAAAGGGTACAGCGAGGACGCCTTCATGAGCATCGAACGCAGCATTCCCGAACTGGAAGCCTGGTACGCCCAGTACGATGACATCAGTTACCGGCGCGAGTCACCGGATGCCTACCACCATGAACTGGTTCGCACAGCAGAGGCCCTGCGCGACGATGGCGCCATCGACTGGGATGACTGGTTGGCGCTGAAAGCGCTGGCTGATGAGTCGCATATACGCGCGCTGGAAGACGCCGTGCAGGCCCATGTAAGCGACCCTGACGCATGAAAGCGCTGAAAATTGCCACCTTCAATATCAATGGCATCCGCAGCCGCTTGCCAGCGTTGCTGGCCTGGCTGGAGCGCGAGCAGCCCGACATCGCCTGCCTGCAGGAGCTCAAGGCAGCCGATCAGCAGTTCCCTCGCGAGCAGCTGGAGGCGGCAGGCTATGGCTGCCTTTACCAAGGGCAACCGTCATGGAACGGCGTGGCCATCCTGGCGCGGGGCAGCGATCCGCTGGAGGTTCGCCGCGGCTTGCCAGGCATGGAGGATGACAGCCAGAGCCGCTATCTGGAAGCGGCGGTACATGGGGTGCTGGTGGCTTGCCTGTACTTGCCGAACGGCAACCCCCAGCCAGGCCCCAAGTTCGATTACAAGCTGCGCTGGTTCGAATGCCTGATCAAGCATGCGCGTAGCCTGTATGAAAGCGGCCACCCCACGCTGCTGGCCGGTGACTTCAACGTCGTGCCCACCGACATGGATATCTACAACCCGCGCTCCTGGCTGAAGGATGCTTTGTTACAGCCTGAGTCGCGCGCGTGTTACCAGCAACTGCTGGATCAGGGCTGGGTCGATGCCATACGCCATCTGTACCCGGACGAGCGGGTCTACACCTTTTGGGACTACTTCCGAAACCACTGGCAGCGCAATGCCGGCTTACGCATCGACCATCTGTTGCTGAACCGCGAGCTGGCCCCCTACCTGAAGCAGGCGGGGGTTGATGCCTGGGTGCGCAACGAGGTCAAGGCCAGCGACCATGCACCCGCCTGGATAGCGCTGGGTACACGTCGCGGTCGATCATAGCCAGTGCGGAAAACGCCTGGCCCGCGCAACTGCGCGGGCTCTTTTCAGGCGTTATTTTTTCCCGGGCAGCACTGAGCTGAGCACTTGCTTGGCCGTCTGCACGATGACCCCGGCCTGGTCCGGGTCGCCCTTGAGCAAGGTACTGGCGAACTTCTTCGCCTGCTCCAGCTTGATGTGAGGTGGCAAAGGCGGCACGTTCGGATCGGTCTTGAACTCGATAAGAACCGGCCGATCAGCGGCCAGTGCCCGTTCCCACGCCTCAGCGACGTCCTCTTCGCGCTCTACGTAGATACCTTGCAGGCCAATGGAAATGGCAAACAAATGGTAGGGAACGTCGGGAATGGACTGCGAAGCCTCGAACTTGGGGTCGCCCTCCATCACCCTTTGTTCCCAGGTCACCTGGTTGAGGTCCTCATTGTTGAACACCGCACAGATCCACTGCGGGTTGTCCCACTGCCGCCAGTACTTGGCCACGGTGATCAATTCAGCCAGGTTGTTCATCTGCATTGCCCCATCACCGACCAGGGCAACCACCGCGCGTTGCGGGTGGGCGAACTTTGCCGCGATCGCATAGGGCACGGCAGCGCCCATGCAGGCCAGGCCACCGGACAGCGAGCACTGCATGCCCTGGCGGATCTGCAGGTCGCGGGCAAACCAGTTGGCACAGGAGCCAGAATCGCTGGTGATGATGGCGTGGTCGGGCAGGCGAGGGGACAGTTCATGGACCACACGTTGCGGGTTGATCGGGTCAGTCTTGACCATTGCACGTTTGGCCACGGTCTTGTCCCACTGCGCACGCCAGGTCTCGACCTTGTCGCGCCAGCGCCGTTCGGTCTTGTGCTCCAGCAATGGCAACAGTGCGCGCAAGGTTTCACTGGCATCGCCGACCAGGTTGACCTCCATCGGGTAGCGCAGGCTGAGCATGTCTGGCTGCAGGTCAATCTGCACGCCGCGCGCCTGGCCTTCCTTGGGCAGAAACTCCGAATAAGGGAAGCCGGAGCCGATCATCAGCAACGTGTCGCATTCGGTCATCAGCTGATAGCTGGGTTCGGTGCCCAGGAGCCCGATCGACCCGGTAACCCACGGCAGGTCGTCTGGTAGAACAGCCTTGCCCAGCAGTGCCTTGGCCACGCCAGCGCCCAACGTTTCGGCGACTGCGATAACCTCATCAGTCGCCTGCAGCGCGCCGGCACCGACCAGTATCGCCACCTTGCGCCCGGCATTGAGCACATCCGCGGCGCGCTGCAGGTCCTGGTCGAACGGCAACACCCTGGGCTTGCTGTAGCCGATGCCGGAATGCACGGTACCGTGAGCCCTGGGTGGTTCGTGGTAGGGCAGGTCCTGCAGGTCGTTGGGCAGGATCACGGCAGTGACGCGCCGTTCGCCGACGGCCGTCCGTACCGCACGGTCGAGCAGGTGGCGCACCTGTTCCGGCGTCGAGGCCTGTTGCACGAAAGCACCGGCGACGTCCTTGAACATGGACACCAAGTCGAGTTCCTGCTGGTAGTGCCCGCCCAATGCCGCTCGGGCCTGCTGGCCGACGATGGCCAGCACCGGCTGGTGGTCCATGCGCGCATCGTACAGGCCAGTAAGCAGGTGCGAAGCGCCCGGGCCGGAGGTGGCGATGCAAACACCGAGCTCGCCGGTGAACTTGGCATGGGCGCTGGCCATGAAGGCGGCCATTTCCTCGTGGCGCGCCTGGATGAATTCGATCTTGCCATTGGCCCGGCTCAGCGCGCCGAACACACCGTTGATGCCGTCGCCGGGGTAACCGAAGATGCGCCGCACGCCCCATTGATACAAACGCTCGACCAGAAAGTCGCCTACCGTGCCGGTCATTGCCTACTCCCGTTCTGTGATTGATAGGTGTCTGGACTTGGCACGCGTCGGTAAAGTTTCAACGGTATGCGCGCCGGTCTGCCGACTGGAACCTTGCTACAGATGCGCTGTTCGCAAGTGAATCGACGAGAAAACCAGGAAGCGCAGCATGAACGTTATCGATACTGCAGGTGCCCGGGCGCAGAGCCTGTATTTCGAAGACGACGGCGCCACGCCGAACAGCCGCTATCCGGTTTTGTGGTATCGCCTACCGCTTGAACCGGCGGCGGACAATGCCAGTGCATTCGAGGGGTTGTTCAGCGCGCACCGCTGGGCGCCGTTGTGGCGTAACGGAATCTTCGACTACCACCACTTTCACCCTAACGCCCATGAGGCATTGGGCATTGCCTGCGGGTGGGCCAAGGTCATACTTGGCGGCGAAGCGGGCCAAAGGGTGAGCGTGAGGATGGGTGATGTCTTGATACTGCCCGCGGGAACCGGCCATTGCTGCATCGAACACAGCGAGGATTTTCTGGTGGTTGGCGCTTATCCCTGTGGGCAGGAAAGCTACGAGATAAACCGGCCAGATAGAGAAGCACACAAGCGGGCGCTGGCACGGATTGCCAAAGTGCCAGGCCCGGACCAGGACCCCGTCAGTGGCACTGGCGGTGCACTGATGATGCAGTGGCGCTAGCGCGATGAAGTGCGTTGGAGCAAGCCGGCTACGTGCGTTTTGCGCAGTTGATCAGCGCCCCCGAGCAGCGATCAGTCAAGGCAGAAACAGGCGAGGAACGGTCGCAATGGCGCAAAATGCTGCGGGCTGCCTACTGCCGTCGGCTAGTTCCAGGCAGCACTTGATATGACGGGGTGTCGGCACCACCCTGAGTTTTCCTTGACGCGCGCTTACTCTTCCTCCATCCCCTCAGGTTCATTGCGCACAGCACCAGTTGCAGCACGATCAGCGCCCAGGCCTGGGCATGCCATCCCCATACCGACCACAGTATATTGCTGGCGATAAAGCAGCAGAAACCCAACATGCGTCGTCCAGGGCGGTACGAACCGATGCACCAGGCTGCTGCCACAGTGACCGCCATCGCAGGCCATTCCAGCAATTCGATCCAGCTGTCCATCGAAACGAGTCCCAGACACTAACCATGGCGCCTCGCCAGACCGGTCGCGCCCGATCTGGCGAGGCGCCTTTTATTCATGCAGCCCGCTGCTCACCCTTGAGCAGTTTTTTCTGGGCTTCCATGGCGGCCCCCAGTTCGTCCAGTTGGGCTTTACCCAGGAGCTTCTTCGCTGTAGGGAAGAGCTCCTCTTCCTCTTCCTCGATGTGGTGCTCCAGTAGCTCCTTCATTACCTTGACCCGACCGGCGAATTCAAGTGTGCCGGTGTCTGTATGAAGCAGATCAGGGAGCACCAGGGCGTCGACAGTCCGGTGCTCTTCCTTGGCTTCGTAATACATCTTGGCTTCTTCCTTGCCACCGGCCTGCTTGATCGCGGGGTAGAGGATGTCTTCCTCCAGGGCTGTGTGAACCTGCAGTTCCTGCTCGATCCGGTGCAGCAAATCAGCGCGCTTTTTTACGGCACGCTCGGTGGTCGAGGAAAGCTCTTCCAACAGCTTCTTGACCAGTTTGTGGTCTTGAATCAGCAGATCGATAGCATTCATGGTGTCACCTCGTTGCGGCGAATGGATAATGGCTTCCTTGGTGTTGAGTGGCAGTACACGGCAGGGTTCAACGTTGATGATGTCTGGTAGCACAGGCTCGATCCGGCAGGCCCAACTCCCTCAGGCGCGCTCACCTCTCAGCCAGCGTTCGTGATAATGAACCAGTCGGGTTAGCCCATAGACGGCGCCGTCGTGCATCACCTGCGAGCGCTCGCCAAAAAAACGCTGGGTGCGGGTAAACACGGCAATGGGCTCGCCGGCAAACGCCCAGGCGAAGCACAACGTGCCGGGTAGAATCCCCGATTGCGGGCTTGGCCCGGCTACACCCGTGGTCGCGATGACCACGTTGGCGTCGCTGTCCTTCAACGCCCCCAAGGCCATCTCCCAGGCGACGGCCTCGCTGGTCAGGCCATAGCGCTCGATCGTGGCCGGGTTCACCCCTAGCAGGCGCTTCTTGGCAGTGGGTGAGTACACCACGTAGCCGCTTTCCAATACCTCCCCTGTACCTGGAAAAGCCGCCAGCAAAGCCACCATGCACCCTGCTGTGCAGGACTCTGCCGTGGTGAGTATCAGTTGATGATCTTTGAGGTAGCCGAGCACGGCCAGTACTGGATCGCACGCCATTTTCGAATCGACTCACGGGTTGTTGTGCGGTGGACGCACTGGCAGTGCAAATGGTTCAGGCAGAAGCACTGAGGCCCACGCATGCAGGCCCCGGCAGGGCATTCAGAGGATAGGTTTGCCCCCTGTAACGCCGTAGCGCGAACCCGAGATGTAGCTGGCTTCATCCGACCCCAGCAAGACGTAGATCGGTGCCACCTCAACGGGTTGCCCCGGCCGCCCCATGGGGTAACCTGAACCGAAGTTCTTTACCGCCTCATCAGGCATGGTGGCCGGGATCAATGGTGTCCAGATCGGGCCGGGGGCCACGCTGTTCACTCGAATCCCTTGCTTGCCCAGCAACTGGGCGAGGCCAGCGGTGAAATTGGCAATCGCCCCTTTGGTGGCGGCATAGGCCAACAGGCTGGGTGACGGGTCGTCGGAGTTGACCGAGCTTGTGTTGATGATCGAACCACCTTTGGGCATGGAGGGCAAAGCGCGCTGGCAAATGCGAAAAATGGCAGTGATGTTGGTGTCGAACGTCATCACCCATTCATCGTCGTCAATTTCGGCCAGGCTTTCATGGGCCATCTGGAACGCGGCGTTGTTGACCAGGATATCGATGCGACCGAACTGTGCCACGGTCTTGTCGACAATGTCGTAGCAGTGCTGCTTCTGTGCCAGGTCGCCGGGCAGTAGCAGGCACTGGCGGCCAGCGGCCTCGACCCAGCGCGCCGTTTCCTGCGCGTCTTCGTGTTCATTCAAATAGGCAATGGCAACGTCAGCGCCCTCGCGGGCATAGGCAATCGCTACCGCGCGCCCGATCCCGCTGTCGGCACCGGTGATCAGGGCGATCTTGCCTTCGAGCCGGTTGTTGCCGGTGTAGGTCTGCTCGCCACAGTCCGGGTACGGCTCCATCTTGCGTTGTGAACCGGGGACGCTTTGCGGTTGGGATGGGAAGGGAGGGGTAGGGTAGTCGCTCATGGTGGTAACTCCAGCAGTCGGAAACGCTCGTTACCGTTCGAGGGGGCGCGCGCAGCCGGTGTTGAAGTGGATCCGGGCTTTGTGCGACGGGCGGTTGTCCTACGCATTGCAATGAATTTTCGTTGCTTGGGCAGTTCTACCGCTGACCGGCCTTGCGCTGTCACCGGCAAGGCTCCCGATTTCAAGGAGTACCGCAGTGCCTCGAATCATCACGCCCAGCACACCTGAACATGAGATCGATCAGCAAAATGCAAGGATGTTCGGTACGCCGAAAGAGCGGCTGGACTTCTATCGACGCGAAATCCAGTACGAGACCAGCATCCTGGCCAACCGTACCGATGCCTATCTCACTGCGCAGTCGTTTCTGGTCATCGCGTACGTCTCGGCAATGAATAACCTGAACCAGGGCTGGGGTGAGATGTTCACCTTGATGGTGCCGGCTTTTCTCGCATTGCTTGGCGTGCTCAGTACGCTGAACGCCTGGCCAGGCATTCGCGCGGCCTTCCGGATCATCGAACACTGGCAGTTGAAGCAAAGCCACTTGCTGCGCAGCGAGCCGATGATGGGGTTGGCTTATGACGAATCGCCGCTGTTCTGCGAGGCTGAAACCTCTCAGGCGGGGCACCGCAAATCGCTGCTGTTTTCCCTGCGCACCCCCTGGATTTTCCTCGGCTTCTGGATCTTGCTGGGCAGCTACTCGGTTTACATCCAGCTGGCGTGACCAGCGCCTCCCGGTCGGCACCCGGTGCGACCAGAAGACGCGCTGAAGTTGATCAGCCTTAGCCGGCCAGCGCCTTGATCAACTGCTCATTGAAGGCGGGAATATCATCCGGCTGGCGGCTGGTGATCAGGTTGCCATCCACCACCACCTGTTCATCCACCCACGTGCCGCCGGCATTGCGAATGTCATCCTGCAGGGTCTTGTAGCTGGTCATTCGCTTGCCATTGGCCAACCCGCACGACACCAGCAGCCACGCACCGTGGCAGATGATCGCTAGCGGCTTGCCCGCCGCATCATGGCTCTTTACCAGCTTTTGCGCCCCGGGGATAAGGCGGATCGTGTCGGAGTTCTGCACGCCGCCGGGCAGCACAAGGGCGTCGTAGAGGTCAAGCTGCGCGCTGTCGAAGGTAGCATCCACGTTGAATTCGTCGGCGGGTTTGTCGTGGTTCCAGCCACGCACGGTGCCTTCCTTGGTGCTAAGGATATCCACTACCACGCCACTGTTTTCCAGCGCTTCACGTGGGCCGGTCAGTTCTACCTGCTCGAAGCCATCGGTGACCAGAAAGGCCACGCGCTTGCCGTTCAGTTGTGCAGTCATCATGTGTTTCCTCGTACTAATAGGCCTTCCATAGGGGCCTGCAAACAGCACGCAAAGTTCCTGCTCGATGCTCGGCGGCTCGTACTGCCATGGATTGGACCTTGGATGCGGCAGTGACGCGCCCCGATAACTTGGCCTACAGTTAGCGTCACAGAAGATGGCGCAATGAAATTATTGACCAGCGCCACAACTATTTTCACCGGTAGATGTCATTGTCGAAGCCGGCGCAAACATTGGGAAGCCGGCGCAAACATTGGTCAGCCGGCCAGGCATTTTTCAGGAGCGAAGCGCACATGGCAGCACTGCAGAACAGCACGTTGGAAGCAATTGTCGGAAATCAGGCGCAGTTGCTGGCGGAGTGGATCAGCGCCCTGGAGGCCAACGGCGCGACGCGCAATATTCGTGAACACGACTTGCGCCAGGAAACGCATGACTTCCTGCAATTGGTGATTGACGGGCTGCGCAAGGAGGCGGGTACGCAAATTGGCGCGGAAGATTGGGAGGAAGCCCGGCGTTTTCTTGAAAAACTGTCCGCCAGCCGTGCCCAGGTCGGGCAGGAATCGCACCAGACCGCCTATTTCATCTTCGCCCTCAAGGGGCCGCTGTTCAGGTTGTTGCAGGCCCATTACGAAGAAAAACCAGCGCTGCTGGCCGAACAACTGTGGGAAATCTCCCAGTTGCTGGATGCGTTTGGCCTGCACACCATCCGCACCTATCAGAAAAACCGCGAAGGCGTGATCAAGCGCCAGCAGGAAGAGTTACTTGAGCTTTCCACCCCGGTGGTCAAACTCTGGGAGGGCGTACTGGCCCTGCCGTTGATCGGCACGCTCGACTCGCAACGCAGCCAGACAGTGATGGAGTCGCTGCTGCAGCGCATTGTCGATACCGGCTCTGAGATTGCCATCATCGATATCACCGGCGTGCCTACTGTCGACACCCTGGTCGCGCAGCATCTGCTCAAGACCGTGACGGCCATCCGCCTGATGGGCGCCGATTGCATCATCAGCGGTGTTCGCCCGCAAATCGCTCAGACCATCGTGCACCTGGGCCTTGACCTGGGCACGTTGACCACCAAGTCCAACCTTGCTGACGCCTTGAAGCTGGCGCTTTCGCGTCTGGGTACCAGCACTGGCGAGAAGGTGTGAGGCGATGGAGCGTATTCCCATTCTGCAAATGGGTGAATTCCTGCTGGTAACCATCCAGGTCGACATGCACGACCAACTGGCGCTACGCCTGCAGGACGATCTTACCGACCGAATCGACCAGACTTCGGCCCGCGGCGTGCTGATCGATATTTCCGCGCTGGATATGGTCGACTCGTTCATTGGCCGCATGATCGCCAGTATCTCCGGCCTCTCGCGGATAATGGATGCCGAGACGGTGCTGGTCGGCATGCAACCCGCGGTGGCCATCACCCTGGTGGAGCTTGGCCTGACCTTGCCCGGGGTAAGCACTGCACTGAATGTCGACCGCGGCATGCACCTGTTGCGGCAGCGGGTAGGCCGCTCATGAGCATCCGCCAAAGCGGCAGCCAGCCGGTGCGCCTGGAGCAGGACGTGGTACTGGCCCGTCAGCTGACCCGCAAGATTGCCACTGACTGCGGCATGCGGTTGGTCGACCTTACCAAACTGGTCACGGCTGTCAGTGAGCTGGCACGTAACACCGTGGTATACGGTGGCGGTGGTGACATGGACTGGGAGGTCATCGAACAAGCCGGGCGGGTTGGCCTGCGCCTGGTGTTTCGTGACGAGGGGCCGGGCATTGCCGACGTCAAACTGGCCCTCACCGATGGCTGGACGTCAGGTGGCGGGCTTGGCCTGGGGTTGACCGGCGCCCGCCGACTGGTAGACGAATTCGATCTGGACACTACTCCCGGGCAAGGCACCCGGGTAACGATCACCCGATGGGCGTGAACCTGGCAGCGAGTTTGACGCAGGTGCTACGCCTTGATGAGGCCAGCCAGGTCGGGCATGCTCGGCGTGTTGTCCAGAAGCTGGCCGAGCAGCTTGGTTTCTCTGCCGCCGATGCTGGCAGGGCGGCCATTGTTGCCACCGAGCTTGCCAGCAATGTGCTCAAGCATGCAGAGCGTGGCGAATTGCATATACGCGTGCTTGCGCATGGCGCCGATCCGGGAGTAGAGCTGGTGGCGGTAGACCGTGCCCAAGGGTTCGACCTTGCCAGCTGCCTGGCTGATGGCTATTCCACCGGCGGCACCCAGGGTATCGGGCTAGGGGCGGTAAGCCGTCTGGCGCAAGTGTTTGACGTGCACGCCGACGCGAAGGGTGCTGTGGTACTGGCGCGCATTTACCGGCAAGATCATACGGCCAGGGATATACGCATCGGCGTCACCCAGCACTCGCTGCATGATGACCCGGCCTGCGGTGACAGCTGGCACGTAACGCTTGCCGAACAGCGGTTAAGCGCCGTGATGATCGATGGCCTTGGCCATGGCGAGGAGGCCGAGCGTGCGGCCAAGGCGGGCATTCAGGCCTTTGCCCTGGAGCCCTTCAGCGCGCCGGAGCTCTTGCTTGGCGAGATGCATCATGCAATGGCCGGTACCCGTGGCGGTGCGGCTGCCATCGCCCAGTACGAAGGTACTGGCGACCGCCTGTCGTTTATCGGCATCGGCAATATCGGCGCAACCCTGGTCGGCACCGAGCGGCCTCGCGGCCTCGCCTCGCACCCGGGCATCGTCGGTGGGCAATACCGCAAGGGCCAGGTGTTCGACTACGCTCAAGTGAAAGGAAATCTGTTGATCATGTTCAGTGACGGCCTGCAGTCCCGTTGGAACCTGCAAACTTACCCCGGGCTTGTTCACCGCCACCCGGCGGTCATCGCTGCCGTACTGCATCGCGATTTCTGCCGTGGGCGGGATGACGTGACGGTGTTGGTCATCGACCTGGAGACCGTGCATGGCTGAACCATCGTCCAGCAACAGCGCCGAGCAGGCCGACCTCGTCGCCCGCTTGCATGCTGAAAACCAGGCGTTACGCGCCGAACTGGAGGACACCAACCAAGGGGTGCTGGCGCTGTATGGCGAGCTGGATAGCCAGGCTGAGCAGCTGCGCCAGGCGTCGGACCTGAAAAGCCGCTTTCTTTCCTACATGAGCCACGAGTTCCGCACGCCCTTGGGTTCGATCCTGAGCATCACCAGCCTGCTCGCCGACGAGGTAGACGGGCCGTTGAGCAAGGAGCAGCAGTTGCAGGTGGCGTTCATCAGTACCGCCACGCGTGAGCTGAGCGACATGGTCGACGACCTGCTGGACCTAGCCAAGATCGAGGCCGGCCGTATCACCATATCGCCTGCCTGGTTCGATATGCTCGACCTGTTCGCGGCCTTGCGCGGCATGTTCCGCCCGATCGTCGACACCGGCATGGTGGACCTGATCTTCGAAGAGCCGCAGGGCCTGCCGAAGATGTATACCGATGACAAGAAGCTGGCGCAGATCCTTCGCAACTTCATTTCCAACGCCTTGAAGTTCACCACCCGCGGTGAAGTGCGCGTGTCGGCGCAGCTTCTGGGTAGTGACCAGGTGCGTTTTGCCGTAAGCGATACGGGTATTGGTATTGCCCCCGAGCTGCTCGGCGGCTTGTTCGAAGATTTTGCCCAGGTCGACTCGCCGCTGCAGAAGCGCCTGCGTGGGACTGGGCTGGGGCTTTCGCTGTGCAAGCGTTTTGCGGCGCTGCTAGGCGGTCAGGTGGGGGTGGAAAGCACACCCGGCAGCGGGTCGTGTTTTTTTGTCATCCTGCCGATGGCGCTGGCCACGGAGAGCGCTGATGAACGCTGACATCCGTCTGCTGATAGTCGACGACAACGTAGCCACACGCTATGCGCTGCGTCGCCGCCTGGCGCTGCATGGCTACACGGTGATGGAGGCTGGCACCGGCGGCGAGGGGCTGGCGTTGATCGGCCGCGAGCAGTTCGATGCGCTGATCCTGGACGTCAACCTGCCGGACATGAGCGGCTTCGATATCGTCCGGTTGCTGCGTGCCAGGCCCGAAACGGCCTTGCTGCCGGTGATCCACGTGTCGGCGGCGTCGATCCAGACGGGTGACATCATTACCGGGCTCGATGCAGGCGCCGACGCCTACCTGGTTCACCCCGTGGACGCCGATGTGCTGGTGGCCACCTTGGGGACCCTGCTACGTGTGCGGGACACCGAGCGGGCCTTGCGCGAAAGCGAGGCCAGTTTTCGGGAAATCTTCACCAATGTGTCAGCCCCCATCGCGGTGGTGGATGCCGAGCTGAAGGTGCATGAATGCAACCATGCCTTCGAGCAGTTGATCCAGGACAATCGCAACCCCGAGGCGCTGCAGGAATGCTTCGCCGATGACCAGCAGGCCGCCATTGCCGATTTGCGTCGGCACCTGCTTGCGGGGCAGCGCTGGCGGGGCACATTAGGCATGCACGTGGGCGGCTTGCCGAGGGATACCGAATGGCAGCTATCACCCTACCGGGAGCAGGGCTTGTGCCTGGTGTTTGTCGAGGACGTCACCGAGCATCGCCACCGCGAGCGCTCGCACCTGGCGCGCCTGGAGGACGCCAACACCCAGTTGGCGCGGGAAACGGCCCAGCGCGAGCAGACCGAAGCGCAACTGCTGCAGCTGCAGAAGATGGATGCCCTGGGCAGCCTGACAGGCGGGATCGCCCATGACTTCAATAACCTTTTGACCGGTATCATCACCAGCCTGGAGCTGATCCGCAAACGGGTGGCAGAGAACCGTACCGAAAAGGTCCCTGCCTACGCCGACGCGGCCCTGAGTTCTGCCATGAGCGCCGCCTCGTTGACTCATCGGCTGCTCGCGTTTGCCCGCCAGCAACCCCTGGACACGCGGCCGGTGGACATCAACGAGCGGGTGCGCTCGCTGGAGGAGCTGATCAACCGCACCATCGGTGAACGGATCGTGCTGCAGCTGGAGCTGTCACACGAGCCGACCACGGCGCTGGTCGACCCGATCCAGCTGGAGAGCGCGGTGCTCAACCTGGTGATCAATGCCCGCGATGCTTTGGCCAAGGGCGGGCATATCTGGGTGAACACGGCGGCGACCTACTCGCTCGGCGACCCCAACCTGCGCGATGGCCCCTATGTGGCGGTGACGGTACGCGATGATGGCTGTGGCATCGCCCCGGAGCTGCTGGAAAAGGTATTTGATCCGTTCTTCACCACCAAGCCGGTAGGGCAAGGTACCGGCTTGGGGCTCTCGACCATCTACGGTTTTGCCCGCCAGTCGGGCGGGCACGTGTCGATCCACAGCGTGCCGGGGTCGGGCACTGACGTCACCCTGATGTTGCCTGCCAGCAGCCAGCAGGAGTCTTGCGAGAAGCCCAGCCCGCAAGTCGACCAGCAAGGGGCTGGTGAATATGTGCTGGTGGTCGAGGACATGGCTTCGGTGCGCCTGTCAGTGGCTGAAGTACTGGCCGATGCAGGATACCGCTGCGTCCTGGCCGAAACTATCGAGCAGGCACTCGACCATCTGCGTGAAGATGCCGGCATTCAGTTGTTGCTGACCGATGTCGGCCTGCCAGGCATAAGCGGCCGCGAGCTGGCCGATATGGCGCGGACCTACCGGCCTGGGCTGCCGGTGCTGTTCATGACGGGCTACGCAGAGACCGCCCTGGACCGCCAGGCGTTTCTGGGCAGTGGCATGGACCTGCTGATCAAACCGTTCCAGATCAGCGAACTGCTCGTCAAGGTGCGCCGGGCATTGGGTCATGCGACATGACGTTCACTTTGCAGCAACTGCCTGGATAAGGCCGGTCAATATGGCCCCGGCTGCGCCTGGGTTCGCAGGACAAGCCCGCTCCCACAAGTACGGCGCATGAGTTGCACGCGATGCGGTCTATGTGGGAGCGGGCTTGCCCCGCGATCACGGGCGTAGCCCGTGCCACCACCGCGCAACCGGCTTGGGGGGCAAGCCCGCTTCCACAGGTTGTTTACGGGGAACCGGTCATCGCAGCTGAACGACCTGTCGCCACGGTAAGTCAAACCATAATCGAGCACTTCACCAAGGCCACTGCGCAGATGACCTTCATCGTATGGTTCGCCATGCTGGGCGCAGTCTTGCTGCTGCTGGCGCTCTCATCCTCCTATTTACGCTGGATCCCGGTGACATCCTCGGTGGTGTGTCTGGCCTTGGGCATCGGGCTGGGATCATCCGGGCTTGGTTTTCTCCACCTGGATGTCAGCAGTTCCAAGGGATGGATGGAGCACCTGACCGAGGTCGCGGTGTTATTTTCGCTCTTCTTCAGCGGCCTGAAACTGCGCTTGCCCTTGCACGACCGCCGATGGTGGAGCGCGTTTTACCTGGCGGGGCCTGTGATGATGATCTGCATCGGTGGCGTAACGTTGCTGCTGCACTACGGCCTGAACTTTGAATGGGGTATTTCAGTGCTGATCGGGGCCATCCTCGCACCCACGGACCCTGTGCTTGCAACACTTGTGCAGGTGGCCGATGCCCAGGACGATGACCCTGTGCGTTTCAGCTTGTCGGGGGAGGCGGGCTTGAATGACGGAGTGGCCTTTCCCTTCGTCATCCTTGGGCTGTTCCTGCAGCAGAACCCCGGGCAGGCCTGGCTCGGCGACTGGTTGCTGAAGGACATGCTATGGGCAGTGAGTGCTGGTCTTCTGCTTGGCTACTGGATGGGGCGCGGGCTGGGCAAACTCACACTCTTCCTGCGACTGCGCAACGACGACAGTACCGTATCGCCCAACGATTACCTGGCCCTGGCACTGATCGCGCTGGCCTATGTGTTTGCCGAAACGATCCAGGCCTATGGGTTTCTCGCGGTATTCGCCGCTGGGCTGGGTTTGCGCCAGGCGGAAGTTAGTACATCCAGCAACCCGGAGGAGCCGGCGGCCGAGCATCTGGTGCAGCCCGTGGTGGGGCACCAGCATGTGGCGCCCGAACTGGCTGTCAAAGGTGATGTGCGCGGGCTGGACGATTCCCAGGTTGCAGCGGGGATCATGCTTGGAGACATGCTGGCCTTCGGCAGCTTGATCGAGCGGGCAATGGAGGTTTTTCTCGTGACCTTGCTCGGGGTGGTGCTGATGGAGCATTGGGACTGGCGGGCGTTGCTGGTCGCCGGAGCGCTGTTCGTGGTGATTCGCCCCTTGAGCATTGTGCTTTTCCCGGTCCGGGGAATGCTGGATATTCGCCAACGTGGGCTTCTTGGCTGGTTTGGCATCCGGGGTATCGGTAGCTTTTACTACCTCTTCTACGCCCTTGACCATGGGCTGCCTCCAGGCTATGCGGCACAGAGCACCAACCTGGTGTTGTCAGTGGTAGCGTTGAGCATACTGCTGCATGGGTTGAGCGTTCAGCCGCTGCTTGCACGATACGAAGCGTGGAAGCAGCGGACGTCATGAGGGCGCTTCAAGCCCTTTGTCTCAGACGTTCAGCGGTCGAGCCCTTGCCGGCTTCGGCGCTGCAAATGAGTGATCGCAAACCCGGCAATGGCCCCGAGCACGGCGGCACTCACCAACAACGGTGTCCTGTTTTTTCGGGTTCGCCAGCCACCGTCCACACTGCGCCGGTCACTCGGCGGTTCGAACAGGTTACCGGACGATGTTCCGGCGCTTGGGCTACGGCTCAACCCCCAGCGGGTCAGCCATCCTGAAAGCAGCGGCAGCCCCGGGACGAAGTAGCTGGCCAGGTGAGCAAGGCGAGCGGTTGCCCCGACTGTGGTACGCGCGCGAGGGGAGATGGCGCAAACCACCATGGCCTTGGCCACCAACTCCGGGTCGTAGACTGGCCCTGGGGGCGTCAGCGTGTGGCCAGTGTAGTTGCCGCCATCCCTGAAACCGGGGGTGTCCATGACCGCAGGATAGATATCGCAGACATGGATGTCGGGGAACGCCGTCAGTTCTCCGCGCAGGGCGTCGGTCAGGCCACGCAGGCCGAATTTGCTCGCCGAATAGGCCGCTGCATAGGGTTGCGCGATCCAGCTCCCGAGTGACAACGTGTTGATCAGGATGCCGCTGCGCTGCGCCTTGAAGTAGGGAAGGGCGACGTAGGCGCCACGGAGGTAACCGATCAGGTCGGTTTGAATGACTTGCTCATGCGCCTCCAGTGGCGTGTCCTCGAAATTGCCGACCGCGCCGACGCCGGCGTTGTTGACCCAGATATCGATCCGCCCATGGCCAAACTCGGCAGCCTGCTCGGCCAGCGCCTGCACCTGCTCGCTGCGGCTGACATCGGTAGTGATTGCCACGGCGTCCGTACCGCAATCAGTGCACTCGTCCAGCACGTCGAATAACGCTTCCTCATCTCGCGCAGCAAGCACCAGGCGAGCGCCTTTGCAGGCAAAGGCATGCGCAGCGGCCCTGCCGATGCCACTTGAAGCGCCGGTGATGACCACGACCTTGCCGCGCAACGGGCCTTTTGTCGATACGGGCGGTGCAGGCGGTGCAGGCTCGGCAGCCTGGGGTGGCTCGATGTCCTCAGGCGCAGGCGCGAGGGTGGCGCTGGCTTCCATCATTGAGAGCTCAAGGGTGGTGCCGTCGACCATCACCAGTTTCAAGCCATCGATGGTGCCCGCTACCCGGTCCGCAAAGACGGGCTCGCCTTCTGCATCCAGGCTGTCATAAATGAACGTGGTCCCTTCGAGCCAGCCGACTGCAGTCAGCAGTTCCGGACCAAGGTAATATTTGCCGTCCTGAAAGAAACCGGGGAATTGATGGGCGCGTTCGATGTTCTCCACGCAGTAGCGTTCGCCTGGTTTCATGCCTGTCGCTTGATCGATCATGGTGCAGAACCCCTTTCGAAGTGTGTCAGCAAGCGTTCAACCTTCGCTGTGTACAAAGGCATCGGGTAAGCAGGGGAATGCGTGGAGCGCTGTAAAGTTCAGGTCAAGGGTTCCAGTGGCGTGCTGAATTACAAGATGACCGCTGGTGTGCTGTGAGTGAACCTGTCTGGGTACCCGAGCCTCGACTACGAGAGGCCACGAAGCGATCAGCCTTGTTGATGCACAAGAGGGACGCTCAGGATGATTCATCTTGGTTGCGCAGGCTGGAACCTGTCACGGCTTCATGCCGAGCACTTTCCCCTGCATGGGACCCATTTGCAGCGTTACGCGGGCCGATTGAACGCGGTAGAAATCAACTCCTCGTTCTACCGTGCTCATCGGTCGCAAACTTATGCCCGATGGGCTGCGTCGGTGCCTGAGCACTTTCGTTTTTCCGTCAAGTTACCCAAGGCCATCACCCATGAGCACCGCTTGCAGGGCTGTGCGGGCCTGCTCGAGCGGTTTCTCGATGAGTGCGGGCATTTAGGCGATCGCCTTGGGTGCCTGCTGGTGCAGTTGCCGCCGTCGTTGGCGTTTGAAGCTGACGTTGTTCATGCGTTTTTCACCGAACTGCGCGCGCGTTATGGGGGAGGGCTGGCGGTCGAGCCGCGGCACCGATCATGGGCGGCAGCGCAGTCGGTGCTCGTCGACTTTCAGGTTGCCCAGGTCGCGGCCAGCCCCTCGCGCTTTGGTGTGGATGCCCAGCCAGGCGGCTGGCAGGGCCTGGCCTATTGGCGCTTGCACGGTGAGCCACAGATTTATCGCAGCGCTTATGGCAGCGACTACCTGCAGCGCCTGGCTACCCAGTTGCAGAAGCGCGACAGCTTGCAACTACCGACCTGGTGCGTATTCGACAACACCGCAAGCGGAGCGGCCCAGGGCGACGCACTGGCGACCCAGGCCTGCTTGCAGAGGCGTTGATGTACTCGATTACAGCACCTTGTCGAGCGTGATCGGAAAAGCCCTCACACGCTTGCCCGTGGCATGGTAAACAGCGTTCGCCACTGCCGCCGCCACCCCGACCACGCCGATTTCACCCACCCCCTTGGAGCCCAGCTCGTTGACGATGTCGTCGTTCTCTTCAACGAAGATCACCTCGATATCGCCGCTGTCCGCGTTGACCGGGATGTGGTACTCCGCCAGGTTGTGGTTGACGATGCGGCCCAAGCAGTGATCGGTCAGCGCTTCCTCGTGCAGGGCCATGCCCACGCCCCACACCACGCCGCCCAGGATCTGGCTGCGCGCGGTTTTCGGGTTGACTACCCGTCCTGCTGCCACGGCGCTGACCACCCGGGTGACCTTGATGGTGCCAAGGTCCTCGTCAACATACACCTCCACAAAGACCGCCGAATGTGTCGCGGTGGAGAAGGGTTGGCGCCTGGCACCCGGCTCAGCTTCTATCTGCACTTCGAAACTTCGCCCCGGAGCGCTGGCAACTATTTCCGCCAGGGCCAGGCGATGGCTGCCCGCATGCAGGTAGCCATCGGCGAAGACGATCTGCTCCATGGGGGTGCCGGCCACTTCGGGATACGAGTTGCGCGCATGTTCCAGCAGCTTGCTGCGCAGCACCAGGCAGGCCTGGCGCACGGCAGAGCCCACCGACGACACCGTGAACGAGCCACCTTGCAGCGGTGCTGTCGGCAGGGAGGAGTCCCCCAGCACGAAGGTGACATCCTGCACCCCGATGCCGGCTGCATCGGCTGCGATCTGGGTCATGACGGTGTACGTGCCGGTACCGATGTCGGTGGTGGCGCTACTGACGGTCAGGTGACCTTGGGCATCGATGCAGGCCTTGGCGCTGGCCTTCATCTGCAGGGCTTCCCAGACCCCGCCGGCCATGCCCCAGCCGATCAGCTGGTGGCCATTGCGCATGCTGCGCGGCTGCGGGTTGCGGTTTTGCCAGCCGAAACGCTCGGCACCTTGCTGGTAGCATGCCAGCAGCTCCTTGCTGGAGTAGGGCTTGCCCTCATTGCCATTGTTGGCGGCGAAGTTGCGCCGGCGCAGGTCGAGCGGGTCGATCTGGGCTGCACAGGCGAGCTCATCCATGGCGCATTCGAGGGCAATCATGCCTGACGCGGCCCCTGGTGCACGCATGTCCAGCGGGGTATATACATCGAGCGGCGCCAGGCGATAGCTGAACGCAACGTTGTCGCACTGGTAGAGCATGCCGCTCCATTCCACCAGGTGCTCGGTAAAGTCCTCGAAGCGTGATGTCTGGCCAAGTGCATCGTGGGCGATCGCCAGCAACCGCCCGCTTGCGTCAGCACCCAGCCGCAGCCGCTGCTCGGTGCGGGGGCGGTAGCCGAAGGTGAACATCTGCTGACGAGTCAGCGTGACGCGCACCGAGCGTTGCAAATGCAATGCCGCCATCACGGCCAGCGGTAGCTGGTACTGCGGGCGCAGGCCTGAGCCGAACGCGCCGCCGACGAACGCCGCGTGCACACGAATGTTGGCCTTGGGCAGGCCGAACACCTTGTGCAGGTAGTCCTGGCAATTTTGCGTGCCTTGGGTCTTGTCGTGGATTTCGAGGGTGCCGTCGACCTTGTAGTGCACGGTCGAAGCATGTGGCTCCATCGGGTTGTGATGCTCGTTGGCCGTCAGGTAGGTGGCATCTATCTGCACCGGCGCAGCGGCAAACTGCCCTGCGAAATCGCCACGCGGTGCTGGTGTTTCGGCGGGTGCCTCATGGGACTGCCGGGCTGCACCCAGGTCTGTCTGGTGGGCCTCCTCGGCATAGTCGATTCTGATCAGCGAGCCTGCGTATCGCGCCACCTCAAGGGTTGTGGCTACCACCAGCGCCAAGGGTTGACCGCTGTAGAGCACGCGGTCGTTGAACAATGGGCGAAACGGCGACCCCTCGGCCGAGTCGGCGTCACTGTAATCGTCGTCATAACTGGAAATGTGCGGCCGATGGCCATGGTCCAGCACAGCGACTACCCCGGGCACGCGCATTGCCTGTGAATGGTCGATATCGAGCACCCGACCACAGGCGATGGTACTGCACACGACGCTGCCATGGAGCAGCCCGGCTTGTGGGTATTCACCTGCGTAGCGCGCCTGCCCCGTGACCTTGGCGACGCCGTCCACGCGGTCCAGGGGCGTGCCGACTATCGGTGTGGTGTCGATCATGGCTTTGCCCCCTTGGCTTCGGCACCGAGCACTGCCTCGCTCAATGCCCGAACGATTGCGCGCTGCGCAAGTGTGACCTTGAAACCGTTGTGGCTCAGGGGTTGTGCCCCTTGCAGCAAGGTATGCGCAGCTTGGGTGAAAAGCGCTTGCGAAGGCACCTGGCCGGCCAGCATCGTTTCGACAGCCGTGTCCCGCCAAGGCTTGTGGGCAACGCCGCCCAATGCCAGCCGAGCCTGTTGGATCACGCCGCCATCGAGGCTCAATGCCGCGGCGACTGATACCAATGCGAACGCATAGGAGGCGCGGTCGCGAATCTTCAAATAACGGTAATGGTGTTCGAATACAGGGGGCGGCAACTCGATGGCGACCACCAGCTCATCGGTTGCCAGCTGGTTGTCGCGCTCTGGGGCGTCGCCGGGCAGGCGGTGGAAATCCGCGAAGGGTATCTGGCGTTCACGGGCCGGCCCCTGTACGTGCACCACAGCCTCGAGCGCCGCCAATGCCACGCACATGTCCGAGGGGTGGGTGGCGACGCAAGCATCGCTGGCGCCGAGAATGGCATGGATACGGTTCAGTCCCGTACGGGCCGGGCACCCGCTGCCCGGTTCGCGCTTGTTGCAGGGGGTGCCGGTGTCATAGAAGTAATAGCAACGGGTGCGTTGCAGCAGGTTGCCACCGGTGCTGGCCATGTTCCGCAACTGAGGTGATGCCCCCGCCAGAATGGCCTCTGACAGCAGTGGATAATGCTGTTGGATGATCGGGTCCCAGGCCAGGTCGGCATTGCTCACCAAAGCACCGATCAGCACGCCGCCGTTCGAGGTGGGCTGGATGCCGTTCAGGCCAAGGCCGGAGATGTCGATCAGGCGGTTGGGGCAAACCACGTTTTCCTTCATCAGGTCGACGAGGTTGGTACCACCGGCAATGAAGCGCGAGCTGGCGTCTGCCAGGCTGACAGCTTCGCTGACCGATGCGGGCTTGTGATAACTGAATGGCGTCATGGGTTCGTCCCGCCTTGCGGCTGGGCCACGTCCTTCATCAACGGCATGGCTTCTTCCACTGCCGCAACGATGTTGCCGTAGGCACCGCAGCGGCAAAGGTTGCCGCTCATCTGTTCGCGAATGGCCTCGCGATTGTCGGCATGCCCTTCGTTAACAAGCCCGACTGCGGAACAGATCTGCCCCGGCGTGCAATAGCCACACTGGAAGGCATCATGGCGGATGAAGGCGCGTTGCAAGGGGTGCAGCTCGCCGTCGCTGGCCAGCCCTTCGATGGTGACCAGCTCGGCCCCGTCGCACATGATCGCCAGCGTGAGGCAGGCGTTGATACGCTTGCCATCACGCAACACTGTGCAGGCCCCGCACTGGCCATGGTCGCAGCCCTTCTTGGTGCCTACCAGGTCCAGTTGCTCACGCAGCAGGTCGAGCAACGTGGTCCAGGGGTGCACCTGCAGTGATCGGGGCTGACCATTGAGGGTCAGGCGGATGGGGTGTTCTATGACACCCTCGGGGGCGGTTGCGCTCATGGGAGGTCCTCACGGTCGGTCTTGCACAGTTGACTGCATCTATGTGGTGCGACCGGGCCCGCTGTGCAAACGTTCAGCCGAACTGGGTAAAGCGCCCGTGCCTGGGTCTAGAAGCTTGTCGAGTTCCTATGGGAGCGGGCATGCCCGCGAACACGGGCGAAGCCCGTGCCATGCAACGCGCGGTCTGCTTCGCGAGCTTGCTCGCCCCCAGAGGGGTCGCGCCAGCTTTCAGATTTGGATGCTCGCACGCAGATTTGGGTGGTTGGCTCAACCGCCTGAACCACCGCTACTACCGCCAGCGCCGGAACCAGAACCAGAACCAGAACCAGAACCAGAACCGCCCGAGCCTCCGCTGCCGGCGTCCGGTCCTGCGCCGCTACCTGCGGCGCCACCCGTGCCGTTACCCGCGCCTGTGCCCGTGCCCGAGCCGTTGTCGGTGCCGTCACCCCCGGTATTGTCGGTACCATTGGTACCCGTACCGCCAGACCCGGTCCCCATGCCATCACCAGGCGTGCCGGAGCCGGTGCCATCCATGGGGCCGTTGTCCTGAGTCTGCGCACCAGGTGCGCGTTGATCGTTCATGCCGGTGGCCGCCAGCACCAACGGTGCACTGGCACCGATGCACAGTACGAGTAGCAGTGAATGGGCCTTGATGATGTTCATGGTGAATCTCCTCTTTAGGTTGTTCACTTCTTCTTCGTCCTGCTCGGGGGCGAACCGTGCGTCGGTACTGACCAACGGAATGCCCCTGCTGGCACTGATTACCAGCGCACCCAAAGCCTCTGCTCCGGCTCCAGTGCCCCAGGTTAATCGCGTCATTTCTTTTGAGCCTTCAGATAAATGTCATAGATCACATACTCTGAACTCCCGTCGTCATGGCTGCGTCCCCCGAATGAATGCCCAGTCATTGTTGTGGCATTCGCTCAACAGTCAGCTACGAGGGCATGACGATGGACAAGACCGATCAAAGCTCAACGTCCCCACCTGGGAGCACGCAGGATCATGTGCATGCCATCACCAATGAGGCAGGTGCGCTGCTTGGTGAGGCCAGGGAGAAAGGCAGCGAGCAATTCGAGCACTACCGCGATAGCGCAGCAGATCAGCTTGATTCGCTTGAGGAAGGGGTGCGCTCGGCCGCAGCAGCGCTGCAAGACAACGACACGCTGGGGCTCTCGCAATACCTAAGCCAGGCAGCCACCTGTATGGGCGACTTTGCCGAACAGGTACGCCATGAAAGCGCCGAGCACCTGCTGCAGCGCGGTGCCCAGCTGGCGCGGAGCAACCCGGCGCTATTCCTGGCCGGTAGCGTCGCGGTCGGGTTTGCAGTGTCGCGTTTCATACGCGCAAGCGCCAGCCATGGGGGCCAAACTGATGCCCCATCTCAGGAGTGGCACCCGTCACACCCTGCGCAGGCCGTGACGCCTGATCGCGGTAGCGACGTTTCAACCCGGCACCCTTACACCCCGGTCGACCCGGTCGGGCCTGGTGCAGGCACGCCCGTCAGCGGCAGCCCGTTCGAGCGCGACCCGCTCAAAGGAGGTGAGTGATGAACAAGGATCCCTTGCATGCCACACCGGGTGTGCACTCGCCGGAAGATGACGCCGTCGGCGTCGGCGTCGGTGGCCTGTTGCGCCAGTTGATGCGGGAAGTACCGGATTTGTTCACCAAGGAACTGGCACTGGCCAAAACCGAACTGCAGCACAACCTTGCCACGCTCAAGGCCGGCACGGCGGCGGTTGCGGCGGGTGCGATCGTGGTGCTGGCCGGCTTCATCATCCTGCTGCTGGCGGCGGTCTACGCCTTGGCCATGGTGGTCGAACCCTGGCTTGCAGCCCTGATCGTGGGCGCGATTACCGTGGTAATAGGGTTCATCATGCTGCAGTCGGGCAAGAAGCAGTTCGAGCCCGCGCACCTGGCCCCTGAGCGCACGTTGCACGCGATGCAGCAGGACAAGGACACGCTGAAGAGGAAATTGCCATGACCACTTCCTTCGAACATGACGCGCAAAAAGACCCGGACCTGCTCGAGCAGGAAATCAATGCCAAGCGCGAGCACATCAGCGACCTGATGGATGCGCTTGAGCAGCGCCTTAGCCCAGGCCAGATGGTCGACCGCCTATTGGCCTACGGCAAGGGCAGTGGCGGCGAGTTCTTTCAAAACCTGGGCACTACGGTCAAGAACAACCCGGTACCGGCTACCCTGACTGTCCTGGGCCTGGTCTGGCTGGGCCTGAACCAGAACCGCCCCTTTAATCCCGGCCCTGTGCACCAGGGCCCCGGGTTGGGCGAAAAACTGGCAGACGCGGTGGATACGGTCAAGGATGCTTTTGCGCATGCGGGGGAGGCGGTACACGATGCCAGTCAGCAGGTAAGCATGAAAGCCCATGATGTGCGCGACCGGGCCAGTGAGCTGGGAAGCGGCGTACGCGATTCCATGGGTGCTTCGGCGGACACCCTGCGCCACTCTGCACACAAGGTCGCAGACCAGGCAACGGCGCTGAAGGGGCAATTCGACCATCTGCTCCAGGAGCAACCGCTGGTGTTGGCCGCCCTGGGTATCGCCCTGGGCGCGGCCCTGGGGGCGGCTCTGCCCGGTACTCGCAAAGAAGATCAGCTGATGGGCGCCAGCAGTGATCGTTTGACCGACACGCTCAAGGAAAAAGCCAACGAGGCGAAGGCATCGGTCGAACAATCGCTCGATCAGGCGGGCCAGCAGCAACAGACCCAGCAAGCAGGCAAACCGCAAGGCTCAGACCTTTCAGCTGGCCTGGGCTTCACGCCTTGATCCGTTGACGTGCAGTGCCAGCCTTTGCTGCCAAGGCAGAAGGCTGGCACCTTTGCCTTTGGGGCGAACCGCTAGCGGTTACGCACGGTGACCAATGCAGGTGACCATACCGTGTGGCCACAGCGTGTACAGGCAATTGTGTCGTGCGCCTCATGATAGGTTGGGAAACCACAGCTGACGCAGCAATGCATCCCGGCGCCAGGGGGCGACGGGTACTCCGGGCGGTGTTCCAACGGCAGCACGGACAGGCCGGGGCGTGTGTCCTCCTGGTCGTAGAAATACAGGCTGAGGTCGCCATCGGTTTCCAGAAGGCCCAGGCGAACCTGGCCCAGGTGCTCGACGCCTTGTTGGCGCAGCTCCATGAACAGTTCATTGGGTGAAATGTTCATGTGACGCAGGGAATGAATCTCGTACATTCCGTCCTTTACTACCGTGATCGGCAGCCCATCGATCCAGGCCTCGCAGGTCCTGCTTCGTCTCATGAGGTAGACCGTTGCTCGATAAAGCAGAAACAGGGTGATGAAAACCAGGGCCACCGGAAGCAGAGGCACATCTTCGTAAAAGGTCACATCGCCGGCGGCAGAGCCCAAGGTAAGAATCACTACGAGCTCGAAACGGGAAAGCTGCCTGATCCCGCGTCGGCCACTGAATTTCAGAAACAGGAACACGGCGAGGAAGGCCGCCGAAGCACGGACGGCAACTTCCAGAAGAAAGGTAAATGGGAACTCGCCTATCAGCATCCGTTGCAGATCAAACGAAACCATTCGTTCCACCCATCCTTCCGTCATTTTCAGGTAAGCGGTTGACCGTTTTCGCACATTCCTGGTTCATCGATTGATGACTGCGGCTGCAAGTGAAAACAAACTGAACGGTGGCATTGGCGCGCCAGTCAGAGCGTTTAACTTCATGAAAAAAGGATGTCAGCGATGAAAGCGATGACTCGACTGTTCACCGGGCTGGCCATGGCTGGCGCATTGGCAAGCACTGCAGCATGGGCTGATCAGCCTGGGGCAGACTGGAAGGTGACCAAGGATCAGGCAGAGGCGACCCTGAAAGGTGCCGGCTACACGCAGATCACCAAGATCGAGGCCGATGACGGCCATTGGGAAGGTGAGGGCATGAAAGCTGACGGCAAGCAGTACGAATTCCAGGTCGATCCACATGACGGCAAGATCATCAAGGACGAGCTGGACAACTGATAAGGCGAGAGTTGTTTGCTGCGCGGCCCGCGTGATGAGCGCGGGCTTGTTGTTCCTCAGCCTCAAGGCTGGTGGTGAGTCTGCGGTAGCAGCACTCAGGTAGTTATTTCGAATCGAATTCAGCGCAGGGTGGCATTCCGAATGGTTCACACTCAAGCGCTTTCAACCTGTGCCTTGTGGAACAGCGCAAACAGTTCTTGCGGCGATTTTATATTCAGCTTCGCGTAGACATGCCGGCGGTGCACCTTCACGGTCTCCGCCGAGATACCCAGTTTGGCAGCCACTTCCTTGTTCGAGCAGCCGCTGAGGATCAGGCGGATCACATCCAGCTCCCTGGCTGTCAGAGGCGTGCCAAGGCGCACCATGGCCTCTTCAAGATTGGCTTGCCAGCGAGGCGCCTGGCGAGGCGCGCTTTCGGGCATCGTCGGCTCGAAGAACATGCGTTGGCGCATCAGCCCCACTACCCACGGGCGAATCATCTCCAGCAGCGAAACCTGCTCAGGCGTGAACAAGTGCCGGCTTCCCAGAGACAGGCACAGGCTACGCACCTCATCGAGCCGCACGTTGTAGTGCAGTTCATCCTGTTTCACATATGGGTTGAAGTAACGCTCGTGATATTCGGTCCCCCCGAAACGCTCCGGTGCCACGTCCGCTAGGCGGAACAGCCCGGTTGCCGGGTGCTCGCGATTGGCGATGTAGAAAGGGTCGAGCAGGTACATGCCCTTGATGTAGTCGTGGAACAGCGGGTCGGGGCCCTCTCCCTCATACGGGCTTTCAGCGAATGCAAACGGGCAACCCTCGTTGAACAGCAGCACCGCCCAGTTATCGATCGGTACATATTCGCCTATCAATCGGCTCAAGGTTCGCCAGAAATCAGCCTTGTCCAGGTGTTCGATCACGTGGCCGGCAGCGCGATGCCAGGCCATGTCCTGGAGCGTTGGTGTCATGTATCTACCCCCTGGGGTTAACCACTCGACGTGATAGGAAACAGGCTGGAAAAACGCATAATTGCATCGACCTTTTGCAAAAGTCACTTATTTCCTGACCGGGACTTCACCCGATAACAAGGTCCGAATATGAAGCTCGAACTCGTACAGCTGGCGGGGCGCGATGGCGATACCGCCTACAATCTGCGCCGTATCCTGGATGCCATCACCCATTGCGCGTCAGGCGTCGATATCATCGTTTTCCCCGAAGCACAGGTCACCGGTTTTCTGAATCAGCAGAACATTGCCGAACAGGCCTTGCCCTTGGACAGCCCCAGTATCCTGGCCATCCAGCAGGCAGCGCGTGAGCGTCAGGTGGCGGTGGTAGTTGGGCTGATCGAGAACGACGGTGGGCATTACTACAATTCGACGCTGTTCATCACCCCCGAAGGTATTCAGCTCAGTTACCGCAAGACCCACCTCTGGGTATCCGAACCCGGGCTGGTGTTGCCCGGCGACCGCTACGGCACAGTGGAGTGGCGCGGCGTGCGCATCGGCCTGCTGATCTGCTACGACACCGAGTTCCCGGAAACCGCCCGGGCTGTGGCGGCACTGGGCGCCGAGCTGATCCTGGTTACCGATGGCAACATGGAACCCTATGGTCACGTGCACCGCACCTCGGTTACCGCCCGCGCGCAGGAAAACCAGGTGTTTGCCGTTGTCGTCAACCGGGTCGGGGAGGGTGAGGACAATACTGTCTTCGCCGGTGGCAGTGCGGTGGTAGACCCGTTCGGGCAGGTGTTGCTGGAAAGTGGGCGTCAGGAGTGCCGGCATGTCATCGAGTTGGACATGACCCAACTGGCCGAGGCCCGTGCGCTCTACCACTACCAGGCGGACCAGCGCTTCCAGCTGCCCGGTGAGCGTATCGAACATGCCGATGGCCGACGCGAACTGCTCATTCCATGAGCACGGCGTGATGCCCATGGCCACTGGGATCGCGCCAACGATAACAATAATCCAGCGACAGTCAGCGGACTGCACGGTCTCCAGCCGGCACTTCGCCAGGAGCCTTCCATGACGCTTCACCCTTTACTGAAGTTCGGCCTTGTCGCACTGCTCGGCGCCAGCTTGAACGTTGCCCACGCGGAGCCTGCCCGCGTACACCTTTACAACTGGTCTGACTTCCTGGCACCGCAAACGCCGAAGGAGTTCGAGGCAGATACGGGCATCACGCTGATCTGGGACGCCTTCGACAATGCCGAAGTGATGCAGAGCAAGTTAATGGCCGGACGCTCGGGCTATGACGTGGCGATGGTGCCGGACGACCTGTTACCCAGCTTGGTCAGGGCCGGGGTGGTACAGGAGCTGGATCGTGAGCGCTTGGGCAACTGGTCGCACCTGGCCCCGGAAATTCTGGCAAAACAGCAAGGCAACGACCCGGGCAACCGCTACGGCGTGCCCTATATGTGGGGCACGACGGGCATTGGCTATGATCAGGTCAAGGTCCGACAACTGCTGGGTCTGAGCGCGCCGGTGAATTCCTGGGACCTGATATTCAAAGAAGAAAACATCGCGAAGCTCAGCAAATGCGGCGTAGCGATGCTGGATGCGCCCGTAGAGATCGTGCCTATTGCGCTGAGCTACCTAGGGCTGCCACCGAACAGCAAGAACCCCGAAGACTACCGCAGGGCTGAAGCGTTGCTGCTCAAGGTGCGGCCGTACATCCGCTATTTCGATTCTTCGAAGTTCACCACCGACCTGGCCAATGGCGACATCTGTGCCGTGGTGGGGTGGGGCGGCTCGGTCTACAACGCCAAGGTCACGGCAGACCATGCCAACAACGGCATCAAGCTGGCCTACAGCATTCCGAAGGAAGGCGCACCGGTCTGGTTTGAAAACATGGTGTTGCTCAAGGACGCCCCGCATCCGCAGCACGGCTATGACTTCATCAACTACATGCTGCGCCCGCAAGTAATAGCCAAAAGCTCCGACTACCTCGGCTACCCCAATGGCAACAAGGACGCCACGGCCTTTATCAATCCGCAACTGCGCAACAATCCGGCGGTTTACCCCTCGAAGGATGTCCTGGCCACGCTGTACCCGCTCGAAACGCTGCCGCTCAAGCTGGAGCGCTTGCGTACCCGCCTCTGGAGCAAGGTGAAGAGCGGCACCTGAGGGGCGCGCCTGACCCTTCGTATAACAACAATGCGCTTGACTGGAGTACTCATGACTCACTCTGCAGACTTGATCATCACCCACGCTGACATCCACACCATGGACCCTGACCTGCCCAGGGCCCAGGCCATTGCCGTGCATCAGGGTCGCATCGTGGCGGTGGGCGCCAACGTGGATATCGAATGCATGGCGGGCGTCGATACGCGCCGCATCAACGCACAAGGGCGGCTGATGTTGCCCGGCCTGCAAGACAACCACGTGCATTTTCAGCTCAGCAGCGCCGACCTCTATCACAATGCCTCGCTATACGCCGCGACTACCCTTGATGAGCTGCTGAGCTGTATCCGCGAGTTCGTCGAACGCCATCCCGACAAGACGTGGATCCGTGGCGTCGGCTTTTCCCCCAGCCTGTTCGGCCCTGACGTGCTCACCAAAGAGCTGCTCGACAGTGTGACGGGCGGTCGACCGGCACTCATGCTCGCCAACGACTACCACAATGGCTGGGCCAACAGCGCAGCTTTCGAGATTGCCGGTGTACGCCCAGGCAGCCCAGAGCCACAGAACGGCAGTTATGTGCGCAACGCCGACGGTGCGCCCAAGGGGTGGCTGCTGGAGGATGCGATCTGGGCCATGAATCGTATCGCCCCCGGGTACACGGACGAGGAATACCTGGCGGCCATGCAGCACTTCAGCAAGGCATTCAACCGCCGGGGCATCACGGGCATACTGGATGCCATGGTCAACCGCAACTACATGAAAAACTACCAGGCGTCCTATGAGCGCGGTGACCTGACCCTGCGCGTTCGAGCCACCTCCAAGGTCTTCGCGCACAAGCCGCTGGACGAGCAGCTTGGCGAGCTCCAGGACCTGCGCAGCACCTACCAGGGCGATAGGGTAAGCATGCACTCGGCCAAGTTCTTCCTCGACGGCGTACTGGAAAGCGGTACGGCAGTGTTCCTTGAGCCCCGCAGTGACACCGGTGGTAATGCCGACCTGATGTTTACCCAGGCGCAGATCAACGAGTACTTTGCAGCCTTCGACCGGGAGAGGTTCCAGTTGCACGTACATACCATCGGCGACGGTGCTGTGCGTGCCGCGGTGGATGGCATTGACTACGCCCGCCAACAGAATGGCAAATGGGACTCGCGCCACCAGCTCGCCCACCTGCAAGTGGTGGCCCGAGTCGACATTCCCCGCTTCACCACCTTGGGCATCCTGGCCAACTTCCAACCGTTGTGGGCACAGCCGCAACCTGAAGCCGACGCCATTGCTCACGCCATGCTGGGCGAGCAACGCAGCCAGTGGATCTTCCCCATCGGTGCATTTGTACGCAAAGGCGTGACCTGCATGATGAGCAGCGACTGGGGCGTGAGTACCTATGACCCCTTCCAGATCCTGCAATCAGCGGTCACCCGCCAAGCAATCGATGCCAGCCCCGACGACCCGGTGCACAACCCACATCACCGCATCAGCATTGAAGATGCGCTGCGTGGCTATACGCTCAATGCAGCCCACGCCGCCTGGCGGGATGACTGTACCGGCAGCCTCAGCGTAGGCAAGTACGCTGACCTGATTGTGCTTGACCGCAACCTGTTTGAAGTCGCGCCCGGCGAAATAGCCCAGACCCAGGTCTTGCTCACCCTGCTGGAAGGTCAGGAAGTGCATCGAGACCCGGGCTTCGGCTGACGGTTCGCCCCGCAACGGGGCGAAGCACGCCACGCACACCCCCTCTATCTCGCCCCGGGCCTTCTGGCCCAGGGAGCAGTGCGCGCGCGAGGCACCGCGTTTGTCATTAGAACAAGAAGAAAACGGGAGAACTCAGCATGTCCTTCATCAACCAGGCACGCGTGCTTTCAGCGCTAGGCGCCTTACTCAGCCCGTGCGCCTTTGCCGGGTATACCTTCGAAGCTGGCGACGTTTCAGGGGAAGCGACACTGGCCGCAGGCATCGCCAATATCCGCGCAAGCGACGTCAATTTTGGTGTCGGGCGCGTGGATCTGCGCAGTGGCCACAATACCGGCGAGCGGGCTGTGTGGCAGGAGATGTATATGAAACCCGGTGCAACCCTGCGCTTCGAGATCAGCCCTGATCTTGAAGTGTTTGGCGGCGTGTCGTCGGTGGCGGCTGCAACGTTTGGTGACGGCGACGCAGGCGGCTACACCCGCAGCTCCGATCATGGGCTCGCCATCGAAGCCTTCTATGGCGGCGTGCGCAAAGGGGACTGGTCGTTCAGCGCCGGGCGCCAAGACTACAAGGTCGGCACCGGCTTCATCGTCATGGACGGCAACCTCGACCTCTTCGACGATGCCGCGTACTGGGTTGGCCCACGCACCGCGTTTCGCGACTCTGCGCTTCTGGGCTACCGCCACGGCTCGCTCAGCGCCCAGGCATTCAGCTTGCGCACGGATGACGACCTGGGTGACTTTCGTATGAACGGCTTGAATATCGACTATGACTTAGTCGATACGGTAGCCCTGGGCGCCATGGCGATGAAGGTCGACGCCCTGTCGCACGAGGCCGACAGGTTGACCCCGCGTGACGGAATGCAGGTGTACAACCTGCGCGCGTTGCAAGGCAAGCTGCCGTTTGTCGACGGCCTCACGCTACACGGTGAGTACGCCGTCCAGCGTGGCGCGGGCGCCGGTGTCCACTACGACGCCAGCGCCTGGTATGCCCAGGCCGACTACACCTTTTCCTCCATGCCTCTGCAGCCATTGCTCAGCTATCGCTATGCCGCCTTCTCCGGCGACGACGACCCCAGCGATGGCAAACAGAAGTCCTGGGACCCGCTCAGCAAAGGGTATGTCGACTGGGGTACCTGGTTGATGGGCGACGTCGTCGGCAACTATCTGTTGTTCAACAGCAACGAACGCGTAAGCCAGTGGGCGCTACGCACCCACCTGACACCCACGGTGAGCCTGGGCGGCATTCATTACCAGTTCAACCTGGATGAAAAAGTGCTCAACGGAGGGGCCGTGAGCGATCGACGCTTCGCCGACGAAAATGTGCTGTTCGTCGAATGGGCCCCGACAGCGAGCGTCTACACCAGCGTCTCCTATAGCTGGGTCCAGCCCCTTGCAGCCGCCCGCGAAACCTACGGCAACGACAATTTCAGTGCATTAGAAATGTTCGTCTCCTACCGCTATTGAACGACACCAGCAGGTGGATGCTGCCCGCAGCGGCCGCATCCGCTCCATCAACAACAGGAACACCACCGTGATCAATGCAGCTTTCGGGTGTCGCAAGGCGCCCCTCTTCGCCGTCCCCTCGTTCATGCTTGAAAGGGGGGGCTGCCATGGCCGATAAACCGGTCAAATTGACCGCCAGCCTCAGCCTGACTTCGGTCGTGCTGTTCGGTCTGGCCTACATGGCGCCCAGCCTGGTGCTGGTCATTTTTGGTGTCATTGCCCAGGGTAGCGCCGGCACAGCGCCCAGTGCTTTTCTACTGGCCACCGGCGCCATGCTGTTGTCGGCATTGAGCTACGCCAAGATGGCAAGGCTGTTTCCCGTTTCCGGCTCCGCTTATTTCTACGCCCGGCAAATGCTGGGGGGGCAGTTTGGGTTTCTGGTTGGTTGGCTGGTGTTGCTGGACTACCTGTTCATGCCCATGGTCGCCTGGCTGGTGCAGGCGGTATTTCTCAATGTGCAATTCCCTGGCATACCGTTCTGGGGTGGATGTTGGTCAATATCGGCCTGACCACGCTGGTAAATGTCCTGGGGCTCAGCCTTGCCGACCGAACCAACAAATTGCTGACAGGGTTGGGCATTGCCCTGGTGCTGCTGTTTGTGTTTTTGTGCCTGATCCACCTGGTGTATCAGTCTCCGGCGTCCCTGACAGCGCCATTGTGGAACGCCAGTAGTACCTTCGTGGGTGTCTCGGCAGCGGCAGCCGTGGCGGCATATTCCTATCTGGGCTTCGATGCGGTCACCACCATGGCGGAGGAAACGCGCGACGCAAGGACAACATCCCGCGCGCCGTGGTGCTGGTGATGGCGACGGCAGGCCTGCTGTTTGCGTTTGTGGCGTACATCATGCAATTGGTCCATCCCGGCGGCGTATTCGACGATGCTCAGACCGCTGCCTATCTCATGTCCATCAAAGTAGGCGGGCAGGTGTTTGCGGATTGGCTCAACTTCGGTTTAATCGTCTCCGGGTTTGCCTCTGGTCTCATCGTGCAACTCAGCACCAGCCGCCTGCTTTATTTCATGGGCCGGGCCGGCGTGTTGCCAAAACCCTTATTTGGCACCCTCAACCCCAAGACCGGGGCGCCGATTTTCAACCTGTTGCTCACAGCAGTGATCGGGTTGCTGGGTTTGAACCTGACGCTCGAAATGGCAACTTCCTTCATCAACTTCGGTGCCTTCCTTGGCTTCACCGCAGTGAATCTGTGCGTCATTTGCTACTTCTACCGTGCTCGGCGGCGCGAGCGCCTTGGGCTTGTCGGTTATCTGTTTTCCCCCCTTGCGGGTATGTGTGTAAACCTTTACTTGGTAAGCCAGCTAAGCGCGACCGCGATTGTCATTGGGCTTTGTTGGCTTACCCTTGGCGTGGTCTACCTAACCTGGCTCACACGAGGTTTCCGCCAGCCTGCGCCCGACCTTATGGCAGGAGGATGATGGTTTAGTCCGCCATCACTTCATCAAGGGCCTGCTCAAGGGTGCTGACCGTACGCTCGATGTTATGCAGCTTTTCGAGCCCGAACAGACCGATGCGAAAGGTCTGGAAATCGGCTGGCTCGTCGCATTGCAACGGCACGCCAGCCGCTATCTGCAGGCCGTGATCGGCAAACTTCTTGCCGGTCTTGATGTCGGCGTCATCGGTGTAGCTCACCACGACGCCCGGGGCTTGAAAGCCGGCTGCGGCCACGCTCTTGATACCTTTGCCGGTCAGCATGGCGCGCACCCGATCACCCAGCGCCTGTTGTTCACTGCGCAGCTTCTCGAAACCGTAGGCTTGCATCTCGTTCATCACGTCGTTGAACCGCGCCAGCGAATCGCTGGGCATGGTCGCATGGTAGGCATGACCGCCCTGTTCGTAGGCCTGCATGATCTGGAGCCACTTTTTCAGGTCGCAGGCAAAGCTGCTGCTTTGCGTGTGCTCGATGCGCTCCAGGGCCAACGCGCTGAGCATCACCAGGGCACAGCAAGGGGAGGCGCTCCAGCCTTTTTGCGGTGCGCTGATCAGCAGGTCGACTGCGCACTTGTGCATATCAACCCAAAGCGTGCCGGAGGCGATGCAGTCCAGCACGAACAGGCCACCCACCGCATGCACCGCGTCGCCGACGGCCCGCAGGTAATCGTCGGGCAGGATAATCCCGGATGAGGTTTCAACGTGGGGGGCGAAGACGATTTTCGGCTTGTGCGCCTGGATGCTCGCCAGCACTTCCTCCAGCGGCGGGGGCGTGTAGGCAGCCTGGCGTCCCGCCTCGACTGGTCGGGCTTTCAGCACTGTGGTGGCCGCTGGGATGTTGCCCGCATCAAGGATTTGGCTCCAGCGATAACTGAACCAGCCATTGCGTATCACCAGGCATTGCTGGCCGGTGGCAAACTGTCGCGCTACCGATTCCATGCCGAATGTACCGCTGCCCGGCACTACCGCAACAGCCTGGGCGCCATAGACCTGTTTCAGCGTGCTGGAAATGTTCTTCATCACGCCTTGAAAGGTTTGTGACATGTGGTTGAGCGAGCGGTCGGTGTAGACCACCGAGTACTCGATCAGCCCCTCAGGATCATTACTGGGATAAAGCGTTGACATGGGGTCACTCCTTGGGCAGAGATGTCAGTGGTATCGACCCTGCCCTAAGACTTGGCAAATGACAAGATCGGGCGGGACTGATTGCGCTGAACCCGCCCGCTGTCGCCCCAAAATAGACACCGATCCCACGCTCTGTTGCCAGGACCGGCCTCATCGCCGGCAAGCCAGCTCCCACAGGACTATGATCAGGCCGAGGCCTGCGCTATACCTGTGGGAGCCGAGCTTGCCGGCGATGGGCCGCGAAGCGGGCCCAGGATCCAGATGTGTGTAATGGGGCGAAAGCAGCCGTTCACAATTTACAGCGTCAGGCTTACAACCGGTAAGCGCTGCGTTGATAACCCACAATGGCTACCAGTCTTGCGCATGGGGCTCTGGCTCACTCAACGATGGAAACAGCGGCAGTACTTCTTCTGCCAGCTTTTGCTAAGCGCGGCCGCCAGTGGCCCGGGCATCGCGCTGGTACAGGCGCAGCACGCGGAGGACGACCTGCGAAGCGGCCGATTGGTGGTAGCGGTAGACCGACCTTGGCCTTCGCGCTTCGCCTATTACGTGGTCACCCGCCAAGAGAGCCTGAGCCGGCCCCATGTACGGGCATTCATCAACCCTCAGCCACACGCCCAGCCCAGTTCCCTGTGGGTTTCATCCTGACAGGCACCGGGCAGAGCGCGACTGTATTCAGCCCGAAGTCTGCGGCGCTGCGCTCTCGGCAGCGGGGGCCGCAACAGGCGCTTTCGCCTTCGCACGATTTCGGCGCTCCTGGCTACGATGCCGCGCAGCTTGTTGCTTGGCATGGATCGCCTGAGTGGCGGTCACAATGCCAGCGACTTGACCATTCAAGTCCAGGCGCGGGGCATTCTCTACCATGCTTGCCCAGTAGCGGGTTCCCTTGCACCAGGTAGAAATGCCCAGCTTGAGCTGTTCGCGGGTAATTCCGAGCAGTTCCAGGTGTTGCTCGGCATCCTTGAAAATGCCCTCTTTGAGCGGAACCTTGGGGGCCGGATTGACAGGGAAGGCCAATGGAAAATGCTTCTGCAATGGCCAGATCGCTGCCACCGCCGGGTCCTGCTCACGAGGCTTGGCCTGTGGCGGCGCCTTGCGCTTGGGCTGCTTGGTGCTATCGGCCTTTTCCTGCACTTTCTCCGCCCGCAGGCGGTCACGTAGCTCGGCTAGTTGTTCAAAACCCATTGTTCAATTCACTGCTTCGAAGTTGATTGCGAGGCACAAGGATATGCCATGCAGCGCCATAGATCAGCCTAAACAGATGAATTGTGCCAATTTTCCTGGCCAAAGCGTGTCCTTTTTGCCGATTGCAGGCCCCGTCCCGGTCCTAGGGCACATCGGTATTTAGCGCCGCGCAGTATCAAGTAGCTGCATTTGGTATCGCTCATCCGAAAGGCCGCGAATAAATACATCCACGCCTGCAAGGCCGCAGTCGTATGAAGCACACAGGCCTTTCTGTGTCTGACTTGAGGTAAGCGATCATGGCTAATAATCAAGACAAGGGCGCCAACCAGGGCAATGCCAATAGCGGTACTGGCAACAACACCGCAGGTACCGGCCAGCAGGGCGGTCAAGGCTCGGGTGGTGGCATGCCCAACCAGCAGCAACAAGGTCAGAACCAGCCAGGGCAGAAGCCCGAGGACAAGATGAACAAGGACTGGGACCGCGATTCCGGAAGCAAAGGCGGCCGGCAGGAAGACAGCATGACCGACAAGCAGAACCAGGCTGATAAAGACCGCATGGGAGGTCAGCAGTCGCAGCGCGATAACCCACAGCGTGACCAAGACCGCTGATCGTCGCTGATGTGCACCAGGGTGGCTAGCCACCCTGGTGCGAGCGGGCCGCGTAGCGGCTTCAGATTCGTTCAGGCCGTTGCCTTGGCCTGCTGTTCCAGATGCACCTGCAGTGCCGGGTCGATTTGCAATGCGCCGGCCAGTTCATCAAGGTAGGCCCGCTCCGCATCTTGCTGGTCATCCACCAGCATCACGCTGGCCAGGTACATTTCTGCGGCCATGGCCGGGTCGTGGGCAGACTGGGCCACTTCGGCAACATCGAGTGGCTTGCTGACTTCGTCATCCAGCCACTGCTGCAGTTGCGGGTCGCTGGTGTGGCGCTTTATTTCCGCGTAGATCAGCTGTTCTTCCTGCGGGTCGATGCGGCCGTCTGCCTTGGCTGCCGCAATCAGTGCTCGCAGGATCGCATGGCTGTGGTCCTCGGCCTCAGGGCCGGCCAGTTGATCAACAGTACGTAGCGCCTGTTGCGGAGCTGCCGCCTGGCTGCGCTGCCAGCTTTGGTAGGCCTGAAAAACCATCATGCCCAACGACGCCAGCGCCGCGAAATTGGTGCCGCCGGTGGAGCGCCCCTGAGGCAAGCCGCCCGTGCTGCTGTCACCACGGCCACCTAACAAACCACCCAACAAGCCGCCCAGGCCGCCAAGGCCGTTTTGCCATGACAGGCCGCTGTTTCCTTGACGCGCTTGTGAACCTTGCCCCGCCCGAAGTAACTGTTCGAGTAGATCACTGGTGTTCATGGCACCGCCCTCGCTGGGTAGTCGTTGTCCAGACAAGCAACGATAGCCCTCTCAAGGCGCTTCGCCATGACCGTCTGGCCGACTGGAGACGACCTGGCGCAGGGGGGGCGAACCCACGCAAATTCTCCCGGCAGGTCATCTTCCGCGTTATTCCCCATGGTCGTCATGAGCGTGACTAAAGGTTCTGTGAAATCAATTCAGTTCCCACGGTCACTACCCCAACCTAAACTGCAGGCCAACTACAGAGCATATGGATATTTGAGTGGGCTGCCCGCCATGACGAATAAAGATTTCAGTTTTTCCATCAAGAGCGTTCGCTTTGACGAGCATTATCAGCCCTCCGAAAAGACGCGCCTCACTACCAACTTTGCCAACTTGGCGAGAGGTGCGAGCCGGCAAGAGAACTTGCGCAGCACCTTGAAGATGATAGATAACCGCTTCAACGCATTGGCGCATTGGGACAATCCCAAGGGCGACCGCTACGCCGTCGAGCTGGACATCATTTCTGTCGAGATGGGTATCGATGCTGAAGGCGTGGATCAGGCGTTGCCCCTTATTGAAATATTGAAAACCAGCATTATCGACCGACACACCGGCGAGCGATTTGCGGGCATGGTGGGGAACAATTTTTCATCCTACGTGCGCGATTACGATTTTAGCGTGCTGCTGCTGGGGCACAATGCAAACCAGGCTGTGTTCAGCACGCCAGACCATTTCGGCGAGCTGCATGGGAAGCTGTTCAAGCGCTTCGTCAACTCAAGTACTTACAAGGCGCACTTCGACAAGCCTCCCGTCATCTGTTTGAGTGTTTCAAGCAGCAAGACTTACCATCGCACGGATAACCAGCACCCTGTGTTGGGTTTTGAATATCAGCAGGATGAGTATTCGTTGACGGATACCTATTTTGAGAAGATGGGTTTGAAGGTGCGCTATTTTATGCCGGCAAACAGTGTTGCGCCGTTGGCCTTCTATTTTTCCGGCGATTTGCTCAGTGATTACACCAACCTTGAGCTGATCAGCACCATCAGCACCATGGATACTTTTCAGAAGATCTATCGGCCCGAAATCTACAATGCGAACTCTGCCGCCGGTAAATGCTATCAACCCAGCTTGCAGCATCAGGATTACTCGCTGACCCGTATTGTTTATGACCGGGAGGAGCGTAGCCGGTTGGCCATCGAGCAGGGGCAGTTTGTCGAGGAGCACTTTATCAAACCGCACCACGCGATGCTTGAGCAGTGGTCCGCCAATTACTGCTGATTAACTTATATAAGGTCTTCCCTCGTGAAAAAGTTGTTACCCACTTCGACTGCCGGCAGTTTGCCTAAACCCTCCTGGCTCGCAGAGCCCGAAACGCTCTGGTCACCTTGGAAACTGCAAGATGAGGCATTGATTGAAGGCAAGCAGGATGCCCTGCGCTTGGCATTGCAGGAGCAACAATACGCCGGTATTGATATCGTCAGTGATGGTGAACAAACGCGCCAACACTTTGTGACGACCTTCGTCGAGCACCTGAGCGGCGTCGATTTCGAGAAACGCGAGACGGTCCGGATCCGTGATCGTTATGATGCAAGCGTCCCCACAGTGGTGGGTGCTGTGGCCCGGCAAAAGCCGGTATTTGTCGAAGATGCCAAGTTTTTGCGTCAGCAGACCGGGCAGCCGATAAAATGGGCGCTGCCAGGCCCCATGACCATGATCGATACGCTGTATGACAGCCATTACAAAAGCCGCGAAAAACTGGCCTGGGAGTTTGCCAAGATTCTTAACCAGGAAGCCAGGGAGCTAGAGGCTGCCGGTGTTGACATCATTCAGTTTGATGAACCTGCCTTCAATGTCTTCTTTGATGAGGTGAATGATTGGGGCGTTGCCACCCTGGAAAGGGCCATCGAAGGCCTCAAGTGTGAAACCGCTGTGCATATCTGCTATGGCTACGGCATCAAAGCCAACACGGACTGGAAAAAGACCTTGGGATCAGAGTGGCGGCAGTATGAAGAAGCCTTCCCCAGGCTGCAGAAGTCCAGCATCGATATCATTTCGCTGGAATGCCACAACTCCCATGTACCCATGGACCTGCTTGAGCTGATCCGAGGCAAGAAGGTGATGGTCGGCGCGATTGATGTGGCCAGCCACACCATTGAAACACCCGAGGAAGTGGCCAATACCCTGCGCAAGGCCCTGCAATTTGTAGAGGCAGACAAGCTCTATCCTTGCACCAACTGTGGCATGGCGCCCTTACCGCGTAGGGTCGCCAGCGGCAAGCTCAGAGCGTTGAGTGCGGGTGCAGAAATCGTCCGCAGAGAACTCTCTAGCAACCTTGGTGCGGCGTGAGCGTTGCCCTCTGCTCATGATTGACTTGAGACACCTACGCACTCTGCATGCCTTGCGCGAAACGGACAGCCTGCCCGAGGCAGCCGAACGCCTGCACCTGACCCAGTCGGCGTTATCGCACCAGTTCCGCGAGCTGGAAACCCGGGTTGGCATGACCGTGTTTGTGCGCAAGTCCAAACCGGTACGTTTCACCACTGCGGGTCTCAAGCTGCTGCAACTGGCCGACCAGGTGCTGCCACTGATCCGCACCACGGAGCGTAACCTGAGCAAGCTGGCTGGCGGCACAGCCGACCGGCTGCACATCGCGATCGAGTGCCACAGCTGCTATCAATGGCTGATGCCCTCGCTGGACGAGTTTCGCTGCGCCTGGCCGGAAGTTGAGCTGGACCTGGCGTCGGGGTTGTCGTTTGCCCCGCTGCCGGCCCTGGAGCGGGGGGACCTCGACCTTGTGGTGACGTCCGACCCGGTGACCCTGCCGGGTATCACCTACGTGCCGTTGTTTGGGTACGAGGCGATGCTGGCCATCGACAAGCATCATCCCCTGCGCGAAAAGCCGTATCTGGAGCCTGCCGACATTGCCAGCCAGACCTTGATCACGTACCCGATCGAGCGAAACCGCCTGGACATCTTCACCCGTTTCTTCGACCCGGCCGACATCGAACCTGCCCAAGTCCGTACTGCAGAAATGACCGTGATGATGATGCAGTTGGTGGCCAGCGGCCGGGGTGTTTGCTGCTTGCCGAACTGGGCGGTGCATGAGTACACCACCCGCGGCTATGTCCTGGCCAAGCGCCTGGGCGAAGCAGGGTTGCAGGCTACGCTGTTCGCGGCGGTACGCAGCGACATGCTCGAAGTGCCTTACATGAGTGATTTTCTGCTCACGGCGAAAGACATTTCGTTTGCGACCCTGGAGGGCGTCAATGCAGTGTCCGGGCGCGCGGCGTGGCCGTCGGGCGCATGACAGGGCGTCAGAACCCTTCCAACACGAGCTTGCCGCGTGCTTTTCCACTCTCGATCATGGCGTGGGCGCGCTTGAGGTGCTCGGCGTTGATCTTGCCGTAGTGCTCGCCCAAGGTCGTCTTGAGAATGCCATCATCGACCAGACGCGAAACGCGTTCGAGCAACTGGTGCTGTTTGATCATGTCTTCGGTCTTGTACAGCGAACGCGTGAACATGAGCTCCCAGTGCAGTGAAAGCGACTTGCGCTTGAGCGGCATGACATCCAGTTGCGCCGGGTCGTCGATCAGCGCGAGCTTGCCTTGTGGGCGAAGCACCTCTACCAATTGCGGGAGGTAGGTGTCAGTGTGGGTCAGGCTGATGACATAATCGACCGGGCCCAGCTTGAGCGCTTCGAGCTGAAGCGGAATTGATTCACGGTGGTCGATCACATGATGGGCTCCCGCTTCCTGTACCCAGGCCTGGGTTTCTGGCCTTGAGGCGGTGCCAATGACCGTGAGCTGTGTGAGCTTGCGGGCAAGTTGCACCAGGATCGAGCCAACTCCGCCGGCGGCACCGATAACCAGAAGGCTATGGTTCTTGCCACCATTTTCTTCAACGCCCAGGCGGTCGAACAGCAGTTCCCAGGCGGTAATGGAGGTAAGCGGCAAAGCGGCGGCGCTTGCATCGTCCAGGCTGCGGGGCTTGTGCCCGACAATGCGCTCGTCCACCATGTGAAGCTCGCTGTAGCAGCCAGGTCGGTCAATGGCACCGGCGTAGAAAACCTCATCGCCCGGCTGGAACAACGTTACCTGCGGCCCTACCTCGCGGACAACCCCAACTGTGTCCCAACCGAGCACTTGTGGTTGCTCGCCGCCACGGCTTGCACGGATCTTGGTATCGACCGGGTTTACGGCGATTGCCCTGACTTCGACAAGCAGATCGCGGGCACCCGTTTGGGGCGTGGGCAGTTGCGCGTCATACAGCGATTGTGGGTCCTGGATGGGTAAACCGGGCTGGGTGTAAACGACTGCCTTCATTGGCGCTGCCTCTGGGGATGCGAAAAGTGGGTTCAGACTATTCGATTCGATTCACTCAAAAAACAGCCTGAGTGGAGTAAGACTTTCTCGCTTGCAATGAAAATGGTGTGAAGCGCCCGTGGCCTGGCTGGTCGCTTCACAATCCTCGACCACGTTTGCTCTGACTGCTGATCACTTGGCGCTGTAGCGCTTCGCGAGCTGGTTGCTGGACAGCTGGCCGAACAAGGCTTGCCGGCTGGCTTCGTAGTGATCGAAGGCCTGCAGGTCGTGCACCGACGGCAGGGAGATCAGCACACTGTTGTCGAAGTCCTGCAGGGCACCGTCCACCAGGTCCTGGGCAGACATCACGATGCCTGGGTCCAGGTTCTCGACTGGCAAGCCACCGGTCTGCCAGAAGTCGGTCGCGGTGGCCCCAGGCAGTACTGCCTGAACCTTGATGCCTTTGTCCGCTAGCTCCCTGTTCAGCGACTGGGTGAAGGCGGTGACGTAGGCCTTGCTGCCGCCGTACACGCCGTTGAGCAGTTCGGGTGCCAGGCTCACGATGGACGAGATGTTGATGAGCGCGCCATGCTTGCGCGCGACGAAGCCGGGAACAGCTGCATAGGTAAGGCGGGTGAGGGCGGTGACGTTGAGGGTGATCATTTGCGCCATGCGCTCAACGTCACTTTCCAGCAGGCTGGTATGGGTGCCGATCCCTGCGTTGTTCACCAGCATGCTGATGCTGGCATCTTCGCGCAGTTTGCGTTCTACCTTGGCCAGGTCATCTGCATTGGCCAGGTCTGCCGGGAACACCTCCACGTTCTGCCGGGTTTCGGTGGTAAGGCGGCCAGCCAATGCATTGAGGCGGTCCCGGTTGCGTGCCACCAGCACCAGGTCGTAGCCGCGGCGGGCCAGCTGCTCTGCATAGATCGAACCGATGCCGGTTGAGGCGCCCGTAATGAGCGCGGTGCCTTTGAATTGCTGCGTCATGCTGATGCTCCGTTGGTTGGTATGGAGCCATCATGCAGCAGGTGGTTTTTGTCTTGAACGACGCATATAGTGCGGTTTTAGGACATAGCGCAGAGGGCATCAGCAATGCATCGGGTCGGCTACCTCATCACCGAAGGCTTCCAGATCATGTCCCTGGCGACGCAAACCGTGTTTGAGCTCACCAATATCGTGGCTGGCGAAGCCGTTTACAGGATCCAGAACTTTTCCATCGAGGGCGGCACGGTGCGCTCATCCCTGGGGATGCATATCGACACGCTGCCCTTGGGTGCGCCGGGCCTGGCCGACACCTGGATGGTCACCGGCACACTGACGCCTCTGACGCCGCCCAGCGAGGAGGTACTGGCCAGCGTGCGTGGTTTTGTCGACGGTGCGCGTCGCACAGCAGGCCTTTGCACCGGCTGTTTCATGCTGGCGCAAGCCGGCGTGCTGAATGGCCGGCGCGCGACCACCCACTGGGCTTATGCGCCCAAGTTGCGCGAGCTGCACCCTGAAATCGATGTCGAGGAAGACCGGATTTTCATCGTCGATGGGCCGATATGGACGTCCGCTGGCATGACCGCTGCCCTGGACATGGCGCTGGGCATGGTGGAAAAAGACTTGGGCAGCGAAATAGCCAGGTCGGTGGCGCACAAGCTGGTCATGCACCAACGTCGTTCTGGCGGGCAGTCCCAACACTCCGAACTGTTGACGCTCTCACCCAAATCGGACCGTATCCAGAGTGCGCTGGACTACGCACGCAAGCACCTCAGCCGCCCATTGAGCGTGGAAGAGCTTGCGGACGTGGTGCACCTGAGCCCGCGGCAGTTCACCCGGGTGTTTACCGCCGAGACCGGACAATCCCCTGCCAGGGCCGTCGAGAGCCTGCGGCTGGAGGCTGCCCGGCTAATGATCGAGCAGAGTCTGCACAGCCTGGACGTAGTGGCCAGGGAGACCGGCTTCAGGGACCGCCGGCATATGCGGGAGGTGTTCATCCGTGGTTTTGGTGTGCCCCCTCAAGCCGTGCGAAGGGATGCTCGGCGGTTGGTCTCCATATGATGAAAAGGGGGCCGACCTATCTCATTGCCATCAAGCAACCAGACTAAACCTTCGCACTTGCCGCCAGTCCAATTTCACTAATGGGGCCGTTACACTGTTGAAGGCATAGGAGGTCGACATGGCGCGGGCCATCTGGAAGGGCGCGATCAGTTTCGGGCTGGTGCACATTCCCGTTTCGCTCAACGTTGCGGTGAGCTCCGAGCGGGTTGATTTTGACTGGCTCGACAAGCGAAGCATGGAGCCAGTGGGCTACAAGCGGGTGAACAAGGTCACCGGCAAGGAAATCGACAAGGACAACATTGTCAAAGGTGTGGAGTACGAAAAGGGCCGCTACGTGGTGATCAGTGAGCAAGAGATCCGCGACGCGCGCCCCGAGGCGACCCAGACCATCGATATATTCTCGTTTGTCGAGGCTGGCGAGATTCCGCTACAGCACTTCGACACCCCCTATTACCTGAGCCCCGACCGCCGCGGCGGTAAAGTCTACGCACTGCTGCGCGACACGCTGGAGAGCACCGGCAAGGTGGCATTGGCCACCGTGGTGCTGCATACCCGCCAGCACCTGGCGCTGCTGCGGCCACTGGGGGACGCCTTGGTGCTGATCACCCTGCGCTGGCCCGAGGAGGTGCGTGGCGTGGACATCCTTGAGCTCGACAAGAGCGTGACCGATGTCAAGGTCGACAAGCGCGAACTGGCCATGGCCAAGCGCCTGGTCGAAGACATGAGCGGGTCATGGGCGCCGGATGAGTACCATGATGCGTTTCGCCAGACGATCCTGGACCTGGTGGAAGAGAAGGCCAGCAAAGGCAAGATCGAGACGGTGGACAAAGGGGAGGGTACCGGCGCGGAAAAAGGCGCGGATATCCTCGACCTCACCGAACTGCTCAAGCGCAGCCTCGGCGGGAAGGACAAGGACAAGGACAAGGGCGGGAAGCCGGCTGCCAAACGGCCGCGCAAGGCTTCCTGATGGTAGACACTCGCAGACCCTGTGCTTAGGGCCTTGTAATCCAACCCGTTCGGCATGGGGCTCGACGATACAGGCGCTGGCATCCGATGGATGGGCCCAACGCAGCCCCATTACCCGGATGCAGAGACAGCGCCCGTGAGCCCCGCCCGTAAAAGCCCGGGGCCATAATAGCGCGACATTTTCTGTTCGCCGCCTACGCTGTCCAGAGTCGTGATCAGCAGGAGGCCCCATGAGCAATTTCCCTATCGTTGCTACTGTCCTGTCTATGGTATTGGGCCTTTCTGTCACACGCCTGCTTCTGGGGGCGTTAACCGTCTTCCGAATCCGTCGCAATGCAACCCCAGACTGGGTAGCCCTGGTCTGGGCAGTCATGCTGTTCACCACACAGATGGATTTCTGGTGGGCGGTCAATACGCTGCCGCAAGTAAGGGGCAGTTTCACGTTCCAGGAGTTTTTGCTGCTGGTGCTGCTGGCACTCGCGCTGTTTGTTTCCTCGGCGCTGGTGTTGCCCAGCAGAAGTGAGGACGAACTCGAGGGCCTTCGTGTGTATTTCGAGCAGGATGGCCGATACGCGCTGCTGTTCCTGTCGGGCTATTACCTGCTTGGGTTTATCGTCAACATTCTCTTGTTCGGCGTTTCGCCCCTGGCGCTTTGGGGCGCCTTCGACGTGATTATGATCGTGATCCCGCTGTGTGTGTTTGCAGCCAGCTCGCGCAAGGCCTATGCGCTGCTTACCGTGGCATTCGTACCTATCAATATTGCGGACCTGGTGATATCGCTACTCACCTGATCGAGGGTGACTGCGTCCATTAAAATCTATACAGTGCAGCGTTATAACTGTACAAAGTGCTATTGTTGTACAGTATTTGGGTGTGATCGAGGTCAGCATGGCGCACCGTGCTCGTTGGACCTGCCTTTGTCTGCTATTGGCTGCCCTGTCGACGGCAGCGGCGGACTGGCGAGCGGAGTTGCCTGCGGCAAAACGCCTGGGCGTGGGTGAGTTCACCTGGTTTGGCCTGCGTCTTTACACAGCCCAATTATGGACAGCAGGGCCAGTTCATGACTGGAACCAGCCTTTCGCCCTTGAGCTCCTCTATCACCGATCGTTGTCCAAGGGCACATTGGTACAGGCCACCCTTGAGGAAATGCGCCGCCTCAACGGTGGCAGCATAACGTCGCAACAACGCACGGCGTGGACCCATGCGATTGAACAGGCATTCGTGGACGTGCACCCCGGCATGCGCATTACGGGCTTGTACCTGCCGGGGCAGGGTTGCCGTTTTTACGTCGGCGGTAAATTCAGCCGCGAAATCGCCGACCCGGTCTTTGCCCGAGCGTTCTTTGCCATCTGGCTCGACCCCCGTGCCAGGGATACCCAACTGCGTCAGCGCCTACTGGGGCTGGCTGGCAACGACCGAGGAACATGAACATGTACAAAGTACTGTTGCTGGCTTCCTGCCTGCTTCTGGGCAGCTGTGGCAATGTCGGTGTCGAGCACTATGCCCAGGAGCAACCGAAACTCGACCTGGCGGCATTCTTCTCGCGGCCGGTGCAGGCCTGGGGGATGTTCCAGAAGCGGTCCGGGGAAGTGGTCAAGCGCTTCCACGTGCGCATCGACAGCCGCCGCGAAGGTGAGCGGCTGATTCTGGACGAGCATTTTCTATACAGCGATGGCACTCGCCAGCAGCGTACCTGGACGCTGGTGCCTGACGGGCCTGGCCGCTGGCGCGGAACCGCGGGGGACGTGATCGGTGAAGCGCGCGGTGAAGTGGCGGGTAACGCGCTGCGATGGCGTTACCAGCTGGACTTGCCCGTTGATGGCCGGCACTGGCAGGTAGACCTGGACGACTGGATGTACCTCATGGATGACGACACCCTGATCAACCGCTCGAGCATGAGCAAGCTGGGCGTGGAGGTGGGCCAGATCACCCTGCTCTTCCGCCGCCTGCCAGAGGGCACACCATGAACCTGATCGCGCTTGCCCAGCTGGTATCCACCGGCGAAGCCAAGGAACTTGAACTGCTGTCGCTGGAGGGTGGTTTTTACCTCCTGCGCGCCTTGACCGACGCAGGCCCCGTGACATTGTGCGATGCCCATGGGCAGCCCGTTCGCGTGCGCTCCACTACCGAGCTGCGGCAATTGCTGGCCGACCTGCCATCAGTGCCCTGCATGCTGGTACAGCAGGGGGTGCATGATGAGATGTGTGGGCAACGTGACGGCCCCGTTGCACCGCTGCGCGTACCGGTAACGCTCACCAGCCAGTGGTAGCCTGAACGATGCGTCTGGGCCTTGTGCTGGGTGACCAGCTGTCGTTCGACCTGGCAAGCCTGGCGGCCCTTGATCCTGCACGCGATGCTGTCTTGATGGCGGAAGTGGAGGGCGAGGCCCGGTACGTGCCGCATCATCCGCTGAAGATCGTTCTGATCTTCAGCGCCATGCGGCACTTTGCCCAGGCCCTGCGCGAGCGGGGTTGGCAAGTGCATTATGTCGAGCTTGATGCTGACGGCAACAGCGGTAGCATCGTTGGCGAATTGCGTCGCTGGCAACACGCCTTGGGCGCCACGCATATTCACCTGACCGAGTGCGGGGAGTGGCGCCTGGAGCAGGCTTTGCGTGATGCCGCATTGCCCCTCGTGTGGCATCGGGACAGGCGTTTTCTGTGCTCCCGCGAAGCCTTCGCGCGCTGGGCCCATGAGCGTCGGCAGCTGCGTATGGAGCACTTCTACCGTGGCATGCGCAAGCGAACCGGCCTGCTTATGGAGCCCGACGGGAGCCCGGCAGGTGGGACGTGGAATTTTGATGGCGACAACCGCAAGTCATTGCCACGCCAGTTGCGTGGGCCATTCGCTGCGCATTTCCCGCAGGACGGAATCACGACAGCGGTGGTTGCCTTGGTACGTCAGCGCTTCAGCGATCACTACGGGGCCATCGACGGCTTCGACTACCCCGTGACCCATACCGAGGCAAAGCAGCTCTGGCAGCACTTTATGGATTTCGGCCTGGCGGCTTTTGGCGATTACCAGGACGCAATGGCCGAGGGTGAGCCGCACCTGTTCCATGCGCGCATCAGTGCAGCGCTCAATATCGGTCTGCTGGATGTGCGTTGTCTGTGTCAGGAGGTCGACAAGGCCTGGCGCGAGGGGCGGGTACCGCTTAATGCAGCTGAAGGCTTCATTCGCCAGTTGATCGGCTGGCGCGAGTATGTGCGCGGTGTCTACTGGCTGCGCATGCCGGAGTATGCCGGGCTCAATCACCTTGGCAACCAACGAGCGTTGCCTGATTTCTACTGGACCGGGCGCACCCGCATGCGCTGTATGGAGCAAGCCATCGGGCAGACCCTGCGGCTGGGCTACGCTCACCATATCCAGCGGCTGATGGTGACCGGCAACTTCGCCTTGCTGGCCGGTATCGTACCCACCGCGATTTGTGAGTGGTACCTGGCGGTCTATATGGATGCCTTCGACTGGGTCGAGCTGCCCAACACGCTTGGCATGGTGATGCACGCCGACGGCGGCTACCTGGGGTCCAAACCCTACTGCGCCAGCGGTCGTTACATCCAGCGCATGTCCGATCATTGCAAGGCTTGCAGTTACAGGGTCGACCAGGTGATCGAGGAGGGGGCCTGCCCGTTCAATGCCCTGTACTGGCATTTTCTCATCCGCCATCGCCCCGTGCTGTCGACGAACCCGCGTCTGACCCTGGTCTATCGTAGCCTCGATGGCATGATGGCTAGCCGGCGAGACGCCGTGTGGCAGCGTGGCCAGGCACTGTTGGCGCAACTCGATGCGCAGCAGGCGTTATGAAAAAGAGCCTTTTGCCCAGCAAGGTCTGCGTGGTGTGTGGCCGGCCGTTCAACTGGCGCAAGCGCTGGGCTCGCTGTTGGGAACAGGTGCGCTACTGCTCCGAGCGATGCCGCAGGTCAGCGCCGAGCCGCGAGGCGCGCGAGCAGGGGCAGGGCCAAGGCCCAAATCGGCATCAGTAGCAGGCCGGTTTGCAGCGCGCCCAACGGCAGGGCCACATCCGCCAGCCTTGCGCCGCCTAAATAGGCCAGGGGGCCGCCGAGTGCGCCCAGCAGCGCACCGATCCGCCAGCGCCTGCCAGCCCATGCCAGGCTGTGGCGCATGCCGCTGGCCAGTACTAGCCACAGTAGCGCCAGCCATAGTGGCAGCGGCCAAGCGTCGAAACCGAACACGCCCATTGCCCCCAGCACACTGTCGAGCACACACCCAGCCAAGGTGACGCACAACAGTGCCCTGAATTCGGCATTAACGTCCGGGCACAGGCGCAAGTGTACCGCCACACCCGCAATCACCAGCAGCAATAGCCAGGGTCTTTCGGCGCCTAGCACGCAAATCCACCAGCCGGCCTGCAACCAGATGGCATTGGCGACCAGCCAGCGCCCGGGCATCAGGCACCGTCAGGCAAGGGCGCGCGCCGTGCCAGTGGCGCAGCCCACAGCAGGTGCGCAACGCCGATGGTACGCTCCTCGAAACCGCCCTGGCAGTAACACAGGTAGAACTCCCACAGGCGCTGGAACATGTCGTCGTAGCCTAGGTCTGCCAGTGCTGTGCGCGCCTGACGCAGGTTTTCACGCCAGTGCCGCAGGGTGTGGGCATAGTCCTGGCCAAAGTCCTCCATGTGAATGAGGTTGAGTCCGGTGTGTCGGCTGGCGGTGTCTAGCAACACGCTCAGCGAGGGCAGGGCGCCACCGGGGAAAATATAGCGCTGGATGAAGTCGACCGAGCGCCGCGCCTGGGCGTAGCGCTGGTCACGGATGGTGATCGCCTGCAACAGCATCAGGCCGTCGGGCTTGAGTAGCGAGGCACACTGGCGGAAATACGCGGGAAGGTACCGATGGCCGACAGCCTCGATCATTTCTATCGAAACCAGCTTGTCGAAAGTGCCTTGCAGGTCACGGTAGTCTTCGCGCAGCACCTTCACGCGCTGCCCCAGCCCCAGGGCCCGGACGCGCGCCAGGGTATGGCTGTACTGCGCCTCGGACAGCGTCGTGGTGGTGACCCTGCAGCCGAATTGGCTGGCTGCATGGATGGCCAGGCTACCCCAGCCGCTGCCAATTTCCAGCAGGTGGTCGTCAGGGCGCAGTTCAAGCTTCTGGCAGATGCGCTCCAGCTTGTGCAACTGGGCTTGCTCCAGTGTTTGACCAGCATGCTCGAATTGCGCGGCCGAATACATCATGGTGGGGTCCAGCAGCTGTTCGAACAGGGCATTGCCCAGGTCGTAGTGCGCCAGAATGTTGCGCCGGGCACCGCGCTTGTTGTTGCGGTTGAGCCGGTGCAGCAGCCGCAGGGCTGGGCGGCCCAAGCGGGCCAGGCCACCTTCGAGCGCGTCCAGCACTTCAAGGTTGGCGACGAACAGGCGCGTAACCAGCGCCAAGTCGGGGCTTCGCCAATAGCCGTGGATGTAGGCTTCGCCAGCACCGATCGAGCCATTGCCGGCGATCAGGCCCCAGGTAGCGTCATCGAGGATCTCCACCTCGGCCTGGAACGGGCTTTCGGCATCACCGAAACTCCACTGCTGCCCGTGCCTGAGCAGGCGCAGGTGGCCGTGGCGCAGCTTGCCCAGCTGGGCGAGAACGGCGCTTCGTGCCAGCCCGCCGAGCAATGGCGCAAGGCCTGCGAACTTGCTAACGCTCAGGGTGGGATTCGACATCGACAGGGTCCTCGCAAGGTTGGCCGAGCGCCAGGTCATGCTGGCGGGTGGAGTGGTCATGCACGGGGGTGCGCTTGAGTAACAGGCGTAACGCCTGCCAGTAGATGGCCGAGACAGTGCGCAGGCTCATCCATGGGAAGGTCATGACGTACCGACGCAGCCCGATGCCATCCAGTGGCTGACGGTGCAGGGCGAGGTCGGCCTCGAACACCTTGCGGCCGTCTTGCCAGTTCTGCATGTGGATGCGTACATGGTCCGCGCTCAGGGAAAAGCGCAGGTGATAGTCCATGTTCAGTGGCATGAACGGCGAAACATGGAAGGCTTTGGCCACGGTGAAGGGCTTGCCTAGGTTCTCTTGCACCGGCAGCACGTAATGAAAACGCTCGCGCCACGGGGTGTTGCGCACCTCCATCAGGATCGCTTTCAGGCTGCCGTCGCGGTCATGGCAGAAATAGAAGCTCACCGGGTTGAACGACAGCCCCCAGCAACGCAGTTGCGTGAGCAGCCGCACCGGGCCTTCGGGCATATGCCCCGTGGCTTGCGCGACCAATAAGCGTGCGGCCTGGGCCAGGGTTTCGCCGTGGCGGGTCTGCGCTGGCAGGTAGTCGGTTTCGCGCCAGCACAGCGGTGCCAGGCGCCAGCGCCCCAGCCAGCGTGACAGGCCCATCAGCCAGGCTTGTTCGTCCAGGTCCAGGTAGAACATGCCGATCCGATAGCGGAAAGCATGCAGCCGCGGCGTCAGCCGACGGTGGCTGATCCAGCCCAGACAAAGGCTGCTGTTCACAATTGCTCCCCGAAGTGCGCAGCCACCTTCAGCGCGCTGACCACCCCGTCCTCATGAAAGCCGTTGCCCCAGTAGGCGCCACAGAAATAACTGTGCTGCTGGCCCTGCAGCTGTGCCTGGCACGCCTGTGCGGCGGACGCCGCAATGCTGTATTGCGGATGGGCATACTGGAAGCGGGCAATCACCTGCGCCGGGTCGATCTGCGCGGTCTGGTTGAGGCTCACGCAGAAGGTGGTTGGTGCCTGGATACCTTGCAGGATGTTCATGTTGTAGGTCAGCGCGGCGGGAGCCTGCTCTGGGCCGCCCAGGCGGTAGTTCCAGCTGGCCCAGGCGCTCTTGCGGCGCGGTAGCAGACGGGTATCGGTATGCAGCACAACGTCGTTGCTGGCGTAGCCGATGGCGCCGAGCACGGCGCGCTCCTGTGTGCTGGGGCTTTCCAGCAACGCCAGCGCCTGGTCGCTGTGGCAGGCGAACACCACGTTGTCGAAGCGTTCGGTGCCGGCTGCGCTCACGAGGGTCACCCCACCTTGGTCGCGGCTAACCCGGTGAACCTTGCAGTTGAGGCGGATGCGATCAGCGAACGGTTGGCACAGCGGCGCGACATAGCTGCGCGAACCGCCTTTGATCACCCGCCACTGTGGGCGCTGGTTGACCGACAGCAAGCCGTGGTTGCGACAGAAGCGCACGAAGAACTCAAGGGGGAAGTGAAGCATGTCGGCGCGGGACATCGACCAGATCGCCGACCCCATCGGCACGATGTAATGGTCGATGAAGCGCTGCCCATAGCGCTGTGCCTGAAGGTAGGCGCCCAGGGTGGTGTTGGCATCGATACGCTGGTTTTCCAGGTCGGCCAGTGCCTGGCGGTTGAACCGCAGAATATCCCGGATCATGCCCCAGAAACCCGGGGACACCAGGTTGCGGCGTTGGGCAAACAGTGTGTTCAGGTCGTGGCCGTTGTACTCCAGGCCATTGACCGGGTCATGCACGGAGAAACTCATCTCGGTCGGCTGCGAAGCGACTTTGAGCTGGTCGAGCAACCGGATGAAGTGTGGGTAGGTCCAGTCGTTGAAAACGATGAAGCCGGTATCTATGGCATGGCGCTGGCCCTTCCAGACCACATCGAGGGTATGCGTGTGGCCCCCGACCCACTGCTCGGCTTCGAAAACCGTTACTTCGTGCTTGCGTGACAGCAGATGGGCACAGGTCAGCCCCGCGATGCCACTGCCGATGATTGCGATACGCATGGATCATCATTCCTGTTCATGGCGGGCGAGGCGCTGGCCGAGTGCCAGACGCAAGCGCGCGGGTAGCGCCCCCAAGAGGCGCAACACCAGGGTGAAAAGACCGGGGAAATTGATTTCCAATGGGCGCCGGGGCAGGCGCGTGGCGATATGCCTGGCGGCGCGCTGTGCAGTCCACAGCTGTGGCATGGAGAAATCATTGCGACGCGTCAGTGGCGTATCGACGAAGCCGGGGCTGACCAGAGTGACCGCGATACCCTCGCGAGCCAGGTCGATTCGCTGTGACTCAACCAAATAGCGCACCGCGGCCTTGGACGCGCCATAGGCACCCGCACGGGGCAGGGCCAGCCAGGTCACCGAACTACCCATCACCACCAGGTGGGGGCGCTGGCCGTTGCGAAGCAGGGGCAGTGCCGCCGCCAGGCAGTAGCTGACGCCCAGCAGGTTTGTGCGCATTACACGTTCGACCAACGCGGGGTCGAAATGCCCCGGCTCCAGGTATTCGCAGGTGCCGGCATTGAGAATGGCCATGTCCAGCCCGCCCCAGGCCTGCTCGATCTGCGCGGCGATCCCGGCGACCTGCTGCGGGTTGTCAAGATCGCCAACGGCCAGCAATACCTGCCCGGGAAATTTTTCGGCCAGAGGGGCAAGGCGATCGGCATGCCGCCCGCCCAAGGCAACCTGATGGCCTTGCTCCAAAAGGATGTGTGCGAGTGCTGCACCAATACCGCTACTGGCGCCGGTCAACCAGCAGCGGCTCATGCCAGCCTGCCTTTGAGCCAGCGGATGGCACCGCCCATGAGGGGGAGGTGTTCATAAAGCAGGGCGCCGGCGTCGAAATAGTCCTGGTGAAAATGTACACGGTCGCGCCAATGCAGGCAGCTACACCCTTGCAAGGTGATCGGCTGGCCGCGGGCCAGGCGTGGGTGGCAAAACTGTAGTGTCCAGCGCAGGTAGCCCTGCCCAGGCCTCACCTCGTCGGCGCTGGTAAACGCGTAGCGGATACCGGTGGCGTTGGCGTACAGCTGCTCGAAGTATTCGCGCAGGGCCGGCAGCCCCTGTATCTGGTGCAGTGGATCACGAAAGGTGACATCTTCGCTGTACAGCTTTTCCAGCGTGCCGAGGTTAGCCCCATCGAGGCTGGCGAAGCGCTCGGCGAATTGCTGTAGGTACGCTGACATGCTGGGCTCCAGGTAATCCTGTACACAATTGATTTGTTGTACAGGTATAACTGAAGCCTAAGCGTTAATCTATACAAGTCAAAGATCTTGTACAGGTTTTTTGTCAGCGACCGGCCTGACCCAGTTGCCGACGCAATTCAGCCACCTCAGCCTCCAGTTCGCGTACCTTTTCTTCGGCGAATACCTGCGCTGTGACATCGCGCTGAATGCCGATGTAGTACGTCAGCTGGTCCGCCTCGTTGTACACGGGGGTAATGGACAACTCATTCCAGAACAGGCTCCCGTCCTTGCGGTAGTTGCGCAGCACCTGGCAGCAGGGGCGGCCTTCGCGGATCGCCTCGCGGATGGTTGCCAGGCCCGCCTGGTCATGGTCTTCGCCCTGAAGAAAACGGCAGTCCTGATAGAGGATATTCTCGGCGCTATAGCCGGTCAGGCGCTCGAAGGCCGGGTTGACGTAGATAAGGATGCTGTCAGTGCCTTCCTGCTCGGCAACGACGATGCCATCGTTGGAATGCTCGACCATCAGTTGCAGGAGTTTTGCGTTGATCATGGGGCCCACCTACAGGCGTTTCGTGTGCGATATGCGCAGCGTAGCTTCTGTGCAGAAGGCTTCAGCGCCGTTTGTAGCATGATGAACCAGGCAGGCTCACCGCAGAAGGTGCATCTGGGTTTAGAATGTATCACCACCCGGATGACCCCTCGTTATGACAGACGCCACCCCACCTGATTTGCTACCCATGCGCGATGTGGTCAGCTTGACCGGCATCAATCCGGTGACCTTGCGTGCCTGGGAGCGTCGCCATGGGCTGATACGCCCACAGCGCACCGAGGGTGGCCATCGCCTGTACACGGCCCGGGATGTCCAGCGCATACGCGACATCTTGCGCTGGACCGCCAACGGCCTGCCCATCAGCAAGGTCGGCGATCTGCTCGCAGGCCAGCCTGAGGCGTCTGTGCAGCCGCATTCGGCCTTTGACGATTGGCGCGCCGCCGTGGGGCGCGCAGCCAAGGCATTCGACGGGCCGGCACTGGAGGGGATCCATGGTCAATTGTTCACGCTCTTGCCCAAGGCCACCGTGCTGCGTGAAGTGCTGATGCCGGTTTGGCATGAGCTGGCTTCAGCCTCCGCGCCTGGCCAGCGTAGCCAATGGTTGTTTCTCGACACGTTCTTGCGCGCCCGCTTGCTGCTGCGTTTGCAGATGAACCAGGTGGATGCGCCGCAGGTTTTGCTAGCAGGTACCGATGGGCAAGCCGAACTGAGTGTGTTGTGCGCCGGGCTGCTGTTGAGCAGCGAGCAACAGCGCATCGAAGTGCTTGGTTGCGGGCAGCCGCTGGAAGAGCTGCCTATGGTGTGCGCGGCCATGCAGCCTGCGGCACTGGTGATAAAAGTCCGGTCGCCTGTCAGCCCCGCCTTGGCCAAGCGCTTGCGAGCATTGCAGATGGACATTGTGTGCCCGCTGGCGGTGATTGGCGAGGGGCTGACCGATCCGCAGCCAGCCTTGAGCGGAATTCCGCTATGTCTTCTGGACGAGGGAGGGGCTGACGCCGCGCACAGGCTGAACGCATTGCACCGTGGTGCGCTTGACGTTTGACCCAGGGGTTTAAATCAGCCCCAGCGCTTCGATAGCCAATGGCGCGCAGCGCTCGTCATTGTCCGAGGTATCGCCGCTGAGGCCGATGGCGCCCAGCAGGTGGCCATCGGTGTTGCGCAGGAGGATACCGCCCGCTACCGGGATGACCTCGCCGTCGGTGAGGCAGTTGATGGCAGCGAAGAATGCCGGCATGGCCTGCGCACGATGCGCCAGTTCACGTGTTTGATCCTCACAGCAGGATATAGTCGCTGCATTGCCGCAGCCCGCCATGTGCGCCTTCGATCAAGTGCACATAACGCCCACCCACCAGGTCGACGGGCAGGCAGTCGTCTACCTCCACTACTGCATCGGTATGCGGTTTGAGCCAGCCTGCCTGCATGCGTTGCTTGCCCAGTTGCTTGGCCTGGGCCTTGTCCTTGGCCACTACCAGCAGGTAGCGGTGCGCCTCGCCAAACACCTGCGGCTCGTAGCCGCCCAGGTTGATGAAGAACAGCCGCGGGTCATCCGGCCCTGGCGCCATCTGGCTGAACGCGACACGGTAGTGATCGATACCGTCGACTTCCAGCCACGAGTCGATGTGCAAGCCTGCACGGCTGCCGAACCAACCCTCACGCAATTGCGGATACGCCTGCTGCAGTGAGTCTGCCTGCGCGAACAGCACGTCGTGTACCTCGATACTGGCCCGTGGATGGCGGCCACCGAGCATGACTACGTACAGCATGAGCAAATCCTTCAGGGGGGCAGAAGACGAAGTATTCTGCGGATTATGGCGCCTGTCGGCCATGAAAGCGGGCGCTGAATTTGCGCCTGGGGGCGCCTTGCCAGGGCATCTTACAGGCTGTAGGGGCCCCCAAGAACATTTGGACACTCGCCGGCCCAGCATCCTCTCGAATACGGCGTATGGATGGGGTCTGCTGCCTGTGGTTTGTGTTGGTGAGCATAGTTGCGCCAAGTCTTCCGGCAGGGTGGTGAGGTTGCGCCCGCTTCGGATATCAGCCTCCAGCAAACCAAATCCATTGAGCTGAGGGTTAAACTCGAAATTAAGCGATAAGACACTGGTTCAAGGAATCAAGTCGCTTGATGGGCAGGGCGTCAATTCTATAATTATGGGGACTAACTGGCACAGAATGGGCTTGGTACACGCTATGTTGGATTTAAGCTTCAGCAAGCCGAGCGAGGTGGGCAGTGCGCCAAGTGTCTTGTAGGGGTGCATCCAGATATCTCTTATCGATGCTTGATGGCATGATGATGCCCATCACTTCCATCGTTCATGTGTTGAATGATGATTGTCGCACTAACTGAGCAGGGAATGCCCGTTTGATGTCTTCACTTCCTCAATCCAAAGGCCTGATTTTCGATCTTGAGGTGGTGCCGCCCAAGAACAATGAACCTGCACGTATCATGATGGTAGGTGCCCTTCGGCCTGATTCGGGGGCGGAGTTGGAGCTAAAGGTTTCTGGAAACCCGTCCCTGGCCTTGCAGCAGTTGGATGCCCTGTCCGAGGGGGCGAGCTTCGTACTCGGACACAATGTTATCGACCACGATCTGCCTATCTTGCGCGAGCATATGCCTGGTATGGCTCTGCATGCTCTGCCGGTCATCGATACTCTGCGTTTGTCGCCACTGGCGTTTCCACAAAACCCGTATCACCGGCTGATCAAGGATTACAAACTTATTCGTGACAGTCTGAACTCGCCGTTGTCCGACTGCCGCTCGACGTTGGTTCTTTTTCAAGATCAACGCCAGGCCTTCACGCAGTTGAACGAGACCAACCAGATGGAGCTTCTCTGCTATCAGGCGCTGCTGACGCCGAGTATGAGGGGAGACATGGGAGACTTCTTCGCATCCTTGACCGGGCAGTCTTTGGTATCTGTATCCGAGCTCAAAATGCTGGTTCCGCAATTGCTGCAAGAGACGGATCCTTCGCAAACGCGGGATTTGAAAGTATGTCGGGCACGACTGGAGCAATTGCTCGACGACGACCTTCAAGGGGAAGAATTGCATTGGTCACTGGCCTATGTGTTGGCCTGGCTCCGGGTGTCTGGCGGCAACTCGGTGTTGGCGCCTTGGGTCCGACACCAGTTTCCAGAGGTTGGGCGGCTAATCTCCGAGCTACGTGATGTGCCGTGTGAGCGCGAGGATTGTCAGTACTGTCAGATGACTCATGACCCACGCCACGAACTGAAGCGCTACTTTGGCTTCCCTGATTTTCGCTACGAACGGCCAGGGCAGAGTCTTCAGCACGATATCGTGCTGGCCGGCATGCGTGGCCAGCACGTATTGGCCATCTTGGCGACCGGCGGAGGCAAGTCGCTATGTTATCAATTGCCGGCATTGAACCGGTTCCATCGTAACGGCAGTCTTACCGTCATCGTTTCGCCGTTGCAGTCACTGATGAAGGATCAGGTCGACGGACTACTGGAGCGCAACGTCCAGTGCGCCGCAGCCCTGAATGGCCTGCTTACTATGCCGGAGCGCGCGGAGGTACTGGAGAAGATCCAGATGGGCGACGTAGGCATTTTGCTGGCGTCGCCCGAGCAGTTCCGCAACAAGGCTTTCCGGCGAGCGATCCGTCAGCGTCAGGTTGGTGCTTGGATATTCGATGAGGCGCATTGCCTGTCGAAATGGGGCAGCGACTTTCGGCCAGATTACCTTTATGTGTCCCGCTTTATCCGGGAGTACACCGATGACCAACCGCTGGCGCAGATCGGCTGTTTTACCGCGACGGCCAAGCCCGATGTGCTTGCGGATATCCAGAGCCACTTCAGGGAAAGCCTGGGCATTGAATTCAAGGTTTTCCCTGGAGGGCACGAGCGAACCAATCTGCATTTTGACGTGCTGCCCTGCACCAAGGCAGAGAAGTGGTCGCGTACGGATGGGCTACTGCGTGAGCACCTGGATGCTCAGGAGGGCGGTGCAGTTGTCTTCGTTTCCAGCCGCAAGAGTGCTGAGGAACTGTCCGATTTCCTGATTGGCCAAGGCTGGCCTTGCAAACACTTCCATGCCGGTATCGAGCCCAACACCAAAACGGATATTCAGGACGATTTCAAGGCTGGGCAACTGAAAATCATTGTTGCTACCAACGCTTTCGGGATGGGCGTGGACAAGGCAGATATCCGTCTCGTTGTACACGCCGACATACCAGGCTCCCTGGAGAACTACCTGCAGGAGGCGGGCAGGGCTGGGCGTGATCAGGACGATGCGCGTTGTGTGCTGTTGTACGACCCACAAGACATCGAAACCCAGTTCGGCATGAGCGAGCGCTCGAAGCTCAGCATCCGTGACATCCAGCAGATCCTGCGCAAGTTGCGTAACGAGAGCAGTCGACGCAAAGGTGGCAAGCTGATCATCACGGCGGGCGAAATCCTGTTAGACGAAAACGTTGAAACCAGCTTTTCCGCGGATGAGCGTGATGCCGAAACCAAGGTCGTTACGGCGGTTGCTTGGCTGGAGCGTGGTGACTACCTCAAACGTGAGGAAAACCATACGCAGATTTTCCCAGCACGGCTGGATGTGAGCGAGGAAGAGGCCGAGAAACGTTTGTTGAAGGCCGCGTTGCCGCAACGTCGATTGGAGGAGTTCAGGGCTATTCTGCGCTTTCTCTATGGCGCCGATGCTGATGAGCGGGTAAATACCGACCAGTTGATGCAGTTGACCAGCCTGGAATCGGAGGAGGTCGCCAGCGCACTCAAGCAGTTGGAGGAGATGGGACTGCTGGTAAATGATTCGCAGATAACGCTGTATGTGCGCCATGGTGTTACGGGGGCTTCCAGCCAGCGCCTGCATAATACCCTGGCGCTGGAAAAGGCATTGCTGCGGTGCTTGCCAGAGTTGGCGCCGGACGCCGAGCAGGGCGGTTGGCAGGATCTGAATCTGCCGTCACTGACCGCTGAACTTAAGGCAACGACAGGGCTGGAGGAGCTGCTCCCGCTGCATGTGCTTCGGCTGTTGCGCAGCCTGGCCCAGGATCATGATGCGGATGATCAGCAACGCAGTAGCTTTGAGCTCAGGCAACTCAATCGTGACTACCTCAAACTCCGCATCAAGGGTGGTCATTCCTGGGCGAAGATCGTTGGCTTTGGTGACGTGCGGCGCGTATTGGCGAGCAAGTTCCTGGAACTGTTGGTCGGTAAACTACCGGCAGGATTGCGCGGCTCGGATCTGCTGGTCGAAACAAGTTTTGGCGAATTGCTCCGGGTGATCGAAAGTGACCTCGAACTGCCGCATCTGATTCCGCCTAACAGGCGTCGCAAGGTGACTGAGCATGTCCTGCTCTATTTGCATAGGCAGGACATTTTGACACTCAACCATGGCATGACGGTCATGCGCCGGGCTATGACCATCGAGGTCAAGAAGGAAGACAAGCGCAAGACCTTTCTCAAGGAGGACTACTTGCGACTCGACGAGCACTACCGCGAGAAGCGTGTTCAGGTTCATGTGATGCGTGAATATGCCGAAGTGGCGCTGAAGGAGATGGCTGAGGCGTTGCGCCTGGTGCTCGATTACTTCACCGACTCCAAACAGACGTTCATCAAGCGGCATTTTAATGGGCGAGAGGACGTGCTCAAGTTGGCGACCAGTGAGGAGTCATGGAAATCGATCATCGACTCGCTGAGCACCACTCAGAAACTGATCGTCGCCGACGATGACGATATCAATCGGCTAGTGCTGGCTGGACCGGGCTCCGGCAAGACACGAGTGATCGTGCATCGCATCGCTTACCTGCTGCGGGTGCGGCGAGTACCAGCGACCAGCATTGTGGCGTTGACGTTCAACCGCCATGCGGCAAACGAGATCCGCAAACGGCTGTTGACCCTGGTCGGGGGCGACGCCTATGGCGTGAGCGTTCTGACTTATCACAGCATGGCCATGCGCTTGACCGGAACCCGTTTTGAACGAAGCGCGACTGTCGACGAGCGAGCTCTCGAGCAGGTATTAAGCGATGCCGTCGAGTTGCTGGAGGGTAGGCGCAATCTTGAGGGCGAGGACGACCTCCGCGAGCAACTGCTGCGCGGATACCGTTACATCTTGGTTGACGAATACCAGGACATTGATGATCTGCAGTACCGTCTGGTCAGTGCTCTAGCTGGGCGACACGCCGAAGAGGATGGCCGGTTGTGCATCATGGCGGTAGGCGATGATGACCAGAACATCTATGCCTGGCGCGACACCAGCAATCGTTATATTGAACGCTTCCGCGAAGACTATGAGGCGTCGACCAGCTTCCTAGTCGATAACTACCGTTCTTCCCTGTGCATCATTGAGGCGGCTAACCAGCTCATTGGCCAGAATACGGCGCGACTGAAAGAGGCCGACCCTATCCGGATCGACAAGGCTCGGCAGGAGCTGCCTGCCGGCGGGCTATGGGAAGAGCAGGATGAGCAACGCAAAGGCCGGGTACTGAGATTGCTGATCGACTCGAGCGACCGTGAGCGCGGCAATTTGCAGGCTCAGGCGTCCATGGAGGAGTTGGAGCGGTTAGTGAAGCTTGAGCCCGGATGTTGGAACGGCTGTGCGGTTCTGGCTCGGACGCACCGCTATCTGTGGCCAATCCAGGCTTGGTGCGAGCAGCACGATATTCCTTATTTCCTGGCAGCAGACAAGGAAACGGCGTTACCCATTACTCGGCAGCGCACTTTTATCGCTGCAACTGACTATCTGCGAGAAATCCAAGGCGTTGTGTGCGCGGCTAATGCATGGCAGCGTTTGTCGGGTAGTAACCAACTGATGGAAGCCGAGTGGAAGAGCTTTTTCCATACGGCCTTTGAGCAAATGCGAGGAGAATTAGGCGACTGCCAAGTTGGCAGTGGTGCCCTGATCGACTGGCTGTACGACTACGCCCGTGAATTGCGCCAGCAGCCGAAGGAAGGCCTCTGTCTGGGCACCGTGCATTCGGCCAAAGGGCTGGAGTTCCGCCATGTCGTTTTGCTGGATGGCGGTTGGAGCGCTCAGGTCAATACCCTGGCCGATGAGCGACGTTTGTATTACGTGGGGATGACGCGAGCTGAACAGACCCTGACGTTGTGTGAGTTCGCTGATGGTAATCCATTCAGTCGCAGCCTGACGAATATTCAGCAGCATGGTTTTCAGGGGCAACCTCTTCCTGAGTTGGACGTGCGCTTTCAGCAACTCACGCTGAAGGAAATCGATATTGGTTTTACCGGTCGTCAGTCACTGCATGCCCGGATACATAAGGCGGTTGAGGCGCTTCGCGAGGGGGATCCACTGACGCTGAAGGAAGAGGCTGGCCGCTATCGACTCCTCGACAGGCAAGGCAACGTGGTAGGGCGAACCGCCAAGTCATTCCAACCACCGATCGGCTTCGATCAATGCGAAGTCGCTGCCGTCATGGTGCGGTTTGCAGAGGATGGTGAGGAGCAATTCAGGAATTTGAATAAGTGTGATCGCTGGGAAGTGGTTGTGCCGAGAGGGAGATGGTAGGTGTTTTTTTGAAAACGGGTGGGCCTGCCCCGTGACAACGGACGCCAGGAAGCGATACTTACATCGCTATCTTGGAGGTTGTCACGGGGCAGGCCCAGGGCATCTTTTTCGAACCATCCAAAGCATGCCCTCATATATGCCCAAAATGTAGCAATTTGCTGGAGGTAAATGGTTGTTCGAGGCTAGGAAAAGGCAGAAATGACCAGCTAACAAGCATGCGCGAAGCGCCTAAAGACTCTCAGGGTCCCCGAAGAACATCTGTATCCGCGACCGCAACCACCGCTCCGCCGGGTCGTTGTCCTGCGCCCCGCGCCAGGCCATATGCAGTTCGAAACTGCGCACAGGTATCGGCAGGTCCTCGGCCCGCAAGCCGCCCGCCGCAGTCAGCACATCGGCCGTATAGTCCGGCACGGTAGCCACAATGTCTGTCCCGGCCAGCAAGCTCCCCAGCCCGTTGAACTGCGGCACCGCCAGCACCACGTGGCGCTTGCGGCCAATCTCTTCCAGGGCTTCGTCGATGAACCCGGACAGGTCACCGGCAAACGACACCAGCGCATGCGGCCGTGCGCAGAAGTCGTCCAGGGTGATGCCGCCAGGCACGCTGTCGGCACGCAGTAGCTTCGGCATGCTGCGGCGCAGCACCTTGCGCTTGGCGTTGGCTGGCAGTTCGCTGGTGTAGCTGACCCCCACCGAAATCTCACCCGAGGCCAGCAACGTCGGCATCAGCAGGTAATTGACCCGGCGCACCACCAGCACGATGCCCGGCGCTTCGGCGCGGATGCGCTTGAGCAGCTGTGGCAACAGGGCAAACTCGGCATCGTCCGACAGCCCGATGCGAAACACCGCGTTGCTGGTGGCGGGGTCGAACTCGGCAGCGCGGCTGACCGCCGTGGAAATCGAATCCAGCGCCGGGGACAGCAGGGCGAAGATCTCGTGGGCCCGTGCGGACGGCTCCATGCTGCGGCCGGTGCGTACGAACAGCGGGTCGTCGAACAGGTTGCGCAGGCGCGACAGGGCCGCGCTGATGGCCGGCTGGCCGAGGAACAGTTTTTCCGCGGCGCGGGTCACACTGCGCTCATGCATCAGCGTTTCAAACACGATCAGCAGGTTGAGGTCTACACGACGCAGGTCGTTTCGATTCATCGGTGCGCTTCGCCTAAAGTGGGGCAGGGGTGAATCTTACGGCCAAAGGCTGTTACCCTGCACGGGTTTAGGGGGACCAATTGCAGGGAAAGTCAGGTGCCCAATCGATGACAAGCATGTCGACTATTAATGACCACTGATGGTCTAACCGCCAAAGCCCGGATAAAGTCAGTGGTAATTAGAGGTTCACAAAGGCGAGGTATGCGATGTCCCGCATGATCCGTTTCCACAAGTTCGGCGCTGCCGATGTGCTCCGTTGCGAGGAGCAGGCCGAACCGTCACCCGCTGCCGACGAGGTACAGATCCGCGTCCAGGCGGTTGGCGTCAGCTGGTATGACGTGCTCTGGCGCCAGAACCTGGCGCCGTCCCAGGCACGCCTGCCAGCAGGCATCGGCCACGAAATGGCCGGCGTGGTGACGGCGGTCGGTGAAGGGGTCGACGACATTGCGGTAGGCGACCGGGTTGCCAGCTTCCCGGCTACCAGTGCCAACGACCACCCGGTGTATGGCGATGTCATCGTGTTGCCGCGTACGGCCATTACCCGCTACCCGGATGTACTTACCCCGATCGAGGCGAGCGTGCACTACACGCCATTGCTGATCGCCTATTTTGCCTACGTTGACCTGGCCCGGGCCAAGGCCGGGCAGACCGCGCTGGTGACCGATGCCAGCCATTGTGCCGGCCCCGCCTTCGTGCAGTTGGGCAAGGCCCTGGGGCTGAAGGTGTTTGCTGCTACCAAAGAGCCGGAGCAGCGTGATTACCTGCTGGGCCTGGGGGCCGACAAGGTGATTGTCACCGAAGAACAGGACCTGCTGCTGCAGGTTGGCAAGTACACCGATGGCCGCGGCGTGGACATGGTCCTGGATGGTATGGGCGGCCCGCAGATGTCGCTGCTGGGCGATGTGCTGGCGCCGCGAGGCAGCCTGGTGCTGTATGGCCTGCAAGGTGGTAACCAGACGCCGTTCCCGGCCTGTGCAGCCTTTCAGAAGAACATCCAGTTCTACGTGCATTGCATTGGTAACTTCACCGGCAAGCCGGAACTTGGCATCAGCCAGGACCAGGTGGCGCTGCAACGTGCCTTGCGCGATATCAACCAGTTCACCGCTGACCAGCTGCTGACGCCGCAGATCATCAAGGTGTATCCGTTCGAGCAGGTGGTGGAAGCTCACCGTTACATGGACCAATGCCCTTGCGGTGGACGAGTGGTGCTGGACATGGCGCAACACTGACGGCTGTTTGCAATGCCGATGAACCCGGGCGAAGTCCCGGGTTTTTTGTGGCTGGTGCAGACTGTTTTAGATTCAAACTATAAGAACATTCCTACATTAAAGTCGGTCGTGGACTACATATAAGGCGATTGCCTGTCGATGTGTGGAAATATTCCGCCAACTATTCAGCCTTGAACGATGTCGACCAGGCGTCCACTGTGGCCATGCAGTCTTGCTGAATGGTTTTTTTAGCCCGATCTGTATCTTCTATTCGCTCTGCATCCCCCGATAATGGCGCCATGATAGTTTGCGCAAGGAGCGTGGAATGAGCATGGCTATGCCTGAGATTGAGCTGTGTGTAATAGCGACGGGCCGTCGCGGTGGCAATTTCTTTTCGATGGCCTGGCGACAGTGATGCGTTACGTCATTACTTCAATTGAATTGTAGGAAATTTTTCCGGGTAAGCACAGGGTGTGTTGAGTCTTGGATACAGGACTCAGCAGGCGTTGGCTGCATGAAGTTGATGAGGTGATTTCGTGACGGCTATTCACGATCAGGCGATGCACTATATCTACCAGCAAGTGCTCGAGCGCTTGTTGAGCCAGATGTCACAGGGGCAGCGAGCGTCCTTACAATTGCTGATACAACGGTTGCTGGTGGCTGCTGGTGGGCCCGAGTACATCGGTACGTTTCGCGTGCTGGTGCTGCAAGGCGGCGATGGCCGCAGTGCCCGGCTGCTGGCCATGCTGCGTGCGGCACAACTGAGCATCGCCCTGCGAGCGCCGGTAACTTTCCAGTTGCGGGTACTCGTAATCAGCCTGCCCGTGGCCGCCAGCGACACGCTGGAGGGCCACGAGCGCAGTTTCAGTGCCCTGTTCATGCAGGATGACCCGCGGGTCCAGTTGCAGATGATCGAAGGGCGCGAAGTGGTGCCCTTCAGCCGTCGGGCGTCGGCAGCGCCTGAACGCTGGCTACCGGCAAGGAACGCCATGCTAATGTTCGGGCACATGGTCGATGCCAGGCCCGAAGCTTTGCTGGGTAGCCGCCTGCACCTGGAACTGGCGGATGCCGTGGGCTCTGCGCTGCAGGCTTCGACTACGGCCGACGTCTTGATCACGGCCATTCCCGTGTGCCAGCGGCGCCGCTACCTGGCTTGGGCCAGGCGTAGTCTGCGCCTGGCCGGGGAGCGCGGCCCGCATGTGCTGCATCAGTGCCTGGCGGCGCTGGCCCAGGGGCTGAGCCGATTGCACGGCGCTGTCGAAGTTTTGCCGGGCTGCCTGCCAAAGCCCGCGCCGGAAGCCGTCACGGAAGATGCGCCGTTGCGGGCGATTATCATCGATGACCTGCTGCCGCAACTGCTTGAAGGGCAGCAACATGACGCCATGCTGGGTGGAGGACGCGAAACGGCCGGAGATGCCTGGCCATTGGCGGCGTTCGTCGACCCGCACGCCCCTGCGCAATTGCACGAACTGCGTGCACGCAGCGTTGAGCAGCAGGCCGCTCGCCCGGCGCTTCGGCTGGCAGACCATTTCGACGACAGCAAGCCTTGCGATGTGCACACGCTGGCGCTCGGTAAAGCCTACGGTATCAACCAGACTCAACTGCTGTGCCTGCTGTTCAGCCCGTTTGCCAGGCAGGGGAAGAAGCTCGAGCGTTTTTTGCAGTGCCGGCATGCAGACATGCTTGTAGCGCTGCCGTACCTGCACCGGGCCTTGCAGGGAAAACCCTGCCCCGATGCGGTACGGGACTGGCTGGTGAATACCAGTGGTCTGCCGCTGGTGCAACTGCGGGCGATCTATGAAGGGCGCATGCCGCTGGCTGCCTGGCGCTTACAGAGCAACCTGGCCCGCCGCGACGTGCTCCTCAGGTTGCTGCCACGGCCATCATCGGGGCGCCGCCGTGGCCCAGCGGCGTTGCCTTGATGGGGCAAGCGGTTCCCGGCGAGTTCGCCTATCGCAAGGTGTACCGTTACCTGGAAGCATTGATCGAGCAGGCTTCAGCCGGTGGCCCATGCAAGTTGCCGTCGTTGCGTACATTGTCCCGACGGCTGCGGGTGTCATTGGCGACTGTGCAGAGTGCCTACAACCTGCTGGAGGAAGAAGGCCGCGTCCAGTGTCTGCCAAGGTCCGGCTACTTCGCTCAGGTCGCTGCAAAGGCAGGGGCAGCGAGCATGTGCCCGCAGTCACCCTTGCCGGTCCAGTCATTGCTGGAGCATGCGCTGCTAGGCCACGAGCGGCGCTTGGCCCGTCAGCGTGCCAGCAGCGTTGCAGCCTTGGAAACGCTGGGCGACACCCGTCTGCGCAACGCCCTGGCTGAGCGTTATACCCGTTCCTCCAGCCAGTACTGGCGGGCGGAGGACGTTCAACTGGCCCCTGACGTGCAGGCGTTGCTGGAGACGGCGCTCGCGGGGCTTGCCTTGCAGGGCGGGACGGTGCTGGTGCAGTCGCCCTGTTGCTGGCAGGTGTTGCGCGCGTTGGCGCGTGCGGGCATGCGGGTGCTGGAAGTGCCTGCGGATAGCCGCGGCAACCCTAACCTGCGTGCCTTGGCCCGGTTGCTGGGCGGCGAGCCGGTTTGCATGCTGGTCATGCCGTCTTGCCTGGGTATGCCGCAAGGGCGGCTGCTGTCGCCGCGCTACCAGCAGCAGCTTGGGCAGCTACTTGGTCAGCATGCTGTATGGTTGCTGGAAAACGACCTGGACAGTGAACACTGTTACACCGGGCCGCCTCACACGCGGCTGCGTGACTGGGTCGACCCCCGCTCGCTCTTGGTGCTGGGAGCATTCGAAGCCGCAGTGGGTGCCGAGGCACCCTACGCCTATGTGCTGTGCCATGACGCCGCACTGGCCAAGGCGTTTGCCGAACGGGCATTTCGGCTTGCGCCGCTGCGCCTGCAAGCGCTTGCCCTGATGTTGGGCAAAAGGCAGATCGAGAAGCAGCTTGTACAGCTGCGTACCGACCTGCAAAGGCGCACACAACACTTGGCGCGCGCGCTGGAGTTGCAGTTCGGTCAGCGGGTGGCGTTGCAGGTGCCCCAGGGCGGGCGTGTGCTTTGGGTGCGTTTTCGCCAACCGCTGCAATGGGATTGCATCGTTGCCGCGTTGGCAGGTTCCGCCTTGCATGCACTGCCGGGCGGGCAGTTCAGCTTGCAGGGGCGGTACCAGCGGTACTTGGCACTGGTGTGGCTGGGTGACCAGCCGGGTGACCTGCAGCAGGCGGTGCAGCGCCTGGCGCAGGCGCTGGAGCCGCGCTGTGGGCGACTTGCCGGCGTTTCACGCTGAGTGGGTCTGCTCTTGCCCCTGGCGCAAACGGGTACTGAGCAACGCAGCCAGCACCAGCAGCGCGGCGATAATCCACAAACCGTTGCGGGTGCTGCCAGTGGCCTGCTCGATCAGGCCCATCACCGACGGCCCGACGAAACCACCAAACAGGCCGCAGGTGGTGACGAACGCCAGGCCCGCCGCGAGGGCGCTGCCACTCAGCCGGCTGGACGGGAAGACAAACAGGATCGACTGCACCACGAACAACATCAGCGCGGTCAGTGAAAACCCGATCAGGCCGATGAATGAGTTTGCCAGTGACGCCAGCAGCAACCCTGTCGCCATGGTCAGCAGGCCACAGAACAACAGGGTGCGGCAACGGCGTGGCGAGGTGGCCAAACGTGGGAAGGTGGCAGCACCGATGGCAGCGGCAACCCATGGCACTGCAGTCACCAAGCCTATCTGGAAGGGTGATAGCGCAGCGTAGCTGCCGATGATGCCCGGCAAGAAGAAAATCACGGTGTAGATGGTGATCTGGTGCACGAAGTACACCGCGATCGCCAGCCAGATCTGCCGGTCGCGGAACATCTGTCCCAGCTTGCTCTGCTGGGGCGCGGCCGCCCGTTCGGCAGCCAGGCGGCGTTCGATGTCCTGGGCGTCGGCGGCCGATAGCCAGGGCGCCGAGGCTGGGCCATCGGGCAATTTTTTCCACACCACAAAGGCCAGGGCCACGGCGGGCAAGCCTTCGAGCACGAACAACCACTGCCAGCCATGCCAGCCCAGTACGCCGTCCATTTCCAGCAGGGCACCGCCCAGCGGGCCGCTGAGGATGTTGGCCATGCACACGCCCAGCAGGAAGTAACCTGTGGCGCGGGCGCGCTGTTCACGGTCGAACCAGTAGGTCAGGTACAGCATCACCCCGGGGAACAGGCCCGCTTCGGCCACCCCCAGCAGCAGGCGCATGATGTAGAACGACGTTTCTCCCTGGACGAAGGCCATGCCCGCCGAGAGTAGGCCCCAGGTGATCATGATGCGGGTAATCCAGAAGCGCGCGCCCACCCGGTGCATGATCAGGTTGCTGGGTACTTCGGCCAGCGCATAGGTCAGGAAGAACAGGCCGGCACCCAGGCCATAGGCCGCTGCCGACAGGCCCAGGTCGATGCCCATGCTGGCTTTCGCCAAGGCGATGTTGGTGCGGTCAAGAAAGCTCATCACGTAGACGACGATGAGCAGTGGCATCAATTTGCGCAGCAGCAGGCCGTTCAGGCGCTGCTCTGCAGTGGCGGCAGGGGCCGAAGCCGCTGCGCTGGAGAGGGTTGTCATTGTTTTTTTCCCCGTGAAAAGTGCTGGTGGCGTGCCCCCTGTGGGGGCACACCCAGGCCTGGTGTTCAGGAACGGTTGATATCGAGCCACACCGCGCCGTTGGGGTACTGGTAGCGTTCCAGGGTCTCGGCATGCATTTCGATGCTGTAGCCCGGGCGTTGCGGCGGCATGTAACGCCCACGGCGGATCACCACCGGGTCGATGAAATGCTCATGCAGGTGGTCGACGTACTCCAGTACGCGGTTGTGCAGCGAGGCAGACACGGCGATGTAGTCGAACAGGGCGATGTTCTGCACATATTCGCACAGCCCGACGCCGCCGCCGTGCGGGCACACCGGCACGTCATACTTGGCCGCCATCAGCAGCACGATCAGCACCTCGTTAAGGCCACCCAGGCGGGCGGCATCCAGCTGGCAGAAATCCAGCGCACCGGCCTGGAACATCTGCTTGAACATGACCCGGTTGTGGCAATGTTCACCGGTGGCGACGCCGATCGGCGCAATGCGCTGGCGAATGGTGGCGTGGCCGAGAATGTCGTCCGGGCTGGTCGGCTCTTCGATCCACAGCGGTTCGAAGGCGGCCAGGCGGCGCATGTTGGCGACCGACTCCTCCACGCCCCACACCTGGTTGGCATCCATCATCAGGGTGCGTTCCCAGCCGATTTCGTCGCGCAGGATGCTGGCGCGGCGGATGTCTTCTTCCAGGTCGGCACCGATCTTCTGCTTGATGTGGGTCCAGCCATCTTCCACGGCCTCGCGGGCCAGTTTGCGCATCTTCTCTTCGCTGTAACCCAACCAGCCTGGCGCGGTGGTGTAGCCGGGGTAGCCTTCGCGCAGCATCTGCGCCTCACGCAGGGCCTTGCCTGGGGCCTGGCGGCGGAGCAGGGCAATGGCTTCCTCGGGGGTGAGCACGTCAGTGACGTAGCTGAAGTCCAGGCAGTGCACCAGTTGCTCGGGCGTCATGTCGGCCAGCAGTTTCCACACCGGCTTGCCTTCGCGCTTGGCCCATAGGTCCCACACCGCGTTGATGATGGCCGCAGTGGCCAGGTGGATCACGCCTTTCTCCGGGCCCAGCCAGCGCAGTTGGCTGTCGCTGACGGTAAAGCGGTGCCAGAAACCGCCCATGTCGGCGGTAATCTCTTCGAGGCTGAGGCCGACGATCAGGGGGGCCAGTGACTGCACCGCTGCCGCGCAGATCTCGTTGCCGCGGCCAATGGTGAACGTCAGGCCGTGGCCTTCAAGGGCCTCGGCGTCGGTGTGCAGTACCACGTAGGCTGCCGAATAGTCGGGGGCGCTGTTCATGGCGTCGGAGCCATCCAGCGACAGCGAAGTAGGAAAACGAATGTCGCGAACGCTCAGGTGGGTAATACGTATGCTCATAATCGACTCTTGTTCTGCTCAAGCGCTGGGAGACATGACTGTAGGTTGTCGAGCGATACAGGCATAATCGCCAATTCTTAATCAGCGATACCGGATCCGATATGTCTCGCTTGCCACTCGACCCAACCCAGGCGCCTGCCAGCCTGGGTGCATTGAAAATCTCCAGCCGGCAGATCACGCTGCTCAATGCGCTGGGCGAGTTCGGCAACCTGCGCCGCGCCGCTGCGGCGATGCACACCACGCAACCGGCGGCCAGCCTGTTGCTGCAGCAGCTTGAGGAACGCCTTGGCGTGCGTTTGTTCGAGCGCTTGCCGCGCGGCATGCAAGCAACGCTCTACGGTGAGGTGATGATCCGCTATGCACAAAGCGCGCTGCATGAGTTCGAGCATGCCCAGGCGCAAATCGCCGAACTGGCGCGCGGGGCCTTGGGCCTGGTGCGGGTGGGCAGCGTCATGGGCCCGGTGCCGGGCGTGCTGACCAAGGCGGTACTGGCCTACAAGCGTGACCACCCCAAGGTGCGTATCTCGCTGGAAGTGGGTACCAGCGATACCTTGCTGCCCGCGTTGCTGCGCGGCGATTTCGACATGGTCGTGGGCCGCCTGCCAGACCAGAGCGACAGCCAGGACCTGAACATCGAGCTGTTTGAAGGCGGTGAGCAGATGCGCGTGATTGCCCGCGCCGGGCACCCTCTGGCGGCGGCTGTCGGGTTGCAATTGAGTGACCTGGTGGCCCTGACCTGGATCCTGCACCCCATCGGCAGCCCGATGCGCCGCCGCGTCGAAAGTGCGCTGCAGGCCGGGGGCATGGTGCAGTCACTGGACATCGTTGAAACCGCCTCGATCCTGGCCACCACCGCCATGCTCGAAGCCTCCGAAATGATCGCGGTGGTACCCAATGACGTGGCCGAGCATTATGCCCGCTATGGCATGGTTGCCATCCTGCCGGTAGAGCTGCCGCTGACCATGGCCAACCTGGGCGTGCTGACCCTGCGCTCGCGGCCTAACTCGGTTGCCCTGGATACCTTGCTGCGCTACCTGCGGGCGCAATAACCCTGCCTTTTCACCTGCCTGAGGCCTGCTGCCGATGTCGCCGGACCTGACCCATTCCAGCTTTTGCAACTGGATCCGCTACAAGCACCTGGTGCTGATCGACACCCTGGCGCGCACCCGCAACATGCACGCAACCGCCACGCGCATGAACCTCAGCCAGCCGGCCTTGAGCAAGATGCTGCGCGATCTCGAAGAGCAGTTCGGCTTTGCCCTGTTCGAGCGCCTGCCACGCAGCATGCCGCCCACCGAGCTGGGTGAATACGTGGTGCGTTATGCCCAGAGTGCGTTGGCCGAATCGCAACAATTCGTCGACCAGGTCAACCGCCTGCGCAACGGCGGGCACGGTTTTATCCGTGTCGGTGGCATCTTTGCCGCCACTGCGCTGGTACTGCCGCAGGCCATTGCCGCGATCAAGGCCCGCAGCCCGCTGTTGTCGATCGAAGTGGTGGAGCATTCCAGTGATCACCTGCTGACCATGCTGGAGCAGAACAAGCTCGACATCATGATTGGCCGTTTCACCGAAGAGCGCTTCAGCCAGCTGTTCGACTTCCAGCCCCTCGAACCCGAACCGTTCAGCCTGGTGGTCAACAGCGAGCACCCGCTCAACCAGCTGGAAAGCCCGCCACTGTCGGCGTTGGGCGACTGGCCGTGGGTGCTGTACCCGGTGGGCACGCCGATTCGCAACCGCCTGGAACAGGCCTTCCGGGTGGCAGGTATTGCCACGCCCGTCGACAGCGTCGAGACGATCTCCATGCCGATGTTCCTGCAGCTGCTGCAATCCGCGCCGATGATTGCCATGTTGCCGCGTTCGATGGTTGCCGCGCAGCTGGCCAGCGGGCAGTTCAAGGAGCTGCGCAGCCCGTTGCATGTACCCGCGCTGGAGTATGGCGTTGTCACCCGCAAGGATGAACCGCTGAGCGCCTCGGCCCGGGCGTTTGTCGAGATTTTGCTGGAAGGCGCCAAACAGCGACAGCAGGAAGGTACGGCTGCCACTGCCTTGGACAAGACCTGATGGTTCACGCGATCCCCGTGGGAGCGGGTTTACCCGCGAAGCAGTTGACGCGGTGCATGGCACCGGCTGCGCCGGTGTTCGCGGGTGAACCCGCTCCCATAGGATATGTGCAGGCTTGAGCACTTGGGCAGTCTATTAGACGATCAAGGATCACCGCCCGATCACGACTTCCGATAACCATTGGTTATCAATTGATCGGATCATCTCATTGGGAATGCTGCGCAAGGCTTCTTACAGTGGCAACAGCCATAAAAAGAAGCCCGCCGCACCGCCCTGAGAGGTCCCATGCAACTGATTGCCAAGTCCGGTGACCTTGCCGTCATCCGCCTCAACCCGCTGGACAACGTGCTTATCGCCCGCCAGGCCTTGCCGCAAGGCCTGCATTTGGATGCCGAGGCGATTACCGTGCGTCAGCCGATTCCTTCCGGCCACAAAATCGCGACCGAACGCGTGGAGCAGGGCCAGCCGTTGCGCCGTTACGGCCAAATCATCGGTTTTGCTTCGCAGGCCATTGATGCCGGCGACCACGTGCATGTGCACAACGTGCAGATGGGGGATTTCGCCCGCGACTATGCCTTTGGTGTCGACACGCGCAGCCAGCCTGGCAGCGAAGCGCAGTTCCAGGGCATCGTGCGCGCCGATGGGCGGGTTGCCACCCGTAATTACATCGGCATTCTCACCTCGGTGAACTGCTCGGCGACCGTGGCCCGGGCTGTGGCCGACCATTTCCGCCGTGACATCCACCCCGAGGCACTGGCCGACTACCCGAATATCGACGGCGTGGTCGCCCTGACCCACGGTGCCGGCTGCGCAGTAGACCCCAGCGGCGAAGCCCTTGGCTTGCTGCGCCGCACCCTGGCCGGGTACGCCGTGCACCCCAACTTTGCTGCCGTACTCATCATTGGCCTGGGCTGCGAAACCAACCAGATCGAAAGCCTGCTGGAAACCCAGGGGTTGCAAGCCAGTGCGCAGCTGCGGGCCTTCACCATCCAGGGCATCGGCGGTACGTCGAAAACCATTGCTGCCGGCATCGAGCAGGTCAAAAGCCTGCTGGCCGAGGCCAACCACGTCCAGCGCCAACCGGTCAGCGCACGGCATCTGGTGGTCGGCCTGCAATGTGGCGGCTCCGATGGCTACTCCGGCATCACCGCCAACCCGGCACTGGGCAACGCTGTGGACCGCCTGGTGGCGGCCGGTGGTACCGCCATCCTGTCCGAAACCCCGGAAATCTACGGCGCCGAGCACTTGCTGACACGCCGTGCGGTCAGCCGTGAGGTGGGCGAAAAGCTGGTGGCGCGCATCCGCTGGTGGGAAGACTACTGCCAGCGCATGAACGCCGAGCTGAACAACAACCCGTCGGCCGGCAACAAGGCCGGGGGCCTGACCACCATCCTCGAGAAGTCCCTGGGCGCTGTGGCCAAGGCAGGGTCTAGCAATCTGGTCGACGTGTACCAGTACGCCGAAACCGTGCGTGCCCAGGGCCTGGTGTTCATGGACACCCCTGGTTACGACCCGGTCTCGGCCACTGGCCAGGTGGCTGGCGGGGCCAACCTGATCGCCTTCACCACCGGGCGTGGTTCGGCTTACGGCTGTGCCCCGGCACCGTCGATCAAGCTGGCGACCAACAACCGGGTGTTCGAACACCAGGAAGAGGACATGGACGTCAATTGCGGCGGTATTGCCGACGGCTCCACCAGCATCGAGGAGCGTGGCGCGTACATCTTCGAGCAGATGCTGCGCATTGCTTCCGGGGAACGCAGCAAAAGCGAACAGCACGGATACGGGCAGAACGAGTTCGTGCCCTGGCAGATCGGCGCAGTGACCTGATTGACCGCTCCCGTCCCGCTTACGAGATAACAACAATGACTCAAGCCACACATCACAACGTGCAAGCGCTCACCACCTTTGTCGAGCAACTGTTCGAAAAAGCCGGTGCCGATACCGAGGTCGCCCAGGTGGTGACCCGGGTACTGCTCGAAGGTGAACTGCTCGGGCACCGTACCCACGGCCTGAACCTCGTCAGCCGCTACATCGGTGGCATGCAGGAAGGCAAGGTCAAGGCCCGTGCACAGGTACTGGAACAGGTGTCGGACAGTGGCATCGCCAGCGTGTTCGATGGCCATTACCTGTTGGGGCCTTACTGCGTCAGCCGTGCCCTGGAATGCGCGGCAAATGGTGCGACCGCGCAGGGCATCGGCATTGCGGTGGTACGCCGTGCTTCACACATTGGCTGCCTGGCCGCCTATCTCAAGCCTTTTACCGACCAGGGCCTGGTGGCCATGGTCTATTCATCGGACCCCTCGGTGGAGCTGGTCTGCGCCCACGGTGGCATCGACCCGATCTACACCCCCAACCCGATTGCTGCCGGTATCCCGACCCAGGGCGAGCCGATCCTGCTGGACGTGAGCATGTCGACCATTACCCTTGGGCTGGTCGGCCAGTGCCGCGATGCCGGCAGCCGCCTGCCGCACCCGGTACTGGTGAGCAATGACGGGCAGCTGAGCGACGACCCGGTCGATTTCTTCACCCGCCCGCAAGGCAGCATCCTGCCCCTCGGCGGCCAGGCCTTTGGCCACAAAGGCTTTGCCCTGGCGCTGCTGGTCGAAGCCCTGACGTCCGGCCTGGCAGGCCATGGGCGCAAGGATGCCCCTGAACAGTGGGGCGCCTCGGCCACTGCCGTGGTCATCGACCCGCGCTTCTTCGGCGGCCTGGAAGCGTTCACCGATGAAACCAGCTTCCTGGGCCGACTGGTACTCGCCAGCCGCCCGCTCGACCCTGCGCGCCCGGTGCGCTTGCCTGGGCAGGCTGGCCTTGCGCTGCGCCGCCAGGCCCTGCAGCAGGGCGTGAGCCTCTCGCCACAGCTGCTGGCTGACCTTGATCGCCTGGCCGGCCAACTGCAACTGCCGGCACTTTCCCAATGATGCACAGTAAGGGTACACAGATGACTGATCGATCGAACGCCAATCAACCGCTGCCGCTGAGCCAGGATGCCAGTGTGTTCGACAGCGGCAGCTGGGTAGGGCGGGTGTGGCTGGCGGACCAGGGGCCGGCGGTGGTGCTGGTGAAAGCCGGCGCGGTCTACGACATCAGCACCCACGTGGCGACTGTCTCGGCCCTGCTGGAAGTGGCCGACCCGGTGGCCTACCTGCGCGCCTTGCCGCTGGCCGAACCGCTGGTGGCGCTATCGGTGTTGCTGGACAACAGCGACCCCGCCCAGCGCGACCCGCGTCAGCCATGGCTGCTGGCGCCTGTCGACTTGCAGGCGGTGAAGGCCGCTGGCGTAACCTTCGCCACCAGCCTGCTGGAGCGTGTGGTGGAAGAGCAGGCCAAGGGCGACCCAGCCAAGGCCGATGCCATCCGTGACACCCTGGCCAGTCGCATCGGCGCAGACCTGTCGCAGATCGTGCCCGGCTCGGCCCAGGCCGAAGCGCTGCGCAAGGTGCTGGTGGAGCAGGGCCTGTGGTCGCAATACCTGGAAGTGGGCATTGGCCCGGATGCCGAAGTGTTTACCAAGGCCCAGCCGCTGTCGGCAGTTGGCCACGGTGCCGAGATCGGCATCCACCCCAAGTCCAGCTGGAACAACCCGGAGCCGGAAGTGGTGCTGGCGGTGTCGAGTGATGGCAGCATCAAGGGCGCCATGCTCGGCAACGACGTCAACCTGCGTGACTTCGAAGGGCGTAGCGCCTTGCTGCTGTCCAAGGCCAAGGACAACAATGCCTCCACCGCACTGGGCCCGCTGCTGCGGCTGTTTGACGAAAGCTTCGGCCTTGACGATGTGCGCAACGCCGAAGTGGACCTGCGGGTTGAGGGCGAGGACGGTTTCATCCTGGCTGGCCGCAGTTCCATGCGCGAGATCAGCCGCGACCCGCAAGACCTGGTGCAGCAAACCCTCAACGAAAACCATCAGTACCCCGACGGCATGGTGCTCTTCCTCGGCACCCTGTTCGCCCCCAAGCAGGACCGTGACCAGCCGGGCAATGGCTTTACCCACAAGCCGGGTGATGTGGTGACCATCAGCAACCCGCAACTGGGTACTTTGTGCAACCGCGTAACCACCAGCGACCAGGCACCGCAGTGGGCGTTTGGCCTGCGCGCGTTGATCGACAACCTCGGCCGGCGTGGCCTGCTGGAGGTTGCAGCTACCGCCCGCCAGCCTTGAGCGACACGCTGCGCAAGGGAGGGGCGCAGGAACATCGATGGATCGCCAAAGCGCTGACAGCGCTGCAACAATAATAATAAAGGTGGACACATGAACCCTATGAAGAAGTACCAGCGCATCACCGTTGTGTTCCTGCTGCTGATCGGCATCGTCAACTACCTGGACCGTAGTGCGCTGTCGATTGCCAATACCTCCATCCAGAAAGACATGATGATCAGCCCGTCGCAGATGGGCATCCTGTTGTCGGCGTTTTCCATTGCCTATGCCTTTGCCCAGTTGCCCATGGGCATGATCATCGACCGCCTGGGCAGCAAGGTCGCCCTCGGCGCCTCGCTGCTGGGCTGGTCGGTGGCCCAGGCGGCGTTTGGCATGGTCAACAGCTTTGCCGGTTTCATGGGCCTGCGGGTGTTGCTGGGCATTGGCGAGGCGCCCATGTTCCCGTCGGCGGCCAAGGCCCTGTCGGAGTGGTTCGATGCCAATGAGCGCGGCACGCCGACCGGCGTGGTGTGGTCGTCGACCTGCCTCGGCCCGTGCCTGGCGCCGCCCTTGCTGACGTTGTTCATGGTCAACTTCGGCTGGCGTGGCATGTTCATCATTACCGGCGTGATCGGTATGGTGCTGGCGGTGTGCTGGCTGACGTTCTACAAGAGCAAGGCGCGTTACCTGGCGGAACTGGAGGCCGAAGGCAAGCCGCTGCCAGCCGAACACAAGGCGCCTGTGGCCCCGGTGCAAACGCCGAAGGCTTCGTACTTCGCCGGCTGGCTGGACCTGTTCAAGCACCGCAGCACCTGGGGTGCGGTGTTGGGTTTCATGGGTGTGATCTACATGCTGTGGCTGCACCTGACCTGGTTGCCGGGCTACTTCGAGCGTGAACACGGCCTGGACCTGTACAAGACCGCCTGGGTCGTGTCGCTGGCCTACGGCTTTGGTGCGGCCGGTACAATCGTTGCCGGGCGCTTCTGCGACCGGCTGGTGAAGCGTGGCATGACTGTGCTGGGCAGCCGCAAGTTCAGCGTCATTACCGGCCTGGTGCTGGCGGCGCTGTTCACCTTGCCACTGTCGTTCGTCACCGGCCTGACAGGCTGCGTCATCCTGCTGTGCCTGGCACTGTTCAGCATCAACATGGCCAGTGCCACTGCCTGGATGATCGTCAATACCATCGTCGACAGCCAGCGCGTGGCCTCGTTTGGCTCGATCCAGAACTTCGGCGGTTACATTGCCGGCTCGGTGGCGCCGATCGCTACCGGCTTCAGCATCCAGTACTCGGGCTCGTTCACCACGGCGTTCATGATCAGTGCGGTGGTGGCGTTGTGCTCGGCGGTGGCGTACTTCCTGTTGCTGCAGGCGCCGATTGGCAGTGCCAAGGACGAAGCAGGGGAGATGGTCCCGGCAACCAAGTAGCCTGGAAACGCCACGTAATCCCTGTAGGAGCGGCCTTGTGTCGCGATGGACCGCAACGCGGTCCCAGGATTTCAGCTTCGCAGCAGAAATTGCCGGGGCTGCTGCGCAGCCCATCGCGACACAAGGCCGCTCCTACACAAAGCGCCAACGGACTGACCCACGGCTCTTGTCAGGCATGGTTATCTGTATGTATAAACAGTGCCTGTTACCGCAACCTGACCTCCGCCAGTGATCGCCCATTCCGTCGACGACCCGTTCTACTACCTGCATAACTTCCGCCAGGTAGTGCTGTGGGTCGAACAGCGCTACCAGGACCTGCTCGATGACCAGGAACTGGCCTTCATCCGTGCCTTCAATCAACTGCAAGCGCCAACCCAGGCCTTGATGGTGCGCATGGTCATGCGCAAAGGCGAGCTGTTTCGCAGCGACCGGCTCGACTACGCCGAAATCGGCGATACGGCGCTGGCGCTGCAGCCTTTGCAGAAACTCGGCTGGGTGCGGGAACCCGAGCAACTGGGCCTGGAACAGCTGTTCGCCTTGCTGCGCAAAGACGAACTGGCCCGCTGCTTCGCCCGGCAGCTGAGCCGCCCGCGTGCCGCCAAGCATGAGCTGTTGGCACAGCTGCAACCGCTGGGGCTGCTGGCCCGGTCACTGGCCGAATGGTTTCCCGACAGCGAGGTGCGCATCCTCCAGTGGTGCCTGCAACCCTTGTGCGACCGCATGCGCCTGTTGTTCTTCGGCAACCTGTACCAGGACTGGTCAGAGTTCGTCCTCGCCGACCTCGGTGTGCTGCGTTACGAGCAGGTGCCATTCAGCACGGGCTCGCGAGCCCTGCAGCAACGTGCCGAGGTCGACCTGGCCATGGCCTTGCACCAGTGCGCCGAGCGGCTGGAGCAGGGCGACGAACCCGTGTCGATTCTGGGTACCCTGCAGGGCCTGCACAGTGACAACCCGTGGCTGGCCCGCCGCCATGCGCGCCTGCAGTTCGCCCTGGGCCAGCAATGCGAGCGCCTGGGGGAGTGGGACCAGGCCATGGCAGTGTACGGCCAGTGCAGCCATGCCCAGGCACGCATTCGCCAGGTGCGGGTGCTTGAGCGCACTGAGCAGTGGCCCCAGGCCCATGCGCTGGCACTACAGCTCGCGGCGGCACCGGCCAACGCGCTGGAAGTGCAGGCACTGGAACGGATGCTGCCACGCCTGGCGCGCAAGCTTGGCGGCCCGCCACAGCGACGCCAGCGTGCCACACCGCTGGAGCTGATCGAGCTCGAGTTGCCCCGCGAGTACGCTGCGTTGGGTGTGGAGGAAGCTGTGCGTCAGCACCTGGTGCAAGAAGGTGGCCAGGCGCATTACGTGGAGAACACGCTGTTCAACAGCCTGTTTGGCCTGTTGTGCTGGGAGGCCATCTTCGCCCCTGTGCCTGGCGCATTCTTCAACCCGTTTCAGGCCGCGCCACAGGACCTGCACGACAGTGACTTCCAGCAGCGGCGCAGTGCGCTGTTCGATCTCTGCCTGGGGCGGCTCGACGATGGCAGCCATCGTCAGGCGATTCTCGAGTGCTACCAGGGCAAACAGGGCCTGCAGTCGCCGTTCGTGTTCTGGTCCATGCTCAGCGAGGAACTGCTGGAACAGGCCTTGGCGTGCTTGCCGGCTGCCCAGCTGAAACAGTGCTTCCTGCGCTTGTTGCAGGACATTCGCAGCAACCGCGCCGGCATGCCCGACCTGATCCAGTTCTGGCCCGAGCAGGGCCGTTACCGCATGGTCGAGGTCAAGGGGCCCGGTGACCGCTTGCAGGACAACCAGCTGCGCTGGCTTGAGTTCTGCAGGCAACACGGCCTGCCCGTTGCGGTGTGCCATGTGCGCTGGAGCGAAACGCCTTGAGCTACAGCGTGGCGGTGCGTGCCTTGTGCGAGTTCAGCGCCAAGGTCGGCGACCTGGACCTGCGCTTTACGCCGTCGCCCACCGCCCAGGAGGGCATCGAAGGGCATCAGCGGGTAGTGGCACGGCGTGCTGCGGGCTACGAGTCGGAAATCACCCTTGAAGGCCAGTTCGAAACCCTCAAGGTGCGAGGCCGCGCCGATGGTTATGACCCTGGCAGCAATCGCCTGGAAGAGATCAAGACGCACCGTGGCGATCTGGCGCGTCAGCCGGCCAATCACCGCCAGTTGCACTGGGCCCAGGCCAAGGTCTATGGCTGGTTGATGTGCCAGGCACGGCAATTGCCCGCCATCGAGGTGGCGCTGGTGTACCTGGACGTGGACAGCGATGACCAGACGCTGTTCAGTGAGCACTACACGGCTGCTGAATTGCGGGCCTTCTTCGAAATCCAGTGCCAGCGCTTTCTGGGCTGGGCTCAATTTCAGCAACGGCGTCTGGCCGCACGTGACCAAGGGCTTCAGGCGCTGAGCTTCCCCTATCCACAGTTCCGCCAGGGCCAACGGCAGCTGGCCGAAACCTTGTACAAGGCGGTAAGTACCGGGCGTTGCCTGATGGCCCAGGCCAGCACCGGCATTGGCAAGACCCTCGGTACCTTGTTCCCGCTGCTCAAAGCCATGGTGCCACAGCAACTGGACAAGCTGTTCTTTCTCACTGCCAAGACCCCGGGCCGGGCGCTGGCCCTCGATGCCATGCGCCAGATCACCGATGCCACGCCGCAACCTGCCTTGCGCACCCTGGAGTTGATCGCCCGCGACAAGGCCTGTGAGTACCCGGACAAAGCCTGTCATGGTGAATCCTGCCCATTGGCCGCAGGCTTCTACGACCGCTTGCCGGCAGCGCGTGAGGCTGCCGCAGCCCTGCCTTTGCTTGACCGTGCCAACCTGCGCGAAGTGGCCTTGGCGCATCAGGTTTGCCCGTATTACCTGGGGCAGGAGATGGCGCGTTGGGTCGACGTGCTGGTCGCTGACTACAACTACTACTTCGATGCGCATGCCTTGCTGTTCGGCCTCACCCAGCTCAACCAGTGGCGCGTGGCAGTACTGGTGGACGAAGCGCATAACCTGGTTGAGCGTGGACGCGGCATGTACAGTGCCAGCCTTGACCAAGGGCAGTTGCTGGCCCTGCGTCAGAGCAAACCGCCTGGGCTGGTCAGTGCGCTGGACCGCCTTAACCGGCAGTGGAACGCCCTGTATAAAGAACAGCGCGCGCCTTATCAAGCCAGCGAGTCGCTGCCAGACGGCCTGCTGCGCGCCCTGCAGCAATGCATCGGGCTGATTCAGGAGCAGATCAACCAGACGCCTGCGCAAATGGACCCGCAGGTGTTGCAGTTCTTCTTCCAGGCCTTGCAGTTCAGCCGGGTTGCCGAGCTGTTCGACGAGCACTTTCTGTTCGACATCAGCCAGCGTCAGGGCCCGCGCAAGCGTCGGCTGGCTACCCTGTGCCTGCGCAATGTCACCCCGGCACGCCTGTTGGCCCCACGCATGCAGGCGGCGCGCAGCGTGACACTGTTTTCCGCCACGTTGAGCCCGCGGCATTTCTACAGCGACTTGCTGGGCATGCCGGCCGATACCGCCTGGCTGGAAGTGGCTGCGCCGTTTCGCGCAGAGCAGCTGGAAGTACGGATTGCCAGCCAGGTGTCCACCCGTTACCAGCAGCGCCACGCCTCCCTGGCGCCGATCGTCGAGCTGATTGCCCAACAGTACGAGCGCATGCCGGGCAACTACCTGGCGTTCTTCAGCAGCTTCGAATACCTGCAGCAGGTGGCAGGGCTGTTGGCCGAGCGGCATGGGCGGATTCCCCTGTGGGCCCAGGAACCGGGGATGGACGAGGCGGCCCGCCAAGGGTTTCTTGACCGCTTTGTCGCCGATGGCAAAGGCGTCGGCTTCGCCGTATTGGGCGGCGCGTTCGGCGAAGGCGTGGATTTACCAGGCACCCGGTTGATCGGCGCGTTTGTCGCCACCTTGGGTTTGCCGCAGGTCAACCCGGTCAACGAACAGTTCAAACAGCGGCTGGGGCAGCAGTTTGGGGCGGGCTTCGATTACGCCTACCTGTACCCTGGAGTGCGCAAGGTGATCCAGGCGGCGGGCCGGGTTATCCGTGGTGACCAGGATCGGGGCGTGCTGGTGCTGATAGACGAACGCTTTGCCGAGCCCCGCGTGCAGCAGATGTTTCCGACATGGTGGCCGGCAGCCATCGTCTAGCAATCCCTGTCTCGCGCTGCCACAAATGACCGCGTCAGCCGGGCATGCCGTCTGTCTGGGCTACAACAGGAACGATGGGTTGCACTCGGCATGGGCGATCCTCGGTTCGTTCGGTAGGCCTCAATTGGGGTAAGATTACGAACCGTGCCAGTTGCAAAGCCCTTGAATATCAAGGTGATGGCACCGTTCAAGGTCCTGATGGCATGCGCGCTTGGCGCCCATTGGGACTTGTTTCCAGGTCGTTTTGACTCGCTTGAAGGTTGGCCAGGTTAGCTGCCGGCTGCCGCTTCGCTACAGGATTCACTTTTGTCCGATCTCCCTAAAAATCCGCTGCTGCAGTACATGGCCCGTCTGGCCCCATCCAGCCAGCAAACCATGCGCTACATCCTTCAGGACGCCGCCGACCGGCTGGGCTTTGTCGACTGCAATGTCGTCGACGTGCCCTGGCATCGGCTAGAGCCCGGCCACGTGATCGCCTTGGTGTCGGCCCTGCGTGCCGACGGTTACGCGCCCAACAGCTCGTCGCTGTACGTCAACGCCATTCGCGGGGTGATGAACGAGGCCTGGCGCCAGGGCCTGATCGACCATGAGCAGCTGTTGCGCATTCGCGAGGTCAAACCGGCCACTGGCAGCCGCCTGCCGCCAGGGCGCAATCTGCGCCGCAGCCTGATTCGTGAACTGATGGATGTGTGTGCATCCGACCCGCGGCCGCAGGGGGTACGCGACGCGGCGATCATCGCCTTGCTGTACGGCACCGGCATGCGCAAGTCGGAGTCGGTGGACATCGACCTGGCCCAGGTCGATTTCGAGGCGCGCAGCCTGCAGGTGGTTGGCAAGGGCAACCACCAACTGATCAAGTACGCACCGCCATGGGCATTCGAAAAGCTGCAGGCGTGGCTGGACTTGCGCCGTCAGGACCTGCCGGCAGGGGCAGAAGACGACTTGTTCCTGTTCAACCGCATCCGCCGCGGTAGCCACATTACCCGGGCGCGTATCACCAAGCATGCGATTTACTACATTGCCCGCCAGCGCGGTGCGCAAGTGGGGGTGAAAATCATGCCGCACGACTTCCGCCGGGCGTTCATCACCCGGGTGATCGAAGAGCACGACCTGTCGATTGCCCAGAAGCTGGCGCACCATGTCAACATCCAGACCACAGCCATCTATGACCGGCGTGACGACAACGAACGTAGGCGTGCGGTCGACCGTTTCGATTACTGAGGTTTGATGTTTTGGGGCCGCTTTGCGGCCCTTCGCGGGCACGCCCGCTCCCACAGGTATAACACGGGCCTCCAGGCGCAGATTAACCTGTGGGAGCGGGCGTGCCCGCGAAGGGCTGCAAAGCGGCCCCTTTTGCACTTCTGCCGGCACCGAAACAGGGCCGACCCACGCCCCCGCTTTGTGCGACATCCTCCCGTATGCCCGATGCCAGAGCGGCCGTGGCAAAAGTTTCATTTGCCTTCACCTGCGGAGTTGGCCCGCAACCTGCTATATCCAGCCTGCGAATTTGATCGAGTGGTCAGGCCGCGCGTGCTAGCTGCTGCCCGCGCCGGACCCTCTAAACGGCCAGCAGGCCACGGATTTCAGGGGCCGCAGGATGTCGCTCGCGGAGCAGATCGAACAACAACAAGACGATGCAGGCTGGAGCGCCCACCTGCAGTTGCGCTTTGTCAGGCGCGACGATGTGACCCGCCTTGGTGCGCGGAGGCATTTCGGACCTCTTTTGGTGCAGCGGCCTTTCTACCCGGAAGGTGCACCGTGCCATGTCTATGTACTGCACCCGCCGGGTGGCATCGTCGCCGGCGACCGCCTTGACCTGGATATCCATCTGGAACCCGGCAGCCATGCGCTGCTGACCATGCCCGGTGCCAGCAAGTTCTACCGCAGTATCGGCCCCACCGCGCGGCTGACCCAACGTTTTCAGCTGGCCGCCGGCAGCACCCTGGAATGGCTACCGCAAGACAGCATCTTCTTTTCCGGCGCCCGCGCCAGCCTGCACAGCCGTTTCACCCTCGAACCCGGGGCGCGCCTGCTGGCCTGGGAAACCCTGTGCCTGGGGCGCCCTGTGATGAACGAGCGTTTCGAGCAGGGCGCTCTGGACAGTCGTTTGCACATCGAATTACCCGACGAAGTCGGCCTGCATGAACGCCTGCGTATCGAAGGCGGGCGCCTGGACAAGCTCGGCGGCCACCCGCTGCTCGCTACGTTCTGCGCGGCACCCGCCGACCAGGCGGTACTGGAGCAGGTGCGGCCACTGCTCGACGAACTGGCCAACCCGGCCGGCGCGACCCTGCTGGGGTCGTTGCTGGTTATCCGTGTGCTTGACCATGACAACCAACACCTGCAACGCACCCTGCAACGCCTGTGGCATGTGCTGCGCCCGGCCGTCCTCGGCCTGCCAGCCTGCCCACCGCGTATCTGGGCTACCTGAGAGAGCGCCATGGAGCTGACCCCGAGAGAGAAAGACAAACTGCTGCTGTTCACCGCCGCATTGCTGGCGGAACGGCGCCTGGCCCGTGGCCTTAAGCTCAATTACCCGGAGGCCGTGGCGCTGATCAGTGCTGCCGTGCTGGAAGGCGCCCGCGATGGCCGCACCGTTGCCGAACTGATGAGCCAGGGGCGCGAAGTGCTGACCCGCGAGCAGGTGATGCCCGGCATCGCCGAAATGCTCCACGACGTGCAGGTCGAAGCGACCTTCCCGGATGGTACCAAGCTTGTGACCGTGCATGACCCCATCGTCTGAAACAGCCCAGGAGCCCCGCATGATCCCAGGTGAAATCCAGGTCGCCGCTGGCGACATCGAGCTGAACAGTGGCCGCGAAACGGTCAGTGTCAGTGTGGCCAACCACGGCGACCGGCCGGTGCAGGTCGGGTCGCACTACCATTTCTACGAAGTCAACGACGCGCTGGTGTTCGACCGTGCGCCAACCCTGGGCTTTCGCCTGGATATCCCGGCCGGCACCGCCGTGCGTTTCGAGCCGGGCCAGGCGCGCACCGTGCAACTGGTGGCCTACGCCGGCAAGCGTGAAGTCTATGGCTTCCAGGGCAAGGTGATGGGCCCGCTGGAGGGCAGGGTATGAGCCGTATTTCCCGCCAGGCTTATGCCGACATGTTCGGGCCCACCGTGGGCGACCGTGTGCGGCTGGCCGACACAGCGTTGTGGGTAGAGGTGGAGAAGGACTACACCATTTACGGCGAAGAGGTGAAGTTTGGCGGCGGCAAGGTCATCCGCGACGGCATGGGGCAGGGGCAGATGCTGGCCGCCGAGGCCATGGACCTGGTGCTGACCAACGCCCTGATCATCGACCACTGGGGTATCGTCAAAGCCGACATCGGCATCAAGCACGGGCGCATCGCAGTGATCGGCAAGGCCGGCAACCCGGATGTGCAGCCGGGCGTCAACGTACCGGTGGGCCCCGGGACCGAAGTGATCGCGGCCGAGGGCAAGATCGTCACCGCCGGCGGTGTCGACTCGCATATCCACTTCATCTGCCCGCAGCAGGTGGATGAGGCCCTGAACAGCGGCGTCACCACCTTTATCGGCGGCGGCACCGGGCCGGCCACCGGCACCAATGCCACCACCTGCACGCCCGGCCCCTGGTACCTGGCGCGCATGCTGCAGGCCGCCGACAGCCTGCCGATCAACATCGGTCTGCTGGGCAAGGGCAATGCCTCGCGGCCGGAAGCGCTGCGTGAGCAGATAGCGGCCGGTGCGGTGGGCCTGAAGCTGCATGAGGACTGGGGCTCGACCCCGGCGGCCATCGACTGCTGCCTGGGCGTGGCCGAGGAAATGGACATCCAGGTAGCGATCCATACCGACACCCTCAACGAGTCCGGTTGTATCGAAGACACCCTCGCGGCCGTCGGCGACCGCACCATCCATACCTTCCACACCGAAGGTGCCGGCGGTGGTCACGCGCCGGACATCATACGCGCTGCGGGGCAGGCCAACGTGCTGCCATCCTCGACCAACCCGACCCTGCCGTACACGGTAAACACCGTGGACGAGCACCTGGACATGCTCATGGTCTGCCACCACCTGGACCCGAGCATCGCCGAGGACGTGGCCTTCGCCGAATCGCGCATCCGCCGCGAAACCATTGCTGCCGAGGACATCCTCCACGACATGGGTGCCTTTGCCATGACCTCGTCTGATTCCCAGGCCATGGGCCGGGTCGGCGAAGTGGTGCTGCGCACCTGGCAGGTTGCCCACCAGATGAAGCTGCGCCGTGGGCCTTTGCCGCCAGACACGGCCTACAGCGATAACTTCCGGGTCAAACGCTACATCGCCAAGTACACCATCAACCCGGCGCTGACCCACGGCATCGGCCACGAAGTGGGCTCGATAGAGGCGGGCAAGCTGGCCGATCTGGTGCTGTGGTCGCCGGCGTTCTTCGCGGTCAAGCCGGCCCTGGTGATCAAAGGCGGCATGATCGTCACCGCGCCCATGGGCGACATCAATGGCTCTATCCCCACGCCGCAGCCGGTGCACTACCGGCCGATGTTCGGCGCCCTCGGCGCTGCACGGCATGCCACGCGCATGACCTTCCTGCCCCAGGCGGCAATGCACCGCGGCCTGGCCGAAGAGCTGAACCTGCGCAGCCTGATTGGCGTGGTCAACGGCTGCCGCCGGGTGCGCAAGCCGGACATGGTCCACAACACCCTCCAGCCGCTGATCGAAGTCGATGCGCAGACCTATCAGGTGCGTGCCGATGGCGAATTACTGGTTTGCGAACCGGCCAGCGAACTGCCGCTGGCCCAGCGTTACTTCCTGTTTTGAAGGAGCACCCATGATTGTCTTGAACCGCCGTATCACCGACCCCGGCACGCTTGCTGTAAGCGGCACCGTCACCCTGGACGTGGACAGCCGCATCAAGAGCCGCCTGCGGGTCACCCTGGACGATGGGCGCGAAGCCGGGCTTATGCTCGAGCGCGGCCACCTGTTGCGTGGCGGTGAACTGCTTGCCGATGCCGAAGGCAGCCAGCTGATTCGCGTACTGGCGGCGCCCGAGGCCGTGTCGACGGTGCGCTGCGCCGATCCGCACCTGCTTTGCCGTGCGGCCTATCACCTGGGTAACCGCCACGTGCCCCTGCAGATCGAGCCTGGCCTGTTGCGCTTCCAGCATGACCATGTGCTGGACGACATGCTGCGTGGCCTGGGCCTGACGGTAGAAGCGGAACAGGCACCATTCGAGCCTGAAGCCGGGGCGTATCAGAGCGCACCGCACGGCCACAGCCATGCCCACGGCCACGATCACCCGTTCGTGCGCCTGCCTGCCCATTCCTGAACTGCCTTGGAGCAACCTATGAAAAAGACGTTCGCCCTGTTTCTGCTGATGCTGGCCCTGCCAGCCTTCGCCCACCCTGGCCATGACAGCAACCCGCTGCAGGACGGCCTGCTGCACCCGCTGACCGGCCTTGACCACCTGCTGATGCTGCTAGGCACCGGGGTACTCGCTGCATTGACCGGGCGCAGCCTGACACTGCCCCTGGCAACCCTGGCGGCGATGTTTGGCGGGGCAGTGTGTGGCCACCTGTTTGGTGACGTGCTGGGCATGGAAACCTTGATCGCCCTGTCGCTGCTGGTGGCTGGCGGGGCGGTATTGCTGCCGAGCCGTCAGTTGCTGCTGGCCATGGCCATGCCGGTGTTCGCCCTGTTCCATGGCTGGGCCCATGGCGTAGAAGCGACGCCAAGTGCGTTCTGGCAATTCAGCGCCGGCTTTGTCACGGTCAGCGGCCTGCTGCTGGCGGCGGGCTTTGCGGTCGGTTGCCTGTTGCGCCGTCACAGTGGCCTGCAGAAGGCCTTTGGCGGTGGCTTGCTGGCCGGCGCCGCGCTGGTGCTGGCCGGTTGATGGACAGCGACATGGCATTGCTGCGACTGCTGCAGCTGGCCAGCCCCGGCCTGCCGGTGGGGGGCTTCACCTACTCGCAAGGCCTGGAGTGGGCGGTGGAGGCGGGCTGGGTAAAAGGCGTGGACGGTTTCGCTGCCTGGCAGCGCGAGCAGGTCGACGACACCCTGGCCTGCCTCGACTGGCCGCTGCTGGCGCGCCTGTACCACGCTTGCCAGACCGAAAATGCCGCGACGTTCGCCCACTGGAGCCGCTTCCTGCTGGCCAACCGCGAGACCACCGAGCTGCGCCTTGAAGAGCAACAACGTGGCGCGGCGTTTGCGCGGCTGCTTGACGGCTGGCAATTGGGCCAGGCCTCGGCCTGGCGCGCCAGCCTCGAACTGACTCAGCTGGGCGGTATGGCCTGGTTGGCTGTGCACTGGGCAATCCCGCTGCGCCAGCTGGCCCTTGGCTATGCCTTTGCCTGGCTGGAGGGCGCGGTCATGGCCGGGGTCAAGCTGGTGCCTTTCGGCCAGCAGGCTGCCCAGACCTTATTGCGCGACCTGAGCACCGGCTTGCCCGCGGCCCTCGATCAGGCACTGGCCTTGGGCGACGACCAGCTCGGTGGCGGCCTGCCATTACTGGCCATTGCCTCATCGCGTCACGAAACCCAATACACCCGTTTGTTCCGTTCCTGAGGACTGCCTACATGCAAAGCTATCAACAACCCCTGCGCGTCGGTGTCGGCGGCCCGGTCGGCTCTGGCAAGACTGCACTGCTGGAAGCGCTGTGCAAGGCCATGCGCGACCACTACCAGATCGCCGTGGTTACCAACGATATCTACACCAAGGAAGACCAGCGCATCCTCACCGAGGCCGGCGCCCTGGAGCCCGAGCGCATTGTGGGCGTGGAAACCGGCGGCTGCCCGCATACGGCGATCCGCGAAGACGCCTCGATGAACCTGGCGGCCGTCGAGGCGCTGGCGCGCAAGTTTGGCAACCTGGAGGTGATCTTCGTCGAAAGCGGCGGTGACAACCTCAGCGCCACGTTCAGCCCGGAGCTTGCCGACCTGACCATCTACGTGATCGACGTGGCCGAAGGCGAGAAGATACCGCGCAAGGGCGGCCCAGGCATTACCAAATCGGACTTCCTTGTCATCAACAAGACCGACCTGGCGCCTTATGTAGGGGCTTCGTTGGAAGTGATGGAGCGTGACACTCAGCGCATGCGCCCGCAGCGGCCGTGGACCTTCAGCAACCTGAAGAAGGGTGAGGGGTTGCAGGCGGTGATCGATTTTATCGTCGAGCGCGGGATGCTGGGTGTGCGCTGCTAAAGAGCTGACAGCCATGCGCGGTCTGTGTAGGAGCGGCCTTGCGCCGCGAAAGGGCTGCAGAGCAGCCCCAAGATCGCAAATTCAACACAGATTGCCGGGGCCGCTTTGCGGCCCTTTCGCGGCACAAGGCCGCTCCTACAACGACCGTGCCTTGCCTCGATCATCTGTGGCAGCAATGTGGCTTGTCTGGCTGCCCTTCGTAACGGTCATGGTGCCGCACCCAGTCCATGGTCCCGCTTTCGTTGCGCCCCTGTGGCGCAATGTCGAGGAAGTTGTAGGTATTGACCAGAATGTCCAACCCGCGGGCATAGGTCGAGTAGGTGTGGTACACGCTGCCATCCGCTTCACGGTAGAACGCACTCAAACCGGGCAATTCGATTTCACTGCCCTCATACGGCTCATAGTTGTACTGCCGCTCACCCGCGCTGCCGACACTGACGCCAAAGTCTTCGTTGAACCCGCTGCCGTGTGACGAGTACCAGCGGAACTGCCAGCCCATGCGTCTACGAAACGCCTGGAACTCGGCATACGGAGCCCGCGATACCGCCACCAGCGACACGTCGTGGTGAGCCAGGTGCAGGTTGGCACCGTCAAAATGGTCGGCCAGGAACGAGCAGCCGGGGCAACCTTCGCTCCAGCCCTCGACGAACATGAAATGGTAAAGCAACAACTGGCTGCGCCCCGCAAACAGGTCGGCCAGGCTCAGTTCGCCGTCCGGCCCTTGAAATTGATAGTTGCGCTCGACCTTGACCCAGGGCAGGGCGCGGCGGGCTGCTGCCAGCGCGTCGCGGTGGTGGGTAAAGGCTTTTTCGTGCAGCCACAGTTGCTGGCGGGCCGCCAGCCACTGGCTACGTGAAACCACCGGGTGCCTGCTTTCGCTTGTGCTCATGGTGCTGTCTCCACGATGGGGATTCACACACTAGTCGAGCACGCCCAGGTCGAATCGACAGGCACCGGTGGCCGGGTGATGAGCGGTAAGGCGCTCAGCCCGAATGGGCGATATGCCCCTCGGTCAGTTCATCCGCCGGGTCTTCCTCGCCGGGCAGCGCGGTGATCACGCTGAAGTCACTGACCTCCACCTTGCCGCCGCCGTAGCCCAGCAAGTGGAAGGAGAACGCTTTGCGCTCGGTCGGGTTGTCAAAGCTGAACTCCATTACCAGCGGCTCGTCGGCGGTGACCTTCACTTCAGCAGGCAAGCCCAACGGTACGTCCTGCTCCAGTTGCTTGGCCTTGAGCTGGATGTAGGCCACACGCTTGGGGTCCAGCGAGCGCACCTTGACCCGCACACGGGTATGGGAGCCTCCTGGCATTTCCAGGTACTGGGCGCCGATCAGGTTGTCGGCCCAGTCATCGTGAATGCGCTTGCGCAACTTGATCGGCGAAGGGCCGCCGAACTGGTAGCGCAGGTTGAGCGGGGTTTGCAGCAGTGACTGGTCGAGCACCCCGGCCAGGGCGCCGATCTGCTGGCCTAGCAGGCTGTCGCCCGGGCCCAGGTAGCGGGCCTGATCGGCAATGAAGCCTTCGCTGGCGTACCGTCGGCAGCGTTGCTGGAAGTCACACTCGGTGAACACGCCTTGGCCGTTGTGGTAACGCAGCATGCCGTTGGTGTAGGAAATCATCTCGCGGCCGGTGTCGTAGTCGCGGTACAGCGAGCGGCCGCCAAGCGCCATGGGAATGGGCAGCGCAAAGTAGTCGAGCACGGAGGTGGCCAGGTCGATATGGCCATAGGTGCCGCGTTTGATACGCGGCAACTGCGCCTGCTCCGGCGCCAGGGTGAGGTTGAAGCCCCAGGACGAGGCCAGGCGCACGCCGTCGATACCATGGGACTCGTCGGAGGTCACCACCACCAGCGTGTCCTTGAGTACGCCCTGGCGTTCGAGGTTGTCGAAGAAGGCCCCGAGCGCGTCATCCAGGTAGGCGACCGCTGCCTGTTTTGGCGTGTCATAGCGCTTCAGGTATTCGGCTGGCGCGGAGTACGGCTGGTGGGTACCCACGGTGAGCAGGGTCAGCATCCACGGCTTGTCTTGTTTCTGTAGCTGGCCGACGTAGTCCAGGGCACCTTCGAAGAAGGCGCGGTCATCCTTGCCCCAGGGGAAGTCCAGGTAGTTCTTGTTGCGGAACCACTCCAGCCCATGCACCGAGTCGAAGCCGATATGCGGCATGATGCGGTCCTTGGCCATGAAGCGCAGGCCGGCACCTTGCAGGTAGTGGGTGGTGAAACCGGCCTGGCGCATTTGCGCTGGCAGGCAGGCCTGGTTGCGTTCGTTCTGCGTCAGCAGCTCTACGCCCTTTGGCGTGCCATTGGCCAGCTTGTCGTAATCACCACACAGCATCGCGTACAGGCCGCGGATGGTCTGGTGGGTATGCAGCACATAATCCGGGGTGTTCATGCCGCGCTCGGCCCATTGACTGACCTTGGGCATCAGATCTTCGTCAAAGCGGCTGTGCAGGGCCTGGCGGTTGGGCCGCAGGTAGGCACCGGGGATGCCCTCCACGGTAATGACCAGCAGGTTGCGAGCGCTACCTGGCCCGGCCAGCAGCCGCTGCCCGTTCAGGTCGGACTGGGTCAGGCCACTGCTGGCCAGCGGTGTGAACGTTTGCGTATGGCCCATCCAGCCTTCGACCGTGCGCTCCAGGCTGCCGACCCCGGCCGACATCAGTTGGTGGGTGAGGTTGTATTGGCGCCACTGGTCGGCGTCGGTAGGTGCCAGCTGCTGGCTACCCCAATGGGCACCAAACAGCACTACCGGAATGGCCCAGGCCGTGCGTGGCAGCGGCATGCTGCGCTGGCTGCGGCTGCGCCAGGCGGTGGCCAGCCAGACCAGCAGGCCGGCACCCATGGTCAAGGGCAGCCAGGCATGGGCCAGGCCGCCACCGGTCGAATTCTCCATGAATTGCGGGTCGACCAGGTAGGTCAGGTCTGCGCTGGTGGGTAACCGGCCCACGGCGCTTACCAACTCGGCGGAAGCCACCCACAGGGCCGCCCAGGCCAGCAGCACGGGCAGGGCCAGCCACCATGGCCGACGGTGCAGCAGCAGTATCAGCAGGCTGCCGAGGGCGAGATCGGACAGGTAACCGAGCGGGTTGGACCAGCCCAGCATGGCGCGCGTACCCAGTGGGATCACCAGTACCAGGGTTGCCAACGCGGCAAGCCGGGTACGTGGGTGGTCTGACAGGTTCTTCACAAAAACTTCCCTTTTGCCATTAAATCGTCATGCATCTGTGCTGGATGATAACAGGCCGGGGAAGGGAAAGCGGTTTGCTACAAGGCTGGTAATCAAAAGCCGGGCCCGCGCAAGCGGGCCCGGCCGAGGGCAAGTGTCAGAAGTAGTAGGGGAATTTCAGGCTGAAGGAAAAGTCAGGCGCATCGTCGGTCAGACCGATGGACAGGTTAGGTACGATGGTCAGGTTGTTGGTGGCGGCGAAGGTCAAGCCGACGTTGAAGTTGGCCGCGTTGTAATCACTGTTGGAGATCGATTGCCAGTCGCCGCCATCGGGTTTGATCTTGCTCTTGCGGGCAAACTGGTCAGACACCGAGAATGACATGCTCATCTTCTCGTTCAGGGCAAAGGCGATACCCCCGCCAATTTGCCAGGAGTCGCCAAGCTTCACGTCACCCGGCACCTTGCTGTTGACCTGCGGGCTGATATCGCTGAACGAGTCCTGCATGTTGTAGGTGTACGACAGGCTGCCGAACAGCACGGCTGGGTCGAAGGTCTTGACCAGCGAGATCCCCGGTGTGATGGACCACACGCCGTTGCCGGTCGGCAGGCTGTCCGGCACTGACAGGTTGCTGTTACCGTCAACTTCCCGCAGCTTGATGCCATACGGGTCCTTGCCGGTCGGCGCCTTGACCCGCAGGGTGGCAACAGCGTCAGGCCAGGTCTCGTCCTCGTCGAGGAACTTGTACGCCACGCCAACGTTGATATCGCCGATTTCCGGGTCGCGGGTAACGGTTGCATCGGAGGTACTGGCCCCGGCGCCCCCAGCGCCGCCGGAGGAGTAAGTTGACTCGCGATACACCACGGGTACGTTGATGTCGAACTGCCAGCGCTGCGCCAGGTTATAGCGGGCAGTCATGTCCAAGGTCCAGTTGTCCGCCTTGATCCGATCGAGGTTGATACTGCCGAGGAAAATCGAATCCAGCGCCAGGAAGCCATTCAGCGTCAGCGCACGGGTATCGTAATGGGTGTAGGTAACACCCGTTTCAAAGCTGAACTTGCCTCCGCCAAAGAATCCGCTGGCTTCGTCATAGAGGTTGGAAACGCTTTGCGCCGGCTCCGAATCGGCCGTCAGCGCCTGGCCGTATGAGCTGCCCGAAGCGCCCGGCGTGCCTGACGCGACGGTCTGAGCACCTTTGACCCCTTCGGCAGGGGACTTGACCAGGCGTTTGGGCGGCGCTGCTGCCGGGGCCTCCTCGACCTGGCGCACGCGCTGTTCAAGTACCATCAGCGCCTGTTGCTGGGCCTCGTAACGGCGTTTGAGTTCGATCAGTTCCTGTTTCAGCGCTTCGACCTGTGGGTCGGCGGCTGCGTAGAGTGCTGTGGGTGCCAAGGTTGTCAAACACACAAAAGCTCTGAGCGTAAAAGATCGGTACATGGAGTTGCCGTCCCTTCCAACTACTTTTGATGAGACTGAGCGTAGATCAGTATCCGAAGGTGCGGAGACCTTTGAGCTGGTCAAGGCTGCCGTTGAGCGAAGCCGCTGTCGGCACGTTCTCACGCATGACGACATTCAAGGATGTCATGTTGCTGACCCGGTTGCCGTTGCCGAGCAATGTCGAGTTCTGCATCAGGCCGCCCTGGGCCAGGCGTTGCACGCTGCTGCCCTGGTTGTTGCTGGCATTGATGTTGAGCTGCACACCTACACCGCTGGAAGACACACTGAGCGCGCCGGCGCCGTTTTCCCCGACCAGGGTCTGGCCGGCGGCCAGCACCTGGCCTTGCTGTTGCACGGCAGGGGCCTGGTTGGCCTTGGTGACGTTGATATCGACGTTGTTGTAGGCCGCGTTGTTGTCACCGGCCGCACGTACCACCTGGGTCACACCCTCGGTAGTGGCAAGGCCATTGCCGCCCGTGACCACGCCTGTCCCGGCAGAAGGCGCACCGCCCGGCGCCGTACCTGTGCCTTTTTCATCAATCATCGACACATAGAACTGGGGCTTGATGGTCGACTGCTGAACCTGCAGCGTGGACGTCGCCCCGATCACGTCGCCCTTGGCGTTTTGCCAGGTGCTGCTCATGACGATGCCGAAGCTGACGATGCGTCCCGGCATCACATAGCGGCCACGCAGGTTCGCCAGCTCCTGGTCCTTCAGTTCAATGGGTTTCAACGGCTCGGCGTGGCTTGGCAGGCTGGCAGCCAGGCAGGCCATGGCCAGCCACAATGAAGTCTTCATGAAATGCTCCCTGGAGCATCATGCTCCTTGTCATTAGAACAGTCGTTAGAAGAAGTCGCTTTTGATGAAGCCGAAGTCCAGCAGCTCGTTGTCCTTCACGGGGGTGAAGTTGTCCACGCGGCCCTTGGCGGTCAGCGGCAGGGGCGGGTCGAGCAGGATGTTGTTCTTGTCGTAACCCTGGCCGATCACGGCGAAGATGATGCCGTTCCAGCCTTTGAGGAAGTCTTCGACTTTGTAGCGTCTATGGCCCAGTACCGGGTCACCGACGTACACCCAGCCTTTGTCGACCTTCTGCATGACCACAAAGTGCTTGTAGCCGCGTACATCCATCAGCACCACGACCGGGATGCGCACGTTGTGCAGGGTGTCGGGCGCTACGCGATAACCGCGGGCACGCATGCCTAAGCTTTCGACGTAGCGTTTCATGTCGAGCATCGAGAAGCCCTGCGTGCGCACCAGGTCCTGGTCGGCGTGGGCCAGCATGCCTTCGATAATCTGATGTTCGTCCACATCCAGCCAGTAGGCCTGGCGCAGGATGGTGGCCAGTGCGGCGGCGCCGCAGCTGAAGTCGGTTTTCTGTTGCACCAGGTCGGCAAACTTGCGTTCGCGCACGCTCTGGATGGGTTTGAACACCACGGCGCCGCCCGGCAGGACGGACAGCGGCATTTGTGCAGCTTCGCTCACGCTGGCCAGGCACAGCAAGAACGCCAAGGCGAAAATACGCATGATCGGACGCCTTACGGTGTGTTGAAGAAAGGCCCCCCGAAGGGGGCCTCAAGCGCAGCGTTTAGAACGAGGTGTTGGAGATGGCCAGCGAGTTGCTCTGCTGGTTGCCCACACCGGCTGCCACGTTCACGCCCAGGTTGCCGCTGCCACCGTTTACCGAACCGCTAAGGGTTGCAGTGTTGGTAACAGGATTGGCCCAGCCGGTCGGGGTCAGCACTTGGAAGGACACAGTATTGCTCAAGTCGTAAGCGCTGCTTTCGCTGTAGCTCTTCGAAACGTCGTTCGAGGATTGTTTCGATTTCTCGCCAGACTTCGAGAACTCAGACGCCGAAGCATTCTCGTACGAAGAGTCGTGAGACTTGGTGTACGAAGACTCTTTGGACTTGTCGTACGACGATTCACGCGACTTGTCGTAGTTGGAGTCGAATGCTTTTTCGAACGACGAGTCGTATGCACTTTCGTGCGACTTGTCGACCGATACATCCAGCGATGCACTCAGCGAACCGTCGAAGGTGCTGGAGCGGGTGCGCTCGCGACGACCATCATCGGTGGTGAGCGTACGCGTAGCGTTGGCGGCGGCATCCAGCGAAGCGTTCAGGTTGGCACTGCTCGACGAGCTGTTGCTGCCACTGGCTGAGCCGCTCAGGCCCCAGCTGTTGGAGCCACTTGCACTGGAACTGTTGGAGCCGCTGGCGTTCGAGCTGCTCGAACCGCTGGAGTTCCAGCCGCTCGAACCACTGTTGCTGGCGCTTTGCGAGCCAGCCACGCTGAAGCTCGACGACGAGCTGCGGTCGTCAGTCGAGTTGAACGTGCCATCACGCGAGGCCGAACCACTTGCCGAGGTGGTAATGGTGATCGTGTCGACGCGATAGGTGCGGTCAGCACCGTTGTTCACGGTCAGGCCAGGACCATCCTGGTTGGCAGAGGCGGTGGCAGTGGCATTACCCAATGGTGCATTGGAGTTGGCGATTGCCATGGTGTTTTTCTGTTGGTTGAGGTCGCCACCGGCCACGTTGATGCCGATATTGCCTTCAGCCCCACTGGCCGAGCCGCTCATCACTGCCGACGACTGGGTCGACCAGTTGTCGACTCGGTTGTTCCTGCTGGTTTGCTGAACGTCTGCAGTCGCGTCGGCCATACCGAACACGAAGCTGTTATCCAGGCTCGAATCGGCGCCAGCATTGGCAATGGCAGCGGCGTTGTCCTGCTGGTTGCCGTTACCGGCCGCCACGTTGACACCAACGTTACCGCTGGAACCTTGGCCCGAGTCGCTCATCTCGGCTTCGTTGATGGTGCCTTGGTTGGTGATGGTGTTACGGGTGCTGCTTTGGGTGTCTATAGCATTGGCCGTTGCATACACAGGGATTTTGGTGGGTGGAGGCGTATGCTGACCATTGTTATGGTGGCCGTTATGGTGGTCATTACGCCGATCGTTTTGCCCAGCTTGTACAGCAACAGCCATGACCGCAGCAATTGCGAAAACCAGAGGCTTGATTGCCATCGAGGGTTTCATGGTGATTCTCCGTACTTTATTAGGTTAAGTGTTGTTCTTAACTGATTGGGTCAATCCGCGACCCGGATGCTCAAGGTGTTGGCCATGCGGTTTCCCACCCCGGCACTCTGGTTCAACTGAATCACCCCACGGCTACCGGTGAATGCCTGGTCACTGGTGGTGACCTGGCGATAGCCGGCTGGAATGTCAGTTGCTCCGGAGTTGTTGATCAGCGCCACGTTCTGTTGCATGAGGACGCTGTCGTCGATGCTTTGCGGTTGAGCACTGAGGGTGATGCTCAGGGCGTTGGCTTGCTGGGTGTTGGCCCCGGCGCTCTGGTTGACGCCCAGTGCGCCACTGCCGTTGCTGAAGGCGTTGCCCTGAATGGTCGAGCGGGCATCCATTGCGGGGTCGGCCGGCGTGTTCAGCCGTTGCCGGATCTGCGTGCTGGCGTTTGCTTCAGGCCCCACGGCGATGGCGCGCGCATTGACCTGTTGCTGCTTGTCGCCCGCAGCCTGGTTGACAGAGAGGTTGCCCTGATAGCGGCTGCCAGAGCTGTCGATGTTGGCGTTATTGATCACGGGAACAGGCGAGTCGGCGAGGGCTGGCGCACTGCACAGGGTGGCCAGAATCAGCAGCATGTGCTTCATCTCACTTGCCCCCGCCAGTCAGGATCTGCAACGGAGCGAGCCCGCGCTGAACACTTGAGTTGACCATGTTCGCGATCCCGTTACCCGATCCCCCCGTGCCCCGACCACCCGACAGGTTGGGCAGTTGGTTCTGATTGCCCAGGTTGCCGCCCAGGTTGTTGGTCTGCTGAGTGATCATGTTGCTGATGCCGGCGCCGCTGCTGATGCTGGCGAAGTCGCCATCACTTAGCTCGTTGGTTTGTTTGAGCACGTAGGCAGAAGGGTTGGCGTTGACCGTGGTCGGGCTCGGGTCAGGGATCAGGGGGGGGATCGTCGCGTTGCGCACCTGCACGTCGCGCTTGATGATGATGATCCCGTTGTCCGCCTGGGCCGCCAGGCTCAGTGACCCCAATACACAACCCACCAGTACGAGGTGATAGAGGCGTTTGTCACTTTTCCTCACGACGGCAACTCCTTCTTTGAGCGCTGGCCCTGTTCAGCGATGCGAACAACACAGCAGAAGGTGTGCCGCTTTTGAGAATCGTTTGCAGATCAACGGGTTAAGGTAAAGGGATGAGAATCTGCGGCGTATTCTGTCTCAAGGTTGATACAGGTAGCCGTGGGTATTGCAGGGCAAGCCAGCAGTGGCTTTGACTGGAAGGGTTTTTGCAGGGGTGTATCACTGGCTTGACACTGACCCCGAGACGGGGGGAACCCCCGCATTTTCGGGGGCTTTGCCCCACTGCTGTGTTTCAGTGTCTTAACACTCGGTGGGGCATGCTGGCGCATCGATATCAAGCAGCATAGCAACCGCCTGTAGGGCCAGCAATTGGCGCTGCGGCCAATTGCCCTCAAGTATCTGGTGGGCCTGCTCATGGCGCCTCAGCCAGGCCAGGCTGTCGTCGAAAAACCGTTGGCGGTCGTTGAGGTCGGGCTGGCTGCGCTGGCCATCGGCGACCCAGTCCACGTCTTGTGGGCTGAGCAGCAGGTGCAGGTCGTAACGCCGTGCAAGCAATGCCTGTTCCAGCCAGGGCGGGCAGTCATCGAACAAGGCGCGGCTCCAGAGCATGTTGCTGAGCAGGTGGGTGTCGAGGATGAGCAGCGGTGGGGCCTGCTCGCGGGCCCGGTCCTCCCAGGCCAGTTGGCCCCGGGCGATGGTGGGGATATCGGCGTAGCAGGTATCGCGGCACTCCTGCTCGATGAAGTGGCGCACGTACTCGGCTACCACCACGCCGCCGAAATGCGCCTGAATCACGCCACTGAGCCAGCTCTTGCCGCTGGATTCGGGGCCGCACAGCACCAGTACCTTCATGGCCTGTTCTGCGCTCATGGCTGCACCAACGCCGGGTCACGGCGCCATTCCAGCCAGCCTCGCACGGCAATCAGGGTAAGCACGGCGAAGAAGCCCGCGGTGAAATACAGCTGCTGGTGCAGGTACTGGCCTACATAGACGATGTCTACCACCACCCACAGCGGCCAGCATTGCAGGCGCTTCTGGGCCATCCACAGTTGCGCTACCAGGCTGAAACCGGTGAGGGTGGCGTCCAGCCAGGGCAGGGCGGCATCGGTCCAGTTGGCCATGGCCGCGCCCAGCGCCGCGCTCAGCAGCAGCCCGGCAGCCAGGCCACTGAGCAGTGCCGGGCGTTGCAGGCGGGAAACCTGGCGGGCGTCTTCCTCACGACCGGGGCGCTTCCATTGCCACCAGCCGTACAGTTGCAGAATGGCGTAGGCCAGTTGCAGCAACATGCCCGAATACAGCTTTACCTCGTAGAACAGCCAGCCATAGATCAGCACCATGACCAGGCCGATCGGCCAGCACCAGGCGTTCTGTTTGACGGTCAGCCAGACAGCGGTAACGCCGAGGACGGCGGCGATGAGTTCAAGGCCGGACATCGGCGATCCTTGGAGGCTTAGGGGAAGGGGCGAGATTGTAGCGGGTCATTGGGCCAAGTTGTAGCGCACATTGTGGGTGCGGCCTGGCGTGGCGAAAGGGCCGCAAAGCGGCCCCGGGATTTCGGCATCAAAACATAGATTGCTGGGGCCGCGCTGCGGCCCTTTCGCGGCGCAAGGCCGCCCCTACAAAGGCCGCGTCGATGTCCAAAGGCTAGACCCGAAACTGCCGCAGCAATTGTTCCAGCTCCTCGCTCAACTGCTCCAGCGCCGCCCCGGCATCACTGGATTGGCGTGCCGCGTCGGCCGTTTGCTGGGACAATCCGGCGGTATCCAGTACGTTGCGGTTGATCTCTTCGACCACATGCGCCTGCTGCAAGGTGGCACTGGCAATAGATGCATTCAAGGCCGTGAGGTTGTTCAGCACCTGGTTGATGGCATCCAGGCTGGCGCCGGCCTCGCGGGCTTGCTCGACGGTCTGGCGCGAGGCTTCGCTGCTGGTGTCGATGGCCTTGACCGCCGCGTCCGACTGGCTTTGCAGGTGCTCGATCATGGTATGGATCTCGGCCGTAGACTGCGCTGTGCGCTGGGCCAGCAGGCGCACCTCGTCGGCGACCACGGCAAAGCCGCGGCCTTGTTCGCCGGCCCGTGCCGCCTCGATGGCTGCGTTCAGCGCCAGCAGGTTGGTCTGCTCGGCGATGGAGCGGATTACGTCCAGCACGCCACCGATGCGCGTGCTGTGCCCGGCCAGGTCGCGGATCACCTGCACGGCCTGGTCGATGGTCAGCGATAGCCGATCGATCTGCGCCAGGCTGCCATGGATGGCTTGCTGGCCATGCGCTACCTGCTGCTGCGCGGTGCGCATTTCCCCGGCGGCCTGTTCGGCGGTCTTGGCCACGTCCTGCACGGCGTAAGTGACCTCGTTCACGGCAGTGGCCACCTGGTCCATCTGTAGCGATTGCTGGGCACTGTGCTGTTGTGCGGCCCCCGCATTGTCACCAACGTGCCCGGCGGATTGGGCTAACGCATGGGCGGCGCCCTGTAATTGGCCAACCACCCCTTGGAGCTTGCCGTTGAAGCGGTTGAAGTGCTCACCCAGGTGGGTGATTTCGTCACGGCCATGCGTATCCAGGCGTCGGGTCAGGTCACTCTCGCCGCTGGCGATGTTGCCCATCGCCTGCACGGCCTCCTGCAAAGGGCGGGCGATGCTGCGGGCAATCAGCATGACCATCAGCGCCATCAGCAGGGCAATGCCCACGCCCACCAGCGAGGCATCGCGCAACTGGCGGACGAATTCGGCCTGCACATCATCGACGTACACACCCGACCCGATGATCCAGCCCCACGGCTTGAACAGCTGAATATAGGAAGTCTTGGCCACCGGCTCGCTGGCGCCGGGCTTGGGCCAGCGGTAGTTGACCGGGCCGGCGTCCTGTTGGCGGGCCAGTGCGACCATTTCGTTGAACACGGCAAAGCCGTCGGGGTCGCGAATGGCTGAGAGGTCCTGGCCGTCGAGCTTGGGGTTGGCCGGATGCATGATCATCCTGGGCCCCAGGTCGTTGATCCAGAAGTAGTCGCCGTGGTCGTAGCGCAGCGCTCGCACCACTTGCAGCGCCTGTTGCTGGGCGGCTTCGCGGGTGAGTGCGCCGGCCGCTTCCAGCCCTTGGTAATAGGCCAGTACACCGGCCGCGGTCTGCACCACGTGGCGGGTCTTTTCCGCCTTGGCCTGGTACAGGTCACCATGGATCTGGCGCAGCATCAGCAGGCCCAGAACCACCAGCATGGCCACTGCCACCACCAGGATCAGCCACAGGCGACGGCTGATCGACATCGATCTCAGGGTCTTCATCCACGAGCTCCCGCATTGTTCTTTTTATTGAGGAACATCCAAGCATGCTTTACGGCAGGCCCCCACTCGACTAATGGCTAAGTGCTATCTTTGTAATAGTCTGCAGCAGGTGGTTTCAAGCGAATATAAAGGCGCTCTCCAAGGATTTCGGCCGCGCAAGATGAAACCTTTAGCAGCCGTGAACTTTTCTACTGGCGTTACGCCCAACAGTCGCTGTAAAACAGCCGGGCCGCGTGCGGCAATTTCAAGCAAATCAAGAACAAGGGGCGTGCAACATGCAGCGCTCCATCCGGGGGAATGATGGATTTTTGGACTGCCTTCCAGGCAATCATCTTGGGCGTGGTCGAAGGGCTGACGGAGTTTCTGCCGATCTCCAGTACCGGGCACCAGATTATCGTCGCCGACTTGATAGGGTTTGGTGGCGAACGGGCCATGGCCTTCAACATCATTATCCAGCTGGCGGCGATACTGGCAGTGGTGTGGGAGTTTCGCGGCAAGATTCTCGAAGTGGTATTTGGCCTGACCAGCCAGCCCAAGGCACGGCGTTTCACCGGCAACCTGCTGTTGGCGTTCCTGCCGGCGGTGGTGCTGGGCGTGTTGTTCGCCGATCTGATTCACGAGTACCTGTTTAATCCGATCACCGTGGCGGCGGCACTGGTGGTCGGTGGTGTCATCATGCTCTGGGCCGAGCGTCGCGAGCACAGCGTGCAGGTTGACCACGTTGACGACATGCGCTGGAGCCATGCGCTGAAGATCGGTTTCGTCCAGTGCCTGGCGATGATTCCGGGCACTTCGCGCTCCGGCTCGACCATTATCGGCGGCCTGCTGTTCGGCCTGTCGCGCAAGGCGGCGACCGAGTTTTCGTTCTTCCTGGCGATGCCGACCATGGTCGGTGCGGCGGTATACTCGGGCTACAAGTACCGCGACCTGTTCCAGCCCGCAGACTTGCCGGTGTTTGCCATTGGTTTCGTGACTTCGTTCATTTTCGCCATGATCGCTGTGCGTGCGCTGCTCAAGTTCATTGCCAACCACAGCTACGCGGCATTTGCCTGGTATCGCATCGTTTTCGGCTTGCTGATTCTGGCGACCTGGCAGTTCGGCTGGGTTGACTGGTCCACCGCACATGGCTGAGGCATTGCGCGGGCAACGGGCTGAAGGCGTACGCAATGTGCGCCTGAAACTGCTGCTGTTGGGCCTGCTTTGCCTTTTGCCTGGCCTGGGGGCTGCGCGTATGGCCTGGAACGATGATGCCTGGTGGCCGTTGGCGCTGTACCCGGCGATGAGCCTGATCAGCCTGTTGCTGTATTGGCAGGATAAGCAGCAGGCGCGTAAACAGGCCTGGCGTACACCCGAGAAGGTGCTGCATGCCAGTGAATTACTGGGTGGCTGGCCGGGGGCCTTGCTGGCACAACAGCTGTTTCGGCACAAGACCCGCAAGGTTTCGTACCAATTGGTATTCTGGGGGATTGTGCTGGTGCACCAGGTGTTTTGGGCGGACTGGCTGTTTTTTGAAGGGCGTTATCTGCCCTTCAATTGATGTTTACCTGTACCGGCCTCTTCGCGCGCAACCCCGCGAAGAGGCCGGTATAGGCTGACTAGATCAACAACCCCACCTGCAACCGCTTGGGCAACCGCCGCACCACCAGCTGGTGCGAGCGCTGCAGCAAATCACACAGCTCATCACGCCCCATGGGGTAGGGCAGCGCCATGCTGATCCACCGCGCCCGCGATGACAGTTTGGTGCCTCTCGTCAGGCAGGGCATCAATCGAGCACAGGATGGGCAAATGAGGGGATCGCCAGTTCCTTGAACAGCCACATCTTGAATTGAGCAACGGCCTCTTGCTGGCGCGGGCGACGCGGGTGCACCAGGTGGTGAGCGACGTACCGAACGGATTGACTGAGACCTTTGAGGGGGGCGACGAGCTTTCCTGTAGCCAGCTCTCGCTCTGCAAGCAGCGTGGACTCAAGCACCACTCCCAGCCCGTCGACCGCAGCAGAAATTCCCATGGAGCTTCGATCAAATGCCAGGCCGAAATTAGTAGGTATGGGCATGCTGTTAGCGGCAAACCAGCCCTTCCATTGAACAGACTGCCCCTCGCTCTGGATGAGCAACTGGTTGTACAAGTCCTGCGGGGATGTCAGGGCAGAAGCTAACGCGGGGCTGCACAAAGGAGTCAATTCCTCGATCGCCAAGGGAATGATCTCGTGCGAATTGTGCAGTGGCACGCCATAAACAATGTCCAGATCGAAGTCGTCGACCTCGAAGGTTGCATAGTCCGTGCTCGCTGATATGCGCAGCTCAATTCCCGGGTGGTCGCTCATGAAGCCGGCAAGTCTCGGCACCAGCCATTGGCTAGCAAAGGTCGGGGCAGTGTGGACACGCAGAGGCGTGGACGGCTCACCCGTAACTAATGCCAGCCCTCGATTCATTTCACCGAATCCCCGCTGCACGTGCTCAAGCAACGCCGCTCCCTCGCCTGTGAGGGCGGTGTGTCTCGTGTTACGGGTGAAGAGCACCACGCCAGTGGCCGATTCCAATTTTCGGATCGAGTGACTGACTGCGCTTGGCGAAAGATCCAGCTCTCTTGCTGCTTCGACAAATGAGCAAGTGCGACCAGCAGCCTCGAAAACTCGCAAAGACGGCAACGGCAGCCGCTTGATCCAATTCATTGGTGAATCCTGTTCATTGACTGGCGAATTTAAACCTTTTGTCGCCTGTGTATTTTTACATGAAGATCAACGCGTTGCTCTATTTGGATGACGCGAGATGAATGTTTTGCATGAGTGCGTCCAGATACCCCAGGTCACTAACGGAGGACAAGATGACCGAGAGTTTCAATGGGCAGGCTGATACGCCATTTGCCCGACTGTCGAAGCATGCCTGGCGAATCCGACGCTTTGCGTTACGGATGGGCGAAGTGCAGGGTCAAGGTTACGTGGGTCAAGCGCTGGGTTGGGCTGACGTTTTGGCTGTTGCCTACTGCCATGCAATGAATATCCGCTCGGCCGAGCCTGAGTGGGAAGGGCGGGATCGCTTCCTGTTGTCTCACGGCCACTATGCGATCGCTCTCTATGCTGCGCTGCTCGAAGCTGGAGTGCTGCCAGAGGAAGAACTGGAAACATACGGGTCGGACGATAGCCGACTGCCTATGTCTGGCATGGCCACGTATACGCCAGGTATGGAAATCTCTGGCGGCTCTCTCGGCCAAGGATTGGCGATTGCAGTGGGCCAGGCGTTGGGGCTGAGAATGAAGGGGAGTGATGCCTTCGTCTACAACTCGATGTCCGATGGTGAGCTGGATGAGGGAGCTGTTTGGGAGGCAGCCATGTCAGCTTCGCATCACAAACTCTCCAACCTCATCAATCTGGTCGACATCAATCGTCAGCAAGCCGATGGTCCATCGCACGGCATCCTTCAATTTGAACCACTGGTAGATAAGTGGGAGGCATTTGGTTGGCATGTGCAGCGTGTCGACGGCAATGACTTGCAGGCAGTCATTGACGCATTTGACCAAGCTCGGGCGCTTCCGGACGATAAACCACGAGTCATCTTGTTCGACACCTTGATGGGCAAAGGCGTGCCGTTTCTGGAAACACGGGATAAGAACCACTTCATTCGCGTTGAAGCTAATGAGTGGCAGCAAGCGATCAACGACCTGGATGGGCTCTATGCCCCAAGGAGCCAACAGTGACTGCCGCCACTCCTACCAAACCTAAGCTCACGACTTCCTCGATGATCGCATCGATTGCGAGTGAAGGGCAGCGCACCACCTCAGCGCCATTCGGACATGCACTGATCAAGGCCGGGCAAAAGAATCCACGCATCGTTGGCATGACTGCTGACCTTGCGAAATACACGGACCTACATATCTTTGCCCAGAAATACCCTGAGCGATTTTTGCAGATGGGCATGGCTGAGCAATTGTTGATGGCTGCGGCTGGTGGTATGGCAAAGGAGGGGTTCGTCCCGTTCGCCACGACCTATGCAGTGTTCGCTACACGACGCGCCTACGATTTCATTCACCAGGTGATCGCAGAAGAAAACCTCAACGTGAAGATCTGCGCAGCGCTGCCTGGCCTGACCACCGGCTACGGCCCGAGCCACCAGGCCACCGAAGATCTGGCGATGATGCGCGCGATTCCGCAGATGATGGTCATCGATCCGTGCGACGCACTGGAAACCGAGCAATGTGTGGCTGCGATCGCGCAGCACAATGGCCCAGTGTACATGCGCCTTCCGCGCGGACGGGTGCCGCTGATTCTGGACGAATACGACTATAAGTTCGAACTGGGTAAAGCCAAGCTGCTGAGGGACGGCAAAGACCTTCTGGTCATCGCCTCGGGCTTGATGACCATGCGCGCTCTTGAGGTGGCTGATGAACTGGCCAAAAGCACGATCGAAACGGCCGTGCTGCACGTGCCAACGATCAAGCCGCTGGACGTGCAGACCATCATCGAGCAATGCCGACGTGAAGGCCGGCTGGTGGTTATCGCCGAAAACCACACTCAGATTGGCGGCTTGGGAGAGGCGATTGCCATGGCGCTGGTGCAAGCCCGCGTTCTACCCGAAATACGTCACGTTGCACTGCCGGACCAGTTCCTGGACGCAGGCGCGCTACCGACACTTCATGATCGATATGGCATCTCCAAAGACGTCATGGTCGCAAACATCCAGCGTTGGCTGGGCTAACTGAACCCTAAGCAGACGTGCGGCTGCCGCTCACAACCCAATGCCCGCTGCCTGGGCGCCGTGAGCGGCTTTCGCCGCCAGCAAGTCTAGTTCTCGTACCTGGATCGTCCCAATAACTACAAGGTGATGGCGATGCAAAAAGACACCAGTCTTCTGAAGAAAAAGCGCGTCTGGATCTACGCGTTTCTCTTCACCCTGACATTAATCAACTATGTCGACCGGGTATCACTCTCGGTGGCATCCAAGGTACTCAAGGAAGAGTTTGGTATCTCACCGGTCGCGATGGGCTATTTGTTCTCATCGTTCGTGTGGCTCTATTTCCTCGCGCTCATTCCCATGGGCTACCTGGTAGGCCGCTTCGGTCCCAAAAAGGTCAATGGCTACGGGATCGGGGTGTGGTCTGTGGCCACTGCCTGTACCGCATTGTCCACTGGGTTCGTTTCGCTGCTTAGCTGCCGGCTCATCATGGGCATGGGCGAAGCCACTACTTACCCAGCAGGCGCGCGGGTTATCCGCGAATGGATGCCGCTCAAAGAGCGGGGTATGGCCACCGCTGTTTTCCACAGCGGAAGTCTCGTCGGCCCCGCCATCGGCGCCATTGGTTTTGGCTGGCTGATCAGCGCATTTGGTTGGCGGATTGCTTTCGTCGTGGCAGGCGCATTTGGGTTCATTTGGTTAGCCGCTTGGTTGAAGTGGTACAACCATCCTTCGAAGGCACCTTGGCTAGACGATGCCGAGCGCGCTGAAATTGCGCAAGGTAGCGCTGCACCTACTGCCGCGCAAAAGGTGCCTGTATCGCTTGGCCTCAAGGGCTTGGCGCGCTCCAGCAGTATGTGGGCGATTGCTCTGTCCCACGGGTGCGCGGTCTACGCCACCTATTTTTTCCTGACTTGGCTGCCGAGTTATTTACAGGCCGAGAAAGGCCTAACCGTGATGTCGAGCGGCATCTATACCGCCATTCCCTATCTAGGCGCTGCGGTTCTCGCCATTGTCATTGGCCGGCTTAGCGATAAAGCGATGCGTCCAGGTGCGGCAGAAACAGGCCAGCGTCGCATGGTAGTTGCCAGCGTACTGCTCGCATCCTCGGTGATCTTTTTGGTTCCAGCAATCGACAGCACTTGGGCGATTCTGTTCGTGATCACCTTGTCGCTGGCCACCTGCGCTTCGGCGATCTCCTTGAACCTTTCGCTGGTCAACGACTTGGTGCGCTCCGAGGACGACGTCGGTACCGCCGCAGGCTTTATCACAGCGGTCGGTAACCTCTTCGGCCTGCTGGCACCCATCGTAACCGGTTATGTAGTCGCTGGCTCTGGCAGCTTCGCCTTGGCCTTCGTGGTGGTCGGCGCGCTGTTAGTTGTTGGCGCGATCCTGTCGATGTTCTGTACCCGTCGCCCGATAGGGTTTGCAGCAACTACCAAGCACGCGGTGATTTGAATTACTTGTGAGGAAGGAAGCTGTAGCGTCATGAATCAACGTATTGGTGTGTCCCGCAGCAACGACAAGGCGCAGCCTGTGATGGGCGGGAAGTGGAGGGTGGCAACAATCGTACTGGCATTAACACTTGGCCTGTTTGGCATGGCTCTGTTCGGAGGCGGGGTGTGGTTGATGGCCTTGGGTGGTAGCTGGTACTACGGCCTGGCAGGTGCAGGTTGTGTGGTGACCGCCGTCTTGCTGTGGCGACAACGGCGTAGCGCCATATACCTGTTCGGCGTGATCTGGGGGCTTACCGTGATATGGGCCCTTTGGGAGGTTGGGCTCAATTGGTGGGGACTGGTACCACGGCTGGTGGCCATGACCGTCATCCTGTTGCTGATCCTGATTCTGTCGCCGGCGCTACGACGCGCTGTCCGCACTGCTGCGTAACGAGGTTCGTAATGTTTACTTCCGTCAAAAGCGGGGGCGCGCTTGCCCTCGCCATTTCTTGCGCCCTTCAGGTGCAATTTGCTCAAGCCCAAGACGTGCCACAGGTTGGCAGCGACTGGCCATTTTACGGCGGTGACCACAACGCCCAACGTTTCAGCCCGCTCAAGCAAATCACCCCAGAGAACGTGGGGCGCCTGGAACGCGCGTTCGTGTATCACACCCGGGATCTACCTAATCCGGGTAGTCGGTACTCGCCGGAAACCACACCGGTCAAGGTCGGAAACGATCTGCTGATGTGCTCGGCCAAGAACATCATGATCTCGATCGACGCCGCCACCGGTAAAGAGAACTGGCGACATGATCCGGGCGTACCGGACCAGGCCATCCCCCATGCGGCAGCCTGCCGCGGGGTGGCGGTTTACACAGCTCCCCAGTTGCCAGAGACCGCTCAGTGCCGCAGCCGTGTCGTGGAAGCCACACTGGACGCAAGACTGATCGCCGTTGACCTACACACAGGCGAGCCGTGCAAGGATTTCGGTCAGAACGGCTCGGTGGACCTCTGGGAAGGTTTGGGCAAGAAGGTCCCTGGCTGGTACGCAGTCACAGCGCCGCCCGCGATCGTCAATGGTGTAGTGGTGACCGGCGCGCAGATTCGCGACGGCCAGGATGAGGATGCGCCCTCTGGCGTTATCCGCGGCTATGACGCGATCACTGGAAAAATGGCATGGGCTTGGGACCTGGGTAATCAGAACAATGTCCATGGGCCTGCCGAGGGCAGCACCTACACTCGCGGCACCCCGAACATGTGGACGGCGGCGGTGGGCGACGAGCAGCTCGGCTACGTTTACCTGCCGATCAGCAATTCCTCGATCGACTACTACGGTTCCAACCGCAGCGAAGCTGAGAACAAATACTCGGACTCACTCGTGGCGGTCGATGTGAAGACCGGCAAAGACGTCTGGCACTTCCAGGCGATTCGTCATGACGTCTGGGATTACGACCTGGGCAGTCAGCCGACAATGTTCGATTTCCCAGGCAAGGATGGTAAGCCGGTACCGGCGGTGCTGTTGCCGACCAAGCAGGGCGATATCTATATCCTGAACCGTGCCACAGGGGAACCGTTGACCCCGGTCGGCGAGGTGAAGGCACCTAGGGGCGGTTCGGTCGAGCCTGAGTACCTGGCCGACACCCAGCCGACATCCGAGTGGCATACCCTGCGCAAGGCTCCGAAGACCGAGGCGGACATGTGGGGCTTCTCGCCGCTGGACCAGCTGATGTGCCGGATTCAGTTCCGCCAAGCAAACTATGAGGGCTACCTGACACCGCCTTCGGTAGATCGCCCCTGGATTCAGTACCCCGGCTACAACGGTGGTTCAGACTGGGGCTCGGTTGCTATTGACCCGGTGCGCCGTTTGATCATCGCCAACTACAACGACATCCCCAACCTGAACCAACTGATCCCACGGGATCAGGCCAACAAGATGGGGCTCAAGCCGATCTATGCACCGAAGGTGGATGAGACCGCTTTGAACCAGGCCGGCAGCAAGTCGGGCAAGGGTGAGGGCGGCGCCTCTGTGTACCCTCAAGTGAACGCACCCTATGCGATCAGCGTGAATGCCGGCTGGCGGAACTGGGGTACCGGCGTGCCATGCTCGGCACCGCCATACGGTGGGATTCGTGCAGTTAGCCTGGACACCGGCAAGACCGTTTGGGATGAGCCACTGGGCACCGCGCGCCGGAATGGTCCGTTCGGCATTCCTTCGCACCTGCCGTTCCATATCGGCCTGCCTAACAACGGCGGTACGGTAGTGACCGCAGGCGGCTTAACCTTTGTCGGTGCGGCCACCGACAACCTGTTCCGGGCGATCGATTCCGCCACTGGTAAGGTGTTGTGGGAAGACGTCCTGAACGTCGGTGCCCAGGCCAACCCGATTTCTTATGAGGTCAATGGCGAACAGTACGTACTCATATCCGCCTCGGGCCATGCCTTCATGGAAACCGGGACAAGCGACGAAATTATTGCGTACAAGCTGCGCAAGTAATCCGCGCGGCGGCGCACGTTGTGTCCCGCCGCAGCAACAACTGCTGGAGGAGTTAAACCATGGATCTGGGCTTGAAGGACAAGCGCGTGCTGGTCAGCGGTGCATCGAGAGGCATCGGACGAGCGATCGTTGAGCTGTTTCTTCAGGAGGGCGCGCAGGTAGCATTCTGCGCGCGCGGTGCCGCGGGTGTCGAAGGCGCTGCCGCTGAGTTAGGTCCTCGTGCATTTGGTACGGCGGTCGATGTCACCCAGCCTGAGCAAGTGGCCGCCTGGGTAACTTCGGCCGCGCAGAGAATGGGCGGATTGGATATCGTCGTGCCGAATGTGAGCGCATTGGCCGGGGGGGATGATCTCGACACTTGGCGTCGTGCTTTCGACACTGATCTGCTGGGCAGTGCGGCAATGGTAAAAGCTGCACTGCCTGCGCTGCGTCAGTCAGAAGCAGCCTCGATTGTGCTGATCTCCAGCGTATCCGGGCGTGAGGTCGATATGTTCGCCGAGCCCTACGGCATTTTGAAGGCCGCCCTGCTTCATTACGGCAAAACCCTGTCGGTGCGTCATGCGCCCGAAGGAATCCGAGTCAATTCCGTTTCTCCCGGCAATGTGTACTTCGCAGAGGGTGTATGGGGTGACATCGAGCGCGACCAACCGCAAACTTTCGCGAAGTGTTTGGCCGAAAATCCACTGGGTCGCATGGCCACTCCCGAAGAAGTGGCTAAGGCGGTAGTGTTTCTTGCCAGTCCGGCTGCGAGCTTCACGACCGGTACGAACCTGCTGGTAGACGGCGGGCTCACTCGGTCGGTGCAATTCTAAGCGTGCAGTCTAATCATACAAGCGGGCAAGCCCGCGAAGGGGCCAGTACAGGCTGACTAGATCAACAATCCCACCTGCAACCGCTTGGGCAACCGCCGCACCACCAGCTGGTGCGAGCGCTGCAACAAATCACACAGCTCATCACGCCCCATGGGGTAGGGCAGCGCCATGCTGATCCACCGCGCCCGCGCCAGATACGGCGCAGGCCGCACCCCTGGGCGGTCGCAGTAGCCGAGAAACAGCTCATCGGCCACTTTGAACGACAGCCCTGCACCTGCCAGGTCCAGCACCGCGAACATCTTGTTGCCCGCCACCGAGAACACCCGGATACCACCCCATTTGTAGTCTTCCCGTGCACCCGGCAGGCTCAGGCAAAACGCTGCCACCTGGGCTTCGCTCATCTTCCTTTCAGACATACCGCTCTCCACAGGCCTCGAATGATGCCGCCAGGTGATCGATCCATACCCGCACCGCGGGCAGTACACCGCGCCGATGCGGGTACACCGCCTGCAGATAGCCGCCTGGCAGTGACCAGTCTGGCAGCAGGCGCACCAATTCGCCGCGTTCCAGTTCTTCTTCACAAAACATGCTGGGCAAGGCGGTGAATCCTAGTCCAGCCCGTACAGCAGCATTACGTACTACGAAATCGTCGATGGCCAACCGTGGCTCCAGGGCAATTTCCTGCTGTTTGCCCTGGGGGCCGAACAGACGGAAGTGCACCAGCCGGTCTGCCTCGGCGGCGCCCAGTACCGGCAGTGACGCCAGCTCACCCGGTTCGCGGATGTGGTCGGCGAAACCGGGCGCGGCCACCAGTTGCATCTGCGCCTGGCGCAGGCGGCGGGTGACCAGGGCCGGGTCTTCATCACCCAGGTCTCGCACGCGCAGCGCGACGTCGATGCCTTCGGAAATCAGGTCGACGCGGCGGTTGAGCAACACCATGTCCAGCTGCACCAACGGGTACTGGGCAAGAAAGCGGCTGATTACATCCGGCAGGAAGGCATGCGCCAGTGCCACCGGGCAAGACACCCGCAAGCGCCCGCGCGGCTCGCTGCTCATACTGGCCACGGCCTCATCGGCGGCTTCGGCTTCCAGGAGCATGGCCTGGCAGTGGTGCAGGTAGCGCTCTCCCACTGCGGTGAGTTTCAACTGTCGGGTTGTGCGTTGCAGCAGGCGGGTGCCCAGGCGTTCTTCCAGTTCGGCAATACGCCGTGACAGGCGCGACTTGGGGATGCCCAACTGACGCCCGGCGGCGGCGAACCCGCCGGCTTCGACCACGCGGGCAAAGTAGAAAAGGTCGTTGAGATCTTGCATGGGAATGTCTCACTGTTCCATCTGTGGGACAAACTAGCGCATTTTTGCCGACTTATCAGCCATTACTCATCCCGGTAGGATTCTCTCCATCGTGATCGCCCAACGCTGCGGTCTTCAATCACAGGAGAGTCCCATGAAACTGTTGCATATCGATTCGAGCATCCTTGGCGACAATTCCGCCTCCCGCCAGCTGAGCCGTGAAGTGGTCGAAGCCTGGAAAGCCGCTGACCCGAGCGTGGAAGTGGTGTATCGCGACCTGGCCGCCGACGCCATCGCCCACTTCTCTGCCGCCACCCTGGTCGCTGCAGGTACCCCTGAAGATGTGCGCGATGCAGCCCAGGCGTTCGAAGCCAAGCTGAGCGCGCAAACCCTGGAAGAGTTCCTGGCCGCTGATGCCGTGGTGATTGGTGCGCCGATGTACAACTTCACCGTACCGACCCAGCTCAAGGCCTGGATCGACCGCGTTGCTGTTGCCGGCAAGACCTTCCGCTACACCGAAGCGGGCCCGGAAGGCCTGTGCGGCAACAAGAAAGTGGTACTGGTGTCCACCGCCGGTGGCCTGCACGCTGGCCAGCCGACTGGCGCCGGGCATGAAGACTTCCTGAAAGTGTTCCTGGGCTTTATCGGTGTCACCGACCTGGAAATCGTTCGCGCCCATGGTCTGGCTTATGGCCCGGAACACCGCAGCCAGGCAATTGATGCTGCACAGGCGCAGATTGCCAACGAGCTGTTTGCCGCTGCCTGATCCTCGGTAGCTGGCCTGTCATGGCCTCATCGCCGGCAAGCCAGGTCCCACACCGTACGCATCGACTTCGAGTCATGCGCAGTACCTGTGGGAGCTGGCTTGCCGGCGATGAGCCGTTTCAGGCGACCGGGATGGTTGGGTCGGCAGCCGCCAAAGCCGCAGTGCGATCGGCCGCTGGTGGGTAGATCCATACCGTGTTGATCTGCGCTTTCAGCGCCTTGGCCTCGGCCTTGTCCTCCGGTGGCGACACCGTGCGCTCCCACCCCTCGGTATACACCGCGCCCCAGGCGCCCAGGTCCAGGCACGTGACGTACTTGGGCTGGCTGTAGGTCATGGGTGCCACACCAATCAGCTCGGCAGCGGCATTGTTGCCTGCATAGCGGCCCAGCGGAATCGCATGCTGGCAGGACATCACTGCGTAATTGCCTAGCTCGTCACAGGCGGCATAGGCCACATCACCCGCCGCGTACACCGCATCATTGCCCTTGACCTTCAGGTTGCCATCCACATGCAGGCGCCCCAGGCGGTCGCGCTCGCCGCTGATCTGTTCGGTGAGCGGGTTGGCCTTGAAGCCCACCGTCCATACCACTGTACTGGCGTCGATGCGCTGGCCGTTGTCCAGCGATACGCCGGCTGCGTCCACCGCAGCCACCGTGGCACCGCTGACCCATTCGACACCCAGCGCCTCGCAAGCCTGTTCGATGGCCGGGCGAATGCCGTCTCCCAACGCGGCACCCATCCTGGCGCCGCGGTCGATGACCACCACACGCAACGCTGCATCTTCACCGAGGATTTCCCGGAGCCGTGCCGGCAGCTCGGTGGCAGTCTCGATGCCGGTAAAGCCGCCCCCGGCTACCACCACGGTATTGCGCGCGGGCGTGTCGGGCAGGCTGGCCAACGACTTGAGGTGGGCTTCCAGCCGCGCAGCGCTGTCGATCTTGTCGACGTCGAAAACGTGCTCGATACCGACCATGTCAGGCCGGTTGAGCAAACTGCCGCAGGCCATGATCAGGCGGTCGTAGGGCAGGGCGCACTGGGTGCCGCTGCGGGTACGGTAGCTGACCCGGCGGGCCGCTTCATCAATGTGGAATGCCGTGCCTTGCACGAAGCGAACGTTGACGGCATCGAGCAGGTCCTGCAGCGGCGCGGCCATGGTGTGAACGTCGGGCTCGTAGAAGCGCGGGCGCACATGCAGTTTGGCCTGGGGGGCGAGCAAGGTGACCTCGACCTCCTTGCTACCGTTGAGGTCAAGCTGGCGGATGGCGCTGAGTGCGCTCCACAGGCCGGCAAAGCCCGCGCCAATGATCAGGATCTGCTTCATGGTTGTGCTCCTTTTCAAGTTCGGTGGACAAGGTAGACCGTATTGCAGGTCAACGGTGTTACGAACGCCTGCAGGAGTGCTTCAGAATGTTGGCGGCGTGATCACCCAGATCACCACGGCATCCACCTCACCGGGGTTGCCGTAGCGGTGGGGCTCCTGGCTCGAGAAGCTGAAACTGTCGCCTTCACCCAGCTGGAAGTGCCGTTCACCCACCCAAAGCTCGAAGCTGCCGCTGAGGATATAGCCGGCTTCTTCGCCTTCATGGCTGTAGCTTTGCTGGCTGTAGGTGCCAGGGGGGAAGCGCGAGTGCAGGATCTCCAGCTGGCGGTTGGGCTGGGGGGTGAGCAGCTGATCGACGATGCCATCTTCATAGTGCACGCTCAGGCGGCTGTTGCGCCGCACCACATAGCCCTGGTCCTCCGGTGCAGTGATGGCTTCGCTGGCGAAGAACCACTGGATGGTCACACCCAGGCTGCGGGCGATGTTGAACAGCGCCGGGATCGACGGGTAGGAGAGGTTGCGCTCCAGTTGGCTGATGTAGCCGGCGGTCAGTTCACTGTGCGCGGCCAGCTCCGCCAGGGTCATGCCGCGGCGCTTGCGCAGGCCGCGGATGCGGGTGCCCAGGAACTGCGGCGCGGCGCCCCCGGCTTCGCTGGCGGGGGGCTGGGGGAGTTGGCTCATGCACGTCGGTCCATCGCAAAAGCCGCAGTATGTACAGCCTCAGAGCGACCAGGCAACCGTCAAGCCGTCGTGAATCGCTTCTTCGGCGGTGCGTGGTGCGAGGCAGTCGCCAACGCGCCGCACTTCTACCAGGCCGGCCAGCTCGCTGGCCAGGCTGTCTTCCGGCTGATGGCCCATGCACAGCACCAAGGTGTCGATGCCCTCGAAGATCATCGGCTCGCCGCTGGCGGTATGTTGCAGGTACACCGTGTTGTCGTCGCTGCCATACAGGCGCGCATAAGGGGTGATGGGGATGCCCAGGCGATGCAGCTCGCCGGCCAGCTGATCACGCACGTACAGCGGCAGGTTTTCACCGCAGTGGGTACCGTTGACTGCCAACTGCACCTGGTGCCCCTCGCGCACCAGGCGTTCGGCGATGCCAGGGCCGATCCAGTCGCAGCGCCAGTCGATCACCAGCACCGAACGCCCCAGCTTCACTTCGTTGCGCAGTACTTGCCAGGCGTCCACCACCTGCAGCTCGCCGCTGCGCTCGAACGCCGGCCAATAGGGGGTAGCGCCGGTAGCGGCAATGACCAGGTCGGGGCGCTCGCGCTCGACCAGGGCGCGGTCCACCCGGGTGTTGCGCACGACTTCCACGCCGGCCAGGGCCATTTCCCGTTGCAGGTTGGTGCTGGCGCCGCCGAACTCGCTGCGCCGCGGTAGCAATTGGGCCAGCAGCACCTGGCCACCGAGCTGCGGGCCGGCCTCGTACAGCGTTACCTGGTGCCCACGGGCGGCGGCCACGGCGGCGGCCTTCATGCCGGCGGGCCCGCCACCAGCGATGAGGATTCGTTTGGGCTTGGTGGTGGGCGTCAGCTGCCCATATTGCAATTCTCGGCCGGTTTCTGGCCGCTGGATGCAGGAAATGGCCAAGCCACGATGGAAGTGGCCGATGCAGGCCTGGTTGCAGGCGATACAGGCGCGTACATCTTCGACCTGGCCGCGTTCGGTCTTGTTCGGCATCAGCGGGTCGCAGATCAGTGCACGGGTCATGCCGCAGACATCGGCCTGGCCGCGGGCCAGGATCAGTTCGGCTTCCTGGGGCTGGTTGATGCGCCCGGTGACGAACAACGGAATGTCCAGTTGCTGCTTGAAGGTTCCCGCCTCTCGGGCCAGGTAGGCCGGCTCGATGGCCATGGGCGGGACGATGTGCACGGCGCCGCCCAGGGACGCCGAAGTGCCAGCGACGATGTGCAGGTAGTCGAGCTGGCCCTGCAGGGCAACCGCAGCGGCCAGCGACTCATCCTCGCTCAGCCCTTGGCTGTCGCGCTCGTCGGCGCTTATGCGCAGGCCGATGATGAATTGCTCGTCGGTGGCGGCGCGCACGGCGGCCAGCACTTCACGCAGGAACCTCAGGCGCTGTTCCAGGCTGCCGTTGTAGCCGTCGCTGCGCAGGTTCACCCGCGGATTGAGGAACTGCGCGGGCAGATAGCCATGGCTGGCCACCACCTCGACGCCATCCAGCCCGGCCTGGTGCAAGCGCCGGGCCGCACTGGCGTAGCCCTGGACAATGTCGTCGATCATCGGTTGGTCCAGTGCACGTGGCATCACCCGGAAGCGTTCGTTGGGCACCGACGACGCGGAGTAGGCAACCGCTAGCAGGCCGTCCGCCGACTCCATGATCTCCCGCCCGGGGTGAAACAGTTGCGACAGCACCACGGTGCCGTGTGCATGGCAGGCCTCGGCAAGCTGCCGGTAGCCGTCGATGCAGGCATCGTCGGTGGCCATCAGCACATGCGAGGTATAGCGGGCGCTGTCATGCACCCCCGCGACCTGCAGCACGATCAGGCCGACGCCACCGGCTGCGCGGTCGCGCTGGTAGGCGATCAGCTTGTCGTTGACCAAGTTGTCGGTGGGCAGGCAGGTGTCGTGGCCGGTGGACATGATGCGGTTCTTCAAGCGTTTGCCGCGGATTTGCAAAGCTTCGAACAAGTGAGGGAAGGCGGTTTGCATACAGGCGGCTCCGGTGCGGTGTTGTTCTTATTTTGTTTATGAAAGTGTAGCTCCAGTAAAAAATCAACTTGTTTTTTTACTGGCGCGCGACTAGGTTTTGATCACCCTCACCGCGAGGGTGTGACCTCACAACAACAAGAAAACGGGCCCTTGGGGCACCGGCAGGAGGAAGCTACGATGCAGGTAATACCCCGTGTTCCTGGTCTTTGCGCAACGTTGTTTGCCCTTGGCCTGGGCAGCGCGCACGCCGCGCCGCAGATGGTCGTGGTGGGCTATGGAGGCGCCGGCCAGAAGGCCCAGGACGAGGCCATCTTCAAGCCCTTCAGTGCCCAGGATGGCAGCAAGCTGATCCAGAGCGAATACAACGGCGAGATGGCGCGGATCCAGGTGATGGCCGACACCGGCAACGTCGATTGGGACGTGGTGCAGATCGAGGGGCCGGATTTGATGCGCGGCTGTGAAGAGGGGGTCTACGAGCACCTTGACTGGCAGCGCCTGGGCCATGGCGCCGAGCTGATCCCCGACGCAGCTCAGGACTGCGGTTCGGCTGCGCTGGTGTGGAGCGTGGCCATCGCCTACGACCGCAACAAGCTGGCTGAGGCACCGGCCTCGTGGGCCGACTTCTGGGACGTGAACAAGTACCCGGGCAAGCGCGGCTTGCGCAAGCGTGCGGTGTACAACCTGGAGTTCGCGCTGCTGGCCGATGGGGTGAAGGTGGAGGACGTCTACAAGGTGCTGTCGACGCCGGCCGGGGTTGAACGTGCGTTCGCCAAGCTCAGCGAACTCAAGCCCTATATCCAGTGGTGGGACGCCGGCGCCCAGCCTGCGCAGTGGCTGGCGGCAGGTGATGTGGTAATGACTTCGACCTACAGCGGGCGCATCGCCGTGGCGGCGCAACAAGGTAGCCCGCTGGCCGTGGTATGGCCTGGAAGCCTGTATGGCATGGACTACTGGGCCATCATCAAAGGCTCGCGGCATGTCGACCAGGCCAAGCGGCTGATCGCCTATGCCAACCAGCCGGATACCCAGGTACGGTATGTGCAGCAGATTCCTTATGGGCCGACCAACACCCAGGCAGCTGCCAGGCTGGACCCGGCCTTGGCCAGCTGGGTACCCACTTCGCCGCAGAACCTGCAAGGGGCGCTGGCGATGAATGTGGAATTCTGGGTCGACCATGGCGAAGAGCTGGAGCAACGCTTCAATGCCTGGGCGAGCAAGTAACTAAAGGGCACTTCGTGTATACAGGGGGAGTACATATGTTCTCCTGTAGTTGAGCCCGTACTGGAGGTCAGTAACAGTCACTGTTGTGCAACCCTGGGGCATAACTGTGCTGGTCCGCTTTTGAGGAATAGCCTTATGCTGTAACGAAATATGTCCAAAAAGCCTGTAGAAGGAAGTCGCAATGCCGCTCAAGGACCTGCTCATCGCCCTGGTGGTGATCGTCGCCTGGGGAGTCAACTTCGTGGTCATCAAGGTAGGCCTCGATGGCTTGCCGCCGATGTTGCTGGGGGCGCTGCGCTTCTTGTTGGTGGCGTTTCCGGCAATCTTGCTGGTCAAGCGGCCGAAACTGCCCTGGCGCTGGTTGATTGCCTATGGCGCGACAATTTCGCTGGGGCAGTTCGCCTTCCTGTTCCAGGCCATGTACAGCGGCATGCCGCCTGGGCTGGCCTCGCTGATCCTGCAGTCGCAGGCGTTCTTCACGCTGGGGTTCGCTGCACTGTTCCTCGGTGAACGGCTGCGCCTGGCCAGTGTGCTGGGGTTGCTGGTAGCGGCCAGCGGCCTGGCGTTGATTGGCAGCGAAGATGGCGGCCATGTGCCCCTGCTGGCGCTGGTGCTGACCTTGTGCGCAGGTGCCATGTGGGGCATGGGCAACATCATCACGCGGCGTTTTGGCTCGGTTGACCTGGTGGCGTTGGTGATCTGGGGCGGGCTGATACCGCCACTGCCGTTCCTGGCGTTGTCCTGGTGGCTGGAAGGGCCGGAGCGCATTGGCCATGCCCTGGCCAACATCAGCTGGAGCTCGGTGCTTGCCCTGGTGTACCTGGCCTTTGTCGCCACCATGCTCGGCTACAGCCTGTGGAGCAAGCTGCTGTCGCGCCACCCGGCCGGCAAGGTGGCACCGTTCTCGCTGCTGGTACCGGTGATTGGCTTGAGTTCGTCGGCGCTGTTGCTGGGCGAACGCCTGACCGCCATCCAGGGCTGGGGCGCCTTGCTGGTGATGGCGGGGTTGCTGGTGAACGTGTTCGGCGCGCGTATTGGGCAAAGGTTGCGGGCAGTCAGCGCGTAAACCGCGCAAATAGGCTGCTCGGCGCTCTGTTAGAATCGCTCTCTTTATCCAGGCCAACGGAGCGCTTTCATGATCATTTCCACCACCAGCCAGCTAGAAGGGCGCCCGATTGCCGAATACCTGGGCGTGGTCAGCTCCGAATCGGTGCAGGGCATCAACTTCGTACGCGATTTCTTTGCGCGTTTTCGCGACTTTTTCGGCGGCCGCTCGCAAACCTTGGAGAGCGCCCTGCGTGAAGCACGCGAGCAGGCCACCGAAGAACTCAAGGCGCGGGCACTTCAGTTGCGCGCCGACGCGGTAGTGGGTGTGGATTTCGAGATCAGCATGCCGTCGGTGCAGGGTGGCATGGTGGTGGTATTTGCCACCGGCACCGCGGTGCGCCTGAAGTAGAGCGGTCTGCCACTGGTCGGCTGCAAGGCTCTTGTCCGGGCGGTCCGCAAATGACCAGCTAGTCTCCTTTTCACAGGCCGCGTTTTCTGGGCGACTCTTCTGGTTGCCGGCGCGACTGCCACTGGAGGGAGACAGGGCATGAGCGAATCCTTTTTCGAAGACCTGAACGATGCGTTCCCCATCAACAGCCAAGTGCGTTGCGGCCAGGCGGCCTTCCGCCTGGGGTTCGCCCACATGACGCTGGATGATTCCGAACAGCTCCAGCCTGCACACCTGCAGCGCAGTAAAAAAGGCCGCTTCATGCCGCGGGTTCCGCTGAAGAAGTGATCCCGCCCCAGTACATAACCCCGCCCAATGGCGGGGTTTTTATTGCGCTTTGTTGATCCGCCTCATGGCAATGCGGGGTAGCGCTCGCCGGCTGGCAGTGGTTGTGGTTTTCTGTCGTGGCATTCCAGCGACGGAGGATTGAATGCTCATGCGAGTCAGGGAAGAGACTTATTGGCAGTGGGCCGACGCCCATTTGCACAGCCGCAGCCACGACGAAGTCCTCAGTGACGGCACCACGCTGGATGTGCAGGTGCGCTTGTCACGTTTGGGGGCGACCCAGCTGTTTCTAGGGTTGTATGCCGGGGATGGGCGGGCATTGCTGGAGGAGTACTACCCAGCGCGGCCAGGGGAGACCATGACCCGCGCTCTGGTGTGGGGCGTCGACCGTGCCCGTGCGATGGCTACCGGGGCCTTGCCATTGCCGCAAAGCCGCCGCCAGCGGCGCCAGGCATGAAAAAGCCCGGCCTATGCGGGCCGGGCTTGGTTAAGGGTGAGAACCCTCAGTTGAGCGGTTCGATCACCTTGACTGCCTGCCGCTCACGGGCGGCGGGCCATTCTTGTTGCAGGGTCTGCAGGACGCGGCCAACGAACTCGGTGTCGGCGGCGGCCTTCTTGCCGACGTAGCCCTGGCCACGGCGGTAGACCTTGAAGCGGGCACACATGCTGGGCAGGTGCTCTTCAAATTCATCTTCAATAGTGTTCGGTGGCAGGCGGTCGAGCCGCACCTCACCGGTTTGGGTGACCCACAGCAAATGGTCGTCAAGGCTGTCCTTGCGTACGGCGAACAGCTGCGCCAGTTGATCGATAGTTGGATTATTGTTCAAGTTCATCATAAAGCCCCCATTACCCATTCGTAGGTGATTTTCACAGTTGGCGCTACCACGGTGTAGCGCACTACCAACGCTGCTACAGCAGCATCGCAACAGGGGCTTTCTCACGCTGCCTTTTGGACAGTTCCCTCTCCACGGACGGCCTGCGTTACCGCGCAAGCCGTCTGGAACACCCTTGCCACCGCTCCCGATCAGGGAGACGGCTTCATCATGCACAAGGGCGATGAGCGGCGTCAATGATTTTGTAGTGAATATTTTTAAGCACTACATTTCTGTCGTTTTGTTCAACAATCGCTGCTCGCACTACAGCCCGGACAGTATCTCGAAGGCTGCACGAACCCGCTCTTCGTTCGGGTAATTGCGATTCGCCAGCAACACCACTGCCAGCTTTTCACTGGGCACAAATGCGGCGTATGCACCGAAACCGTTGGTTGCACCGGTCTTGTTGTACCAGGCCGCTGGCAGCGGCGGCAGGGCCGGTTGCAAGCGCTTGGTTGCTTGCGGTTCACGGATCAGCCGCGCGCTGTTGCCATCTACCAGGGTGCCCAGCGTGACTGGGTAGGGATAACGCTCCCAGCCCAGGCCCTGGGTCATGCTGGCGACCTGGAAGTAGCCCTGCTGGGTAATGGCGGTTGCTTTTGCAAGTGCCGGTGGCAGGCCCTGCGGCTGCATGTGCAGCCGCACGTACTGCAGCAGGTCGCTGGCGCTGGTCTTGATGCCGTAGGCCTCGTCGGCGTACGGGCCGGGGCCGACGCGCACCGGTTTGTCGGCGGCGTCGTAACCTTGGGCATAAAGGCCCTGAGCACTGGCCGGGACTTGCAGGTAGGTGTTTTTCAGGCCCATTTTCGCCAGCAGGCCCTCGGTCATCAGGGTAGAAAACGGTTGCTGCTGCGCGCGGGCGGCCAGGTCACCGAACAGCCCAAGGCTGGGGTTCGAATAGCAGCGCTGGGTGCCGGGTTTGGCACGGGGTTGCCAATGGCGGAAGAAATCGACGACCTGCTGCGGTGTCTGCACCGCATCGGGGAACTGCAAGGGCAGGCAGTCGGCACTGTAGGCGCCCAGTTCCAGCACCGTCGCGTCGCCTAGGGGAGCCCCGGCAAGTGCAGGATGATACCGCTTGGCCGGGGCTTCAAGCTCCAGCTTGCCCTCGGCGCTGGCCAGCGCGACCAGGGTGGCGGTGTAGGTCTTGCTCAGCGAACCGATCTCGAACAGCGTGTCTCGGCTGACGGGCACCTTGTCGGCCTTGCTGGCCACGCCATAGCTGAAATAGTGCGCGTGGTCGCGGGCGTAGATCGCCACGGCCATCCCGCTGATACCTTGCTCCTGCATCAACGGGCGGATGATCTGGTCGACCTTGGCCTGTAATTGGTCGTTGGCCTGGGCGCCGGTGTGGCCCAGAGCCAGTGCGATGACAGCCGCTAGGGCGGCCGGGCGGGAGAGGGGCATGAGCGGGTCCTTGTGCGGAACGTGTCCGTTGAGCGATACCGATGGGGGTTCCGGCGTTAGCGCCGAAAAGCCGTAGACCTTATCGTCTGCCCTTGCACAATGACAAGACGGACACTGTGATGAAGTATTTGCGCATGTTATTCGATAATTTCACCCTGGCTTTGCTCGGGGTGGTTCTGATCGCCACCGTGCTGCCTTGCTCGGGCGATGGTGCGGTGTATTTCGGCTGGCTGACCAACCTGGCCATCGGCCTGCTGTTCTTCCTGCATGGCGCCAAGCTGTCGCGCGAGGCGATCATTGCCGGTGCCGGGCACTGGCGCCTGCACCTGCTGGTGTTCTCTTGCACGTTCGTGATGTTCCCGCTGCTTGGCCTAGCGTTCAAGCCGCTGTTCGTGCCGCTGGTGGGTAACGAGTTGTACCTGGGCGTGCTCTACCTGTGCGCCTTGCCGGCCACGGTGCAGTCGGCCATCGCCTTCACCTCGCTGGCCCGCGGTAACGTGCCTGCAGCCATTTGCAGCGCGGCGGCGTCCAGCCTGCTGGGCATCTTCCTGACCCCCTTGCTGGTGATGATGTTACTGGGCGCCAGTGGTGACACCGGTTCTGGCCTGGATGCCGTGCTGAAGATCACTCTGCAACTACTGGTGCCGTTCGTTGCCGGGCAGATTGCGCGGCGCTGGATCGGCGCCTGGGTCAAGCGCAATGCGCGCTGGCTCAAGGTGGTGGACCAGGGCTCGATCCTGCTGGTGGTATACACCGCCTTCAGCGAAGCCGTGGTCACGGGGTTGTGGCACACGGTATCGCCGCAGCACCTGGCCGGGTTGTTCGCCGTGTGCGGGATTCTGCTGGCGGTGGTGCTGTTTGGCACCCGTGTGCTTGGCAAGGCATTGGGCTTCGACCTGGAGGACCGCATCACCATCCTGTTTGCCGGCTCCAAGAAAAGCCTGGCTACGGGTGTGCCCATGGCCCAGGTGTTGTTCGTGGGCAGTGGTATTGGCGCGATGATCCTGCCGCTGATGCTGTTCCACCAGATCCAGCTGATGGTCTGCGCGGTGCTGGCGCAGCGTTATGCCAGCCGTGAGCAGGACGCTGAAGAGGCCTCGGCGGCGTCCTGAGCGCATGCGCGGTGCCCTGGAGCAGCCTTGTGCTGCGAAGAGGCCGGCAAGGCAAAAGATCATCTTCGCCAGCTATGGCCTCTTCGCAGCACAAGGCTGCTCCTACAGGTACTTTGCATGACTTGAAACCAGTGCCTCCTTGGCCCGGTTCAGCGGCTGGATCAGGTAATCGAGGATGGTCTGCTCACC